>JAJZQN010000077.1 GCA_021847605.1 Pseudomonadota bacterium | reverse complement strand
GGCGCTTGCTTCACCGCAAGCTCGCCGCCTAACATCAACCCCCAGACGAGGCCCGCACTCCGCTAATTTACGCCGCGAGTTGCGCCAAATGTTCTGACGACGGACAGTTGGAATTGAAGAAATTGCGCGCGGTGGGTTCCGTCTCTGAGGTGACATTATTGCCGCTCATCGTGCGGCGATAGGCCAGAACGCTGGCATCGCAGGCATTCTGGAGCTTGTTTTTCACCAGATAGATGCGCGCCACGTCCAGCGCGGCGCCGGATAATCCGATCAGGGGGAAAATCGCTGCTGCCGTCAGCATGATGACGTTTCCGCGCGCATCTTTACCGAGTTTGCGAGCAAACTCCGCAATATTCTTGGCACTCATGATATGTTTTGCACCTGGGACTAGAGGCTCAACAGGCTGCGATATCTACAAAATAGGTTAATTTTCCGGTAAGTACGACGCGGATAATATGTTTTTTACGTAAAATGCGGATATTCTTTTACGTAATTTCAGCCGTCATTGTTCGGGATCAGCTTTTCATTCGCTTTTTCTGACATTGCCCCGCTTTTCTTGCCAGCATCTCTCTACATGGCGCGTGGGACCGCCCAGTAGCTTGTCTGTAAAGCTGTCTGCCGTGCCATAAACCGGGTGGAGTCGGGCATTTGCAGCTTTCCTTCCTGTCCTTCTTTACCGCCCGCGCCATCATCGCGGGGCGCCGGTTTCGATCTCTGCTGGCTGCCATGACTTTGCCGGGCGGTGCTTTCGGCGCGGTCGGGGGCTTGTCGGCGGCCACGCCGCCCGATGGCGGCACCATATCGATCGATGTGAAAATGGATGACGGACACATGGATGTGCCGGTCGCCACCTATATGGATGCTGCGGGTCAGGCTTTGGCGGGCAGGGGCTTTACCATTTTGGATGATCCCGGCCATTCCGCTTATGTGGTGGAACTGTCCATCCATCGCGAAGAGGTGGGGACCGGCTCGACCAGGGTTGCGCCCGTCAAATCCGACATGGCGCATGGCGGAGCATTGGGCAGCGTCGGCACGGGCGCCATCATATCCATCCCGTCGGGCAAGTCGCGCCATGTCGCTCTGGAACGGACGACGATCGATATGCGGGTGCGCAGGCGCGGCGCGTCGATGGATGTCTGGAAGGGGACGGCCGTCACCGTGCGGCCTGCCGACGCGGCGGAGCGGGCGGGCAGGGATTTGTGCAATGCGTTGATGCGGGCGTATCCCGAACAGGTCGAAGGGATTATCGGCGTGCCCTGATCGGCCTGCGATCGAACACGGCTCTGGCCTATCTGCCCCGCCCCGATCAGGGCGGGGGTTGATGGATGCGCTTAGAGCATTCTCCAGTCAGGTGGCATCACCTGACGACTCGTCGACCGCTCTAACGGCTTGCGCGCTTGGCCAGGCTGACCGCACCCGCGCCAACGGCTGCCAACAGGCCCAGCTTTGCCACGGTCTTGACCGCGCCGGACGCGAAATAGCCCAGGATCGCACCCTTGATGCCGCTGTCGCCGTCGCGGCGGTCGATGGCGGCACCCACAGCCGTACCGATGATATTCTTCATCTCGCTCAATCTCCTTGATGGACCCTGTTGGTGTCCCGGTTTGAGCGCTTGTCGCGGCGGAAGGTTCCCGGCCGCTATCCATCAGCCGCCATGCTCGTACAGGGTGAGCAGGCTCTTGAGATGATCGGGCATAGGACCGGCCCGTCGCCGCAGCAGGAAGGGGGCGGTGAGTCGCTCCGCGAGCCGGGCATAACCGATGTCGGTGCGCGCATGGGGACGCACCGACTCCGGGATGATGCACGCGCCGGCTCCGGCCGCGACCATGGCCAGTGCGGTCTGAAGCTCGCGTACTTCCACGATGGCGGCGGGGGTCAGGTCGCGCTCATGAAAGAAAGAGAGGATGAGGTCGGCATAGCTGGGGCGGGGCATGCCGGGATAGAGGATCAGCGGCAGCTCCGCCACGGCGGCGAGTGACACGCCGCCATCCTCCTGCAACAGGGGGTGCTGGGCGGGCAGGGCGACGACCAGAGGTTCCTCGCGCAATATCATATGAGCGATCAGCGGGTCTTCCACGACGATCCGGTCGAAACCGACATCGATCCGCCCTTCCTTCAGCGCGGCCATCTGTTCGAAACTGTCCATTTCGGCGAGGGCGACATCCAGTCCCGGCGTCTGCGCGCGGAATCGGGCGATCAGTTCGGGCAGGCCCGCATAGAGGGTGGATGGCACCAGCCCGATGACGAAGCGGGGCCGCTCCGCCGCGATGAAGCGGCGCATCGTCGCCTGCAACTGGTCCAGTCGATGGACGACGTGCAGCGCCTCTTCGCGTAGCAGATGGCCGGCCGGGGTCAGGGCGATCGGGCGGCTTTCCCGGTCGAAAAGCTGGACGCCCAGTTCCTCTTCCAGTTCCTGTATCCGTTTGCTGAGCGGCGCCTGTGCCATGTGCAGCCGTTCGGCGCCTCGGGTGAAGCTGCGTTCGGCGGCGACCGCCAGAAAATAGCGCAACTGGCGAATGTCGATGGCCATGACCTGCGCCATAAGTCAGATTGTCGTTAAAGGCGACGCCAAAGACGCTGGGCCAAAGACGTTGGGGTGTGCGCTCCCCCGCATCTCTGGCCCCCGCATCCTTGGCGTCGCCGGGGCATTTTGTCACCCGCTGGAACCGCCGGCGGATCGCAAAATGCCCTGGGGAAATGCCCCGATCTCATCGAAATGGGAGCCTTTCTGGACGCCGAAGAATCCAGAAAGGCTCCAGTCGGTCCGGCGGGACTCCTGTCCTGTGAACAAGGGTGCGAAGGGCTGGCGAGGGATTGGACGGGCCGGGGCGCAGCGCCTGCACCATGACGTCGGGAAGGCATCATGGCGGTGGCGCTCGCTTGCCGGTGTGCCAAATCCTTTTGAGCCGATCCGCAACCTTGTTCGGACGGGTTCTTACTGACGGACCAGCGTGAAGGACTGGACCATGTTATCAGCCGTATTAAGGTTGACGGTCCAGCTTACCGGCTCCACGCCATCGCCGTGGAAATGGGTGCCATAATAACGGCACCGGACCGATCCGTCGGTACGGGCGGGTCGGCATTTCGCTCCGGCATCGCTCAGCAGGGAGCGTGCTGCGTCCAGCGAGCTGCCTGCCGGGATATGCGCGCTCAGGTCGGCGCGTACTTCATCCACCAGCGAAGCGGGGTCGCTGCGAAACTCGATCTCGCCAAAGCTGCGCAGCGGGGTGGCTGCATTTGCCATCGAGAGGGGGGAGAGGCTCAGCACGGCGCCAACGATGCTGGGGGCAATGGCGAGAAAGCGGATCTTGCGGGTGAACATGGGTCGGTCCTGTGGTGCCGCACGATTGCGACACCCGCCAGATGGGCCTGTTCGCGCCGCTCCGCCAACATCGTCTCAATCTCTGATTATATCGAATTGGTATGATGAATGCCGATGCGCTCTTTCCTCTGTTTCGCGCATAAGCCGGCTATGGCCGGTGTGGCTGGTCCCCGGCCTGTCAGGCTGTTTCGATATGATGGATCGCCCAACCCGGCGCCGCATCGCCCCATGGCCTGCTGCGCGGAACATGCGCGCATGGGCTGGAACGGCCGATGGCTCGCATCATGCGGGAAGTGAAGGATGATGGTGGGGCGGGGCCGATTCGGTCTGAGCGGATACCGGTTCAGGCGGCCAGTCGCAGGAACGGCACCGGCGCGGTGGAGCGCAGGACGATGGGCTTGCCCTCCGATGCCTCGAACAATTCGCCGTCCAGGATGACGCTGCTCCGCTCGCCTTCGATGCGGATGACGTCGCCCTGTTCCAGATGGACGCCCTGTACCTTATGCTTGCCGACCCGGTTGAACAGGGTGGCCCACACCAGCCGCATCAGCGCCATCAGATTCTGGTCCACCGCCATCAGCTTCATGTTGCCGCGCAGGCTGCTGCCCGGCTGCACGCCCAGCAACAGGCGTTCCAATGTGGTGACGATCAGGACAGAGAAGCGCCCGGCCAGCTGGCCATCCCGGATCAGCGAGATGCGGACCGGACGGCTCGATGGCGGCAGGAAACGGGCGCGGATGCCGAACAACAGCGACACCAGCACCGCCAGCGCGGTGATGACATGGCTCAGGCCATTGGACAGGCCCAGCGGATAAATCTGGTTCCGGCAATAGAGCATATAGTCGGCCAGACCCGCGCCGCCCAGAAACATGCCCAGCACCGGCCGCGTTTCCGCCTGCCCGTCGGACAGGGCGATCAGCTCGCGCGCGACGACATGATCGTCGACGCCCGTCTTGGCGATTTCCACGATCCGTTCCAGCGCCTTGATCGGGTCGCCATGGATGCCAAGGTCAAGGGCGATCAGGTTGGTCTTGCCATTGGGCAGCACCGCGATCGGCGGCACCCGGCCCTTGAAATGCTCACCCTGATAGAGTTCGGTCAGCGACGCCTGCACCGTCCCGTCGCCGCCATTGATGACGATGACGGTCGGGTTGACGCGGGCGATGGTTTGAAACGCCCGGCCGATCTGATCGACCTGTTCCACCTCATAGTGGAAAATGTCCGGGTTGCTGGCGCAATAGCTGCGCACGCGCGGAAGGGTCTGCCGGTTGCCCGTCGATTTTGGGTTGGACAGGAGCGCGACGCAGACCATTTTCTCAGATCACATATATTTCAGGTCGATGGTGATTTTCGTCACGCCCGGCCCGGCATAAAAGGACGCCTTTTCCACACCAGGCTTGCCCAGGTTGAAAATGCTGATCGACGGATTGTTGGAAAATCCACCACCGTCGCGCGAAATGTCGGTCTTGCCATTGCCGTCGCGGTCATGGCGCACGGCGATGCCATATTTGCCGGGGTGCGGCACAGGCACGCAGAATCGCATGCTGCCATGTTCGGGCTTCACCGCGATGTCGATGCGATGGAGCCATTCGCCCTTGGTCAGCCATGCGGCCTTGGTGGCGGGATAGGATTGGACCCGCACCTTGCCGGTGGCTGCGGCAAAGCCGCGCACATCGACCAGCACGGCCGCTCCTTTGGCATCGGCGCCGCACCGCGCCAGATCATTGGTGATTTCCTGACCATGGGCCAGTGCGGGTACGGCAGCGCCGAGCGCGACCCCCGACATCAGACCCAATGCAACTTTCAACATGACCATCAGACTCCTGGAAGCTATAGCCGCCCTTATATGACTGGACGGCGAGCCCCTGTTCGCCCCGCAACCTTTTATCGGATTCGGATATGCGATGGGTTTGCGGCCAAAACATGGTGATGGGACGACGACTTAGAGAATGCTGACCGCCATCGACCGTTATATCGCCCGGCTGATCCTGTTGCCCATGGTGGGAACGCTGATCATCGCCGCCATGTTGTTCATGCTGGACAAGATGCTCAGCCTGTTCGATTTCGTCGCGGCTTCGGGCGGGCCGGTCAGCGTCGTGTGGCGCATGCTGGCCAATATGCTGCCCGAATATATGTCGCTCGCCATTCCGATCGGGCTGATGCTGGGCGTGCTGCTGGCCTTCCGAAAGCTGGCGACCAGCTCGGAACTGGATGTGATGCGCGCGGTCGGCCTGTCCTATGGCCGGTTGCTGCGCGTGCCTTATTTATACGCTATCGCCCTGGCATTGCTCAATTTCGGCATCGTCGGCTTCGTTCAGCCTCTGTCTCGCCATGCCTATGAAGCGCTGCGTTTCGAATTGCGGTCGGGCGCGCTGGGCGCGTCGATCAAGGTGGGCGAATTCACCAATCTCGGCCGTCGCATGACGCTGCGCATCGAACGCAGCCGGGATGAGGGGCGCAATCTTCAGGGCATCTTCGTCCGCGCGGTCAGCCACGACGGACAGTCGGTGGCGGTGACGGCGGCGCAGGGCACTTTCCTGGCGACCGACGATCCCGACACCATCATCTTCCGCCTGCGCGACGGCGTGCTGGTGAACGACGGTCCCAAATATGCGACTCCGCGCATCCTGTCCTTCTCCAGCCATGACCTGCCCATCGACCTGCCGCAGATCGAGAATTTCCGCGGTCGTGACAATGACCGAGAAAAGACGATTCCCGAACTGGTCGTGATCGGCCATAATTCCGCCACGCCGGACAAATTGCGGCATGAGGTGCGCGCCAATTTCCACTATCGCATGGTGGAGGTGGTGATGATGATGCTGTTGCCGATGGCGGCGCTGGCCTTCGCCATTCCGCCCAAGCGATCCAGCTCGGCGCTGGGCGTCTTCCTGTCGATCGTGTTCATCGTGACCTATCACAAGATCAATCAATATGGCGAAAGCGTCGCCGCGCTGGGCAAGGTCGATCCGATCATCGCCCTGTGGGGACCGTTCGTCATCGTGTCGGGGCTTATCTTCTGGATGTACCATGTCATCGCGCACCGTCCCGGCGGTCAGCCTATCGCGGCGCTGGAATATGCGGTGGGCAAGGCGGGCAAACAGCTGGTGCGCCTGATCAGGCGCAGATCGAAAGCCGCCACGGCACAAGGGGAGGATTGATCCATGCTGGACTTTTTCCCCTCGCGCCAGATCAGCTGGTATATGGTCCGCCTGTTCCTCACCCGCACCTTTGCGGTGCTGGCGATGCTGGTCGCGATCCTGCTGACCCTCGACATATTGGGCGAATCGGGCGACATCCTCGCCTATCAGGGCAATGGCGACCCGCAGCTATGGCATTATGCCGCCCTGCGCGCGCCACAGATCGCGGCCACATTCCTGCCCTTTTCGGTGCTGCTCGGCACGCTCATCATGCTGGCGACGCTCAACCAGAATAGCGAAATCATCTCGATGAAGGCGGCGGGCCTGTCCGCGCATCAGATTCTTGCGCCCCTGCTGGTCGCGGCGCTGGGCGTATCGATGGTCAGCTATCTCTTCAACGAACGGATCGTCACCCGTTCCACCGCGATGCTGACGGCCTGGCAGGCGGTCGATTATGGTCCGGTTCCCCCGTCCAGCGGCATTGTCGTCAATCCGTGGGTGCGCGACGGCAACAACCTCGTCAACGCGGCCATCGTCGCGGGGCGCGGCGCGGAAGTGCAGTTGCGCAAGGTCGAAATCTATAACCGCATCGGCAACACGCTGACCACCATGGTTCAGGCGCCCAAGGGCCATTATGATGCAAAGACCAAGAGCTGGCTGCTGGAAAATGCGCGACAGTTCGACGTGGCGCGCGGCACGATGCGCGACGTCGGCACCGTGCGTTTCGGGCGCGATATCCGCCCGGATCAATTCACGCTGGCAACGGTCAATGCCGACGCTCTGACCTTTGACCAGCTTAGCGCCGCCATATCCGACCTGCATGATGCCGGCCGACCGACCGCAGAGCTGGAGGCCAGCCTGTGGCACAAGCTGTCGGGACCATTATCTGCGCTGCTGATGCCGATATTGGGGTCCGTCGCCGCTTTTGGCCTGGCGCGTTCGGGTCAGTTGTTCGTGCGTGCGGTGATGGGCATGGCGCTGGGCTTTGCCTATTTCGTGGCCGACAATTTCTCGCTCGCCATGGGCAATCTGGGCGCCTATCCGCCATTTCTGGCCGCGTGGGCGCCGTTCCTCCTCTTCCTGCTCGTCGGTGAAACCGTCCTCTTCCGTACGGAGGAGTGATGGGCCTCTTGACGCTGGATGCCTCAAAGCAAAGACCCCGGCAGCCAAGGGAAGCTGTCGGGGTCCATGAGGGGGCGTTCCGGTCCTGAGGGGGGAGTGAACCGGAACAACCCCAATATGGGTGAGCGCTTTCAGGTTTCAAGGCGAAACTTAAAAAAAGTATGCGGGCAACAAAAAAAAGGCGGCCGACCCATCCGGTCGCCCGCCTTTTTTGCCGATATATCAGCGCCTTTTCTTACCGCGCCGTCATGGTGCTGCGGGCGATCTTGCCGACCAGCGGCAACATCCCCTTGTAATTGCCCTTGCGATAGGGGGAATCGGTATCCAGCGTCGCCATCAACTGGGCATGGGCCTTGCCCAGCGCATGATAGGGGACGCTGGGCAACAGGTGGTGCAGCGCATGATAGCGCAGACCCACCGGCGCCCACAAAGCGGGCAGATAGCCGGGCGGCGGCACATTGACCGAGTCCAGATATTGCGCCGTCACGGTCATCGCCTCGCCCTCATTCTCCCACAGATGCGCGACCAGCGTGCGCAACTGGTTGATGACGGTCATCGCCGAATGCACGCCCATATAGACGAGCAGTGGCTTCCAGCCGAAAGCGAAGACGCTGCCCACCAGCGTCAGCGCAAACAGGCTGGCGCCCGCTTCCTGCCAGTGCCACTGACGGGCAAACTCACCCTCCGGCGCGCGACGGCGATAGGCGGGGTTGATCGACAGGGCCGAAAATTCCGCCACGACCTTGCGGCGCAGCGGTGGTACGATCAGCGATAATGGCGTCAGTACGCCAAAGCGCAGGATCAGGCCCACCGGCGCCAGCGCGGCGACGACGATGAACAGCGGCAACGACCACGGCTTCATCAGCGCCAGCGGCAGATATTCGGGGTCTTCCGCCGTACCGTACCGGGTGCGGGCATGGTGCTGATTATGCACGCCTTCATACATGAAAGACGGGATCATCAGCGGGATGCCGACGATCAGGTTCCAGCCCAGCCGAAAGCCGGGCAGGGCGCCCTTGCGCATATGGGTCAGTTCATGAATGAAGCTGGCCGCGCGATACAGCGCCAGCATCGCCACGATCGCGCAGCCGATGGCCACCGCCGTCGATCCGGCCAGCATCGCGCCGGCCAGCGCGGCCCAGCCGACGATAGCCGACGCCAGCATGTCGGGCCAGTAGATGCGCGGATTGGCGGTGGAAAGCGTGCGCGTCAGATCGGCGGCGGCACGCAGCATCGCCATGTCGTCAGGAACGGCCGCCCGCGCCCGTTGCGCGGCGGCGAGTATGGGATCATGCACAGTCATGGGAATGGCTCTAGCCTCCAATTGCGCTGAGATCATGGCAGCACCATGACATATTCACTTGTGTTACGCGCCTGTTTCGCGCCCGTGATTGACATTCCGCAAACAAGCGCCGAACTGCACCCAATTCCATTTTTTCATCCAAGGCGGCACCCGTGGCGCAATCCGATCTGGTAATCACTCCCGTTTCCGGCAAGGCCGACCTGAAGGCGTTCATCGATCTGCCCTGGCGGCTCTATGCCAATGATCCCAACTGGGTGCCTCCGCTCAAGGCCGAGGTGAAGGAATTGCTGACGCCCGGCAAAAACCCCTTTTTCGGCCATGCCGAGGCGCAATATTTCCTCGCCCGTCGCGCCGGGCAGGTGGTCGGCCGTATTTCCGCCCATATCGACCGGCTGGCCCTGGCACAGCCCGCCGAACAGGGCATGGGTCCGGGAACCGGCAATTTCGGCCTGTTCGAGGCGGAGGATGAAGCTGTCGGCGCGGCCCTTATCGCCACGGCCGAAGACTGGCTGCGTAAAAAGGGCATGACCCGCGTTCTGGGTCCGATCTCGCTCTCCATCTGGGAAGAGCCGGGCCTGCTGATTGCGGGGCATGATCATCCGCCAACGGTCATGATGGGGCATAACAGCGCCGCCTATCAGCCGATGATCGAAGGCAGCGGCTATACGCCGGTGAAACAGCTCAAAACCTATGAGCTGGACATTACGAAGGAATTTCCGCCGCTGATTCAGCGCATCGTCCAGTCGGGCGAGAAAAATGCGCGCATTCGCATCCGCCCGGTCGATAAATCGAAATTCGACAAGGAGGCGGCGATCATCCTGTCCATCCTGAACGACGCATGGGGCCATAATTGGGGCTTTGTGCCGATCACGGATGAGGAAGTCGCCCATACCGGCAAGAAGCTGAAACCGATCGTGTTCGAAGACCTGATCATGGTCGCCGAACTGGATGGCGAGCCGGTTGCTTTCATGATGACGCTGCCCGACCTGAATGAGGCGGTTGCACCGCTCAACGGTTCGCTTTTCCCGTTCGGCTTCATCAAGCTGCTCAAATGGCTGAGGAAGCCCAACCCGCGCACCATGCGCGTGCCGCTGATGGGCGTGGTGCAGAAACTGCAATCCTCCCGCATGGCCAGCCAGCTCGCTTTCATGATGATCGAATATATCCGCCGCAACGCCATCACCCGTTACGGCTCGACCCGAGGTGAAATCGGCTGGGTGCTGGACGATAATCAGGGCATGAACGCCATTGCCGACGCGATCGACAGCAAGGTGAACAAGATTTACCAGATTTACGAGAAATCGCTTTAATTCATTGCATTGCCGTTCCGATTGCAACCCGTTCGTCGCTGTCTCGTTCTTCTGTCAAATGATCCTGAAAGGAGTTTGACCATGGGTGAAACGACAGACAAGCTGAAAGCTGCGGGCAACAAGGCGGCCGGCAACATCAAGGAAGCCGTCGGCAAGGCGACCGACAATGAACGGCTGGTCGCCGAAGGCAAGGCGCAACAGGCCAAGGGCACGGTGCAGGACGTCTCCGGCTCGATCAAGGGCGCGCTCGGCGACAAAATCTGACGCTACTGCTCAGGCACGAAAAAAAGCCCCGCTCCGAAAGGCGCGGGGCTTTTTGCATCTGGCTGGTGCTGCGCAGGAACCGCGCCCCTCAACGAAGCCGCTCACTCTCCTGCCTGTGGTGCAGGGGAGGGCGGCTCACACGAAACCACTGGGATGGGTGGTTGGAGGACGGTCTGATTCTAGTAGGCTGGAATTCATCAGGAGCCGACATAACAACACCCGTCATGCCAGCGAAGGCTGGCATCTCAGGCGGAGGCGCGTCACGCTAGGGCATGGCGCGTGGCGGCTACACCTACATCATGACGAACAAGGCAAGAGGCGTGCTATACATTGGCGTCACAGCCGATCTAACTGCCCGCGTAGCACAACACAGAAACGGCACTGGTTCGATGTTCTGCAAGAAATACGGTCTTATCCACCTCGTTCTCGCTGAACATCATGATGACATCACGTTCGCCATTGCACGCGAAAAGGCACTAAAGGCGTGGAAGCGCGAATGGAAAATCCGGCTCATTGAAGAGAGTAATCCCGACTGGCTCGATATTTCTGACCTCATTCCCTGACCGCCTGAGACCCCAGCCTACGCTGGGGTGACAAATGAGGGATGGCTATTTCGGACGATATTAAAAGCGCCTGATTGCCCGCTTCTGCCCGACTTCAGCCGGTGCGAATGCGTCCATGCCGCTCTGGCTGGAACGGACGGTGCATCAGTCTGTCTGGCTGCGCCCGTCGCGCCCACCCCGTCCTACGAAATGGCGATCTGTCATCCTGCAACCCTTTCGCCTCCACCCACTCCGTTGACGACGCGCACCGTGAATGATCTGTAGGAGAGTTTCCGATAGGATCATGGTCTGGCAAGAAGATTACAAAATCGCCGGGAAATATGGGAAGCCAGAGCATTCTCCAGTCAGGTGGAACCACCTGACGACTCGGAGAATGCGTTAAAACAAAAACTTAGAGCGGTCGATCCGATGCAATCGGATCACCGACCGCTCTAAGAGTCTGTTTGGAAAATGCGCGAAAGAACGCATTTTCGATGCCGCACCGGCCCGCACCCCCGCCCGACCGCCCATCAGGGTACCATGTC
>JAJZQN010000030.1 GCA_021847605.1 Pseudomonadota bacterium | reverse complement strand
CGGCAGACCATCGAACATCGGCGCTTGCTTCACCGCAAGCTCGCCGCCTAACATCAACCCCCAGACGAGGCCCGCACTCCGCTAATTTACGCCGCGAGTTGCGCCAAATGTTCTGACGACGGACACAGCGCATCAGAAATCCAGTCCACGCCGCTTAATTTCCGCGATCACCTCCTCCTCGTATTCGGTGAGATTGTCGCGGTCTGCAACAGCGCTCCACAGGCCGATCAACGACTGGTCATCAAGGTCTTCGACATCTGGCATCTGGGTTCCTCCAGTGTGGGAGGCTTACCACGGGTGGAACCAGACAACGACATGACCGTTCTGACATCATCGGACGCACAACCTGCCCCCCGCTTGGTCGTCCGATCTCTTTGATGGCCCCGACAGTTCCCTTGCTGTCGGGGTCTTATCGTATAATCGACGCTCTGCGTGCTTGTTAGCCTCTAGCGCGGATCACGGCAGCGGCTTCGCTGGCTGTGATGAGATTGCGCTGTTGCGCCTCGTCCAACACCGCCTGCTGATAGTCTTGCGTCGTATCAACATCCAGCAACTGGAATGCGACATACAGTTCGACATCCGACATCGCTGCGGTTTGCGAAGCAAAAATAATAGGATCGGCAGCGGACATGACGGCCTCCACATTTCAAGCGGCAGACCAGTTAAGTCCTGTCATTGGCGTCATGCTTGCGATCAACCACGCCAATGCAATGACTATAACACGACCATCCCATAATCCCTATCAAGCGATGCTTGATCTAGGTTACTGCTTCCTTAGGTGCGGATGGAACCGCTTGCTCTCCAAACCATTCAGTCTTTATCGGGCGCGCAACCTGCCCCCAGCATTGAGCGTTCGATACCCGGACCCCGTCGCATCCCCCCGGATGTTGGCGGGGTCTTCTCGTATCTGCAATGTTAGGGGAAGAGGATCGAGATGTTGGCGTAATTTACCCCGATACATAGATTGTTTGGGAGGAAAAAATCGGGCGTGAATAGTCACTCGAATCGCGCGTATGAACGCAGCGGCGGCCAAGCAGGACAAAATCCTTCAGCAATCCTTCAGCGGGACTTGAAAAACGGCTTAATTCTACCGTTTAAGTCACTGAAGCTGATGGATTTTTATGCTCCCAAAGCAGGCGCGCTACCAGACTGCGCTACTCCCCGATCCGGGGTCGCCCTTAGCGGGGAAGCGCGCGTCTCGTCAATCACCGATCAGTGAAAGAATAGCCACAGCAGGATGATAATGGGGATGGGAACGCCCAGCAGCCATAATAATATGCCTTTGCCCATGTCACTCTCCTGTTTCCTGTCGGTGTCAGGGAAGAAACGTATGGAGCGCTATTCCTGTTCCTGCGTGTGAAACGGAAGCATGCCAGGGCGATTGAAAGAACCCCAAAACCAAAAAGGGCGGACCCGTTAAGGCCCGCCCTTCGGAAATCTCGCAGATGCGAAGATTACATCGCGTTCGCGGCGTTGTTCGCAGCGTTAGCGGCGTTGTCAGCGGCGTTCGAAGCATTTTCAGCAGCGTTCACAGCGTTGTCGACAACGTTTTCAACGACGGCGTTCGAAGCGTTCGCGGTTTCGTTGGCCGGCTTCTCACCGCAAGCGGCGAGGGCCATCAGGCTGGCCGAAGCGAAAACTACAGCGATCTTCTTCATGTTGTACGGCTCCCATAGCATTATGCCGCGTCTGGCACGTTACAGATGTGACCCTACGCGAGCGACCCGCATTAACCTGTGCGCTGCACAAATCAATGATTTTCTGCGCCGATGAAGCGACAGAACGGTACGATAGGGCGTTGTCTACCAAAAAAGTTCAGTTGACATTCAATGTTTCTGGCGCGTTGGCGACCAGGTTCAGAGTCACGGCCCACGCGGCGACATTCTGACTCAACTGGCCGGGGTCTACCTTGTCCAGCGTGTCGTCGGGCGTGTGGTGCAGGTCGAAATAGCGGGTGCCATCCTGTTGCAGGTCGATGACTGGCACCCCGGCCTTTACCAAAGGTGCAATGTCGGCGCCGCCACCGGCTTCCTGACGACCGGCGCCGACCCCCAGCGGCGCGAGCGCCTGCTTCACGCGATCGGCAAGTGCCTCATGTCCCTGCGGCAGTTTGAAGTCGACTCGCCAGATGCGGTCCGCACCGAAATCGGATTCGATAGCGAGGGCGTGTGGTTCTTTGCCATGCGCTTTGTAATAAGCACGCGCGCCGTCACCGCCGACTTCCTCGGCGCCGGCCATCAGTACGCGGATGGTGCGCCGGGGCTGGCCTGCCTTCGCGACCTGCAAGGCTGATGAGGCAGCGATCGCGCAGCCAGTCGCGTCGTCGATCGCGCCGGTTCCCTGGTCCCAACTGTCAAGATGACAGGCCGCAACCACGATGCCCGCCTTGGGATCGCTGCCGGGGATTTCGCCAATGACGTTTCCGGACGGTTGATCCTTCAGCATCTTTGACGTCAGCGTCAGATGCATCGTCACCGGCTTGCCACGCGAAACCACGCGGGCAAGCTGTTCGGCGTCGGGTACAGTCAGCGCGGCGGCGGGGATCGGCTTTACGCCATCGGCCCACATCTGCACCCCGGTATGCGGCACACGATGATGGTCTGTGCCGATGGACCTTATTATAATGGCGATGGCGCCCTTCTTCGATGCAATGCTCGGCCCCTGACGGCGTGCTGCACCATAGTAGCCATAAGAAGAGCCATCCTGCGTCGCGGTCATGCCATGGCTGACGAAGACGATCTTGCCTTTCACGCTGGAGTCAGGGGCTGCTTCCAGATCGGCGATAGTCGGGAAATAGGCGACTTCGCCGTCGATCCCGGCCTCGGGGGTGGAGCCGCTATTGCCCAGCGCGGCCAATGTCAGATTCTGGGGGAATGGCGCGATGATGCGTGCTTCATCCTTGCCGCGCACCCATACCGGCATGGTGTAGGGTTCGGCACGGACATTGGAGAAGCCCAGGGCCTTCAGCTTCGCAACGGCCCAGTCGCGGGCGCGTGCCTCCTGTGGCGTGCCGGCCGGACGTGGGCCTACTTCAGTGGTCAGACCTTCGGTGAAATCATAGGCGACGTCATCCTTCAACGCTGCCGTGGCGATCGCACTGCTGTCGGCGGGCGCCGCGATGCCGGCGGCGGGAGTGAGGATGCTGCCAAGGAGGAGGGCGGCCAGCGTGCCCGATCGGATTTTCTGCATGGCTGACGGCTTACCGGGCGATCCCCCATTTGCCAATGGCTTCCGCCTCCGCTAACCCGGCCGGGATTTTCACATCGACTTTTCATTCTGCCTTTTTCGGAGCTGCGCGAACCCATGTCCGCTTCCTCGCAATATGCCTATGTCATGAAGAGCATGACCAAGACTTTCCCCGGCGCGGCGAAGCCGGTGCTGAACAACATCAACCTGCAATTTTATCGCGGGTCCAAGATCGGTATTGTCGGCCCGAACGGCGCCGGTAAATCGACCCTGATCAAGATTATGGCCGGCATCGATACCGATTTTTCGGGTGAAGCCTGGCCAGGTGAAAATGTTACCGTCGGCTATCTGCCGCAGGAGCCGCAGCTTGATCCCAACAAGAGCGTGCTGGAAAATGTGAAGGACGGCGCGCGCGACATCGCCGACAAGATGGACCGCTTCAATGAGATCAGCATGATCATGGCCGACCCGCCGGAGGACGTCGATTTCGACGCCCTGATGGAGGAAATGGGCACGTTGCAGGAGCAGATCGATGCGGTCGATGGCTGGACGCTCGACAATCAGCTTGAAATCGCGATGGAAGCGCTGCGCTGCCCGCCGTCCGACTGGAGCGTGGAAAGCCTGTCGGGTGGTGAAAAGCGCCGTATCGCGCTGACCCGGCTGCTGATCCAGAAGCCTGACATTCTGCTGCTCGACGAACCGACCAACCATCTGGATGCCGAAAGCGTCACCTGGCTGGAAAATCACTTGAAGGAATATGCCGGATCGGTGCTGATGATCACCCACGACCGCTATTTCCTCGACAATGTGGTCGGCTGGATCCTCGAACTCGATCGCGGAAAATATTTCCCCTATGAAGGCAACTACTCCACCTATCTGGAGAAGAAAGCCAAGCGTCTGGAACAGGAAGATCGCGAAGCGACCGGCCGCCAGAAGGCGATCAACGACGAGCTGGAATGGATCCGTCAGGGTGTCAAAGGGCGCCAGACCAAGTCCAAGGCGCGTATCAAGAAGTTCGAGGAACTGGTCGCCAGCCAGAACAACCGTTCGCCCGGCAAGGCGCAGATTGTCATTCAGGTGCCTGAGCGTCTGGGCGGCAAGGTGATCGAATTCAAGGGTATTTCCAAGGCGTTCGGCGACAAGCTGCTGTTCGAAAACCTGTCTTTCCTGCTGCCGCCGGGCGGCATCGTGGGCGTGATCGGGCCGAACGGCGCGGGCAAGTCCACTTTGTTCAAACTGATCACCGGGCAGGAAAAGCCCGATTCGGGTGAAATCGACATCGGCACGACCGTCCGTCTCGGCTTCGTCGATCAGAGCCGCGATCATCTCGACGATTCGAAGAATGTCTGGGAAGAAGTCTCCGACGGCCTCGATTATGTGAAGGTCAACGGGCACGACATGTCGACCCGCGCCTATGTCGGTGCCTTCAACTTCAAGGGGCAGGACCAGCAGAAGAATGTCGGCAAGCTGTCGGGTGGTGAGCGTAACCGCGTTCACATCGCCAAGATGCTGAAAAAGGGCGGCAACGTTCTGCTGCTTGACGAACCGACCAATGACCTTGACGTCGAAACGCTGGGCGCACTGGAAGAAGCGATCGAAAACTTCGCCGGTTGCGCCGTGGTCATCAGCCATGACCGCTTCTTCCTTGACCGTCTGGCTACCCATATTCTCGCCTTCGAAGGCAACAGCCATGTTGAATGGTTTGAGGGCAATTTCGAGGCTTATGAAGAAGATAAGCGCCGCCGTCTGGGCGATGCGGCCGATCGTCCGACCGCCTTGGCCTATAAGAAGCTGACGCGCTGATCTGAACGTCTCCGCCTTGTTGCATTTTTTGCAACCGGGTGGAGATTTTTAGCATTTGCCTTGATACCGCTATCACAGCATAAGGGACGGGCCTTTCAGGCATCCTCTCCTAAAACTTTCCGGCCGGTCCTTTGGATCGGCCTTTTTTTTGGGCCGCCAATGCATCGGAGAGTCCGCGGAGGTGCGGCACAATTCTTTGATAATATTCGGGACTATATGGAGGTCGCGGCGCTTCTTTGTCGCGCGACAGCGTATCAGCTATAGAGTGCCGCTGCTGCTATATCCCACATTCGGGGTGATGATGCGCCGATCAGGCCGCGCCGCAAATCCCCGACTCGATAGGAGGAGCCATCGATTCGCTGGCACAGGCCGCCTGCCTCATTGACGAACAGCGTGCCGGCGGCGTGATCCCATGGTAATGTACGGGCAAAGACCGACAGATCGTTGGTGCCCAGCACCAGACGCGGATATTGTTCGGCGGCGCAGCGTGGAATGTCGACCAGCGCGAATCGCCCCTCCGACCGGCGCTTAATGTCTGCGCGTTCTTCCTCGCTCATGAAATAGACAGCCAGCGCCGCGACAGGCAGGTCCGCGCCGCTTTCACGAGCCGTCACCTGCTCGCCATCGATGTGGCTGCCGCCGCCCAGCATCGCGTGGCATAGCCGTCCGCTCAGGGGATCGAGTATCCAGCCTGCCAGTGTCGTGCCTGCATCTGCGAGCGCTATCATGATGCCGAAGGGCGCATTGCCCGCCGCGAAATTGCCGGTGCCGTCGATCGGATCGATGATCCAGTTCAATCCATCGCCCGCCCGGTCCAATATGCTGGGGTCGGCCGCACAGGCTTCCTCGCCGATGATGCCCGCTTCGGGCAGGATGGCGGCCAGCCCTTCGGACAGGCGGACTTCGCTTTCCTTGTCGGCGATGGTGACAAGATCGTCGGGCGCGGATTTGGTGCTGACTTCATGCCCGGCCAGATTGCGGAAGCGCGGCATCACGATGTCGCGCCCCACCTGTCGCATCAGGGCGACGACCGGCTCATGCAGTTCCAGCACCATGGATGACGACCCTTAGCTGCGATAATCCGCGTTGATCGAGATATAGCCATGCGTCAGATCGCAGGTCCAGATCGTCGCGCGTCCGTCGCCCAGGCCCAGATCGACGCCGATGACGATGTCCTGCCCCTTCAGATGCGCGGCGACGGGCGCCTCATCATAGCCTTCAACGGCAAGCCCGCCGGTCGCGACCTGCGTTCCGCCAAAGCGGATGGACAGCGTGTCGCGGTCGGCCGGTTCGCCGGCCTTGCCGATGGCGGCGACGACACGACCCCAATTGGCGTCCTCGCCGGCGATGGCGGTTTTCACCAGCGGGGAATTGGCGATGGACAGGCCGATGCGATGGGCGCTTTCGTCGCTTTCCGCGCCCTCGACACTGATTTCGACGAACTTGGTCGCGCCTTCGCCGTCGCGTACCACCAGATGGGCGAGTTGCAGGCAAAGGTCGGACAGGGCGGCGTGAAATGCGTCGGCGCCTGCATCGTCCATGGACGTAATCGGCGCATTACCCGCCTTGCCGGTCGCAAAGGCCAATACGGTGTCGCTGGTCGATGTATCGCTATCGACCGTGATGCAGGAGAATGTCCGCTTGTTGGCCGCCGACAACATCTGTTGCAACAGGGCGGGAGCGATGGCCGCATCGGTGAAGATATACCCAAGCATCGTCGCCATATCGGGCGCGATCATGCCCGAACCCTTGATGATGCCGACCAGTTCGACCCGCGTGCCGCCGATCATCGCAGAGGCATGGGCGCCCTTGGCATAGGTGTCCGTCGTGCCGATGGTGTTGGCGGCCTCTTCCCAGCCACAGGGTGCTGCGTCGAATGCTGCATCCAGCCCCGCTTCGGCCTTGTCTACAGGCAGCGGCACGCCGATCACGCCGGTCGATGACACAAAGACATCGGACGGCAGGCAGGACAGGCGATTGGCTACCTTCGCCGCGATCGCTTCCACCGCTGCCCGGCCGCGATGGCCGGTAAAGGCGTTGGCATTGCCGGCATTGACGACCAGCGCCCGCGCCGAACCCAGTGGGATGGCGTCCCGGCACCATTCGACTTCAGGGGAGGGGCATTTGCTCTGTGTCGTGACCCCGGCAACGGCCGTCCCGGCATCCAGTTCGACATAGGTGAGGTCGCACCGTTCCCAGGCCTTATAACCCGCCCGCGCGGTTCGCAGCGTCACGCCCTCGATGGCGGGCATCGACGGAAAGGCGGCGGGGGCGAGGGGGGATATGTTGCTCATGGCGCGGGAAATGCGGCAAAATGGCCTGCCGGTCAATGACGCGGTAGCCAGCCTTTCCACTGTTTTGGTTTGAGATAGAGCCGCCCTATGCCATCCGGCATTGTGAGCATGCGATAGCCCCGATCGCGGGCATAGCTGATCATCCCGTTGTCAGGCTTCATCGGCAATTTTCGTGTACCCGCTTCATAGCCGGTCAGGATGGCATCGGGCGGGTCGCGATCCATATCCTTCAGCGTCGCAGGGATCATGGTATGCACTTCTCGCGCCATATGTTCGCCCATCGTCCACCCGGTGCGATAGGCGAAAGGTCCGGTCGCGAAGCGGGGGTCCAGTTCCAACCCGCTTCCCAGGATCATGTGGGGGGAGAGGGTCGCGACTTCATTGTCCTGACCTGCTGCCCGAACGATCGAGCCGGCCCATGCAGCGGCTTTCTGGCTTTTCAGAACAGGAGATCCGTCCTGTGCCATCGCCACGACATCGCGCATCGTCGGCAACATTCCCGGTATCGTCGCCAGTGCCAGCAGGCCCAGCAATGCCTGCCGCTTTGGCCCGTTCCATTGTCGTGCATCATCCAGCAGATAACCGAGCGCCAGCGCCATGGGCGGCAACAGCGGCATGATATACTGAACCTGCGAAGGTGTGGGCAGCGCCGCGCCGATCAGGGCGCCGCCCGTCATCCATATCGCCAGCCGCCGTCCCGGCGAGCGTATCCGTCCCCGCGTGGCAATCCAGTTCGCGCCCAGCAGGATCAGGGCAGCCAGCGCCGGTCCCTTCCACAGATATTTGAGCAGGTCGGTCAGCTTCTCGACGCCATCCAGTTCGCCGAATGCGCCATTGGCTGCATACCATGCGTGGGGCGCCGTCGCGCCATAGGTCAGCACCCCATAGAGAAAGGCATCGGGCGCCATCATCCAACTGGCCAGCATCGGCGCCATGCCCGCCAATGCGCCAAGTGCCAGCCAGCAGGCCGCCCGGAACCCGCACCGCCCGCCGTTCATCAGGACGAACAATCCGGTCGTCAGGCCCAATGGCGCGAAATTGAGCTTAGTCGTGATCGACAGGCCGAACAGCGCACCCGCCATCGCCCAATATCCTGCCCGGCAATGCCGCATCGCCATGAGGCTGGCCAGCATGCCCAGTGACGCCAGCAATGTCGGCAGCATGTCGTTGCGTACCACGCTGCCGGTAAACTGGAACGCCGCCGTAGCCCCGACCAGAAGCGTAGCGATCCATGCACTGTCCCGCGCAATGCCTGCCGCCCGCTGTGCCTGCCACAGGACCATCAATGTCGCGACAGCGCTCGCTGCCGTCGCCAGCCGCATCGCCAGCACCATGTCCGCAGGGAACAAGAGCGCCAGCGGCGCATAGACCCAGCTATGCAGCGGTGGCTGAAGATAGAGAAAGTCGCGAAAAATCAGCATGTGGCCGCTGAAATAGGCGCCTGCCACATATTGGCTTTCGTCATGATCGAACGGCGTGGCGATCGCTGCCAATGCGAACCAGCAGGACAGGGCGCCCAGAATCAACGGCCATGCGACGGGTATGGTGCGGCCGGGCGCCGGTGTCAGGGCGAATTGACGATACATGGATTGGTGGCGACCCTCGCTCTCTCGTTGTTCCTTGTGGCGTATATTGGTGAGAGGGCATAGCGCAGCCGGCCTCTCTCCGCCGTCATGACGCCACGGCCGGACGAAAGCCGCCTGCCGCGCTTTCATGACCGCAGTACGACAGTCCCGTTTGGGGCGCAGTTTGATTGACTAAAGGGTGAGCGCTCCCTAAATCGCGGCGCATATCTGTGCGCGCGTCCCGGAAATGGGGCTGCGCATCCCCTTTGTGTCAGGAATTTGCATGTTCGGCGCACTCGCCAAGTCCATCTTCGGTTCGTCCAACGAGCGTTATGTGAAGTCGCTGGGCAAGCTCGTCGACAAGATCGCGTCTTTCGAACCGGCGATTCAGGCGATGAGCGAAGAGGAACTGGTCGGTCAGACCGTGAAGTTCCGGGAGCGTCTGGCTGCTGGCGAAACGCTCGACGATCTGCTGCCTGAAGCCTTTGCTACCGTCCGCGAAGCATCCGTCCGCGTCCTTGGCATGCGTCATTTCGACGTCCAGATGGTCGGCGGCATCGTTTTGCACCGTGGCGAAATCGCCGAGATGCGGACGGGCGAGGGCAAGACGCTGGTCGCCACCGTCGCGACCTACCTCAATGCGCTGGAGGGTAAGGGCGTTCACGTCGTCACGGTGAATGACTATCTGGCGACGCGCGACTGCGAATGGATGGGCCAGGTCTATCGCTACCTTGGCCTCACCACCGGCGTGATCGTTCCGAACCTGTCGGAGGATCAGCGCCGCGCTGCCTATAATGCCGACGTCACCTATGCGACGAACAACGAACTCGGCTTCGACTATCTGCGTGACAATATGAAATATGATCGCGGATCGATGGTCCAGCGGCCGTTCAACTATGCCATCGTCGATGAAGTGGATTCGATCCTCATTGACGAGGCGCGCACCCCGCTCATCATTTCCGGTCCGACCGATGACAAATCGGAGCTGTATGTCGCCGTCGACGCGATCGTGAAGCAGATTACCGAAAGCGATTATGAGAAGGATGAGAAGCAGCGCAACGTCACGCTGACCGAGGACGGCACCGAAAAGATCGAGCGTCTGCTCGAACAGGCCGGCCTGCTTCAGGGCGACAATCTCTACGATTTCGAAAATACGCAGGTCGTCCACCACGTTAATCAGGCGCTGCGCGCCGTCGTGATGTTCCGCCGCGACATCGACTATATCGTGAAGGACGGAAAGGTCGTCATCATCGACGAATTTACCGGCCGCATGATGGATGGTCGCCGCTGGTCGGATGGGCTGCATCAGGCCGTCGAGGCCAAGGAAGGCGTTCAGATCGAGCCGGAAAACCAGACGCTCGCCTCCATCACCTTCCAGAATTATTTCCGCATGTATCCCAAGCTGGGCGGCATGACCGGCACGGCTGCGACCGAAGCGGCCGAATTCTACGAAATCTACAAGATGAACGTCGTCACCATCCCGACCAACCGGGCGGTGCAGCGCATCGATGAAGAAGATACATTCTACAAGAGCCTGGACGACAAGTTCCGCGGCATCGCTCGCACGATCAAGGAACATGCCGAAAAGGGGCAGCCGGTTCTCGTCGGTACTGTTTCCATCGAAAAGTCGGAAATGCTGTCCGAATTCCTGCATCAGGAAGGGGTGCCGCACGCGGTCCTCAACGCCCGTTTCCATGACAGCGAAGCGCATATCGTGGCGCAGGCCGGGCGTAAGGGCGCGGTGACGATCGCCACCAACATGGCGGGTCGCGGCACCGACATCAAATTGGGCGGCAACCTGGAAATGCGGGTCGAGGACGAGCTGCGCGACATGGCCGAAGGGCCGGAACGCGACGCCGCCATCGCCCGGATTGAAGCCGAGATCGAGGTCGAGAAGCAGGAAGTGCTGGCCGCCGGCGGTCTGTTCGTCCTTGCGACCGAACGCCATGAAAGCCGCCGTATCGACAATCAGCTGCGCGGTCGTTCGGGCCGTCAGGGCGATCCGGGCCTGTCGCGTTTCTACCTCAGCCTCGACGATGATCTGATGCGGATTTTCGGGCCGGACACGATGTTCGCCAAGATGATCCGGTCGAACCTGGAAGATGGTGAGGCGCTGCCGCCTTCACGCTGGCTTTCCAAGGCGATCGAGACGGCCCAGCGCAAGGTCGAGGCGCGCAACTACGACATCCGCAAGCAGGTCGTCGAATATGACGACGTCATGAATGATCAGCGCAAGGTCATCTATGAACAGCGTAGCGATATCATGGATGCCGACACCGTGGATGACGTCGTCACCGACATGCGTCGTGAGACGGTCAATGATCTGGTCGGCGCATCCTGTCCTCCGGGCAGCTATCCTGAACAATGGGATATTGGTCGCCTGAAGCTGCGCACCGCTGAAATATTGGGGCTGGAGCCGGACTTCGATAGCTGGTTGGGTGAAGATGCCGTCGATCCCGAGATGATCGAGGAACGGCTGACCGCGCTGGCCGATGCTGCGGTGGCTGAAAAGGTTCAGGAAATCGACGCCAATGACTGGCATATGATCGAAAAATCGATCCTGCTGCAAAGCCTCGATCATCACTGGAAAGAACATCTCTCGACGCTCGATGCCTTGCGTCAGGTCGTGCATCTGCGCGCCTATGCGCAAAAGACGCCGATCAACGAATATAAGCAGGAAGCCTTTGCCCTGTTCGAACGGATGCTGGAAAATATCCGGGAGGATGTGACTGGATCGATCGCACGGGTGCAGTTCCGTATGGAACAGCCGCCTCTGGAAGATTACGGCCTGCCGGTTCTGCCCGACTTCATCACCACGCATATCGATCCCTTCTCGGGTGAAGATAACAGCGCGGACATTGATGGCGGTCAGGTGGGCGGCGTCACGACTACCGTGCCTCGCGTAGCTCCTGCTGCTCCTCAGGCGGCTGGTCAGGGCGGTGAATTCACCAATCTCGACATCAGTCGCAATGCGCCGTGCCCATGCGGTTCGGGTCAGAAATATAAGCATTGCCACGGCGCGCTGGCCTGATCATCCCGCGCTGGCACTGATCGCCCACCTTGATGGCCATGGAATAGCCCTCGTCCATAAGCGACGGGGGCTATTCCATTTCATGTGCGCCGACAGATGTGGTGAAGTGCGGCGGATCGATTAGATTTTGTTGTAGAAATTCAAATCAACCCATTGAAAATATGAATTATTGAAAAGGAGCGCAAAGGCGCTCCCTTCCGTTGATCATCTCTTTCCGATCGGATTGATGGACCATCAATTCACCGGCCACCCTATGCCACCGCCCGATCCAGATAAGGAAGTCGCGCTGTCATCTGCGCAGGCAGGCCTCGCATCACCATGGCGCGGGCATGATGCCACAGGGCGGACAGCAGCAGCAATGCCGAGCCGATGACCAGCGCCGTCAGCGCCCATGATAGTTCCACGGCGCCTGCTTGGCGGAACAGGGCGTAAAGGGCGAACAGGACATAGGCCAGGCTTGAAACCAGCAAGGCGCGACGGTCGATAGCCAGCGCCACGGCGCCGAAGCCGATATACAGGGCAATAACCAGCATCGCTCTGCTCACGCCGATCTCATTGCCGTGCATAACCCCCCAGCAGGTTGAACAATGCATGGGCGATCATCGGAGCGGCGGCCAGATGCAACCAGAATGCTACGTCGGAACGGCCGGTCGACCGACTCCGATCACTCATGTCCCACCGCATCGCGATCCCGAAAATGACAAGGCCTGCGACCAGCAACAGCGAAAAACGTACAACATTGCTGTCTGGCACGACAAACAGGATCAGGCCGCCCACGACCGCAGCACCTGCAACACATCCTGCCGCTACCGTGATCGGCACCATGAAGCGCCGCCAATGCGCCCATGCGGCCAAAGTCGTGACCGCCGCCACACCCGACAGGATGAGCGACATGATCTGATCACCGGCATCCGGCACCAACTGTGCAGCGAGAGCGCCAAGGCCAAAAGCGATGCCGCCGACATAAGCCGCGAGCAAGAGGATGGAGGGTAGGGCCATGCGGCGCTGGCGGGTGAAATATTCGGCCAAGCCCCAGGCGGCGGCCGCGACGAGCAGGCCCGACATGAAGGCTGGCTGGTGATCAGGGGCACCGAATCGAAAGCTGTTACCCAGCCATCCGACGGCCACCAGCATGATGGTGGCGGCGATCGCCACGAAAATATCGTTGAATCCGGTCAGCAGTCGGAAATGTTCTTCATCGACGGCCGGAGTGGCACGCAGTCGCTCGACATGGTCCCGAAAGGCCTGAGCGGCCTGTGAGGACAGGACGCCAGCCGTTACGGCATCCTGTAAATCGCTTTCGCTATACATCGTCCATGCTCCCGATAAGGGTCAGGGTCGTCATTGTACATTTACTGTATTATATGATCAATACAGCAAAATTGCCCTTTGTCCCTGTTCGCCACGATGGTAGCGCCATGATAAATCCTAGGAGAGGACACCCAAATCCATGACTTTGCCCCGTGCGTTGCAAGGCCGGCTGTCGTTGCCGTTGATCGGCTCACCCATGTTCATCATTTCGCAGCCTGATCTGGTGCTGGCTCAGTGCAGGGCGGGGATTATTGGTGCATTTCCGTCACTTAATGCGCGTCCTTCAGGAGTATTTGAACAATGGCTGCAACGGCTGACGAGTGAATTGACGGAAAAGGACGCTCCCTTTGCCGTCAACCTGATCGTTCATCGCAGCAATGCGCGCTTGGACGAGGATCTGGAACTGTGCGTCCGCTATCGGGTGCCGGTCGTCATCACGTCACTTGGCGCGCAGGAGAGGGTGAACGAAGCGGTGCATAGCTATGGCGGTATCGTGCTGCATGACGTCATCAACAATATGTTTGCGCAAAAGGCGATTTCGAAAGGTGCAGATGGCCTGATCGCGGTCGCTGCCGGAGCAGGCGGACATGCCGGTGTCCTGTCCCCCTTCGCATTGGTGCAGGAAATCCGTCAGTGGTTCGACGGGCCGGTGGCTTTGTCGGGTTCGATCGCAACCGGCCGCGCTATCGCAGCGGCGCGGATGATGGGGGCCGATCTTGCCTATATGGGGTCGCCTTTCATCGCCACGACCGAAGCCAATGCCGATATGGCCTATAAGCAGATGATCGTGGATTCGAGTGCCGGGGATATCGTTTATTCCGACACATTTACGGGCGTGCATGGCAATTATCTGCGACCCAGCATCATTGCCGCCGGTCTGGACCCCGACCATCTGCCCACCGCAGCCAGTATGGATTTCGCTGAAACCGACAGCAAGGCGTGGCGTGACATCTGGGGCTGTGGGCAGGGCATCGGCGCAATCCATCAGGTTCAGCCCGCCGCCGACTATATCGTCCAACTCAAGTCCGAATATCAGGCGGCGGTGGCTGGCTTCACCGCCTGAATTCCCGCGTTACAGGAAGCTACGCAATTCGCCTATGAACTGGTCAAACTGGTCATGATGGAGCCAGTGGCCGGCATCGGCGAATTCCACCAACCGGGCATCGCGAAAATGGGACATGCGCCCGTCCTTGGCTGGATTGGACGCCCAACTGTCCAGGCCCAGACACAGCAGCGCAGGACAGGCGATCTGTTCCCAGAAAACCGATAATCCTTCGTCCGACCGCACTTCTGATGTGATTGCATTCAGATAGGGGTCGAATTTCCAGCTATAGCTGCCATCTTCATTGCGGTTGACGCCGTGATGCGTGAGGTGAAGCGCCTGCTCCATGGATAGATGTTCGTTGCGTTCCTGCATCCGGCCGACGGCTGCCTCTATGCTGGGATAGCGGCGTGGAGTCCGTCGCGCACTGTTTCGTCGGCTTTCGATCCATTCACGCCATTGGTCGGGGACGGACTTTTCCTGCTTCTCCGCCAATCGTGCGGGGGACAGGCCTAGACCTTCTATCGCAACGATCCTGCTCACCCGTTCGGGAAATAATCCGGCGTAACGCAGGCTGATCGAACCGCCGAGCGAATGCCCCACGATCCTGACGGGCGCACGGCCCAGCATTTCAACCAGTTGCGCCAGATCATAGACGAAGTTCGCCATGATGTAGGCGCCGTCTTCCGACCATCCGCTATCGCCATGGCCGCGAAGGTCAGGCGCGATGACATGATACTCCCTGGCCAGTGCCCGTGCTGTCCAGTCCCAGCTTCTGGCATGATCGAAACCGCCATGAACCAGGATCAGCAATGGAGCCGATGGATTGCCCCAGTCGAGATAATGGAGTCGGGTCCGCAGGGACGTGAAAAAATGCGATGTCGGGCTGAGGCTGGTCGGCGTATCCATGCAATCCTGTACGCTGGAAGGAAGAAATATCTGATCTTCCTTTGGCGAAGGATATTCTTCACGCAACCCCGTGAAGTCGGAAAATATAGTCTTTCCCGATATTTTCCTGCTGCCGGCGTCATGATGGACGCCGGCAGCAGGCACTAGATGCTATGCCATGATCTTGTCGAGGGCCGCGCAGAAAGCCTGCATGTCGGCCATCGAGCCGACGGTGACACGCGACATGGTGGGCCAGGGCGCCCAGGAACGACCGATGCCCACGCCCAGAGCTGCAAACTGATCCTTGACCGGCGCGGCGGGCTTCTTCCAGTCGACCATGAACATATTGGCGTCGGACGGGATGAAGGCGATGCCACGCTTTTTAAGATGGTCGAACGTCATCGTTCGCGCCGCGATCATCTGGGCGCGGCGTTCGCTGATCGCCTGCGCCTGCGTCAAAGCGGTCGTACCGCATACCAGCGAGGGAAGAGGCAGGTTGGTGGACATGCGCTTCCCGTCGTAGCGCATCAGCTTTTCATGCAAATCGGGGCGGGCAATGGTGGCACCCAGCCGCATGCCCGCCATGCCGAACAATTTTGAGAATGTGCGCAGGACGATAACGTCCTTGCCCTGCGCCACCATATAGGCGGCAGACTTTCCATGTTCGGAAAAGTGCAGATAGGCTTCATCGACCAGCACGACCGATCCGGCAGGCTTGTTCGCGATCAGCCATTCTATGTCTGCAAGCGGGGTCAGCGTGCCGGTGGGGTTGTTGGGCGAGCAAACATAATAGAGACCCGCATCGGGGTTGGCAGCCAGCATCGCCTTGACGTCATGGCGGTGATCGGCGGTCAATGGCACTTTCGTCACTTTGGCTCCGGCCCATTCCGCCGTGCCCCATGGCTGCTCGTAGCTGACATCCGCCGTGACCAACCCTTTGGTCGGCGAACAGAAGCTGACGACGATGCGCGATAACGGATCGCTCGAACCGGGCCATGGCAGGATGTAGTTTTCTGGCACATTTTCCATTGTGGCCAGCGTCTTCTTGAAATCGCTGACTTCCGTGCCGGGATGATAGAAATTGGACGATGCCACGATTTTGGCAGCGGCTGCCTGTGCAACGGGGAAGGGGCCGGTCCAGCATTCATTGGACCCGATACGCACTTTTGGCTCGCTACCTTCTGCCGGGCCATCATTCCGTTGCGCCCATAGCGGTGTACCAGCGTTGGCGACCGCAACGCCCGCGCCAAACAGCCCCATGATGCGTGCCGCCTGACGGCGTGAATATCCGCGCGCCGTCAGATCGCGTGTGGCGTCATCCCGGTCGGTCATTTGTAATTCCCCTTCTGCTCCATCCATGATGGATGAAACGAAGCAGATGGGGATTTCCGTAGTGGATCAATGGGTTTCAGTCGATGAAACGATCCACAAAGGTACTTGATGCGTGGCGATGGCCACGATGCGCGCCAGTTCCGCCTGTTTGAAAGGCTTGTCGATTCGAGGTCGGCTGCTGGCATGGGGCGGCAGTTCGGCAAAGCCGGTTGCAATGATGACAGGCAAAGCGGGGTTGATCTGTCCGATGTGGTCGGCGAGTTGCGCGCCCGTCATCACCGGCATGGCATGGTCGGTGACGACAAGGTCGATGCCTCCGCGGCTGTCGATGATCGACAAGGCTTCGGCGCCGCCAGAGGCCCGGAAAACCGTATGGCCCAATTCTTCGAGCATTCCAGCCGTGTTGGTCAGCACCAGCTCATCATCGTCCACCACCAGAATGACCAACGGTCCGATGGCAAGTTCCTCTCCTGCCCTGGCGCCATTTTCATTCGGTGAGACAGCGTCCATGGCCGCTATGGGCAGCCACAATGATATGTTGGTTCCCTGACCCGGTTCGCTCGCAATCGTCAGCGATCCGCCGCATTGTTGCACATAGCCATGGACCATGGAGAGGCCAAGCCCGGTGCCTTTACCCACGCCCTTGGTGGTGAAAAAGGGTTCGCGCGCCCGTTCCAGCGTTTGCGCATCCATTCCCTCGCCATCGTCGATGACGGAAATGCGGACATAATCGCCAGCGTTCAGGTCGGGGCGTTCGCCAGGCGCTATCGTAACTGCGCTTGCCTCGAACAAAAGGCGGCCGCCCTCTGGCATGGCGTCGCGGGCATTGACCGCCAGGTTCAGCAATGCGAGTTCCAACTGGGCCGGATCGGCAAGAACAGGCATCAGCATTGGCGGGAATCTGGCCTCTACCATGATTGCAGCGCCCAGCGTGGTGCGCAACAGTTCCGCCATTCCACGCACCAGCGCATGGCAATCGACCGGCTGCAACGACAATTCCTGCTTTCGGGCAAATGCCAGCATGCGTTGTGTGAGTGTGGCCCCGCGCTCCGCAGCCGTCATCGCATTGTCGATATAACGGCTAATATCCGCCCCGGTCGCCATCCGCCGCCGGGCAAGGTCAAGGCTGCCCATGATGACGGCCAGCAGATTATTGAAATCATGGGCGACGCCACCGGTCAATTTCCCGATCGCCTCCATTTTTTGCGCCTGTATGATGGCATCGCGTGCTTCATCCAGAGCGCGTTGTGCTTCCTGTCTTTCGGTCAGGTCGCGGGTGATCTTTGCATAGCCCAACAGGCGACCCATGGGATCACGAATGGCATCGATGATGACATGGGCCCAGAAACGAGTGCCATCCTTGCGAATGCGCCATCCTTCCGATTCGAAACGACCATCGCGTTCGGCAGTATGCAATGCCCGTGACGGCATGCCGGCCAGGCGATCTTCGTCAGAATAGAAGCGGGCGAAATTCTGGCCCAGTATCTCCTGCGCCTTATATCCTTTGAACCGTTCCGCTCCCTTATTCCAGCTCGTCACCGTTCCGATCGGGTCGAGCATGTAGATGGCATAGTCGGTAACGCCTTCGACCAGCAGCCGAAACCTTTCTTCGCTGCTGCGCAAGGCTTCCTCTGTCTGGCGCTTTTCAGTCAGGTCGCGGGTGACTTTGGCAAAGCCGAGCAAAGTGCCGGTCGGGTCGAAAATGGCGTCTATCACCACATTCGCCCAGAAATATGTGCCGTCCTTGCGCACGCGCCAGCCTTCCGCTTCGAACCGGCCTTCCGTTCGTGCGGTTTGCAGAGCCAGTTGAGGAATGGAGGCTGCCTGATCCTCCGCCGTGTAAAATCGCGAGAAATGCTGCCCTATGATCTCGTCGGCTTCATATCCCTTGAACCGGCGGGCGCCGCTGTTCCAGCTCTCGATGATGCCGTCGGGGTCCAGCATGTAGATCGCATAGTCGATGACATTCTGAACCAGCAGTTCGAAGCGATTACCCACATGATCGGATGTGGCGATAGTCATATGTCCCCCAGACGGATCGGCAATCATATGCCGGGCCGCCTGACATAACGTTACGTGTCCGGCAACGTTCCTTGTCGATCAAAGCATGGATGATGCAGGGGTGAGGCTTGACTTGGCGCGCCTCGCTGCGCACCACGCGATATAGAAATAGGAACGGGAGTGGGCATGGCCAGCAGCGCGGTAATTACAGTCGTCGGGGAAGCGATGCTGGAACTTAGTCGGGGGACCGGCGACAGTTGGAATTTGCGATATGGCGGCGATGTGATCAATACCGCCGTTCATCTGGCCCGCTCCGGCAATCGCGTCAAATTGGCCAGTGCCCTTGGCACTGACCCGATGAGTGCCGAATTGCGTGCGCAATGGCAGGCTGAAGGCGTGGATACCAGTTTGGTACTGGCATCTGCCGATCGTCTGCCTGGCCTTTATGCCATTGAAACCGATCCCAGCGGGGAACGGAGTTTCCATTATTGGCGCAGCGAGGCGGCAGCCCGGCGCATGTTCGCCCTGCCCGATAGTGCAGCGATGATTGAACAGGCTGCTGCGTCCGATCTGCTTTATTTCTCTCTCATCACCCTGGCCATTCTGCCAGATGAGGGGCGCGAACTTCTTTTGGAGCTTTGCAAAACGGTGCGCGCCCGTGGGGGCAAGGTTGCGTTCGACGGCAATTATCGTGCCCGTTTATGGTCGGATGTGGCAACCGCCCGTCATTGGCGCGATCGTGCCATCGAGGTCAGCGACATGGGTTTGCCCACGCTGGCGGACGAAGTGGAAATGGGAGAAGCCGATAGCCCGGCCGACGCGGCAGTACGCTGGGGTGCCGGGGATGGCCGGGAAGTCATCGTCAAACTGGGCGGTGAGGGCTGTCTGGTCGATGGCGTGATTATACCCGTCCCCCAAATGGTGGACGTCATCGATTCGAGTGGAGCCGGTGACGCTTTTAACGGGGGGTATCTCAATGCCCGGCTATCCGGTGCCGCGCCTCAGCAGGCTGCACTGGCTGGTCATGCCCTGGCAGGATGGAATATCGGCAGGCGTGGTGCCATCCCGGCACGCGACGCGCAGGCACCATATTGAATTTTAGGGAAATTCTGGAGCGGGTGAGGGGAATCGAACCCCCGTCGTCAGCTTGGGAAGCTGCTGCTCTACCATTGAGCTACACCCGCGATGGAAATTGCCCATGACATGGCGGATGCACGCCGTCAACTGACCTGACGCTTGGCCAATTTGCGGGCCAGCGTCCGGCGGTGCATCCCCAGTCGGCGAGCGGCTTCGGAAATGTTGAAGTCACTTTCTTTCAGCACTTCATGGATATGTTCCCATTCCAGCGTCTTGATCGACGTCGGCCGCGGTGCAAGCGGCATGTCGGGATTGCCGCCTGATCGCGCAAAGGCTGCTTCAATGTCGTCGGTGTTCGATGGTTTGGCCAGATAATTGGCCGCACCCAGCTTGATGGCCTCGACGGCGGTCGCGATGCTGGCAAAGCCTGTCAGAACGACGATCAGCATGGCAGGATCATGGGCATGAAGTGTCTGGACACAGGCCAACCCCGACTGCGCCCCCAGCTTAAGGTCGACGACGGCATAGGCCGGGTTATGTTTGGCCAATAGTTCAACCACATTCTCATGGCTGGCGGCCGTCAGTACAATATAGTCGCGCCGCTCGAACGAGCGTTTCAACGTGCGGGCAAAGCCCTCATCATCTTCGACGATCAGCAGTAAACGCTCATTCGCCATCGACATCATCCTCCAAAGCGAGCGTCGCCAGTGGCAGTCGCAACTGGATGAGTGCGCCACCATCCGCACCATTGCTGGCGTCTACCAGTCCGCCCAGCTTTCTTACTACGTTAACGACCAGAAACAGGCCCAGCCCGCCACCCTGTTTCCCCTTGCTCGATCGATAGGGTTTGCCAAAATCGGTCAGCATTTCGGCGCTGAAGCCCGGACCATTGTCATGTACGGCAATATTGATCCAGCTACTGTCCCGCCCAACCAGCATGGTGATGTAGGATGCCCCCGCTTCGCGCGCATTATCCAGCAGGTTTGTAATGGCTTGCCGAATGACCGGATCAGCAACGATGCGCGGATAGTCGTGCGGTCCAAATACGCACCGCAATGCGGTACCCGGGTGGGTCATACGCCAGTCGCGCGCGATTTCTTCTGAAAATTCACGCACATCGACGATTGTCGGTGCCTCGCCACGGGCTTCGCCGGCGGACATCAATATTCCGCTCAGGATCGCCTTGCATCGCCGGACGGCCGATTCCATCTCGGCGACTTCCTCGACCAAGGCGTTGTCTGCTTTGATTTGCGGCATATGCCGCCAGTCGCCCAGGACGACGGCCAATTGCGCCAATGGCGTGCCGAGTTCATGGGCTGCCCCGGACGCCAGCAATCCCATACGGACGATATGCTCTTCCTCGGCCGCCTGCTGGCGCAATCGGGCCAGATAGGCCTCCCGCACGCGAAGGTTACGGCTGATCCTTGTCATGAAGAGAACCAACAATATCGCGATCATGGCGAAACAAATCCATGTGCCGACGATATGCAGGTCGACCATATGGCCTATGAACCGGTCGCTGAAGTTCAGCGGGCGGAAAAACAGCGTCAAAACGCCTGCGCATAATGTGGATACGAAAACGATGCCCCACGCGCTCCAGCGATGCAGCAGCATGGCGCCAAGCGCCACCTGCACCAGATAGAGGGAAAGAAACGGGTTGGTCGCGCCGCCGCTCATGTACAATTGGGCGGTCAGGGACAGAACGTCGAACAGCAGCGCCAGAAACAGTTCGGCGTGGCTGATGTCCGTCCGCCGTCTGAGCAGCGCCAGACTCCCCAGATTGAATAGTCCGGCCATCCCGACGACCGTCATCATCGATCGAAGGGGCAGGGTGATGCCCATGAAATAATGGACGACCATTATGGTCGCGATCTGACCGGCGATCGCGATCCAGCGCAATTGCACCAGCAGGGCCATATTCTTGCGGCCCGCAGCGTCGGCGGGCCACTGGCTGGGAAGCCAGCGGGTACGCAACGGGCGTTTGGCGGTCATTCCGGTCGATCTTTTCCTGACTGGCGCATGACGAGAATGTAGGCGCCCACGGTCATCGCCGCCAGTATGAACCAGGTGATGGCATATTGCAGATGATTGTCGGGGAAGTGAACGACGGTCAGGCCGCCGATGGGATAGCGTTGTTTCGCAGGCGACGCCGCTGCATCAATGAAATAGCCTGGGACCGCGCGGCCCAATCCGCGTGATCGGGCGATCGCGGCGACATCGCGCGAATGCCAGCGGTCAGCGGCTGGATCATTGGAGCGAAGGAAACCGCCATGCGGTTCGCTCAGGCGGAGCAGCCCGGTGACATGGGCGTTGCCGGCGGGACGATCATAACGGGTCTTGGCATCCGGAGTTACGAACCCCCGGTTGATCAGGATTATGCTGCCGTCTTGACGACGCAAAGGGGTCATCACCCAATAGCCAGCACCATAAATGGTCGTGGCCTGAGTGAGAGCGGCCTTGTCGTGCAGCCATGTGCCGGACACGGTGACGCGGCGATACTCGTCATCCTTTGTCGCCCCCTGGGGGGCAGGAACGGGTGCGGCGTGAATGCGGGCATCGACCCGTGCGATCAGGTCATGCTTCCAGGCGAGGCGGTATATCTGCCAGGTTCCAAGTGCGCAAAAACCTGAAAAAAGCAGCAGAGCGATCAGCGTCAGGCCGATCGTGAAAGCCGGGGAGCGTTTTGCGCGCTCCCCGGTATCGATAGATGTCACGGCATTTCGCTCATGTTCGCCATGGCGTTCATGTCATGCATGGCGCCCATGTCGTGGGTCATTTCACCCGACATATCCATGTCCGCGTGCGGCATCATGTTGGTGTTCAGATGATACATGACCCAGGTCGAACCCGACAGGGTAATGACGATCAGAACGATGGTCAGCGCCATGGCCATGAAGGACCAGCCGCCTTCGACGCGGGTATTCATGTGCAGGAAGTAGATCATGTGAACGACCACCTGCACGGCGGCGAAGGCGAGGATGACGAAACCGGTCAGTTTCGGATCGCCCAGCACGCCGGACATGACCAGCCAGAAGGGAATGGCCGTCAGGATCACCGACAGGCCAAAACCGATCATGTAGCTGCCCATGGTGCCATGGGCGCCTTCTTCATGATGGTCGTCGTGATGCCCGTGGGCATCGTGGGGATGGACAGCGTCGCTCACCGCAGGACTCCCATCAGATAGACAAAGGTGAAGACGCCGATCCAGATGACGTCGAGGAAGTGCCAGAACATGCTCAGGCACATCAGGCGGCGCTTGTTGGCGGGGATCAGCCCCTTCTTGGCGACCTGAACCATCAGGGTGATGAGCCAGATCGAACCGAAGGTGACGTGCAGGCCGTGAGTGCCGACCAGCGTGAAGAAGGACGACAGGAACGCCGAACGCCATGGGCCGGCACCTTCATGGATCAGGTGCGAAAACTCATAGAGTTCGATGAACAGGAAGGCGCCGCCGAACAACAAGGTGACGAACAGCCAGCCCTGCGTAGCGCTGACCTTGTTCTTTTCCATCGCCAGCATGGCAAAGCCATAGGTGATGGACGAGAACAGCAGCATCGCGGTGTTGAGCGCGATGAGCGGCAGGTCGAACAGATCCTTGGGGCCGGGGCCGCCAGCGAAGCTGCCGCCCAGCACGGCGTAGGTTGCAAACAGGATGGCGAAGATGAGGCAATCGCTCATCAGGTACATCCAGAAGCCCAGCGACGTGCTGTGGCCTTCGTGGAGGTGGGGTTCCTCGGGCAGGTGATATACCCGAGGTTCCGTTGGTGCAGTTGCGCTGCTCATGGGTGTCAGACTCCCGCCGCGAGGATGCGCGTACGCTCTTCCTCGGTGCGCGTCACAACATCCGCAGGGATGTAATAGTCGCGCTTGTAGTTGAAGGTGTGGAAGATGGCGACACCAACCAGACCCAGGAAGCTGAGGCCGGCAAGCCACCAGATGTACCAGATCAGGGCGAAGCCGCACAGCGTGGCCAGACCAGCGAGGATGACGCCGGTGCCGGTGCTGCTGGGCATGTGGATCGCTTGGTAGCCGCTCAGCGGACGCTGATAGCCATGCTTCTTCATATCGGCCCAGCTGTCGGCGTCATAGATCACCGGCGTGAAGGCAAAGTTATACTCGGGCGGAGGCGAGCTGGTCGCCCACTCCAGAGTACGGGCATCCCATGGGTCGCCCTCTACCTTATATTCGTCGCGCTTCCAGATGGAGACGGCGAACTGTACCAGCATGGCTCCGATACCCGCAGCGATGATCACCGCGCCGATGGCGGCGATGATGAACCATTTTTGCAGCGACGGGTCGTCGAACACGCGCATGCGGCGGGTCACGCCCATCAGGCCCATGACGTAAAGCGGCGTGAAGGCGAGCCAGAAACCGACCTGCCAGCACCAGAAGGACACATGGCCCCAGAACTGGTTGAGCTTGTAGCCGAAAGCCTTGGGCCACCAGTAGTTGATCGCAGCGAACAGTCCGAACAACACGCCGCCGATGATCACGTTATGGAAATGCGCGATCAGGAACAGCGAGTTGTGCAGTACGAAGTCCGCAGGCGGAACCGCCAGCATCACACCGGTCATACCGCCGACCGTGAAGGTCAGCATGAAGGCCACGGCCCACATCATCGGCAGTTCGTAGCGGATCTTGCCGCGATACATGGTGAAGAGCCAGTTGAAGAGCTTCGCACCCGTCGGGATCGAAATGATCATCGTCGTGATGCCGAAGAAGCTGTTGACGCTGGCGCCCGAACCCATGGTGAAGAAGTGGTGCAGCCACACCAGGTAGGACAGCACCATGATGGTGCAGGTGGCGTAGACCATCGACGTATAGCCGAACAGGCGCTTGCCGCTGAAGGTCGAGACGACTTCCGAAAACACGCCGAACAGGGGCAGGATAAGGATGTAGACTTCCGGGTGGCCCCAGATCCAGATCAGGTTCACGTACATCATCGGGTTGCCGCCGAAGTCGTTCGTGAAGAAGTTGGTGCCGGCGTAACGGTCCAGCGAGAGCAGGACCAGGGTTGCGGTAAGAATGGGGAAGGAGGCCACGATCAGCACGTTGGTGCAGAGCGAGGTCCAGGTGAAGACCGGCATCTTCATGAGCGACATGCCGGGCGCGCGCATCTTGATGATGGTGGCGAGCAGGTTGATGCCGGACAGGGTGGTGCCGACACCGGCGACCTGCAGCGACCAGATATAATAGTCGACGCCTGTCGCCGGGCTGTACGCCAGTCCCGACAGCGGCGGATAGGCCAGCCAGCCGGTTTGCGCGAATTCACCCAGGAACAGCGAGGCCATCACCAGCACCGCACCGCCAGCCGTCATCCAGAACGAAAAATTGTTCAGGAAGGGGAAGCTGACGTCGCGGGCGCCGATCTGAAGCGGGACGATGTAGTTCATCAGACCCGTCACAAAGGGCATCGCCACAAAGAAGATCATGATGACGCCGTGGGCGGTGAACACCTGATCATAGTGGTGCGCGTTCAGATAACCTTCGTTACCGTTGAAGGCCATGGCCTGCTGGCCGCGCATCATGATCGCGTCGGCAAAGCCGCGCAGGAACATGATGAGGCCCAGCACCATGTACATGATGCCGATTTTCTTGTGATCGACGCTGGTGAACCATTCTTTCCAGAGATAGCCCCAGAGTTTGAAATAGGTCAGCGCCGCGACCACCGCAGCGCCGCCCAGCACCACGCCGACGAATGTCGCGACGACGATGGGTTCATGCCATGGGAATGCATCCCATGTCAGACGACCGAAGATCATCTGTGTTGTTGTGAGTGTGCCTGTCATGGGCCTTACCGATGCTGCGCGTGCGCGTCAGCGCCGCTGTGAGAGGAGTGATCGGCCGAAGCTGCACCCGGCGCGTCGGGGGCGGTTTCCTGCCCCTTGTTCATGTCCGACTGCTCGATCGAATGGCTGTTGGGCAGGTCATATTTCAGACCTTCCGTCTCCTTGGCGGATTCCTTGCCTGCGCCGCCCATCTGGTTGATGTGCATCAGCTCGCTCATGCAACGCTGGCCGGGCTTGACGCACATGTTGACCACCGCGTCGAACAGTTTGGGTTCGCTGGTGCCGTAATAGGCGACGGGCGCCTTTTCGGTCGGCTTGGCAAGGGTGAGATAGGCCGGGCGGTCAAGCGTGGCCTGGCTGGCCTTGACCTTGGCTACCCACGCATCGAAACCGGCGCGGTCCATGGCCTTGTACCCGAAGCGCATGTGGGTGAAGCCCGCGCCCGAGAAGTTTGCGGAGAAGCCAGTGCCCGAAACGGGTTTGTTGGCGACGGCGTGGAGTTGGGTCTTCATGCCGGGCATCGCATAGATCTGGCCGGCGAGTTCAGGAACATAGAAGCTGTTCATCACGGTCGATGCGGTGATGTCGAAGCGGACCGGAACATTGGTGGGCAGGGCCAGTTCGTTGACCGTGGCGATGCCGAGTTCAGGATAAATGAACAACCATTTCCAGTCGAGCGCGACGACTTCGACCGTCAGCGGCTTGACCTTGGGGTCGATCGCGGTTTGCGCATCGATCCGGTCGAGCGGACGATAGGGGTCCAGCTTGTGGGTACTCACCCAGGTCACGGCACCCAGCGCGATGATGATGAGCAGGGGAGCAGACCAGATCAGCAATTCAAGCTTGGTGGAATGATCCCAATCGGGGTCATAATCCTTATCGACGGCTTCGTTTGCGGCGCGATAACGCCATGCAAAGAAGACGACCAGCGCCATGACGGGGATGACAATGAGGAGCATCAGCGCGACCGAGATCAGGATCAGATCGCGTTGTTGCACCGCAATGTCGCCCGACGGGTTCATCACGACCCAGTTGCAGCCCGCAAGCGGCGCCGCAAGGATCGCGGAGGACCAGCGTAAAAGCTTGGTCCAGTTGGGTGAGAGAGGGTGTGACATGGCGCGCGGTTAGCGCTTCTGCACGGAGTCGGATAGTGGGCAATTTGTCCAATTCTACGCAGACGCAAAAAATGTTTATGATGTGGGATACTGCTTAGATTCTGCGGGTTTTCTGTTATGCTGCCATTCTCTGGCCGTCGGAAGACCCCAAACAGGCGCCGCCGGCCTTGCCAAGGAGCGGATGCCTATGACTTCACAGGCCATTGCCTTCACTTCCACCCCGCTGGAAGATGATGCGCGCCGGATCAATGCTCGCGACCACAGCATTGCGCCGGGAGACATCTCGATCGGTGTCATCATCGGTCGAACGTCCGAATTTTTCGACTTTTTCGTCTATGCGATCGCATCGGTAGTCGTCTTTCCCAGTCTGGTATTTCCCTATGTGGATGCTTTGACGGGGACGCTCTATTCTTTCGCAATTTTTGCCGTCGCCTTCATTACCCGACCGTTGGGGTCAATCATCTTCATGGCGGTTGATCGTCGTTACGGGCGAGGGACCAAGTTGACGGCAGCGTTGTTCCTGCTGGGCGGATCGACCGCATCCATGGCCTTCATGCCGGGCTATGCGACGATCGGTCATTATTCGGCGGTGGTCCTGCTGTTGCTTCGCGCGGCTCAGGGTATTGCACTGGGCGGTACATGGGACGGCCTTGCCTCGCTCCTGTCGCTTAACGCCCCCAAGCATCAGCGTGGCTGGTACGCCATGGTGCCACAACTGGGCGCGCCTTTGGCGTTGCTGGTGGCAAGCGGCCTGTTCGCCTTCTTCCTGCTCACCATGACGGAAGCCGATTTCCTCGACTGGGGCTGGCGCTATCCCTTCTTCGTGGCTTTCGCGATCAACGTCGTGGCACTTTTTGCCCGTCTGCGCATCGTGGTGACGCATGAATTCGAACGTCTGTTCGAACAGCGCGACCTGCAACCGTCGCCTGTGTTGCCCACGCTGAAAGCCGAAGGGCGGAACATCGTGCTGGGCGCCTTTGCGCCGCTTGCCAGCTTCGCGCTGTTTCATATGGTTACGGTGTTCCCCCTGTCCTGGGTGGTCCTCTACACGGACCAGCCGATCGACCGTTTCCTGATCATCGAGATGATCGGAGCGTCGGTCGGGCTGCTGGCCATCGTCGTATCGGGTTTCATCGCGGATCAGATCGGTCGTCGGTCGTTGCTGGGCTGGTCGGCCGGTGGAATCGCGGTATTCGCGCTGGTTGCGCCGTTGTTGCTCAATGGCGGTGAACTGGGTGAAGTCGCGTTCATGATTTTGGGCTTCATGCTGCTGGGGCTGTCCTTCGGTCAGTCTTCGGGCGTCGTTGCATCCAATTTCAGGACGGATGCCCGTTACACAAGCTCGGCACTGACATCCGACCTTGCATGGCTGGTCGGGGCGGGCTTTGCGCCCCTGCTGGCATTGCTGCTGTCGGTGAAGTTCGGTCTGGCGGCTTCGGGCATCTATCTGTTGTCCGGGGCGATCGCCACCATGGCTGCGCTCTACATCAACAAGGAGCTTGCTGGCCGCGATCGTTAAGTTGCTGCCCGCATCCGGCGCAGCGCTTTTCGGTCGAACCACGCGGTCAGACCGGGGCGCGGCCGGAAACGGGGCAGCCATAGCGGATAGAGCATTGCCAGACGCGCGGGGAGGCCATCCGGCCCCTCGCGCGTCATGATGTCCGATACGATGCGGTTCTGAAAGAAACGGACGGAATAGTTGATCAGTCGCCTATATTGCATCCGCCATGTGGCAGGATGAAACGGGCTGACCTGTTCCGCCAGAAAGCCCGCGCCGTCGCACATCAATACCCGTTCATGCACCCAATGGCTGTCGGGTTGCAGGCCGGTGTGCGCCCATGCCGCCACCAGCCCGTCGTCGCCGATCAGGTCGTCGGGCAGGCGTAATCGACGCGCCCTGATGTCCCGTACGAAGCGGCCCGAAAGAGCATAGAGGTCGCCGAATATGCCGCCTTCCGCCCTTAAGCCTTCGCGATATATGGCTGCCATCCGTCCGTTCATCGGCATGCCTGCGGCCGCATTGGCCTGTGGATGAGCGGCAAGATCAGCGATCAGGGCATCGAAGGATCCCGGCGTGATGATCGCATCGCCGTCCATGAAGATGACGGCATCCTCATCGCCGGTCAGCAGATGGTGGACCATATGGTTCCAGGTGCGTGACTTTCCGCCGGCCTGAATATCATGGACGACGACGTTCGGCCGTGACTGGGCAAAGGTGCGAGCGATTGCGACCGTGGAATCGGTCGTGCCGTTGACCAGCACATGAAAGATCGTGTCGGCCCGGTCGAGCGGAATGGAGGCGAGGCACAGGGCGATGCGCCGTTCCTCCTGATGGGCGAAAATGGCGACGGCGACCGTCATGACGCGCGCTTACCGAAAATCCCAGGCCTGCTGGCCGTGCTGGACGACATCCAGTCCATCCGCTTCTTCGGTCGCCGGGCCGCGCATCGGCAACATGGTGGAGACGATCAGTGCTGCGATGCTGGTGCCGATCATGGCCCACAGGGCGACCGCAGCAATGCCGATGAGCTGGCTGATCAGAGCCGACGTCAGGCTGATATTCACGTCAAAGCCTACTCCGCCCAGTAATGGCAGGACGAAGACGGGCAACAGGATCGTGCCGATCAGCCCGCCCAGCCCATGTATGGCAAAGATGCTGGCGCCGTCATCGATCCGTCCGTCCATGATGCCTGCGCCGATGCGACAGATAATGGCGGCGATGACGCCGATCAGCATGGCACCCCCCGTGCCAACCAAAGCGGACGAAGCAGAAATAGCGGCGATACCAGCAAGCGCGCCCGACAGGACGCCGGTTGCGCTGGTCTTGCGGGTCAGGGCCAGATCGACCAAACCCCATGTCAAAGCGGCGGCACAGGCTGCGAAATGATGATTGAGAATGGCCGTGGCCGCATCATCCGTCGCACCGAGCGCCCATCCGCCGACGGCGCCGGACAGGCCGACCCACATCAATGCGCCGCCGCCCAGCGTCAATAGCGGCGCATGGCCGGTCAGGGTGGGTTCGCGGCGCTGCCCCGCGATCAGTGCCAGTGCGAGGGCCGAAAAGCCCGCTGTCACATGGATAGTCAACCCGCCGGCAAAATCCATGACGCCGAGCGTGGCGAGCCAGCCGCCAGCCCACACCATATGCGCGATCGGGGCGTAGACGAGCAGCATCCAGAGCGGCGTGAAGAGGATGAACCATCCCATGCGCGCACGTTCCGCCACAGCCCCCACCAGCAGCGCCATCGCCAGTAGGGCCAGTGCCATCTGAAACAGGACGAAGGCGGATTCCGGCACGGTCAGGCCGTCCCGCAACTGACCCAGATTGGCGAGTAGAAGGTTCGCGCCGCCGCCCAGCCATGCGCTGCCCGGAGCATAAACGATGCTGTAGCCTATGATGGCCCAGAGCAACGAACCCACCGCCACCACGGCGGCTCCCTGCGTCATGATTGCCAGCGCCGAACGCACGTTGACCTGCCCCGCATGTCGCAGCATCAAGCCGGGCAGCGCCGCGATCAGCAGCAGGAGCGCACACAGGATCATCCACGCAGTATCGCCGCTGTCGGCTGCCGCGACCTGAGCAAAGGCAGGGGCGGGCATCGCGGCGATCAGAAGCAGGGGCAGAATGGAGAGGAAGCGCATCGGCAACAGAAATCCGGTTGGAAGGATTGGCGGTGCTGTAGCGTAGGGGCGGTAAAAACTTCGATAAATATATGGGGCGGCTTTTTAGGGTTGTCGACCTGCATCGACGGTCCACTACGACCGCAGAAGGTTGTGAACAACATCATCCAAACTTCGGCATGTCGAATCGGGGACAATATGGGATCTTGTCTGGCGGATGACTGAAGTTGATCAGGCTATTCACATTCCATCATAAATCGCTCTGCGTCCGTATGACGTGTCGCAATGACGGTCTGCCATGCTGGTCACTTCCGATCTTAGACCGGGCGTGTACGCCACATGGCAATGGGGATCATGGTCATGACGGGTTTGTCGTCCTGATTGAAGATCGTCACCTGATTGTGGACGATCCCCATTTCGGGGCGGCTTTGCGATGCTTTCTTCTCAATAACCTCGCTGGTGCCGCGCAGCGTATCGCCGGGGCGGACAGGGCGCAGCCAGCGCAGTTCATCGACGCCCATCGCGCCCAGACTGGCCGCCTGACGACCCGGATGTTCCTGAATGGCGGCGACGAACATCTTCATGAACAGGGCGGTGGTATGCCATCCACTGGCGGAGATGGTGCCGAAATGAGTTTTTGCGGCCGCTTCGTCGGACAAATGAAAGGGCTGGGGATCATATTCAGCGGCGAAGGCGACGGTTTCTTCCCGCGTGATCGTCAGCGGGCCGAAATCGAAGCTGTCGCCTATGGCGATGTCCTCGAACCACAGAATATCCTCAGCCATCATCCGTCTCCTTTCACTATGGAGACGGATGTAAATATGGCTTACGTTTACGTCAAGGTTAGCGGGTAGCCGATCAGGGTTTGACGATGGGCGCCAAGGTCGCCGCATTGCCATCGCCCGGGCGCGGCGTCACGCCGATCAGTTTTGCGAGCATGGGATAGACGTCGACATTGGCGAAATCGCCTGCGGGCTTGGCGCCCGGCACGATGGCGGGGCCGTTCGCTATGAAGAGCGCCTGCATTTCAGGCGCGCGATCGTCCCAGCCATGGTTGCCGCCCGACACCTTGGCTCTGGGTTTGGTCGCCTGCACTTCCCACCCGGTTTCGCCGAGGCAGAAATAGGGCGGGATACGGCGGTTGCTGCCATAATGGAAACGGGCCGGTATCTCGCCCTTGCGCCAGCATTGCATATGGTCATGAGGCTTTAGAAGCGCAGCTTCCAGCGCCTTTTCATGGCCGGGAACCGGGGCGATGCTGGCATAGGGGCCGGATTCCACGACGCGATAATCGGCGGGGTTGGCAATGCTGTCCAGCGCGATGATGCGATTGGTCGCGCGGGCGGCCATACCATGATCGGCCAGGATGATCAGATTGGCGGGCTGGCCCATGGCCTTCAGCCCCGCGACCAGTTCGCCGATATGGCGATCTACCTCTGCAATGGCCTGCGTGGTTTCGGGGGCGTCGGGGCCGTTAATATGGCCGGCGGTGTCCACCGTGTCGAAATAGAGCGTCAGGAAGCGGGGGCGGATATCGGTTGGGCGGCGTACTACGTCCAGCACCATGTTCACGCGCTGCGTGCCGCTGATCTGCTGATTAAACTGCGCCCAGTCGCTCGGGCGGGTGCCGCCGTGGATCGCGTGGGGCCATTCCTTGTCCTGCGTGCCGCCCCATGGAACATTGGAGCCGGGCCAGAACATGGTTGCGGTACGGACGCCCGCTTTTTCCGCTGTGACCCAGATCGGCTCGACATCATTCCACCAGAAGGGATCGTCGCTGGACATGGTGAATTTCTCGTCCGGGCGGGCGGCATCCTCCATGCTGTTGGCGACGATGCCATTATGGTCGGGCCGGTCGCCGGTGACGATCGCCCAGTGATTGGGGAAAGTCTTGCTGGGGAAGGAAGGATGCATGGGCGCTTCCACCCCACCGGCGGCCAGCGCGTTCAGGTTGGGCGTGACACCGCGCGTCAGATAATCGGCACGAAAGCCGTCGATCGAGACGAGGATGGTGACGGGCGCGCGTTGTTCGGCCTGTGCGACCGGCGTGGAAGCAGGCGGCTGGGTTGCGGTGGTGGCGCATCCGCTCAGCGCAGCGAGTGACAAAAGGGCGGGGGCGAGCGAGCGGATCGGCATGGCGACTCTATCGAATTTCAGCATGCAAAAATGCTTAGCAGCGATGCCATGACGGTAAAGTGACGTTTTTGTCAGCTTTTGCCCAGATGATCGTGCAATTGCATCCATGACTGACGCTTGGCGTCGCGCGGCAGGCTGGCGTGGGCGCCACTGGAGGAGGGCAGGTCGATCAGCGTCAGGCCCGGCCGCTCGCGCAACTGCCGCCGTCCATGCAGCGCAGCGGTCTTGCCGTTGAAGCCGATGGCGACAAGAGCGGGCAGCCGGTCGATGAAACTGTTGAGGTCGCGGACGGCAGCGTCGCGAATGTCACCGTCGAGGCTGCCTGTGCGCTCTGCGCTTTCGATTACGTCCCACAGGCCGACGCCGCGTGCGCGCAGGCGTTTGAGGCGCATGGCATAGGGCTGGTTGCGCAGCGTTTCGCCCAGAACGTCGCCGATTAGATCCCAGAAGGCGTTGCCGCGATGGGCATAATATTCGCCCTGCTTGATCGATGCGTCACCGGGCAGGCTGCCCAGGATCAGGACGCGCGTGCCGGCATCGACACTGGGCGGAAAGGCGATCTTGCGGCGGGCCGGCACCCCGATGGCGACAGGCGCGGGCTTGAGCGGAGGAAGTGTCATTCGGGGTGGGCACTGGCGGGCCGCCATGTGCAGCCCACCAGAACGGAATGACGATCAGACATTGAAGCGGAACAGCATGATGTCGCCATCCTGCGTCACATAGTCCTTGCCTTCAGACCGCCACTTGCCCGCTTCCTTGGCACCGGCTTCGCCGTTGAACTGGACATAATCCGCATAGGCCATGGTTTCGGCGCGGATGAAGCCCTTTTCGAAATCGGTGTGGATGGCGCCTGCGGCCTGTGGTGCCTTGCTGCCCTTGGCCACGGTCCAGGCGCGGGCTTCCTTGGGACCGACAGTGAAGAAGGTGATGAGGCCCAGCAGCTCATATCCGGCGCGGATGATGCGGGCGAGGCCGGCTTCGGTCAGGCCCAGCGCTTCGAGATATTCTGCACGTTCCTCGATCGGCATGGTGATGAGTTCGGCTTCGATCGCGGCGGAGACGATGACAGCTTTTGCGCCCTCGGCCGCAGCCTTTTCAAATACGCGGGCGCTGTGGGCGTTGCCGGTGGAGGCGCTGTCTTCCTCGACATTGCAGACATAGAGGACGGGCTTGCTGGTCAGCAGTTGCGCCTGCTGGAACACGCGCTCTTCCTCAATATCCTTGGGGACGGTGAGGCGCGCGGGCTTGCCATCGCGCAGCAGGTCGAGCGTCTGGCCCAGCACCGATGCCGCGACCTTGGCTTCCTTGTCGCCCTGTGCCGCCTTCTTGACGAAGTTGGGCACCCGCTTTTCCAGCGACTCAAGATCGGCCAGCATGAGTTCGGTTTCGACCGTCTCGGCGTCGGCGATGGGGTCTACCTTGCCCTCGACATGGGTGATGTCGCCATCTTCGAAACAGCGCAGCACATGGACGATGGCGTCGGTTTCGCGGATGTTGGCCAGAAACTGGTTGCCCAGCCCTTCGCCCTTGGACGCGCCACGGACCAGACCGGCAATGTCGACGAAGGCAAGCTGGGTTTCGATGATCTTGGCGCTGCCACCGATCTTTGCGATCGTCTGAAGACGGTCGTCGGGTACTGCGACGCGACCTTCATTCGGCTCGATGGTGCAGAAGGGATAATTGGCCGCCTGCGCCGCCTGCGTTTCGGTCAGCGCGTTGAACAGGGTGGACTTGCCCACATTGGGGAGGCCGACGATACCGCAACGAAAACCCATCTATATGCCTTACACGATCGAAAGAGGATGATTGGCGCGCGCGATAGCGCTTTGTGCGCCCAATGGCCAGCCTTGCGGGCTATCTGCGTTACAGAACATCGCCAAACATGCCCCATAGCAGGGCGAGCCAGCCGATCAGGCCGATAATCCCGAATATCACGCCGCTGCGGGCGCTGATCGCGGCCCAAAGACCGCTCGGCTTGTCGTCATCATCCTCATGCATGATCGACGGTTAGCCGGGGTCGCGCCCCGGCTCAATCCGTTCGATGTTCATGATGTCGTTTCTGGTTCTGCCCGCGACACATCCTTGTCCACCGCCATCAGGCGCCCGGTGAAACATTGGCGCCACCAGCTGATGTCCTGTTTTTCCACGCTGTCCATCATCGCGCGCCAGCGACGCTTGCGCTCATCCAGAGGCATGGCGAGGGCGCGCAGGATCGCGTCGGACATTTCCTCCGGGCTGTAGGGATTGATCAGCAGGGCATCCTTGAGCTGGATTGCCGCGCCTGCAAAGCGGGACAGGATCAGCACGCCGGGATCCTTGGGATCCTGCGCCGCGACATATTCCTTGGCGACCAGATTCATACCGTCGCGCAGCGGCGTGACGAGGCCGATCTTGGCGCTGCGATAGATGCCGGCCAGCTTGTCGCGGGGATAGCCCTGATTGACGTAGCGGATCGGGGTCCAGTCCACGTCGCTATACTCGCCGTTCATGCGCCCCGCGATGGAATCCAGCGTGGCGCGGATTTGCTGATAGCTTTCCACCTCGCCGCGGGAGGGCGGAGCGATCTGCGTCAGCACGACGTCACGATGATGTTCGGGATGATCCTTCAGGAAGCGGCCATAGCCGTTGAACCGTTCCTCCAGCCCCTTGCTGTAATCAAGCCGGTCGACGCCGACGATCATGGTGCGATCCTGAAGCGAGGCACGGACAAGCTGGCCCATTTCGACGGCCGCAGCGCTTTTCGCGGCACTGGCAAATTCCTGCGCGTTGATGCCGATGGGGCAGGCAACGGCCTGAATGGTGCGATCGCCAACGGTCACGAAATCGCCGTCGACGCTGCCGCCCATTTCCCGTTCCACATAATGGCGGAAGGATTCGAGCCATTCCTCCGTGTGGAAGCCCACGACGTCATAGGCGAACAGGCTGCTGACCAGCTTGCTATGATGCGGCAGCGACACCAGCAGGCGGGTGGGCGGCCATGGAATATGCAGGAAAAATCCCATGCGGTTATTATGGCCCCGGTCGCGCAGCATCTGGCCAAGCGGGATCATGTGATAATCCTGCACCCAGATGACGTCTTCGGGTTCGATCAGTGGGCTGGCGGTGTCGGCGAAACGTTTGTTGACGCGGTTATAGCCGCCCTCGAAATCGCGGGCATATTCGGCCAGATCGATACGGAAGTGAAAGAGCGGCCACAGCGTCTTGTTAGCATAGCCGTTATAGTATTCGTCGACATCCTGTTCTTCCAGGTCGATCGTCGCGGTCTTGACGCCTTCATCCTCGGCAAAGCCGATATGGCCGGTGAAATTATCGGTCGTCTCCCCGGACCAGCCGACCCAGATGCCGCGGCTTTCGCGCAAGGCCTGCGCCAGGGCGACGGCAAGGCCGCCCTGATTGCCGCTGCTATTGGGGCGACTGACCCGGTTGGAAATGACAATCAGACGGCTCATCGCATGGCGCTCCACGGTTTGCTCAGCAAGACGGCGCAGTTGATGATGCCGACCAATGAGTAGGTCTGGGGATAGTTCCCCCATAATTCCCCGGTGACGGGGTCGATATCTTCGGATAGCAGGCCCGCGCTGGTGCGGCGGGACAGCATTTCCTCGAACAGGGCGCGTGCCTCTTCGCTGCGGCCGGTACGGTGCAGCGCTTCGATCAGCCAGAAAGTGCAGACATTGAAAGCGGTTACTGGCTCGCCGAAATCGTCGGGCGTGCTGTAGCGCAGCATGTCGTTGCCACGCCGCAGGTCGGCCTCCAGCGCGGCGAGGGTGCCGATGAATTTCGGATCGTCGGCGGTCAGGAACCGCAGGTCCAGCAATTGCAGCAGCGAAGCGTCGCGCGCGTCATCCTCAAAATTGGCGGAGATGGCGTTGCTGTCCTCCCGCCATGCGGCCTCCAATATGCGCGCCTTCATGGTTTCGGCGCGATTTTCCCAATGGGCGGCGCGCAGAGGCAGGTCCATGGCGGCCGCCGCATGGGCAAGGCGGTCGGCCGCCGCCCAGCACATGACCGCGCTATAACTGTGAACATGGGTACGGTTGCGCAATTCCCACAGACCGGCGTCTGGCTGGTCATAGACCTGCCACGCACGTTCGCCCACTGCCTCCAGCGCTTCGAAATCGGCATGGCCCGCCATGCGCAGCAGGCGCTGATCGATAAACCCTTGAACCGAAGACAGGACGATCTGGCCGTAAGCGTCATGCTGCACCTGATGATATGCGGCATTGCCGACTCGGACCGGACCCATGCCGCGATAACCGGGAAGCTCGTCGGCTTCCCATTCGACCAGCGTCGCATTGCCGCGCACGTCGTAAAGCGGCTGGATATGGCCGCCTTTCGCATCGTCGACGATGTTGCGCAGATAGACGAGATAGGTTTCCAGCACGTCGAGCGCGCCGAGCCGGTTGAGCGCCTCCACCGTATAATAGGCGTCGCGCACCCAGCAGTAGCGATAATCCCAGTTACGGCCGCTGTCGGCATGCTCGGGGATAGAGGTGGTCAGCGCGGCGACGATGGCGCCGGTTTCTTCATGCTGGCACAGTTTGAGCGTGATGGCGGAGCGGATCACCGCCTCCTGCCACTCCGCCGGGATGGCAAGGCCGCGTACCCACAACCGCCATTCCTCTATCGTATCGTCCAGCATCCGTTCGATGGCCGGGCGCAGCGCATCCGAAAAACCCTCGTCCGGTCCCATGAAGAAATGGGCATCCTGTTCCAGGCGGAACCAGCTTTCCTGAGAAATAAGGCCGATGGGCGCATTGGTGGACACACGCATCGCCATATAGGACAGGACCATGCGGATATGGTTCGACCCGTAATTGATCGGAACCTTCTCGCCATTCCAGTTGGTCGTCGGGCGAAAGCGGACGCGGATGCGTGGGCTGCCAGCGACCGGGCGCACGATGCGGATGAACGCGACCGGCCGGTACATACGGCCTTTATGCTTGTGGCGCGGGCAGAAATCATAGGTTTCGATGGAATTGCCCTGCGCATCGCTCTGACGTGTCACCAATATGGGCGTGTTGCGCAGATAATGTTGTTCGACCGAAATGCAGTTTTCCAGTTCGATGGCCCAGAAACCGCGTGCCTGCGGATCATCCCATTCCAGATCGTCGAGCAGGGAAGAGAAGACCGGATCGCCGTCGACGCGCGGGACACAGGCCCACACCATGCGGCCTGCCCGGTCGATAAGGGCAGAGGCCTGACAATTGCCGATTGGCCAGAGATCGAGCGTTCGCTCTTTACCGACCCATGGGAAAGGACTGGAATCGCTGATGTTTCTACCCCCTTTTTGTGTGTGAAGCGGACAGGAGGAAGCGCCGGTCAGTCGATCCGCGCGACCCCCTGCATCAGATAATGCCTGACGGCGGCAACCTGTTCCAAACGAAAGGCCGCCAAAGTGGATCGGGCCGGGCCGACCAAAATACCGGCGCCGCCCAGTTCTGCCGCTGCGGCAAAGCCTTCTTCGTCGGTCACATCGTCGCCGATGAAGACAGGAACACCGCCAGCCATCAACTCGGTCTGCATCAATGCCTGCACCGCGCTGCCCTTGTCGGCGCCGCCGGGACGCAGTTCGAACATCATCTTGCCGCGCTGGATGGTCAGGTCATGCTGCGCCGCCAATGTTTCCGCGAGGGCTTCGGCCTCATCCTCCCATTGCGGGGCGCGGCGGAAATGCAGCCCGACGCTGATCGTCTTGCGTTCGACCAGCAGGCCGGGCCTATCATCGGCAAATGTCTGAAATGCGGCTTCGACCGCATTGATGGAGGGCAGGCGCGGGGGTGTTCGTGCGCCTTCGCCGGGCTTGGAAAACTCAAGCCCATGGGTGCCGGCCAGCATGAAATCGGCAAATCCGAAATCGCATAATGTGGCCACCGACCGGCCACTGACGATGGCGAGGCGGCCGTCCAGCCGATCGCGCAGGTGACGCAGCATGTCGAGCAGTTCATCATCCGCATGAACGGCATCGGGCGTGTCGACGATTGGCACCAGTGTTCCATCGAAATCCAGGAACAGGGCCGCGCCTTTCAACAGGGCGGACGGAGGAGGGGAAAGGTCGGAGGCGGGGGAGAGGAGGGATTCGGACACGCCCTTTAACGTGGCGGTTATGTCCGAATCCGCAACCCCTGAATGAAAATTAGCAGGTTTTCCCGATCGTCCACGGTGCTGACCAATGGATATGATGCAGCACGCAAAAGGCCTGCATGATGCGTTTAATCAGGCCGTCGATCGCCTTGTTCGTATCTTCACGGCCGTCGTTCCACAGCCGGGCGTCATATTCATCGCGCATGAGTGACCTCCTGTGTTTTCGGGTTGAAGCAGCGCGAGGCCCGTTTGCGCTTTTGGTGGGCTAAGCGCCAACAAAAGGATGGACTTAGTTCATAAGCTGGCCTTATCTATTCAGCCCATGAACAGTCTGCCGCCCCTGTCCGCTATTCGCGTGTTCGAGGCCGCTGCACGCCTTGAAAATTTCACCGCCGCCGCGCAGGAACTGGGCATGACGCAGGCCGCCGTCAGCTATCAGGTGAAGTTGTTGGAAGAGCGGCTGGGCATTTCGCTGTTTCAGCGTGTCGGGCGCAAGGTGGCGCTGACGGACAAGGGGCGGGATATTGCCCCTATCCTCACTCGTGCCTTCGACCAGATGCGTCAGGGTTTTGCCGCCCTGACGCAGGATCATTCCACCGTTCTGTCGATCAGTTGCACCAACAGTTTCGCGCATCTGTGGCTGGCGCCACGGATCGGTGCGTTTCAGATGCGCCATCCCGATCTGGCCGTGCGGATTTTGGCGGACGACGCCGTGGTCGATCTGGCACGCGATGGCGTAGACCTTGCCATTCGAGGTGGGCAGGGGACATGGCCGGGGCTGGAGGCGCGGCTGTTGACCCATAATCGGCTGGCGCCGCTCTGTTCACCCGGCTGGCTGGCGCGGCATGGCCCGATTGCTGACGCGCATGCGCTTCACGCGATGCCGCGCCTGTCGCCCGACGATATGTGGTGGCATGAATGGTTCGCGGCGATGGCGGTGGAGGGCGATCCGGCCGGAACGCTGCCGGGGATCGCGCTCGACAGTCAGGTGATGGAGGGGCGTGCGGCGCTGGCCGGGCAAGGTGTCGCAATCGTCAACCTGTTCATGTGGAAAGCGGAGGTGGAGGCCGGGTTGCTGGTGGAGGCGGTGCCATCCTATGTCCGTGAACTGGCCAGCTATTGGATCGTCTATCCGCCTCACGCTCGGAACACGCCAAAAATCAAGGCCTTTCGCGACTGGATAAGCGCGGAATTTGCCGCAGAAATCGCGGCTGACCCGACCGGGCGCTATTTGCCGCGATAACGAAAGGAAGCGATGCCATGGCCGTAATTCCCGTTTCCGTTCACCTTCCGTCCTGCTAAGCCCACCGCGATGACTGATTTCCGCGACCCGTTCGACGCTATCAAGGACCACCCTTTCGACAATGCGCTCTCGGAGCGCTACCTTGTCTATGCGCTCTCGACCATCACGGCGCGCTCGCTGCCGGATTTGCGTGACGGCCTGAAGCCGGTCCATCGCCGCCTGTTGTGGGCGATGCGTCTGTTGCGGATGGAGCCGGGCGGAGCAAACCCCGACATCCTTGTCGCCAATCCGGCGCGCAACACGACAAGCTACAAGAAATGCGCCCGCGTCGTGGGCGACGTCATCGGTAAATATCACCCCCATGGTGACGCATCGGTCTATGACGCGATGGTGCGATTGGCGCAGGATTTCTCGCTGCGCACGCCGCTGGTCGACGGGCAGGGTAATTTCGGCAATATCGACGGCGATAATGCGGCGGCGATGCGCTATACGGAGGCGCGCCTGACGCAGGCTGCTGCCGATCTGATGGCGGGCCTTGACGAAGGGACGGTGGATTTTCGTCCGACCTATAATGGCGAGGATGAAGAGCCGGAGGTGTTCCCCGGCCTGTTCCCTAACCTGCTCGCCAACGGAGCCAGCGGCATTGCCGTCGGCATGGCGACCAGCATCCCGCCGCACAATGTTTCCGAACTGATCGATGCCGCCAATCTGCTGATCGATAATCCCGATGCGGATAATGCGGCACTGATGCAGATTGTGAAGGGACCGGACTTCCCGACCGGCGGCGTGCTGGTCGATAATCCGGCGATCATCGCGGAAGCCTATGCCACCGGACGCGGCGCATTCCGCACGCGAGCGCGCTGGCACAAGGAAGAGGGCGGACGCGGCACGTGGATCGCGGTCGTCACTCAAATCCCCTATCAGGTCCAGAAATCGAAGCTGATCGAACAGATCGCTGCGCTGATCAACGATAAGAAGCTGCCGATCCTGGCCGATGTGCGCGACGAGAGCGATGCGGAAATCCGCATCGTGCTGGAGCCGCGCGCCCGGACGGTGGACGAACAGGTGCTGATGGACAGCCTGTTCCGCCTGACTGACCTTGAAAATCGTTTTCCGCTGAACCTCAACGTTCTGGATTCGACGCGCACGCCCCGCGTGCTGGGTCTGAAACCGCTGCTGATCGAATGGCTGAAGCATCAGATCGACGTGCTGGTTCGTCGGGCACAGCACCGGCTGAACAAGATCGCCGATCGGCTGGAACTGCTCGACGGTTATATCATCGCCTATCTCAACCTCGACCGGGTAATCGAGATCATCCGCACCGAGGACGAGCCTAAGGCCGTGATGATGGAGGAATTCTCCCTCACCGACCGGCAGGCTGAAGCCATCCTCAACATGCGGCTGCGCAGCTTGCGCAAGCTGGAGGAGATGGAGCTGCGCCGCGAGCATGATGCCTTGCTCAAGGAAAAGGATGAGCTGGAAAAGCTGGTCGAAAGCCCGGCGCGCCAACGAACCCGGCTCAAGAAGGAACTGGCTGCGCTGCATAAGCGCTATGGCCCGGAAACTGACCTTGGCCGTCGTCGCTCTCTGGTGGAGGAAGCCGCGCCGGCACGCGAAATCCCGCTGGAGGCGATGATCGAGAAGGAGCCGATCACAGTCATCCTGTCGGAACGCGGATGGATCAGGGCGATGAGCGGCCATCGCGATCTGGCGGCTGCCGATACGCTGAAATTCAAGGAAGGCGACGGGCCGCAATTCGCATTCCATGCCTATACTACCGACAAGCTGTTGCTGGCGACATCGACGGGGCGCGTCTTCACGCTGGCCTCGGACAAATTGCCGGGCGGACGCGGCTTTGGCGATCCCGTCCGTTCGCTGGTCGATATGGACAATGAAGGCGCGATCGTCGCGCTGATGCCTGCGCGAACAGGCGGTGAGTTGCTGCTCGCGTCGTCGGATGGGCGTGGTTTCGTGGCCGCTGTGGCAGACATTAGCGCGGAAACGCGCAAGGGCAAACAGGTGGTGAATATTCGCACTGGCGCCCGATTGGCGGTGGTTCATGCCATTCCGACGGGTGCAGACAGTGTTGCGGTGATTGGTGAAAATCGTAAGCTGCTGGTCTTTACCCTCGCCGAAATGCCCAGGATGGCGCGTGGGCAGGGTGTTCAGATGCAACGCTATCGTGATGGCGGATTGTCCGATGCGATAACGTTCCGCCTGTCCGACGGCTTGAGTTGGGCGATGGGCGGGGACAGTGGGCGTACCCGAACAGAAAGTGACATGACCCCCTGGAAGGTTGCGCGTGGAGCGGCTGGTCGCATGCCGCCGACCGGATTTCCGCGAGATAATTGTTTCTGAAACAACGCTTCGTCGCAAAAACTGGTAACGTTTCCAGAAAATTTACCCCTCGCGGATAGGCCGGGGGCATGGAATCCAGTTCCGCGTGCAATCGACCGGCAATAGATGCCCCCGCTTCGGGGGTCGCCGGTCTGTACCCGGAGCAGGAGCGGATCGATAGCGCATGGCTGGCGGCCCTGCCACAAGCTGCTGCGCTGTTCGCCTTTGTCGATAATCGGATCGAGGTTGTCGCCGGTAATGAGCGTTTTCTGGCCCATAGTCAGGCGCAGAATGAAAAGGGGCGGCCGTTGGTCCCCGCCGATTGCTGGAATGTCATTCTGGCCTTCGTCCATTCGGATAAAAGCAGCGAATGGTTCGAAAGCCGTCGCGAAGGCAAGCTGGGGCCGGAATATTTCACCTGTACATTGGGGCGTATTCCCGGTGCGGACGGCCGACCGGAACTATATCTGTTTACCGCGTCGGATCGTACGAACGAGCGGGCGATAGAGAAAAATCTGCGCCGCGAACTTCTGTCCGACGGTTTGACCGCGCTGCCCAACCGCACCGGCTTTGGCGAAGAAATTGATGATCGGCTGACCAACAGTGTCTGGCCGGAAAATGCGCAATTCGGCATCATCGCCATCGACCTCAGCCGGTTCAGCCGCGTCAACGAATCGCTTGGCCCGATGGCTGGCGACGAGTTGCTGATCACCGTTGCCAAGCGGCTGAAATCCAGTCTGCGTCAGGGCGATGTTCTGGCGCGCATCGGCGGCAATGATTTCGCGATCTTCGCGCGCCTGAACAATGGCCTGTCCGATTGCCTGCATATCGTACAGCGGATCAAGGAAGCGCTCAGCTCCACTATTCGTTTGAGTGATCTTCAGATTCGCGTCGATTGCGCCATTGGCTGTGCCTTGTCGACCAGTCTGGACGATGATCCCGACGATGTGGTTCGTAAGGCGCAGGCTGCGGTCAAGATCGCCAAGCGCAGCGGTAAGGTGGAAATTTATCGCAACGGCGTCCTCAAGGAGGCGCAACGTCGCTTCTCGATCGAAAGCCGTTTGCGCGACGCACTGGCGCAGGGCGGGCTGACATTGGCTTATCAGCCGCTCATTCACCTCCATACCGGCGAGATTACCGGGTTTGAGGCTTTGGCCCGTTGGGACGATCCGGAACTGGGGCGCGTGCCGCCGACCGAATTCATTCCCGTTGCGGAGGAAAGCGGACTTGTGACCCCGCTCGGCCGATGGGCCGCATATGAAGCGGCGCAGGCTCTGGCCCGCTGGGACGCGAAATTCGGCACAGCGCTGCCGGTCAGCGTCAACGTCAACCTGTCACCTATTCAGATGGCACGCGACGATGTCGCCTCCATGTTCGAGGAAGCGCTGCGCTATTCGGGCGTAGCGGGCAATCGGATGACCGCCGAACTGACCGAAAGCGCGATTGTTGCGGACCCGGACAAGGCCCGTAAGCTGTTGTTCGCGCTCAAGGATCTGCGCATGTCGGTGGCCATGGACGATTTCGGCACCGGTTTCTCCAACCTTGCGAGCCTTCACACCCTGCCGATCGATATTTTGAAGATCGATCGCAGTTTCGTGTCGAACATGCTGGAGGATCATGACAAGGCGGTGATTGTCCGCACCATCCTGTCACTTGCCGAATCGCTGAACCTGAAGGTCACGGCCGAAGGTATCGAAACGCAGGAATTGGCTCACGCCCTACAGAAACTGGGTTGCTGGCAGGGGCAGGGCTATCATTTTGCCCGCCCCATGCCCGAAGCCGAAGCCTTCGATTACTGGCGCGCGCGCTGGAATTTCGAAACGATCTGATCGGCGATTGCATCGACGCGATCGGCGTCGGGGAAATCCTCCGCCACCCATTGGGCCTCCACCGCATGCAGCGCTTTTGCTACATCCGGGCCAGGCGGCAGTCCGCGTTTGATGAGCGCGCCACCGCCGATAGGCAGGGCAGGGGGCGTCCACCCGGTTAGTGCATCCAATCGTGCCAACGGAGCATCTGCATTCAGCAGGACACGGTCGATCGCGCTTTCCGTGCCGATCCGATGGGCCATGGCGCGTACGCTTTCGCTATCACGCCCCGACTCCAATGCCATCGCCATGCGCTTGCGCGCCTTGTTCGATAGTTTAAGTCGCGCACCGACCAGTTCAGCTGTCGCGGGATCTGGCGGCAACAGGGCGGCCAGACGCCGCTGCGCTGAGGCTGCAATGCCGGATTCGCTTTCCCGGGCTATTAATCGTTCCAACCTGTCTGCGCCTGAGGCTGTCACTTCGGGCAATATGGGCAGGAATATCCCGCCTTCGATCATCAGTCGGATTGCCTGCACCGGTGCGGCAACGCCGAGCAACTTCATCAATTCGTCGGCAATCCGTTCCCTTGAAAGGGCCATCAGGCTGTTGGCGACCGCCCGGCACGCGCCATAGGCGGTTTCGTCCGGCTCGCCGGTGCCATAGCGGGCAAGGAAGCGGAAATAGCGCAGGATACGCAGATGATCCTCGGCGATCCGCGCCTGCGCATCTCCGATGAAGCGGATGCGCCGTGCAGCCAAATCTTCTACGCCACCGAAATAATCGCTGATCGCTCGGCTCACCGGATCGGCATAAAGTGCGTTGATGGTGAAGTCGCGCCGGGCTGCATCTTCGCGCCAGTCGTCCGTGTACGCGATGGTCGCCCGCCGCCCGTCGGTGCTGACGTCACGGCGCAGCGTCGTTACCTCGACCGGCCATCCGTCCAGAATGGCGGTGACGGTCCCATGGTCGATGCCGGTCGGTACGACTTTAATGCCGGCGTCCTTCAGCCGGTCGATCACTCCCTGCGGCGCTATGCTGGTCGCAATGTCGAGGTCATTGACCGGCAGACCCAACAGTCCATCGCGCACGGCGCCGCCGACATAGCGCGCCTGCCCGGCGCCTGCTCCCAACGCATTCAGCAGATGGTCGAGGCCGGGGCGATGATGCCATTGCGCGTCAGGCAGCAAATCGGTCATGGCCCAGCCTGCGCGACAGATTGGCGAGAATGGCTGCGGTGATTCCCCAGATCATCCGGCCCTGCCATTTGATTTCATAATAATGGCGCATTGCCCCCTCGAATTCCATTTCGCGGCGCACCCGATTGGCCGGATCGAGCGCAAAGGCAAGCGGCATTTCGAACCAGTCGGCCACTTCATCTTCCTGCGCCTGTAGCGGCAGGTCGGGTGGCACCACGGCCAGCACCGGCACGATGTCGAAGCCGGTGAATGTGTGATAGCGGTCGGTCACGCCGATAATCTGCGCCATCTGCGGGTCCAGGCCGATTTCTTCGCGGGCTTCACGCAGGGCGCCGGCAATCTCGTCAGCATCGCCCGGATCGACACGACCGCCGGGAAAGGCGATTTGCCCGGCGTGCTGGCGCAGTCTGGCGGAACGTTTCGTCAGGATCAGCCCCGGTTCGGGCCGATCGGTGATGGCTACCAGCACGGCGGCGGGCGCCAGCGCAATCGTGCCGTGAATGCGCGGATCACGCAGGTCCGTCTCCGCAATCAGGCTATTGTCGCCATGTCCCTTTTCGAGCGCGGCGCGCAGCTGCTCCGCCAGCGTCATGCTGCCCCATCCAGACGAAAGAAGGCACCATCGCTCCACAGGCCGACCGGCTCGCTGCTTTCGTTCAATGCCATGTTCATCAGTTCATAATAGACGCTGCGGCCGATCAATGCTTCCATCCCGCCACGCACATGCAGATAGGGGTGGGGACCATCCTCGCCCTCACGCACCGTTATCGCATGATCGGCGTCAGCCGCGACCAGATCGCCGGTGTTGAGGCGAAACGCCAGTTTGCGACCCCTTCCTTCGCCTTCATTCTTCAGCTCCACCGCGACGAAGGGGGCATCCTCCACCTCTATGTCCAGCTTTTCGACCGGCGTCACCAGCACATGGCTGCCATCCGGCTCGCGGCGCAATATGGTGGAAAACAGGCGGACCATCGCTTCCCGGCCGATCGGCGAACCCTGATGATACCAAGTGCCGTCGCGCGCGATCCGCATGTCGCTGTTCCCGCAATGATCTGGGTTCAATTGCTCCACGGGCGGCAGGCGCTTTTCGGCCAGCAGTCGCGCGACATCGGCGAGCGACAGGCTGTTGAGGTCGGGTGCGGGTTCCATCGGCATGCTATGCAGATAGGATGCGAATGCGCCCAAGGCAAAGATGTTTCAGGCGGGAACGACGATCCGGGGGCTGAGCATGCCGACGCCGCCCACCATGCTGTCGTCCACCGACAGGGCAAGCAACCGGCGCCGCTCGAACGGGCCGGGCGCATCCCAGCCATCGGTCCCTTGCGCGTCAAAGCCCCAGAAGCGGCCATAATATTCCGGGTCGCCAATCATCATCAGCGGTTCTGTTGCCTGCGCGCGGGCGGCAGCAACCACGGCGTCCATCATGGCACGACCATGGCCATCGCGCTGATGGGCCGGATCGACGGCAACCGGGCCGACCATGATCAGGGGTATCTGTGTGCCATCGTTCCGGGTCAACGCCACTGGCCAGCATTGCAGCGACCCGATCAGCACACCGGCATCATCGATAACGGCAAAGGACAGGGACGGCAGCCACGGCATGCCGTCGCGGATACGATAGGCGGTGCGTCCATGCCGGTCGGGACCGAATGCAGCATCAAGCAACCGCTCAATCGCGGTTTCAGGCTGGCTGCTGAGGGGCACAATCTTAGACACGTCTTGCCGATCCGCCTGCAATGGCGCATGGACCGCGCCGGAAGCGGCAGGGCTTTAGCGTCCACACCGCAAAAGGAAAGATGAAACTGACCCGGTGTCCCACGACGCCGGACAGGCTATGGCGAGCTATGCATATCCCATTTGACGATTTTTTGACGCTGGAGGTCAACAATCTGCACGTCGACGTGCTGACCGGCATCTATTCGGAAGAGACGCACCTGCCTCAACCGTTGCGCATTTCGATTCGCGCGAAGCTGAAGATTGCGGACCATTATGATCCGGCAACGCCGCTCAACCAGTCGAAAAACTATATGGACCTCAAACATGCGGCGACCACCGCCCTGCCTGAAGGCGTCCACTTCACCCTGATCGAAGCGGTGGCCGATCACATCGTCGACACCATCTTCCTTCAGGATGACAAGGTCAGCCATGTCGAGGTCAAGATCGTGAAGCTGGCCCTGTCCGAACGGGGCGAGGAAATCGGCATCACGCTGGGTCGCAGCCGGAAATAAATGTCTATCGTTCCGGGCGAAGTCTGAGGCACTATGCCCGACTTCGCCCGAAACATAATCTTATCCCTTTTTGATCAGGCCGATCTCGATAAGGCGTTCGGTCAGATAGTCATGCGCGCTGATCGGCGGATCGCGGCGCGGGTTATCATCGCTCACGCACTGGGGCAGCGCGTCGATCATGAAATCGGGGCGCAGGTGCAGGAAGAAGGGCATGGAATAGCGCGAATGGCCACGCCGCTCGGGCGGTGGATTGACCACGCGATGGCTGGTTGATGGCAACATATGGTTGGTCAGCCGTTGCAGCATGTCGCCGACATTGATGGCGAGCGCGCCGGGCGGCGGCACGACGGGCAGCCAGTTGCCATTGCGATCCTTGAGTTCCAGCCCGCCTTCTTCTGCGCCCAATAACAGGGTAATGAGGTTGATGTCTTCATGTGCGCCAGCGCGGATGCCGGGTGCCTGCGGCGATACCGGCGGATAATGGAGCAGGCGCAGGATCGAATTGCCATTTTCGATCGGTCCGTCGAACCAGCGTTCCGGCAAGCCGAGATACAGGGCGATGGCAGACAGGAGTTCAGCACCCACCCGATCAAATTCTCGATAAAGATTGGCAAAGACCGGCTTGAATTCCGGCATTTCATCCGGCCACACATTGGGCGGCATGGTTTCGGCGAGTGGATCGCCGGCGGGCAGGTCGCGTCCGACATGCCAGAATTCCTTCAGGTCATTCTCGCTCGCGCCCTTGGCGATCTCTACGCCGAACGCGGTATAGCCGCGCTGGCCGCCGTTGAATTTCGCGTCGTGGCGGGTTTTCGCCTCGACCGGCAATTCAAAGAAGCGACGGGCCAGCGTCCACCCCTGATCCACCAGTTGCTGGTCCATGCCATGATCGCGCACCATCGCGAAGCCGAACTGCTGAAAGGACTGCCCGAACGCCTGCGCAAATTCTTGCTTGCTAAGGTCGGTCATGGACAGGACGGGAACCTGTTCCAAAATAGTCTGCGACACCTGTCTTCTCCAAAATCGCTCTATGCGGCCTCGTTCCCTCATATGTGGGGGCCGCTGCTCTGTTCCCACCCTTGATCGCGCCGGGACGCTGTTGCAAGGAGGCAGAATGAATTACTGGCTCATGAAATCGGAACCGGATGTTTTTTCCTATGACGATCTGGTGAAAAAGGGAGTCGCCGAATGGGACGGCGTGCGCAATCACGCGGCTCAGGGGCATATGCGCGCCATGCGCAAGGGTGATCTCGCCTTCTTTTACCACAGCAATATCGGTCTGGCGGCGGTCGGCATCATGACGATCGTGGAAGAAGCGGCGCCTGACAGCACGGATGAAACGGGCAAATGGATCGCCGTTCATGTCGCGCCGCATGAAAAACTGGCCAAACCCGTCACGCTCAAGGCCATGAAGGGCGATTCGGCGCTGGCGGGCATGGTCATGCTGCGCCAGTCACGCCTGTCGGTGGCACCCCTTACACAGGAAGAGTTCGATCATATCCTAGCCATGTCAAAGGCTTGATGTCAGCGTTGCAGGATATGCAACTGCGCGCCATTTTTTGCGATTGATCCTATACTGCGGTGCAACATAGAAGCTGCCTCAACAGAACAAGAACAATAAGAGGTGTTTGATCGGCATTCACAAGGAGTTTACCCATGCGAATGCTGTCCAAGTTCATTGTCGCCGGCGCCATCAGCGCCATTGCCGCTACCGCCGCTCAGGCTGAAGATGCCGCTCCCAAGCAGCGCTTCACCCATGAAGGCTACACCTATGTCTATCAGGTGAAGGATACGAAGGCCGGTAAGGTCATTTCGGGTCGCCGCTTCCCCGACGCTGTAGCATTCAATCTGTCGGTCCATGACGGCAAGGTTTCGGGCATTTCGAACGGCCAGTCGGTAGCGTTCAAGGTTGATGAAGCCCGTGGCGCCGCTGCCGATGCGGTTGCTGAATAAGCGATTGGCTTAGCAACGGTTTTCCGGTTGCGCACATGAATAGGGCGGCGTCCGACGGGGCGCCGCTCTTTTTCGTTTCGCCATTGGCGAAAATATCAGCGACAACGGCGCTTGCTGTCGATTTCCTTGCCAAGCAGGGCGCCGCCTGCCGCGCCTAGAATGGTGCCGGTAGCGCGATCGCCCCGGGTATCGATCGCACGGCCCACCAACGCGCCGCCAACGCCACCGACGATCAGGCCGGTCGTGCCGTTGGACTTGCGGCAATAGGTACGGCCGTCACGGCCACGCCATTCCTTGTACCGATAATGTTTGCGCGCCTGTGCGCCATCGGTCGGAATGGCCATCGAAACGGGGACGGCGAGCGAAAGGGCCGCAAGGGCCAGCATAGCTTTACGCATGAAAATTCTCCTCCTGTAGCGTAATTTGTCGCTAGAACCCTTCTACCTTGATCGAGGTTGCATGAACGTCCGGCAACAGTGGAAGTGACTGTTTCCAGGGCAATAAAATTTGAGGTGAAGCGATGCCGAAAGCCGATGAACAGCCTGTCACCGCTTTGATACAGGCGCTTGGGCTGCAACCGCACCCTGAAGGCGGCTGGTATCGGGAGACGTGGCGTGCCGACGCAGCGCCCGGCGAGCGACCCGGCGGTACGGCTATTCTCTTCCTGCTGGAGGAACATCAGCGATCCCACTGGCATCGCGTCGATGGCGAGGAGCATTGGTTCTGGCATGCCGGTCCGCCTTTGATCCTGTCGATCGCCGCCGATGGTCAGCCGGCCACCGACCTGTTGTTGGGACCGGATGTGCTGGGCGGTCAGATGCCACAGGGCAGGGTGCCGGCCCATCACTGGCAGGCATCGACGCCGCAAGGTGGATGGACCTTGGTCAGTTGTACCGTGACGCCGGGCTTTGAATTTGCGGGCTTTACGCTGGCCCCGCCCGATTGGTCGCCGCCATTGGCCTGACCTGTCGGATATTAGGGGAATATGGTGCCGGATGAGGGGATCGAACCCCCGACCTTCGGTTTACAAAACCGCTGCACTACCGCTGTGCTAATCCGGCGCGCCATATTTGGGTGGGACGCCCCTTACTATCAGAAGATGCCGAAGGTCCAGCCCTCCGTGCGGGCAATTTTTTCGGTCAGCGCAGAAGGATGCCAAAGCGCCATGTCATTGGCCGCACGGCGCATCCACACGGCCGTCACCAGAGCGTCGGCACCATGGTCGTCAGGCGTTTCCCCCTGATAGGCTGTGCAGTCGAGCGCAGACAATGCGGCATTGAGCATGTCCATATCGCGCATCTTGCTGCGCCCCTTGGGTCGGCCTGCTGCCCTGGCGGCTATGCTGGTGTAAATTTCCACGATCATCGATCCTGCGCCGACTATCGGCTCGAACGGCCAGATCGGTACGGCGGGATGGACGTGATGTAGCAACCGCATGCCCGCAAAGCTGGCCTTGGCCACCTGTGCCGCGCCGATGGCATCATAAACGGTCGACGGCTTTCCACCTCCGCCCGCATTATAATGGGCCTCGCACACGCGATTATGCATGAAAGCGGCCTTTGCGCCATCGGCCTTGCCGAAATAGAAATGCCGACGATGATGGATTTCGAGCAGGCTGGCTGCGCCCAGATCGACGTCATCGCACAGGCCATCGACATAGGCCCAGAATGCGGGTCCTTCGTCAGGTACCGTCTCGCCGGGCAGGTAAGAGCCACGGCCTATCAAAGGCGGCGCAAAGCTGAAATCGAATCCGAACAGGGTCGGGGCTTCATCCGCCGCCGCGATCAACCAGTCGGCCACCGCGCGTCGTGACCAGATACCGTCCGGGGCAGCTATCAAACGGGGGGCATCGCGCCCTGCTTCGCACAGGCCGACCGCGATGCCCTTATGTCGCGCGCCTTTCGCGCCCGACCAGTCGATTGCGACGAAGCGATCGAATGTCGGTGCTGTCACGCTTGTCCGCGTTCGGTCCGCAGCCGGTTCCAATAGGCGATCCGTTCCGCGATTCGCGCCTCGAACCCGCGATCGGTCGGGCTATAGAATGTCTGTGGCGCCATTTCGGCGGGCCAGTAATTGTCCCCTGAAAACCCGTCGGCGGCATCATGATCATATTGATAGCCCTTACCATAACCGACCTGCTTCATCAGCTTGGTGGGGGCGTTCAATATATTCTGCGGCGGCATCAGCGATCCGGTATCGCGCGCCGTCTTGAACGCGCTTTTCATCGCCATATAGGCCGCGTTGGATTTGGGCGCGGTCGCGACATAGAGGCAGGCCTGCACGATCGCCAGTTCCCCCTCCGGGCTGCCCAGAAATTCATATGTATCCTTGGCGGCCAGGCATTGCACCACCGCCTGAGGATCGGCGAGGCTGATGTCCTCCACCGCCATGCGGATCAGCCGCCGTAGCACGAACATCGGGTCTTCCCCCGCTGTCAGCATCCGCGCCAGATAATAAAGGGCGGCCTGCGGGTCCGACCCCCGCACCGACTTATGCAGGGCAGAGATCAGGTTATAATGCCCCTCGCGATCCTTGTCATAGACGGCAACGCGACGATGGAGCAGGGCGGAAAGCGCCGCCGGATCGAGCGGTTCGGGCAGGTCGATCGAATAGAGTGTTTCCACCTGATTGAGCAGGAAACGCCCGTCACCATCTGCGCTGGCCAGCAATGCCTCGCGCGCATTGGCGTCCACGGGCAGGGGGCGTTCCGTCAGCGTTTCGGCCCGATCGAGCAGCTTTTCCAGCGCCGCCGCGTCCAGCCGTCTCAGGATCAGTACCTGCGCGCGCGACAGCAAGGCGGCATTCAGTTCGAAGCTGGGATTCTCCGTCGTCGCGCCGACCAGCGTGACCGTACCATCCTCGACAAAGGGCAGGAAACCATCCTGCTGTGCCCGGTTGAAGAAGTAAGGGTGCCTGGCATACTCGGAAGCATACTCGGACCTAGATAGAGCAGGGGCTGCGCGTAGCCTTCGTATTAGCGCAGCGCTGCCCCTGCTGAAGTGATGCCTTGGCGATGGTATCCCGGACCCGCTGCGACAGCGGCGGGCGCGGTCACTCGCTGTCGAACTGCGCAAAGGCGTTGGATGAGAACTATGGAAGCCGGACACACGCGCTTCACTATCGCAAGATGAGCATCTAGTGAATGATCGACAGATTGGTCCGGCAATGTTGCGCAGACGACTGGTCGAGCCGGATGCCAAGCTGAGTTGTCGAGCAAGCATTTCATTACATATCCTGATTGCGTTCTATGCGACACGGCTTCGAAGGCGCTTATTGTGGACTGTTGCAGATAGATCATGGCCAGGGGCCATGCGGTGCCATCGTCGGCGTCAATCATGGCCTGTGATAAGAATCTGCCGCTCCTAACCCATCGCATAGTATCTCAGTGAACGGCATGTCATGACCTTGATGAAAATCATTCATAATGTGACGTCCTAATCGACGTCCGATCGGAGGTGGCGATTAATCAAAAGTCGAATTTTCCAGCCATTAAAACGGACATCATATTTTATTGCCATGAATAAAATAGGACATGATTTTGTGTTATCATTGATTAAAATATTTTCTTGTTGATCGACATTTTAAATAAGCATCGGACATCTATATTTATTAATTTAATTAATGATTCATGTATTACCGTTTATAGTGGCATTGATTTTCATAAGGAGGCGGTTTTATTAAGTCTGACTGACGGAAGATATTTGATGCAAAATGTAGCTCGTGGTCGGCTTAATCCGTAGTGGGCGTGAAGAATTTATCAGGTAAATTTCATCAGTGCGTAATTATTCAAGATCAAACCCGTGCTGATCGATTGTCAGTGGTTGTTTTAGTTCGCGGTACACCGCTGGTTTCCTTGGCGAACTATTTTTCTGAGCGCAATAAATCGCTCCAGTGGGAAATCGCTACTGCTAGAGCTATCGGCCTTCTGATAGACTTTCTTTTCGCGTTTCAGTCAGTTTTCGATGAAATTGAAAGGCGTGCACGGCTACTCAACGAGTTTGCCCACCGGCTTAAGATGGGCACGCTAAGCGGAGACCGAGATGATAGCGGCCTTTGGTGGCTACCTCGGAGTAAAGACAACGTATCTAGGATCGTCGGCTCCGTTAACGGATTTTCCGATCATCTGATTTCGAAGAATGGCGCGAAGCCGCTGAGCGGTTGGCGGCATTCGACCTGTCCGTCGTCAGAACATTTGGCGCAACTCGCGGCGTAAATTAGCGGAGTGCGGGCCTCGTCTGGGGGTTGATGTTAGGCGGCGAGCTTGCGGTGAAGCAAGCGCCGATGTTCGATGGTCTGCCGT
>JAJZQN010000076.1 GCA_021847605.1 Pseudomonadota bacterium | reverse complement strand
CGGCAGACCATCGAACATCGGCGCTTGCTTCACCGCAAGCTCGCCGCCTAACATCAACCCCCAGACGAGGCCCGCACTCCGCTAATTTACGCCGCGAGTTGCGCCAAATGTTCTGACGACGGACAACGAGCGCCTGACCGGAATAGTCGATAGGGAACGTCTCACCCGCACGCAGGCGCTGCTGCGCGCGCATGGGGTGGAGATGTCCAAGCGCCAGATCGCCATGGACCAGAATGGCGACCTCAGCCTCAATCTGACACCGGAACTCGCAGCGCAGATGTGGCGGGGCGGCCTTATCAACGAGAGCCAGCTTGGCGCCATCGCCAATGGCGGGCATGCCCGGTTCAGCTTCGCCCACAATGATCTGCTCGTCTCCAGCAGCACCGGGTTCAGCCAATCCGCCCGCAATGACACGAGTACGCGGTTCGAGGCCGGCAAGCAGGCGGGGCCCGACACGATCGAGCATTTCCTTGGCAGTGGCCCGGAAGGCCAGGCCGCCATGGCCAACTGGCTGCGCGGCGGGTTCGAGATGGATCGGCGAGGCAATTGGCGGTTGAAGTCGCAGGTGGCCGATACGCTGGAGCGCGATGTCACGGCCATTATCGCGCAGACTGGGTGGCAACGGTCGCTGTCACGTTCGGCAGAGCATTCCACAGCGGATAGCCAAAGCATCTCCGGTGATCTTACTGCTTCAGCATCACGCGGCATTGGTTCAGGTGGCAAGGACGGCAAGGGAAAAGGCAGCGGCAAGGGCAGCGCGACAGGTTCTCTGACCGGCAAGTTGAGCGCCGACATTTCGGATCGACGAATGGCGGCCGTCTCAGCACGCTCTTCAATAGACATTGTGAATTATGATGTCCGGGAGGCAATCGCGTCGGCAGAGAGAGCGGCCGCGCGTTCTGGCCGCCCAGAAGAGGCGTTTTCCCGTGAACTGGGCGATCGCGTGCTTGGCAATGATGGTCTGCGCAACCGGTACCTGAGGCAGGCGGATGCGGGTCGTGGCACAGTTGATGTAACCGGACCTATTACATCAATGGAACAGTCGTCGATCCTGAGTTCCGGACGGTTGCTGCTCGATCGCGACAATGGGATGGCTGACGGTGATTCAAGCTACAAAGAGCGGCGGGATCCATGATCTCAGTCCTGGATCACACCGATATGTCGAAGATGCATATCACCCGATCGCGGGTCGAACGGATCGGTATAAGGATCAAGGATTGGCCTTTGCGACGGTGGTCCCGGCGTTATCACCCATTCGCCGCATGCGACCTTGGCTTTGAGGAAGCCATATCCCAGCACCGCCACTACCGTGATCGGATTGAAGACAAAGATCAGCAGCACCATCGTGTTGACCAGATAGATGTTCAGCCGGTCATACGGGATGGTGATCATCAGTTCGAGACCGATCCAGTAGAGCAGCGTGAACACCCAGGTGACTTTTGCATACCATGGGCGCCAGAGCCAGTCGGCGGCGCGCGGCGACGGCACCTGCGCCTCGTCCGTCCGTTCGATCTGATCACCGTCCTGCATGTGCAGAGCCTTTCTGACTGGATGAATAGCACAGGTCTCTCCGGCTTGAAACCGGCGCGCCATGATCGCCACAGCTGCAGCCTGCCGCCCTACCTTCCCCCTCCCCTTCGCCGAGCGTTTCCGTTCGGTTCCGAAAACGCCCCTTCCCTAGGATCGGGAAGAAGGCGGCGATGAAGAGAAAGCGGCGTGCTCAAGATGCGGGGCCCGCCCTGTCTCCTGGAGCGGATGCCGCCATCCTGCGCCTTGCCCGGCTCCTCGGCCGCCAAATTGCGCGGGAACTTCATGAGGAACGACAGGAGCGCGAGCGAAGCCAGAACGTGCCGCCGAAATCATGCGAGTGATGGCTGCCTTGTGCAGTCCCATGGATGCCGGCTCGTATCACAGGCTGGCGACGCGCGACCTCCCGAGGTTTCCCGGTGAGATTTGTCAGGGCGGGTGATTTGGTTCAGAATGTAATGAGGCACCAAGACTGAAATTGCGACGGCAATTCGAGAAACAGGGCGCAGCCTGCGCCCTGGACGTTTGCGAGGAGCCGCAGCCAGAGCGGGCCCGGAAGTTCGATGCGCCGGTCAGCAGAGATTGGATCAGAGGATGATAGCGTTACGCCTCGCCACCGACTTCATAACGGGTAAGCCCGTCGACCGCGACACACGGCGCGCCCGTCTCCTCGCGGCCCGCCGCAGGGCTGTGGGAAGCGTTCCGCGCCGCGGCATTCTCACGGGTCATTGGGATCGCGGCGCTGTCGTCGGTGCGTTCCGCAACGGCCGCGGCAGCTTCGTGAAATCAGACGAGGCACATGAAAACGCCCGTGCCTGACCACTGACGAGGGCATTACTTGCTTCATCGAAGCCTTCAATCTTTCGACGCCATGCGTCGCAGTGAAGGCTCAGGATGTCCGATTTCCCGCCGAAAGTGCGGGTCAGAGGATGACGAGCCATGCCGATGACATTATCGGCACCGGGACGTTCGTTGCTCCCGACTTTGAGCATCGTTCACTCCCGGCGGCATCATGCCCCCTTTATGGCAATGCCGCCGGGAGACCATAGCCGCCTCTGGGCGGTTACCGCCAGCCGGACAATCGAAACACATCACCTTTGCACGGTCTTGGCGCAATATGTTCCCTCTGGGGGACGGGAGGCGAATGTGAAGGCAGTCCACGACAATATCGACGGCCCGTATGCGATTGAAGAGGACATCGCGCTCTATGGCACGATCGCCGGCGGCGCGACGCTTTGCAGCGGGAAGCGCTTCATCCTGCACGGGACCATTGCCGGCGATCTGAGCATCGAGAGGGACGCACGTGCCATTCTCCGTGGCACGGTTGCCGGGCGCATTTTCAACGACGGCGGACGCGTCGAGTTGTTCGGCATGGCCGACGCGGTCACCAACCGTTCACGCCACTCGGTAACGATCATCGACCCGGCAGCGCACCTTATGAGACGGCAATGAACGCCTCATTCCGCTGCGATATCCATGCGCGCAGCGCCGTTCAGCCGCTGCGCGACACCTTCTCCTGTCGCTCATGTCTTTCCTGGGCCTCGAGCGTCATCGTCGCGATCGGCCTGGCTTCGAGGCGGCGCAATGAGATCGGCTCGCCTGTCATCTCACAATAGCCATAGTCTCCGTCGTCGATGCGGCGAAGCGCAGCGTCGATCTTGGCGATGAGCTTGCGCTGGCGATCGCGCGTACGCAACTCGACCGACCAATCCGTTTCATTCGATGCGCGATCATTGAGGTCTGGCTCGCCCAGTTGCTCGATCTGCAGCACATTCAACGTTGCCTCGGCTTCGCCCAGGATCTGCTTCTTCCAGGCGAGCAGGCGCTGGCGAAAATATTCCAGTTGCCTTGGGCTCATGAACTTTTCGTTGGCCGAGGGACGATAGTCCAGCGGCAGTTCCACCCACGGTTTACTCATGATGCCGTCCTCGCGCGCTTTTCAGCTTCATTGATCGCAGCGCGCCGTTCCGTCTCTTCGGCAAACCGCGCCATCTCTTCCCAGCGTTCAGCGGAGCGCACATGCTGCTGGCGGCGCTGCGGCAGGTTTTCCCTTTGAGCCGCGATGCGTTCATTTGCGGCATGCTGATTATAGAGGTCGGCTGCGCTCAAGTCTCAAACTCACAATCCCTGGGGCCGCTCGATGCCCTGACCGTCGCCCCCTTAGCATGAAATGGCAGAGGATTCGCCCTCTTGCTGCGCCGTCTCGACGACAGGCTGGTCACTTGCAGCCTCAAGGGGAACGAGCTTCTGCCTGCTGTCGCGAGACCATCGCGCGATCGGCGCTACCTTCCCCAACAATATTGGGCCGCGCATTGCCTCATCCCCCTTTGGGAGCGGCTATGGTCGGGGCTTATGCCCCGACCATAGCCGACGCATGGCCACCACGCAGCAGGCCTTCAAGGACCGCTTTGGAGGCGTGGAGACTTGCGTTAGGTGCGACCCGATTACCGTTGGGCAAGTCAAGCTATCAGAGATTCCTGCACTCGCCAAATGCTGGTTCTGGCCAGTTGACATAAATAGTCAGGGGAATGGCCTGGACCATAATGCTGTCGCCAAGCTCGCAGGAACTGACGCCGGCATTACTGGCACCGGGAGCCAGATCGCGCAGAGCCGCCCGTCAACCAAACCCATCGACGGCAGGGCGCACGCTGCCGCTTGTTCGGCGGCAAAGAGCGCGGGCATGGCAGGAATATCTGGCCGGCCACTGACCCGATCGTAGAAACGGCGGCGATCGACGGCAATTGTCGTGTTGCCGCAACGACTTTTCCGTCAGAAAATCAGGATCATTTTCGAAAGATCATGCCTGTGCCTGTATTTGCTTTCTATCTTGTTCCTGAAATAGGCGAGCCATCCATGAGCCTGGTCGACGCGCCGACCATCGACGCCGCAAAGACCCGTGCGATGGAAACCATCAAACATCAATCATTGCGGGCCATCCGATTTTGGGACGGACGGCATGTGATCGAAGTTAAGCCTCCCTCCCCGGCGCAGCCGGCGAAGATGCTCAATATCGCAAATGGGCGCGGCGAGCGCATGATCGCCATGAAGGAGAAGGGAAAGACGCTGCGTGATATCGCGGACGAGTTCGGTATCGGTGTCGAGCGGGTTCGCCAGATCATGGCTCGCGTGCACTATCGGGCCAGGATGGATGCAACCCAACCCAATCGCGCAACTCTTTCGGTTCGGGCCTATAACGTGTTGCAATATCTGATCGTCGAGCCGGAAACGGACCCGTCCGAGCGCGATCGACGTCTTCCGGAACGGGTCGCAGCGCTGACGCGCAATCAGATTTTGAAAACGGGCAATGCGGGCAAGGTTACGGTCGCCGAGGTCGAAGCCTGGCTGTGGGAACGCGGTCTCTGCTTCAACGCAGGCGTCTAGGGCGACGGCCCCTCTTGCTGGCGCGAGCGGATGGCTGTGCCCCTTTCGCATCATTCCCCTTCCCGCCAGATGCCCAGCACGTACCCGATATTGTATATCTGCTCGCAGGCCATCACCAGAACTGATAAAGCTCATAGGGAGATGGTGGCTTTGGGATAATCATCCCGACCAGGAACCGGGCAGGAGTAATGCCGAAAAACGATCTCACGTCACGAACAGATGTTTCGATCCTCGCTCTCGAAGTCTGGCATGTCATTTCTTCCCGCACGCGGAACTGCCTTGGGCGCCTGGATAAGGCGACTGATCCCACATCGACCGTCGCGGGCGTTCGAATCGAGGAGATGCGGCTGAGCGATTTGTCCCGCTGCGAAAGCGTGAGTGTCATCCGTCTGCCTAATCTTGGCCGGGTCTGTTACTGCGAAATTGCAGCGGTCATGGATCGCTATGGCTGGCGGTTCCATCGGCGCTGGAACAGCAAGCCGGAACTTCCGGCGCTGCAGCTTCTGGGCGCCTCGCTGCCGCGCTATCTGCAAATGGCCACTCAGGCCGCAGAAATCCGGCGTCAAAATTTCGCGCGGGGAGAACGCATGATGCAACTTCGCGATCGGGAAGGCCTGAGCGGCGCGGAGATCGGCAAACAGTTCGGAATAACCGGTGCGGCCGCGTCCCTCACCATTCAGAAGACCCGGCGCATTCTTGAGCTACGCGCGCGCCTGCCGCTGCCGCCCGCTCCCGCGGCGCTCTGAATGCATGCGTCCCTTTTTGTAGGGCAAGAACGGGCTGTTCGCCGGCGCCGATTGGCGCTTGAGCGCGCTGCCGCCATATATTTGATGTTCGAAACGGCCAGCACGATGGCATCACCCCACAAGAGGGGGTGACTCGTCCTCGACCGCATCGGCAAGGGGCATCCCATCAACCGGATCGACGAACTGCCGCAGTGGAACTATGCTCGCGCCCCGGAAGAGGGACGTGCCATGCTCGATCATGTAACCATTGCCGTATCTGACTTCGCACGATCGCAGGCTTTCTACGACGCGGCTTTGGCTCCACTCGGGATTGCTCGCCTATATGCTGATGGAAACAAAGCTGCCGGCTACGGCCAAGGCGGCAAAGCCTTCTTCTGGATCGCCGAACAGGATCGCCCGCCAAGTCAGGCTCACATCGCATTCAAGGCGCAGCAATCTGCAGACATCGAGGCATTTTACACAACCGCGCTTGCCCACGGTGGTCGTGACAACGGCTCCCCAGGACCGCGCCCCGAATATCACGACCGCTATTACGCCGCCTTCGTGCTTGATCCCGATGGCAATAATATCGAAGCCGTTATCCAATAACGACCTCCCGAGCCATCACCGGACGCTTGCCGAGCCGATGCTGTTGTCGAGAAACATCAGATTCATGTGATCGCCGGCCTCAATTGCGCGCCCGCCGGCGACATGGCCGAGACATGCTTGGGCACGATGCAAGGGATCAGCCAAATTGCTCCCGACACGCCGCCTATCGTCAACGTGGAAACCAGTTGATTTCGGGTTTCAGCCCGACTTGGCCGTCTCGATATAGGTGATCGCGTTCTGCACCGTCCGCATCTGCTCGACATCCTCATCCAGTATCGTGATACCGAACTCATCCTCGAGCGCCATCACCAGTTCCATGACATCGAGACTGTCAGCGCCAAGGTTGTCGAGCAAGTTTGCTTCCGGCGTCACCTGATCAGGGTAAACGCCCAGATTTTCGACTACGATCTTGATGACGCGTTCAGCAATCTCGCTCATATTGACCCCATTCATGCACCTGATGCCATGGCCGATATTGGATTGGCCCAGAATTCAAAGCTTTAGGCAATGCTCTTTGCCTCACGCGCCCCTATGCTCCGCACCACAATGCCAAGAACAGTGTCAGTTTTGAAGCGCCACCGACATTGGCGTCGTAACCGGGCCAACTGCCGACGCCGTTAAATAGCCGCAATCCACAGCGCATTGCGTCCGGTGGCGGTCAGCGCTTCCGCACGAACTCCGCCCGGAGCACGAGGCCCTTGATGGCGTCATGTCGGCAATCAATCTCCTGCGCGTCGCCGGTCAGGCGGATCGATTTGATGACGGTTCCACGCTTGAGGGTCTGATTGGCGCCCTTGACCGCCAGATCCTTGATCAAGGTAACGCTGTCGCCATCCGCCAGCACGTTACCCACGGCGTCGCGCACCTCGACCTGGTCCGCATCCTGGTTGCGGTTGGCCAGATCGGCTGCACTCATCCATTCGCCGCTCACTTCATCATAGATATAATCGTCGCCGTCTTGCGCCATGTGATCCTGTTCCTCGTTGCCGTTCAGGGTTGTGCTGAAGATGTCTCTCGCAAACGCACCCCGCGCCCCCTGCCCTGACTGGGCACATTGTCGCCAATGAACTCGACGCCGCGCCCCTCCAACGCGGAAATGACCTTGACGAGTGTTTCGACGATCCCGCGGACCTGCCCATCGGACGCTTCCATCCGCTGGATCGTCGGTAGCGAGACGCCCGCCAAAGCGGCCAACTCCTTCTGGTCAATTCCGAGCAAGGCGCGTGCCGCCCGCATCTGCTGTGGCGTAATCATTCCGCCCTTATGATGTAAAATCCATCATTGTTCAATCTTACAAACGCAGCATAGATATGTTATGCAGCAGTCTCTAATTTTGAGAGGCGACATTGAATCAGGGCGGCGAACGGGATGGGCGGATGGCGGGGCGAGACCCCGCAGGCCTTTGCGGGCTGCTTCCCGTTGCCGATGCAGTCATCCGCCTTCACAAGCGACTGCCGCAAAGGTTTCGCTCCGATCTGGCCTCGCCCCATTCCGCACGATGCGAGGTGGCTGACGACGCGTCGTTCGCAATGGCGTTCCCCAATGTGTCCGGCTTTCGGCATGATGGAGAGAGGTCATGAACCTGCGAGAACGCTTCAAGGGCTTTCTCCTGCTCCAGAACATGATGCTGAGGGATTTTGTTCGGCAGGGCTTGGCCAATCGCTCGCTCGCAACCGAAGAGGCCGTGCGGCTGAACCGGGTGGAGGCCCTCAATCTGCAGGAAATAGAACGGTGGGATAAGGATCTTTCGACCTGCCACAACAGCGCGCGCCCATCCCAGGAGCCTGAGGGATGAACCGATATGATCGGAAAACATGGGGTCTGGCAGCCTGCTTCGCCGCACTTGCCGGATATGTCGACGCGCTCGGGTTCCTCTATCTCGGCGGTTTCTTCGTTTCATTCATGAGCGGCAATTCCACCCGCCTTGCCGTCGGCCTGAGCGAGCATCTGGCGGACGCTGCAACCGCTGCCGGTCTGATCGCGTCCTTCGTGATCGGTGTCATGCTCGGCTCGCTATGCGGCCGGGTCATCCAACGCTCACGCCACAGCGCGCTCATGTATCTCATCGCGGCCATGCTCATGATCGCGGCACTGCTGGCTATCGCGGACGTGAACTCGGCGGCCGCCGCAGTCCTGGCAATGGCGATGGGTGCGGAGAATGCGCTGTTCGAGCGGGATGGTGAGGTGCAGATCGGCCTTACCTATATGACCGGCACTCTGGTCAAGTTCGGGCAGCGCCTGGTCTCCGCGATCATGGGGGGCGATCGCTTCGGGTGGGTGCCATATCTGCTGCTCTGGCTCGGCCTGGTGATTGGCGCCGTGCTGGGTGCCGTTAGCTACGCCGCGATCGGGCATCACGCCATTTGGGGCGCCGCTGCCGCTGCTTTCCTGCTGGCATCCTGGCTCCATCATCGGCGCGTCACCCTTGCACCTTTGACGCGCAGATTCGCTGGATGACCGATCAGGCATCGGATCGTCCCTATGTCGAGATGGACCTGTTCCACGACCTGCTCTTCGGTTTGCGGTTGGAGCGGCCAGTGCCAGGCTCTCACATTCAAAGCCGGTCCGATGGAACCAGGGACATTCCGATCACACTCGACGCGCCTTACGGCGCGCAGGGGCCGATGCTGTTCCGGTTCGGCGACATTCTTTCCTTGTTGTTTGGCTGGTCGGCGGTTCAGAGCGGGATGCGCATCAGCGATCCCGAACATCTCCTGTTCGACTATACGCGCATGATGATGGGGTTCCGACTATTCCGGCCCCATCCCAAGCGCATAGAGATGATCGGCCTCGGGGGGGGCTCGCTTGCCAAGGCCTGCTATCGCTGCCTGCCCGACTGCGACATTACAGTGGTGGAGATCGATCCCGATGTCATCGCCCTGCGGCATGAATTTCAAATCCCGCCGGACGACGATCGTTTCCGCGTGATATGTGCCGACGGTGTCGATTTCCTGGACGCGGCCGGCGGCACACCCGATATACTCCTCGTCGATGGCTTCGACAGCAACGGTCTCCCGCAAGCCCTGAGCGAGCAGGCCTTCTATGATAGCTGCCGTGCGCGTCTCGGCGCCGGCGGCCTGCTGGTCGCCAATCTCTGCGACACCTCCAGAGCCTTCCCCACGCTCGTTCGCCGTATCGCCGCGAGTTTCGACGGACGGGCAATTGCAATTCGAGCTGAACGACGCGGCAATCGTGTCGTTTTCGCCAGCGCGGACCATGCTTTCCCTCCTTCGCGCGAAACCCTCGACAAGGCGGCGCGATCTCTCCCCTCCCATGAGGCCGTCGATTATCCAGCGAAGGCGCGGCGGATCAAGCCGGCGCTCCGTCGTTGGATGAAGACGCCGTCATACACCACATCGGATCACGGCCGATCGAGCAGCGAGAGGGTAAGTGAAAGCTAGGAGGGGCGATATAAATCGGGTTGCTCCACGCGAGACCGCGTCCGATAAGGGCCACAGATCGGTTGCCGATGCGGTGGATATTGGGATGATCAATCCTGTGACCCGGATGATCTTGCCATGATGATCCCTCCAGTGGAAAACTACCGATAGGAATGAGCCTGCAATCCGATGATTGAGGCTTGAAGGAGCCGCCGATGACCCGCGTTGCCTTGTACGCCCGCTATTCCGACGACAAACAGAGTCCTGCGTCCATTGAAGATCAGTTTCTGATCTGCCGGGAACAGGCAGGCCGCGAGGGTTGGCGGATTGTTGGAAGTTACAAGGATGCGGCGATTTCCGGCGCGAGCGTCATTCTCCGGCCCGGCATCCAGTCACTTTTGCAGGATGCGCAGATGGGGCGTTTCGACATATTGCTTGCCGAAGCGCTCGATCGCGTTTCCCGCGATCAGGCTGACGTCGCTACGCTCTACAAGAACCTCCAGTTCGCGGGTGTGAAGATCGTCACTCTGGCTGAAGGTGAGGTTTCGGAACTGCATGTCGGCCTCAAGGGCACGATGAACGCCCTGTTCCTCAAGGACCTTGCCAAGAAGACCCATAGAGGCCTTCGCGGCCGCGTGGAGAAGGGCAAATCGGGTGGCGGGCTTTGCTACGGCTATGATGTCGTGCGTCGCTTCTCCAGCGAGGGTGAAGCCGTTCATGGCGAACGCAGTATCAATGCCGCCGAAGCCGAAGTGGTGCGGCAGGTGTTCCGGCAATTCGCCAACGGTCTCAGTCCCCATGCCATTGCATGCCGCCTGAATGATTCAGGGATCGCTGCCCCTACCGGCAAGCTCTGGACGTCGACCACGATCCGCGGCCACACGAAACGCGGGACCGGCCTCCTCAACAATGAACTCTATATCGGCAAGCTGGTCTGGAACCGGCTCCGCTATCTGAAGAATCCCCAGACCGGCAAGCGTGTCTCCCGCATCAATCCGCAATCCGAGTGGATCGTTACCGAAGTGCCTGATCTGCGGATAGTGGATGACGAACTCTGGCAAGCCACAAAAGCGCGACAGGAAGATATCGCGATCCAATATGCCGGCGTCATCGAAGCGACGCGCTCGGCCCACAATGCCATGAACCGGACTCATCGCCCGAAGAGCCTGCTGTCCGGCCTTGTCTACTGCGGCTGCTGTGGCGGGTCTTATACCCTTCGCGGGCAGGGGCGGTTTGCCTGTTCGAACCATATCGACACGAGAAGCTGTTCCAACGGGCGTAGCATTGCGCGCGAGAAGCTGGAGGCGCGTGTTCTGGACGGTCTACGTGACCGCTTGATGAGCCCCGAAGTAGCTGCCGAAGCCATTCGCACCTGCGTTGAAGAAACCAATCGGCTCAATCGCGAACGTCGCGCCATCGACAGCGCAGATCGGGCTGAGCTCGACAAGGTTCTGAAGGCGATCAAAGGACTGGTGACGCTCGCGACGGAGGGCAAGGGAACGCGCTCGCTCGTCGATCAACTGCTCGAGTTGGAGGCGCAGGAAGATGCTATCCGGGCCCGACTCGCGGCGGCACCCGCCGAAGTGCCAGATATCCATCCGAACATCTCGGAGATTTATCGCCGCAAGGTCGAGCAGTTTGCGGAAGCCCTGGCGCATCCGGAGGAGCGGCAGGAGGCGGCCGACGCGCTGCGCTCGCTGATCGAGCGCATCGTTCTGACGCCCGGCGCCAAGCGTGGAGAGGTCAACGCCATGCTCCACGGCGAGTTTGGCACCATCCTCGAATGGCTGGAACAGCGGAAATCCGCCCAAAACGACACCACCCCCGACGCTTTCGCGTCAGGGGTGTCCGGTATGTCGGTTTCTGTGGTTGCGGGAGTAGGATTTGAACCTACGACCTTCAGGTTATGAGCCTGACGAGCTACCGGGCTGCTCCATCCCGCGTCACGGTTGTAAGCAAAAAAGGCGGCCTTTAGTGGGCCGCCTATTTTGT
>JAJZQN010000075.1 GCA_021847605.1 Pseudomonadota bacterium | reverse complement strand
GTCCGGACATTGACGGGTGACTTGGTGAGATTGGCAGCGGGTACGGGAATGGGAGTCTGGGACATGGGTTTCTCCATTGGTGCGGCTCGCTCATCGAACCGCCCATCCCCTCTCCCTTCCCTCTTGCTGCGCCGGGCCGGGGCCGTACGAGACAGGATCGCAGGCGACATGGCTTGTCAGCGATGGAAGCGTCCTTGCGCTCGTGGCTGCGAACAGATTTCCGCATTGGCGAGATCGTCACGCCGCGCGCGGCATGTCCTCGAGCACATCCGCCCAGTCATTATGAGGAACGGGGGGCCATGGGCTGAAGACCTTCAGACCCGTATGCTGATGAGCTAGCCGGATCTGGCGGTTCGCTTTCCATCCCGCCACATCCCTGTCGAAGAGCAGCACGAGGCGTTCCAGTCGGCTTGGCAGCAGGACATGCGCAGCGCGTTCGGCGCCGAGCGTTGCCCAGACCGGGATTCGATGAAGGTGCATCGCAGCGAGCGCCGTTTCGATGCCTTCGGCAAGGCCAAGAGTAGTGGTCGCAGGCGCTAGCTGCACCGCGCCGCGGCCAGGGCGTCCAAGCATCATCCGCGGGTCGGCCAGATCATTGGCTTTCAAGGCCGCTACGGGATCGAGAAAGGTGCGATGGATGGCAACGATCCGATGGCCCTCGCGGACTGCGGCAATGAGCGCGGGTCGAAACACGGCAGCCCTCCCCCGCCCCAACGGCGTGCGCGGGTTGTAGCGAAGGTCGCGCCAGGGCGGCACGAGGAAGCGGTTGACGAGATAGGTGGCGGCGGGCGTGCCGGCGATTGGATTGGAGGCATCCCAGACGCGCAGTGCCGGCCCGGATCCGGTTTGAAAGGAGCGGTGCCTGATCGAGGGAATTGGGGCGCCTCGCTCGGGCAGGTCCAGGTGAAGGTAGCGGATAGCCCGCAAGACGGCGATCGTGTCGCAACCGGCGAAGCATTTGAACAGCAGGGCGGAGTCGCCGACGCGGACGGAGAGGCTCGGGTCATGATCGTCATGGGCGGGGCAGAGACAAAGCCCCTGTCCACCGCGCCATCTGCCGCCCAGACGTTTGACGAGGTTTGCACCCGCTGTCTCGATTTCCTGCAGCCGCAGCGAGTCGACACATAGCGCGTTGCGGCGATGCCGGTCAGCTTGCGAGCGCAAACCGTTCAAGACACACGCTCCTCTTCAAAGCGATGTATTGCGCGCAGCAAGTGTCGACGCACCGTTTCAACGGATAGATCGAGCCGGATCGCGATATCATCGACCGGACATTTCTCGATGAAATAGAGTTCGAGTATCCGTCGGCCAGGTTCCGGTTCGGAGCGAATGATGCGCCGCAGCCATCGTGTGTCTTCGCGCAACTCTCTTGCGGATCGCCACCTGGTTCGCATGCGCGACAAAATTGCGAAAACAGCTTGAACCATTTTGGCGGGACTCCGGGGAGGCATGACGAAGCTCGCGATCTTGTTGAAATCCGGGCGTAAGCCCGCTTCTCGCCTCACCCTCCCCTTCCCTTTGACGACCGAATAACGTTCGTGAAATGAAGGTTGTCACGACGTTGAAGAAAGAACTAAATTTTTGCGTCGCAGCATTTTTGATAGGATTTCGGGGCCGACGGCTCTGGAGCGGCGGCCGGCGGACACGGCTATTTCACAGCCCGCTCCAGAAGGAGCCAGTCATGCTACATTCCCAGGAATATCAGTCGATCATTGAGGCATTTTACGAAGCAAAGGATGGTCAGGAAATACAGGAGGTTCTTGAACATCTCACCTATTTCCTGGGTTTCCGGCATTTCGCGATCGGGCATCATGTCGACCTTCTTAGTCCACCATCCACGTCCTTCGGCATCTCGAACTACACGCCTGGCTGGCTCAGCGAAGTCTTCCATGAGGGTTACTATATGGATGATCCCATCCATTTCCTGTGCAGCGGTCGAAATACGGGGTTTATTTGGCCTGATCCTCATCTGCTGAACCGCTTGAATGAGCGGCATCGTCACATCCTCGAACGAGGCGCGCTGCGCAATTTCCGGGCCGGCTATACGATCCCCGTCCATCTTCCCGGTGAATATTCCGGAAGCTGCACCTTCGCCACGCCCTTGTCGGGGGATATCTCCCGTGAGGTTCTGCCTGCCGCCTTCTACGCCGCCTCTCATGCGTTCGAGGCAATGCGGCGACAGGCACGCATGGCCGCGGGATTGAGCCTTGATCCCACTCCGGAGATCACTCCACGACAACGGGAAATCGTGTTGCTGTTGGGTCAAGGCAAGAGCTACGCCGAAATGGGAGATATCCTCGGAATTTCCGGGAATACGGCCCATCAGCACTGCAAGGCGGTGTTTCGCTCATACGGCAACATCCAGCGGTGCAATCTGATCGCCCGGGTGCTGTTCGACGGTCTCGCGAGCTTCCCGGAGATGCTCCGCAAGCACTAGCAATACCCAGTTCCGGTTATAGAAGTCTGTTGTTGATCGCACCGATGATGCCCTTTCCACCAACGAAGGAGCATCATCATGATCGAGATTTTCGAAGGCGCGGAATGGGGCGAAGGCTCTCCCGTGCTGAACGGCATGTATCGTGACCGGAAAAGGATATTCGTCGATCTGCTGGGTTGGGACGTACCGGTCGTCGACGGCGTCTATGAAGTAGACCAGTTCGACGACGAGCATGCGATCTACGTCGTCGCGACCAATGAGCGCGGCGAGCATGACGGCTCGATCCGTCTGCTTCCGAGCGTTCGCCCGCATGTCCTGGGCAATATCTTCCCCGAACTGTGCGATGGCCCGGTCCCATCGGGCGAGCATATCTTTGAGCTCAGCCGCGCCTGCCTTTCGCCGCGTAACCGCGCGGCGCGGAGACTGCAGGTCCGCAATGCGGTCACGACGGCCGTGGTCGAGTTTGCGCTGCTTCGGGGCATTCGCCGTTTCACATGCATCGCGGATTCAGGATGGCTGAGCCAGATCCTGTCGCTCGGATGGGACTGCCGGCCGCTGGGCTTGCCCCGGGAGATCGCGGGCCTGAGCACCGGCGCTCTCGTGATCGACATCGACGGCGACACACCCGACAAGTTGCGGACTGCAGGCACTTATGTGCCGATGCGCATCGTCCACGCCCAAGCTGACGGCCGCGCCGCAGCCTGACGGAGACATCCCATGACCATCATTGCTCTTGACCGGCTGGTGCCGGATACGAAGTCGTGCTGCGAGCGCCTCGAGGCGGAAGGCTATTGCATCATCCGCAACGCCGTTCCGTCCAGCCTGGTCGACAGGCTGGCATGCGACCTCGAACAGGATTTCGCAGCGACCCCGCATTCGGTCGGGCCGTTCTATGGCGAGACGACGCGGCGTTTCCACGGTCTCCTGCGGCGCTCGCGCCACATGGGGCGCTTTGCGCTCGACCCGCTTGTGGTGGCGGTCGTCGAGAGGTTCCTCCAGCCCTGGTGCGACACGATCCAGCTCAACCTGACGCAGGCGATCGAGATCGAACCAGGCGGCGTGGCACAGCCGCCGCATCGCGATCAGGACATGTGGCCTGTCCACACTGCCGGCGTCGAATATATGGTCAACGTGATGTGGCCCTTCTCCGCGTATCGGGCGGAAAATGGCGCCACGCTGATCTGGCCCGGCAGTCACCGACGGCAGGATGAGATCGTGATGCCCGCGGAAGATGCGATCGCAGCGGAGATGGATCCAGGCGATGCGCTGATATTCCTTGGGTCCACCTTGCATGCGGGCGGTGCCAACAAGTCGGCCAATTCCCGCCGCGGCATGATCATCAGCTACAGTCTCGGTTGGCTCAAACCCTATGAACTGCCGTGGCTGGCCTATCCGCCCGAGATTGCGCGATCCCTGCCCCGGTCTCTCATGACGCTTGCCGGATATCAGGCGCATCGCCCGAACCTGGGAACTCATGAAGGGCGATGCCCATCCCTGCTGCTCAATGCCATAGGCGATGGAGCGCAGGGCGCGATCGATGTTCTTCGCCCCGAGCAGGAACGGCTGATCGCGGACTATCGTGCCGGCCGGATCCTGCCAGGTTTGGGCGGTTCGCCGGCCGAAGATGGATGAGCCGCGATGGTCCGCCGCCGCATCTGCAATGCTCTGGTCGAACAACCCGGCTTCACCGAAAGTGAACTGGGCCTCGGTCGACGCCAGTGGCCGGTATGGATGATGTTTCTCGATCTTTACATGATCGAGCAGAAGGACATGGAGGAGGTGTTCAGACAATTTGCCCGTCTCTCAGGTCTGTCTGAAACGACGGGTTTTCGCAGGACCGTTGAAATGGTTGAGGCCGGAATGCTCGACCGGATTCCGCACCCTGACGATCATCGGCGCAGCTTCATCCGCTTGTCGGCGCGGACGAGGGCAGGGATAGACAAGGTGATGGATGATCTCGCGAAATTGCTGTTTCCGTGATAAGCGAGATCATCTTGATGTGGGCAGGGCATGATCCGGCGCCATGCGACAGCTTCTGGATCGATACAGGGTCGGCCTGGGATGAGTGACGATATCGACACGGGCCGGATCGACGCGGCAGTGCTCGCGCTGTTGTGGTACAATTTGCGCGGTACAGGGATGGCCTGGAAAGGCTTTGACTGGGATGCGATGGATCGGCTCCATCAGCGCGGGTTCATCACCAATCCGGTCGGCAAGGCCCGCTCCGTCGAACTGACGGCAGAGGGACGGGAAGAAGCCGGACGTCTTTTTGATGAGCTGTTCACCCGCCGCTAAAGATGCGTCATTTGCCGGCGGAAGTTCGGGTAATGGAACGTCCCGGCACCGTCTGTTTGTCGGGCTGCTCCTACCAGTGCCACACCGCTGAGGAGCCAGGTATTACTTGGCACATGCCATGGTCCGGCGACGCCTACACAGCCGGTTCACAAAGGGTGGCCGGCGGGAGAAAAATCGAGGACTTAATCGCGCAGACGCTGGCGGCTCGTCAGTTCAGCCATGGACCGAGAAATGCGGCCATGACATCCGCGGCGCGCCTTTGGCGGAGAAGCCGGGCATTGCGAAGTTCCTCATCGATCTCGACGTCGGCATCGTCGTCCTCGAACCCGGCAACGGCAACGGGTCCATCACGCAGATAGCTCTCGTCGGCATTGGGATCGCGGAAGCGGGCTGTGAGACGAGCAATCGCCTCGTGGATGACGTCGGCATGCTTGCCTTCGAGTGCCTGGTGGAATGCTTTGTGGACGGCCTCTAACCCGCCGTCATGATGTTCGATGCAATAGACAAGATCATGCGCGTCCTTGCGCTCATGACGCTGGTCGTAAGCGAAGGCCTTCAGGCAGGTGAAGCTGACGATGTCGGCATAGCGGATGGTCTCGGTGGCCCGGCCGCCGCCGTTCAGCAGATCCGCCGTGATCTCGATCCGTTCGTGCAGATCGAACACCATCGACGCATGCGGGATGTTGATGGCGGTGACATTGCCTTCGGTCGGCAGCTCCTGGACCTTGCCGCCACCTAGTTCCGGGGAATCCGCGAGGAATTCGAGAATCATCCTGGCGCCGCCATCGATCTCGGTCTGCCAACCCCAGGACTGCTTGGCACCTTTGTCGCTCTCGGCGCGCTCGAATTTCATCGCCTTCAGATTCTCTTCGAGCGTGCTGTAGGCGTCGGTGTTCGTGAGGATGCCGACATCGACGACAATGTCGACATCACCGGTCCCGGCGTGGGCCGGCACCTTGGGCGGGCGCGCGGTGACCAGATATCGGGGCGCCAGTCCCCCGACCAGGAAGACCGAATCCTTCCATGGGCCGAGACCGCGCAGCAAGGTCACCAGCACGCGTTCGCACGCCTCGGTTACGGCGGTGCCGTAGCCGCCGATCGTCTGGGGCTTGGTCATTACGCGTCGAGCCTTTCCGACCGCAGGTGCGCGGCCATCTCACGAGAGCGGCCGGAGCCTTGCAGCAAGTCGATATAGACTTGCAGCGGCGAAGCGAGCCGCACGTCCTGCACGCTTTCTGCCACGGTGACATCGCCCCGGGCACGGGTCTCGAGAAGCCCGAGGTTCCAGCCTTCGCTGACGGGGCGCGCATTCAACCGTTCCAGCGCTTCTTCTTGCCGGCGGCCCGGTTCGATCCGGCATTTCACCTGTGAGATGCTCGACAGATAAGGCGCATAGAGCTGGGCGGCTGCTTCGGCCGTCACGGCATAGGCCGCGTCGGCCTCGCGGCACGCCCGGTCCAGCTGCTGGGCGAGTTCAAGCGCATTGCTGCCTGGGACATAATAGCGTGCGAGTTTCGGCGGCTTCTGGTCGGTGATGTAGCTGGACCATGCGTCGACCAACGCCTTGGCTGAGCGCAGGCGCCGCAATTTGGAGGGGCCGGCGCCCTCGACGTCGACCCATTCACGTCGCTCCAGTTCGGTAAGAGTTGCTGAGACGGTAGCCGGTGACACTTCGGTCGATTCCGCCAGCTCCTTGACGCTGAGCCATTCGGATCGGCGATCAAATATGGCCTGGACGACCCGCGCCTTCTGCCCCTGGAAAAGGGAACCGAAGATCTTAGCGTTCTTCTTCGGGACGGGGCGATCGACATAGACGAAGGCATGACGGGCGGGGATGTAGAGCGATCCGCCAAGGTCGTAGAAACCAACCCGTTCTTCGCGCAGAATGTCACGCGCGCCAGGGGAGATGGCACGCGCGATAAAGAAAGGCAGGATTTCGCGATTGGCCGGCATGTGCGCGAGGTGGTTGCGCAATTGCCAGACGGTTTCGCGAACGTCGCGTGGAAAGGCCTCACGTTTCGTTTCGACTAGGAGTTGGACCGCCTGCCCGCCGATCTGGGCATCGATCAGCGCATCGACTCGCCCACGCGGTCCGATCGCAACCTCGAGCCCATCGATTTCGGCATGGCCATCTGGTAGCGTCGCGATCGCATCGATCAGGCCGTCCAGCAGCTCGCGTTCTTCAGCCTCATATTTCAACATATTTTATGTCCAGTGAATATGGCCGTTTTATCGAATATTCGACAATTTGTCCATATCTACTGATCAGGAAATTTAAGGCGCATGCGACACGCATTCCCGTCCGGGCATGGGTGCCACACCCGCTGACGCATTGATTTGCGGTGGCAGGACGACCCGCCTCCCGATGTCGTTACCCAGTTCCAAAGGGGACTCCGCCGCGTGGTGTTCGATGCACCGGCTGTCAATTAGCTCTTGCCTCCGCACAGTTCCCATGCACAAATGCCTGTGCTCCCATGAAATCTGGGAGTGGGGCGTGGAAACCCCTTTTTCTCATGAACTCGGTCGGTTTTCGGCCGGGTGGCATGCGCGTATGTCCAGCTGGCAACGGTAAAGGCGCATGCGCCTGCCATGAGACAGGTTTCCAACATCCGGCTTCGGCCGTCGCTCCGAGTGGACATAGGTGCGGCGAATGGGGCGAAGAGATCAATCGAAAGATCAGGGCAATGCGGCCGCAGTGATCGAGGCGGTCGGTGGCAATGTTACATCGGGACTGTCGGCTCGTCCGGCGGCGAGCGAATGCCATGGCTAATGATGCCCACACTGGTAGCGATGCTGCCCATACGGCCGATGACGATGATCTGATCGTCCGCCTCTATCAGGAGGAGAATCCCCGGCTGGTGCGGTACTTTTACCGAAACTCGGTCACGCGCGCGGAAGCGGATGAGCTTGCGCAGGAAACCTTTCTTCGGTTCGTCCGGAGCGGCGCGGGAAAAATGCTGACCTCGCCGCAGCACTATCTCCGGCGTATCGCGACCAACCTGCTGCGCGATTGGGTAGACCGTTCTTCTACCCGCGTGGCAAAACTGAAAAGCCCCCTGTCGGACGCTGCTGAACTTCCGGGCGATTCAGATCAGCACCGCGCGTTGGCCGCGCGCGAGGACCTGGCCTTTTGTGAAAAACTGCTGCTGGAACTCGAACCATTTGATCGAGAGATATTCCTCCTCAACCGCGTTGACGGCTATAGTTTTCGCGATATCGGAAAGCGCATGGGGCTGAGCGAGTGGGCGGTGAAGAGGAACATGCTCAAAACATTGGGCCATCTGATGGCAAGGATGGACGACCGATGACGGAAGGGCAGGATCCCAAGCTTTCGATCGACGAGCAGGCGACACTTTGGGTGCTCGAATCCAAAGATGACCCGGTGAAACGAGCTGCGGCGATGCGCTGGTGCGATGAGGCTCCCGAACATCGGACAGCCTTCGACGAAATCGAGGCGAAAATACTTCGACTCGATGCCGCCGGTGAGAGTCTCCGCTCCGGCGAACCCGAGGTCCAAAACAGCCCTTCTCGTCAAGGGCTTTGGAAACTGGCGATCGCCGCCTCGGTGATAGGCCTGCTTGTCATCGGCGTATTGGGCTTCAAGAAGGAAGCGGGTCAGCCCCAGGGAAAGCGAGAGGTCGCGGTAGGAGGCGGTCGCGTGCAGGATGACCCCCTCGTGCTCAGCACGAAAAGGGGAGAGGTGCGCAAGGTCACGCTTGCGGATGGATCGGTGGTGACGCTCGATAGCGACAGCCGCCTGCTGGTGTGGATGGGATCGGACCGAAGGGATCTCGAACTCGACCACGGGCGGGTTCATTTTGAGGTGGCGCATGACCGCTCCCGCCCGTTCACCGTAATGGCTGACGGCGGCTCCACAACGGCGCTTGGAACGGTGTTCGATGTGGAACGGCGGGCGCAATGCAAGGTGAACATCGTGCTCTTCGAAGGAAAGGTCGCCGTCACCCCGCCCTGTCAGCCGCAACGGGTCAACGGCCGGGTTGTGAAACGATATCTCGAACCCGGTGAAAGACTTCGCTATTCTCCGGCTGCTAGCCAGGAAGCACCGGCTGTTCCTGAACCGGCGCCGGAAAACGAAGGGCAATGGGTGACCGGCGTGAAGAGTTATAATGACGAAACCGTTGGTTCGATATTGGCGGAAGCTAACCTCTATTCGCAGGTGCAAATAGTTGCCGATACGCCCGAGATCGCCAACATGCGCGTGAGCGCCGATCTGCATATCCGCAACCCACAGAATGTCGCCAAACATCTTGCCCGTTCTCTCGGTCTGACCGTCGAGTTTCAAGGCAACGACAAGATCATTCTCAAGAAGTAGCTCACCCGCCGCTAGTTTCGCAATTTATCCCGTCTGACCCACTGAACGCATCCAGGGATGCGCGTTTCATCAGGTCTGGGGGATAGGCATGCGAGCGGTTCGTAGCGGTTTTCTTGTAGGCATTGCAGTCAGTGCTTTGATCGCGGTTTCTCCTGCTTCGGCGCAGGCGGACAAGTCTGTCGCCTTCGATCTCCCGGCCCAATCGCTTACGGAGGCCCTTCGCAAAGTCGCGCGCGAAGGTGGTTTGGAATTCTCTGCGCCCGCCGATCCGTTGCGGGGCAAAAGGTCAAAGCGTCTCTCAGGAACATTCACGATTGAAGAGGCTGCCCGGCAGTTACTTGCTGGAACACAGCTGACGGCTGAAGTCGCCGAAGGAGCCCTGATTGTTCGCGAGAATGTTCGTTCGGCAAAAAACGACAGATTGGGAAACGGCGAAAGTGACATCATCGTGACCGGGTCGCGAATTGAGACAGCGGATTCCGCTTCGGCCATGATCCGCTTAGACGCTGACGCCATAAAGCTTGCAGGCCAAACGGATCTCGGGCAGGCGCTTCGAACGTTGCCACAGAATTTCGGCGGCGGACAAAACCCGGGTGTACTGTCCGGCGCGGTCGGGGTGAACAACCTCGATCTCTCATCTGGCTCATCCGCCAATCTGCGCGGACTCGGCGGCGATGCCACTTTGACGCTATTGAACGGCCATCGCCTGTCCTATGGGTCCGTCGTTCAGGCCGTCGATCTCAGCACCATTCCGCTTGCTGCGGTCGATAGGGTCGAAATTGTCCCGGATGGGGCATCAGCAGTTTACGGCACGGATGCTGTCGGCGGCGTGGTAAACATCATCCTCAAGCGTAACTACGAAGGCATATCGGTTTCGAGCACAATCGGGGGCGCGACAGGTGGAGGGAATTTCCGACAGCAGTACAGTGCAGTTGCAGGAAAAAGTTGGAAATCTGGCAATGTGATGGCGGCAATCAGCTATGATCACAATTCCCAGATTGACGCGAAGGATCGGACCTATACGGCATACATGCCAGATGGCAACACTCTCTATCCCAGAGTTAGTCAGACGAGTGGTCTCCTTTCTGCCACGCAGGCCCTTTCCGACACAGTAAATTTCTCAGTCGATGCAACATATAGTCGCCGAACAACTTTTCGATCGTATGGCGAATCGGCTGAGTATATTTATGAGAATATGCCAACTACGACCTCCTATTCTGTATCACCGAACATAAAAATCGACGCAGGAAGTGGATGGGACGTAACCGTATCCGGCACCTATGGACGTGACCGTATTCGGTTTGATCAGGCGTGGGTATCGAATGGCACCACCATGAGCCATACCCGCGGTTGCTACTGCAATGAGCTGATCAATGTGGAAGCCTTCGCTACAGGGTCGGTCGCCGAGCTTAACAGCAACCCCGTGAAGATTGTGGCGGGCGGCGGCTATCGATACAACCAGCATATCGCTGTTCGCGACGAGGCCGCATTGCCGGATTCCCGCGGCTCAGTTGAGAGCTATTACGGCTTCACGGAAATTTCGATCCCGGCCGTCGGGCCGGCTCAGGATATAAACTTCCTGAAAAAGCTGGAGTTCAACGCAGCACTGCGTTTCGAGCATTACCCCCAAATCGCCTCGGTCGCGGTCCCCAAATTCGGGGTCATTTACGGGATTTCCGACGAGATCGAAATTAAGGGTACGTGGGGGAAGTCGTTCAAGGCACCAAGTCTCTACGATCAGTTCGCGACCAACTACAGCTACCTTTATCCCGCGAACTATTTTGGTGGAGATCGCTTTCCCAGCGGCTCGACATTGCTCGTCGATATTGGCGGAAGCCCAAATCTAAAACCGGAAAAAGCAACGTCATGGTCAGTGTCGACGGCGATCCGTCCAAATTTCCTGGATGAATTTAGCTTTCAAGCGACATATTTCAATGTCGACTACAAAGACCGTGTCGTGCAGCCCGTCGCGGGGACTGCCATTTTTCGGGCCCTGTCGGACGAAAGTTTCTCGGATTTTGTCGCCTACAGCCCTTCGCAGACCGATATCGATCAAATCATCGCCAACTCTGCCCAGTTCTATAACTATTCCGGTTCGTCACAGGTCGATAACGTCGTCGCGATCCTCCATAACAGGAACACGAATGCTGTTCGGCAGCGTATTGAAGGTGTTGATATCTCGCTGGACTACCGGATAGCAGTAAGCCCAAGTTCGACACTGCTTCTGAACGCCAACGGCGCTTGGCTTTGGTCCAAGCAGGAACTGACATCGAATGCAGGCTGGATGCCGCTTGCCGGGACAATTTTTAATCCCGCCAGGTTCAAGGGTCGCGCGAGCGTAGGTTGGACCAATGGTGGGTCGGCGGCCGCTGTTTATATCAATCATATTGCCGGAATTACCGATAATCGGACCGAACCTCACGTCGATCTTGAATCGCAAACTACGGTCGATTTGTCGTTGCGTTACACCTTGCCGGACGACTTCGCTAATTTCTCCGGGATCGTGTCCCGCGGGATGGTGTAACAGCGGCTGTCCTCGGTAGAGGATCGGACTGGATCAGGCTGCCACGCCGGGCAAGCTGATGAGGGGATTGTCGCTGACGTTGGCGAGACTTTCAAGTG
>JAJZQN010000074.1 GCA_021847605.1 Pseudomonadota bacterium | reverse complement strand
CTCCATACACGCGCTTGCGAAGATCCATCGAATGCGATTTTCCCATCGGCCACCTCCAGCCCGAGAGAATCATAAATCTCGCACCTTGGGAATCGCCCGATTCAATTTTCACGCATCACGCTGTAAAATCGTGATAGACGGCTGTGAGCATGATGTTGGCCAGCGGCCCCGCATCGCCCACCGCATAACCGACGCGGCCATAGGCGTCCTTGATGCCGTTCGGCGGCGTCGTGATGAACTTGTCTGCCCAGCCCTGGAACAGGTGAATGAGCGCGAGCGGTGTCTGGAAGCTGGTCAGGGTTCGGCCATCATCGGCGCCCAGCACCTCATATCCTCCGGCCAGCCGCAGCTTCGCGACGTCGAGACCCGCTTCGCCGAAATAATATCCGGCACGATAAGCGTTGGGGTTGCTCCCATAGTCGCTCTGGGTCGCCAAACTGGCCACATAGTTCAGCTTGACCTTCGGCGCGAGCGGCCGGCTGCCCGCGAACCGGGCGCCATAGGTCTGGCTACTGTTGCCGTGAAACAGTGTTTCGTCCTCGTCGATCAGGTAGCCGAAGGCCGTCAATCGCCCGACCGGCGTCTGGTAGGAAACATTGCCGAGGAAGGTGTCGCCGCCGATCGCCTGCGGGCGCGCGCCGAAGCCGTCGATGCCATAGACAGTGCGGATCGACCACAAATAGGTGCCGTCGACCTTGAGGTTTTTGACCGGCGACCATTCGATCCGGATAGCGTCGAAGGTCTGCTCGTTCTGGCGCCAGCCGAGATTGCCGACGAAGCGGGCATCGTCGAGCACGATGCGCTGGCGGCCCAGTGTCGCTACCACGCCGCGTATGCCGCGATACTGGATCTGCGCTCGGTTCAGCTCGATATTCTGGGGATCTGCTACGAGAGGAAACTGGCTGCGGCCGTTGACGCCGCTATTATAGTTGGCGCCGATGGCTAGCAGTCCCTCGGCCTCGACCAGAGCCGAGAAGGGGCCGCTGGTCGCCTGGACGCCGGCCCTGATCCGCATCGTCACCGCGTCGGCCGTCTGCCTGATGCCGTTCTGGTCTACGCCTTCGTAACGCAGGCGAGCATCGATCAGCGGTTTCAGATCGACCGGATCGGCGAGCGCCGGGGTCGAAATGGTGACGGCGCTCAGAACCGCGAAATTCAGGAATTTCATGGATGCCCCCTTTGATGTTTGTTTCGTCCTCTCCGGGGCGCATCAGCCGTGCGCGCTCTTATGAATCAGAAAGACCGCCATCGCGCAGATGATGGTGGCGAGAATGCTGTTGAGCGTGCCTTTTCGGGCCGACAGCACCGTCGCCATGCGCGCGCCCAGCCAGCACCCGCCGATTCCGCCAAGGATGAAGATCGCGGCCAGCGGCCAGTTGACATAGCCCGAGAAAGCATAGTTTGCAGCTGTCGCGAGGCCAAAGGCCGTGACGGCGACCAGCGACGAGCCTACCGCCTTGAGCATCGGCATGCCCGTCGAGGCCATGAGTCCGGGCACGACCAGGAAGCCGCCGCCGATCCCGAAGAAGCCCGAGAAGATGCCGGTCATGCCGCCATAGGACAGGACGCGTGGAAGGCGGTCGTGTCCGCAGGCAATCAAGGCATTGCCTTCATGAGCGCGGTGCCGCACCATCAATACGGACACGACCAGCATGAGGATGCCGAAAAGCAGCAGCAGCCGCTGCCCGTCGAACGCCTTGCCGATCGAAGACCCTATGAGCGCGCCGACCACGCCGGCCGCCGCGTAGATGCCGGCGCAGCGCCATTCGACCGTGCCGCGCCGGGCATGGTTGCCCAGCGCAATCGCGGCATTGGCGGCAACGGCCAGCGCGCTCGTGCCAATCGCGACATGCGGGCTTTTAATGCCGACGAGGTAAAGGATCAGCGGCACGGCAAGGATGGAGCCGCCGCCGCCTACCAGGCCCAAGGTGAAGCCGACCAGGCCTCCCGACACTCCGCCAAGAAGGAACTGGAGCGGGGTCAGTATCTGATCCGCGATCATCGGCCGCTCTCCATGATGGGGATCTTGAGATAGCGACGGCCGTCTGGCTCCGCGTCCGGAAGGTGCCCGGCCCGCATGTTGATCTGAACCGACGGAAGGATCAGGCGCGGCATGGCGAGCGTGGCGTCGCGGGCCTGCCGCGCCGCGACGAACTGGGCTTCGTTGATGTCGCCACCGACGTGAACGTTGGCGGCTCGCTGCTGGGCGACGGTCGTCTCCCAAGCGAAGTGATCGCGCCCCGGCGCCTTATAGTCGTGGCAGATGAAGACCCGGGTTTCGTCGGGCAGTCCGAACAGCCGGTGGATCGAACGGTAGAGCTGGGCGGCATCACCACCAGGGAAATCCGTCCGCGCCGTCCCCGCATCGGGCATGAACAGCGTATCGCCGACGAACAGCGCGTCACCGATCAGGAAGGCTACGTCCGCGCAGGTGTGCCCCGGGACGGCGATCGCGATGCCGTGGATGCTGCCGAGGTCGATCGCGTCACCGTCCTCGATCAGGCGGTCGAACTGCGAGCCGTCGCGTGCGAAGCTGGAGCCACTGTTGAAGACCGGACCAAAATGTGTCTGGACGTCGATGACGCCGCGACCGATCGCCAGCGTGCCGCCGAAGCGATCCTGGAGCCAGGGCGCGGCCGAAAGATGGTCGGCATGGACATGGGTTTCGAGCAGCCAGTCGATTGTCAGACCCGGGTTTTCGACATGGGCGGCAATCTTCCGGGCCGAGTGGTAGGCCAGCGTTCCGGATGCCGGATCGAAGTCGAGCACGCTGTCGAGAATGGCAGCGCGCCCGGATGCCGGGTCGTGCACGACATAGCTTGCTGTCGAGGTTTCCTCGTCGAAGAAAGCCCGCACCGTTGGTCGCGGCAGCTCTCCCGCAAGCGTGCGGCGCACGAGATCGGCGGCGCGTTCGATGATGCTGTCGTGCGGCATGGCATGTCCCGGGCGTGCGTCGTCACGCACCGCGCGCCTGGCGCGCGGCGGTGATCGACGTCGACGGTGATTGGGGTAAGGTCGGCGTCTTCGCCGGCCTACAGTTTAGTAGCTCTTGTAGGGCAGGAACTTGCCCGACATGACCACGCTCACGCGGTCGCCGGCCGGATTGGGTTCGCGCGTGATGTCCATCGAGAAATCGATCGCGCTCATGATCCCGTCGCCGAATTCCTCGTGAATCAGTTCCTTGATCGAGGTGCCGTAGACGCTGACCAGTTCATACCAGCGATAGATCAGTGGATCGGTCGGCACGGCAGTCGGCAGCGAGCCCTTATAGGGCACCACCTGTAGCCAGGCGACTGCCTCGTCAGGAAGGCCAAACATCTCGCCAATGACTTCGGCCTGAGTCTTGTCGAATGTCATCTGGCCGAGGCAGCCGGCGGTCGTCCATTCCTTGGACATGTCGATTTTGGCTGCGACGTCGGCCCATTTGATGCCCTTGGCCACTTTGGCGGAGCGGATCATGGCGGTCACTTCACTACGGTCGGAAATCATCTGCGGGTCCTTTGCTTGGGAGGGATGGTGATCAGGCGACGATATGGAGCGGCGGGTGACCGCGCTCCGGCGCAGGGGCGGATTCCTCTTCTTCAAGGCCCGGGCGCACGATGACCGGCACATGCGGTTGGCCGGATGCGGTTGCCGTCATGGCCTGGAAGGTCTTCGAACGGTGGACGAGGAAGTCGACCAGATGGTTGCGGATCGCGTAGAAGCGCGGATCGTGATGCATGGTCTCGCGCTTGCGGTCCTTTGGCATCGTGTTGACGACCATTTCCGCAATCCGGGCGTGCGGCCCGTTGCTCATCAGGAAGATGCGATCGGCCAGCAATATGGCTTCGTCGACATCGTGCGTGATCATGAAGACAGTCTGCTCAGTTTCGGCGCATATCTTGAGCAGCTCGTCCTGAATGTTGCCGCGGGTCAGGGCGTCCAGCGCGCCGAACGGCTCGTCGAGCAGCAGCATCTTGGGTTCGATCGCGAAGGCGCGGGCGATTCCGACGCGCTGCTTCATTCCGCCGGACAGTTCGCTGGGCTTCTTCTTTGCTGCGGCCGTCAATCCGACCAGGTCGATGAAGCGCGCACCGTGATCGGCGATCCGCCTGCGGGACCATTCGGGATGCCGCGAGCGAATGGCGAAGGCGATGTTCTGCTCCACTGTCATCCAGGGCATCAGCGCATGGCTCTGGAAGACCACGCCGCGATCGAGGCCGGGGCCGGTCATTTCGAGATTGTCCATGATCACATTGCCCTTGCTGGCTTTCTCAAGCCCGGCGAGGACGTTCAGGATCGTGCTCTTGCCGCACCCGGAATGACCGATGATGCAGATGAACTCGCCGCGATCGATGGTGAAGCTGACATCTTCGAAAACCGGCGGGGTGCCCGGCTTGTAGACCTTGGCGAGGCGATCCACCTCGACCAGCGGGCGAACGATGCCAGCGGGGTTCGTGTCATTCGGCATAGGTCACCTTCTTGAGAATGAGCCCGAAGGCGCGGTCGAGGATCATGCCGACGACGCCGATCGTCGCGACGGCGAACAGCACATTGGCGATGGAAAGATTGTTCCACTCGTTCCACAGAAAATATCCGATGCCGGTTCCGCCGATCAGCATCTCGGCAGCGATGATGACGAGCCAGGCGATGCCCATCGAGATCCGCATGCCGGTGATGATCGCCGGGGCCGCAGCGGGCAGGATCACCAGGAAGGCCTTGCGCAGCGGCGAAACCTCCAGGGTCAGCGCCACGTTGAGCCAGTCCTTGCGCACGCCCGCCACACCGAAGGCGGTGTTCACCAGCATCGGCCAGACCGAGCAGATGAAGATGACGAAGATGCTGGAGACCGTGGAATCCTTTATCGTGTAGAGCGCGATCGGCATCCAGGCGAGCGGTGAGATCGGTCGCAGCAGCTGGATGAAGGGATCGAGTGCGCGGTAGAGCAGCGGCGACATGCCGATGGCGAAACCGAGCGGGATCGCGACCATCATGGCGAGCAGATAGCCCAGCCCGACACGGCCGAGCGAATAGGCCAGCTGAATGCCGATACCCTTGTCGTTGGGGCCGTTGTCGTAGAATGGCGCGGCCAAGTTCCTGGCTGCCACTTCAGCGAATTGCATCGGCGTTGGGAAGCCCTTGATCGCGTCTGGATCGGCGGCGGCCCCCTTGCCCATCAGTGCGTCGTATTCGGCGCTCGCGCTGCTGGCCGCCGCTGTGCCCGGCGGGGTCGAGGGTGCCGTCGCGCCATACCATGCGAGCAGGATCAGCACGAGGAAGGCAAAGGACAGGGCGGCGCCCTTGAGGGCCAATTTGTCGCTCATGGCTCAGCTCCGCTTGATGGGGAATTGATTAAGATAGGCCTCGGGCGTGGCCGGATCGAAGGCTCGGCCCATGACCTTGAACCCGGGATATCCCGCCGGATCGGACCGCGTTTGGGGGGCGTCGAGGTCCAGATCTTTCATGAGCCGCCGGGCATCGGTCAGGAGAAAAACCTTTTCGGCCAGCTGGCGATAATCGACGTCCTGCTTGATGTAGCCCCAGCGCTTCATCTGCGTGAGCATCCATGTCGCCATCGAATACCAGGGCAACGGCTCGAAGCCCGCGCGCTGCGGATCGTTGCGGACTTCGCCCAGACCGTCGGCGAAGTGCCCGGTCAGCCCCTGCGCAATGACGGTTTCGGGCTGGTTGAGATATTTGGGACCGGAAATGGCCTTGGCGATATCGGCCCGGTTCTCCGGCTTCTCCGCTTCGCTCGTCGCCTTGAGGATGGCCCGGTACAGCGCCTGGAAGCTGTTGGGGTTCTTCTGGATGAAGCTTTCCGACGCACCGAATGCGCAGCAGGGGTGCCCCTCCCAGATATCCTTGGTCAGGATATGGATGAAGCCGATCTCGTCGAAGACAGCGCGCTGGTTGAACGGCTCCGGCCCCAGGAACCCATCGATATTACCGGCGCGCAGGTTGGCGATCATCTCGGCCGGGGGCGTGACGCGCAACTGCACGTCCTTGTCGGGATCAAGCCCGTGTTCCGCCAGATAGTAGCGAAGCAGGAAGTTGTGCATCGAGAAGTCGAACGGGATGGCGAACTTGAAGCCCTTCCAGTTCTTTGGATCGCGGTTGTTCCTGTGCTTCAGCGCCAGGGTGATCGCCTGTCCGTTGACGTTCTGGATCGAGGCGACCCGCATCGGCTGTGCCTGCGAGGCGAGGCCCATCGAGATGGCGAGCGGCATCGGCGCAAGGAAGTGTGAGGCGTCGAGTTCGCCGTTCAGCATATGGTCGCGCACTAGTGCCCAGCCGGGCGTCTTGACCAGGCTGACCTCCAGCCCCTCACGCTTGTAGAAACCCATGGGGTCGGCCATTATCAGCGGGGTGGCGCAGTTGATCGGCAGGAAGCCGACCCGCAGCGCTCTGCGCTCCAGCGGCCCCACTTTGTCGCCGCCGGCCATTTCCTGAAGCGACCGGATCGGCAGGACCGAATAGAGCGCCGCCGCTGCCGCTGTTCCCCCGACCGCCAGCAGGAAACGGCGCCGCGTCCGGTCGTTGGGGATCAGCGCCTTCATCGCGCTCGCCTCGACAATATCGTTCGACAGATGCTCGGTCCCGCCAGGCCGCGCGGCGTCATGCTCGGCCTGGCTGGCATGGGCGCCGCACGAGCAGCCGCCCAGTCTCGAATTGGGATCGAATGGCTTGAACCGGTTATCGTCGCTCATGTGCAAAGGCCCCCTGCTCTGATGAAAATATGCGCGCTCATGCCGTCAGGCGCGATACGCACGCCCCCTCGATCCATTGTTCCATCACCAGCCGATCACCCTTCTCAACAGTGCGCCAGGGCAGGTTCGGCTGGGGCGCGCCGTGCAGGACAATCGGCGTCGATTTCGTTTTCAGCCGGATCACGGGCGGCTGGTGGTGGTAGCCGCCGTGTGCACCTGTGACGATCGCGCGGGCGATCGCGTCAGCCTGGATGGCGATCGGTTCGATGAAGCGACAAGGCTGACCGTCGATGCTGATGCAGTCTCCCAGCGCGAAGATTCCCGGCGCGCTGGTTTCCAGCGTCGCCGCGTCGACCGCGATGCCCCTGTCGAAGACCAGCCCGGCGCTGCGTGCCAGACGCGTGTCGGTGACAAGGCCGGTCGCGGCCACGACCAGATCGGCTTCGATGGCGCCGCCATCGGAGGTGTCGATCATGATCGCCTCTGCCATCCGGCGGGTCGCCGCCACGGCGGTCTTGCCGAGGAAGCGTACGCCCAGGTCGGAGAGGCCGACAGCGAGGCGAGAGGCAGCCGCACCCGGCAACAGCCCACCGAGCGGCTCTGCCTGGATGTCGAGCAGCGTGACGGCATGGCCTGCGCGCGCGAAGTCTTCGGCCAGTTCGCACCCGATCATCCCCGCGCCGACGATCGCGATCCGGCGCGGTGCTGCGGCGATCCGGTTGTGGAACTGCGCCCAGCTGTCGAGATCGTTGATCCGCCAGCACAGGTCAGCGGGCAGGCTGGGCGGTAGCGCGGGCTTGGCGCCCTGGGCGAGAACCAGATGCGTATAATCGATGGTGCCCCGCGTCGTTCGTAGGCGCCGACGCACGGGATCGATGCCAATCGCGAAGGTCTGCGGGAACAGCCTTACACCCAGACGCGCCGCCTTCGCGCTTCCCGTCTCCCGGCGCAGCGTGTCGGGCGTCGACTTGCGAGTCAGGGCGACGGACAACTCCGGCTTGTTGTAAACGTCGCCGGCGCAGCGCGTGATCATCGTGATCGGTACGTCGCCATCCAGCGCGCGCAGGGCTTCGGCGGCGTTCCATCCTGCGGTGCCAGCACCGATGATGACGATGCCGGGCGTCCGCTGCGCGACGATGACCTGTTCGGGCGCCTGAGCATGTGCGCACCGCGCATAGGGTTCAAAATCGGCCTTGGTTACGCCGCATAGCGGGCATTCCCAGTCGTCCGGGATGTCCTCGAAACGCGTACCGGGCGCCAGGCCGCTGTCGGGATCGCCGAGTTCCTCGTCGTAGATGAGGCCGCAGGCGCGGCAGATATACTGGCGCCACGCGGTGCTCATGCCGGCACCTCGTCGCGCAGGAGCCGCGCCATCTCCCAGCGCAGATGCTTGATCGCGGGGGTGACGATGGCGGCGAAATGCGCCTCGCGCACCCGGCGCTGGGGGGCGGCAGCGTGCAGGTATCCGCGTGCGCCCTGATGCAAAAGCGCCGATTGCGAGGCGCGCAGGCACAGGTCGGAGGCCTGGCAGCGTGCGTCGAGCACGTCGACCATATAGTCCGTGCTGCCGTCTTCCGGTGTCTCCGCCAGCCGCATGATCCGGGTCCGCAGTTCGGCCAGTTCACCGGTCAGCTCGTCCGGGCGATCTGAGAGGAAGCGGTTGACGTGCCCGAGCTGCCCTTCGACGTCGCGCATGTCGTTGATGCTACCCTCGATGATGCCCATCGCCATGCCGGTCTGGAGCAGGATGAAGGCTTCGCGGATGCGTCCCAGCAACAACTGCGCCGGATCGGCGATCACCTCCGCGTCGGGAACGAAGACCTCGTCAAAGCGGACGCTCCAGGTGCTTGTCCCTTCCATGCCGGAAAAGCGGGGGCATGGGCGCAGCGCGATGCGGTCGTCGCAGCGCATGAAGAACAGGATCGCATGGGAAAAGCCGCCATCGGCCTTGGGTACCCCTGCCATGCCGCCGAAATACTGGCCGCTTGCGATATGGCTTACCCAGGGCAGGGCACCGGTGACGATATAGCCGCCGGGCACGCGGCGGGCGCGGAGCAGGAAATCCTCGATCCCGGCGACCGCCTTGACCGGGTTGGACAGCGCTGTGCCGCCGAAGGTCAGGCCCGCAGAGTGGGTTTCGAGCAGGCTGCTCGACAGAGCTGGATTGTCCGATCCTTCCAGATAGAGGCCGCAAACATCATGGGCCCACATCAGGAAGCCAGTCGATCCACAGGCGCGGCTCGCCGTCTGCATTGCGGCGATCGCCAGACCCAGCCGTCCCCCATTATGCCTCAGGTGTGCACCGAGCGCGCCAGTGCCGCCCAGCGCGGTCATGATCTCTAGAGGATAGTGGCCCTCGTCGATTTCCCTTGCGGCATTGCGCAGCGGTCCATCGGCGATGATGGCCACCTGCGCGAGTACCGTTGCATCATCGGGCAGGGCTGAGGGGGGCAGTCCGGCGGAAGAGAGATCCATGGCAAGCGCGGTCATCTAAAGGCTCCAACTGATGCAGGGAGAGCGAGGCGGCCGCAGGCTGCGGGCCGCCTCGCGAGGGCTTAATCGGCGAGCTTGATCGTGAAGGGGATCGGGTTGCGCATCGTGTTCGCCACCGGCGAATAGAAGTTGGCGTGCTGCACGATTGCGTCGAGATCTTCGCGGGTCGCATCACCCTCGACCTTGACCGTCACCCGGATGTCCTGAAAGCCCATCTCTGGCGGCTGCTTTTCTGCCCCTTCCGCGCCCCAGGCGGCGGGGTTACCGATGTCGCCTTCGAGGTGCAGTTCGAGCAGGCTCAGCTTGACGTTGCGGCAGGTGGCGACCGCAGTGATGCCGACGGCGAGGCAGCCACCCAGTGCGGCGAGGACGATCTCGCCCGGCGCGGGTGCGGTGTCCTCGCCGAAGAGGTGCAGGGGTTCGTCGACGACGACAGCTTCGTGCGCGCCGACGTAGGACAGCGAGCGATACTGGCCTTCCATCACGGTCTTGACGATGTTGGTGCCACGGGTTTGCGGGTTGGCACGCCCTTTGGCGGCGAAGGCCATCAGTCCGTCGCGATCGATCGGCCTGAGGTAGGTCTTGACGGTCCGCGGTTCGGCGACGGTCTCGGTCATGCTGCTGTCCTCATACTTGTTACAAACCAGCTCTGGTTCGTAAAGAGTCTAAGCAAGCAGCGTGCCATTCTCGTAATGCGCTGGTTTTTAAAGGGAGGTGGCGTAACTGTACGGGCCAATCACGCCGCAATTTGTCGACCTTTGTCGACAAAGGTCGACAATGTTTTACAGTTTGTGGCGCTTCCACCGATAAGAGAACTGGCGCTCGGTCAGGCCCAGGAGCTGCGCCGCTCGCGACTTGTTGCCCCAGCTGGCCTCCAGCGCACGAACAAGTTCCTCGTAGCTGTGGGAACTGGCCATTGCATAGGGCCGAACATAGGGGCTGGGCTCCGGCACAGTCAGGATCGCGGGGGCGGCCCGATGCTCGGTCGGTGCCGGCTCGTCATGGTCGTCGCCGGCCAGAAAGACATCGAGGTCGCGATCGTCGAGCAGGGCCTGATCGGCAAGCAGCACCATCCGCTCAATCATGTTGGCAAGCTGGCGGATGTTGCCCGGCCAGTCATGATTCTTGAGCCTTTCGATCGCGGACGGCGTCAGATTGACGTTGCGCTGGTTCGTCTGATTGAACCGCGTGAGGAAATGCGCGGCAAGCTGTGGGACATCGCCAATGCGTTCGCGCAACGAAGGCAGACGGATAGGAATGACGTTCAAGCGGTAGAACAGGTCCTGGCGGAAGCGCCCTGCGGTAACTTCCCGCGACAGATCGCGGTTCGTGGCGGCGACCAGCCGCACGTCGATCTTGATCTCACGCTTGGCGCCGAGGCGCGTCACTGTCCCTTCCTGCAGCGTCCGGAGCAGCTTCGTTTGCATCGACAGCGGCATTTCGCCGATCTCATCGAGGAAAATCGTACCGGTATCCGCTTGCTCGAACCAGCCGGGGCGTTCGGACGCGGCCCCGGTAAACGCGCCTTTCTCATGACCGAACAGCTCGGATTCGAAGAGCGTGTCAGGGATCGCTGCGCAGTTGACCTTTATGAACGGTGCATCGCGTCGCGGGCTGGCCAGATGGAGCGCACGGGCAAACATCTCCTTGCCGGTACCCGACGCGCCCAGCAGCAGAACGCTGGCATTGGCCGCAGACACCTGCTCAAGCTGGCTGATCGCGCGCAGCAGCGTGGGCGATGTGCCGATGATGCCATAGCGCACCGTGGCGCTTTCAAGCGCGCGCGCGAGATGCTGGTTATGCTGTTCGAGGGCGCGGGTTTTCTCCTCGAGGCTGGCCTTGAGCTGGAGCAGCTGCCCGATCAGGGTCGCGAGCATCTTGAGGATCGTCGTGTCGTCCGACAGCGGCCGGTTGCGATGCCTGATCCGATGGCAGGCCAATACACCGATCGTGGCAGACCCGACGTTGATCGGTACTGTGATGAACGCCACGGTGCCGGGCGGAAGGCGTTCGCGCTCTACCGCCCGGGCGAGAAAGGTCGGCTCCTTGTCAATGTCCTGGACGATGATCAGTTGCCGGTTTTCCAGCGATCGTCCGGTGATCCCTTCACCCAGCACATAGCGTCCGCGCGCGACCTCTTCCCGTGTCAGACCATAAGAATGGACAATGCGGTAGGTGTCGGTGTCGCCGTCTCGAAGGACGATCCGGCCGCGGTTGAGGCCCAGAGTTTCAGAAAGAAGATGCAGCATTTCGCGCAGTTGCTGGTCCAGCGCCAGCCCCTTGCCGATTTGCGCCATGACATACTGCAGCAACAGCATTTCCTGCGTCCGCCAGTAGGATGGCGTGCTTTCAGGATCATCCGGAAAATTTGAGTTGGGCACGCTCGCCGACATTCGTCGCTCGATTCCTCCGAACATGGGGTCATTGGTAGCCGATCCGCAGCGTATGAACGCAGCGGCTCTCGCGCGATATACACGCCGCGTCGCCGGGAAGCCAAAATCTTTCATGCCCAGGCCGCATCGCGGTCGGTCAAAGGCAGGTAAGTCCTCATTTGCTGCCGTTCAACGAAATGGGTTCGATGGTTGAATGTGGTCGCGAGCCGCCGCGCCTTCACGGCTAACACTCGGCAGGCGGCATGGCGGCAAAAGCCTGATTGTCGTTACCCTTTCCGCATTGAGAAATTGGAAT
>JAJZQN010000029.1 GCA_021847605.1 Pseudomonadota bacterium | reverse complement strand
GACACTTGAAAGTCTCGCCAACGTCAGCGACAATCCCCTCATCAGCTTGCCCGGCGTGGCAGCCTGATCCAGTCCGATCCTCTACCGAGGACAGCCGCTGTTACACCATCCCGCGGGACACGATCTTTTTCCAGAATAGAATGTTTTAAATATTGGCGTCTTTCATTCGCCTCACGGCATGGTCTGCGGCCCGTGCCGTCAGCGCCATATAGGTCAATGATGGATTGACGTTGCCGGTCGCCGTCATGCACGCGCCATCTGTGACATACAGATTGTCGATGCCATGGATCTGATTGTTGGCATTGGTAACGGACGTGGCCGGATCGTCGCCCATCCGCGCGCCGCCCATTTCATGAACGGCGAGGCCGCCCGGCGTCGGCTTGTCGGCATATTGGACGATCTCCCCACCGCAGGCCTTGAGCATATCCGCCGCCTGCGCCGCAGCTTCGCGCACGATCGCCATTTCATTGTCCGACCAGTGATGGCGAATGTCGGGCAGCGGCAGCCCCCATTGGTCGACTTTGGACGACAGGGTCACGCGATTGTCGGCCCGCGGCAGCGCCTCACCAAAGCCGACCAGCATCATGTGCCAGGGACCGGGCGTCCGCATCGCCGTTTTGAGATCGGCGCCCAGTTCCGTACCTTCCGCACCGCGCGCCCATGTCGATCGCCAGGCCGATCCCTGAAAGCCGAAGCCGCGCTGGAAAGCCGGATTTTTCCGGTCGCCCAGATTTTCGTAGCGCGGAATATAAATGCCGATCGGCCGGTTGCCGATCGGCTGCTGGTCCATGAAACCGGGCATGCGCGCGGTCACGACCGCACCCATCGCATGGTCCATCAGATAGCGGCCGAGCATATCATTCTTATTGCCCAGCCCGGTGGGGAAAGCCTCGCTGCGCGATTGCAGCAGGATCATGGTCGACCCGATGGTCGATGCGTTGAGGAAGATGGTGCGGCCCGTATAGGTACGCCCTTCCTTCGTCTTCGCGTCGATCACGCGCACGCCCGTCGCGCGCTTCGTCGCGGGATCATAGTCCACACCTGCCACGATCGCGTCGGTGACAGTGGTCAAACGCCCGGTCGCTTCGGCAGCGGGCAGGCTGACGCCATTGGAGCTGAAATAGCTGGCGGTGGAGCAGCCCTTGTAACAGGGACCGCAATAATGACAGGGTGGGCGGCCATTATGTTCCTGAGACAGGACGGCCGAGCGTTCGGGGATCAGGGTGCGGCCGGGAAATTTCGCCTCGATCACCGACTTGGCATGTTCCTCGACACAATTGAGCGGCATGGGCGGCAGGAACTCGCCATCCGGTAATATGTCGAGGCCAGCGCGCTGCCCGGTGACGCCGATAAACTTTTCGACATGGGAATACCATGGCGCGATGTCGTCGTAGGAAATCGGCCATGCGATGCCGTGGCCGTCCTGCCCCGGTTCGTTGAAATTGGTCGGCGACAGGCGGAAAGTCGCCCGCCCCCATGTCAGCGAACGGCCGCCCAGATGATAGCCACGGATCCACGAAAAAGGCGAATCCGCGTCCGTTTCATAGGGATGTTCGCTGTCGTTGACGAAGAATTGCGTGGAGCCTTCGCCAAAGGCGCGCGCCTTGCTCTGTACCGGATAGTCCTTCGCATAAAGCTGACGATCGCCAAGCCCGTGAAAGCGCCAGTCCCATGGCGGCCGGTCTTCGCCGACATAATCCTCGCCATGGGTGATGTGGCGGCCACGATCGAGCAGCAGCACTTTCAGCCCGCGCTCGGTCAATTCCTTGGCGGCCATGCCGCCGGAGATGCCGGAACCAACGACAATCGCGTCGAACATGGGGGTATCGGTCATGAGTAGCTTTCAGAGCGTCGCGGGATCATTGCCGACCGGGAAAACGAACCCGCTGCGGTTGATCGAAAAGGCGTGATCCGCGCCGACATGGGCGCAGGGCTGATATTCCCCGGGGACGAGATTGTAGGTCAGTTCCTCGGTCGCGCCGGCCTCCGACGTGTAATAGCCGAACACCGTCAGGCGCTTGATCCACAGGAAAAAGGACGGAGCCACGCCCTTGCCCCGCTTCGCCCAGGCATCGGCCTGCACCGCCTTCAGCCAGTCCAGACGCTGTGCGGGCAGCAGCATGTCGAAACTGGTGCCGCGCGCTCGGATCGTATCGCGGGCAAAATCGCCCAGCCCGGTCACGAATGCATCGCGTTCGGCCGGATCGAGCCAATAGCTGACCATCAGGTCGATGAAATCGGGAACGCCCGCCTTTACCGCACCCGGCGTATCCGTGTCTGGCAGGATGGTGTCGGCAATGGCCGCGATCAGCCTGCGCTGGCGAACGTCGAGAGCGGAACCGCCCTCCTCCGCCATGGCCTGCGTCAATTGATAGCCACCCGCGCCCAGCCCATAGGCCGTCGCCGCCATCATGCAGAGGCGTAGCAGGCCGCGCCGGTCGATCAGGGCGGTGCCGCCTGCTTCATCCTGTGCTTCGCGCGTTGCCATCATCCGCGTCACTTGGCCGGAAGCGTCTTGAGATAGTCGATGATCGCCTTGCGCTTTTCGGGTTGCGCGACGCCGCCATAGGCCATCTTCGTACCCGGCACGACCGATCGGGGGTTTGCCATGAACGCATCCAGCGTGGCCTCGGTCCAGCTTATGCCGCTCTTCGCCATGGCGGGGCTGTAAGTAAAACCGGCGACGCTGCCTGCCTTGCGCCCGACAATCCCGGCCAGGCTTGGCCCCATCCGCTTTTCGCCCGGCTTGGTGCCATGGCACGCGGCACAGGCCGCAAAGGCGACCTTGCCATTGGGCGGCGGCGCAGCATGCGCGACCGCAGGCACCGCCAGCCAGGCGGCGAAGATATACCCTGAACGCATTATTTTCTCCGATTATTTGTATCCAATCTAATACAATTCAGCAACGCAAGCGCTTAATGGATCAGATGCAGCCGGCAATGTCTCCGGTCGTCAGGAAGGACAGCCCTTCCCGGCCGGCCAGTCCCTGAAGCAAGGTTTCAAGGGCGCCGATGCGATAGGGCAGCCCCATGATATAGGGGGTCAAATGCAGCGGCAGCATCCGGCCGCCATACCCGACCGCCTCCGTCATCAACCAGTCTGCGGCATCCTCTATCTGAACACGATAGCTGTCGGCCGAGTGCTGCTGCGTCGTGATGATCTGACGGTCGGACAATTCATGGTTCAGCGGTACGTTGACGATGCCGCCGGCCACCGTCGTCATGCGATAGGGTAGTTCGTCATTCACCCAGTCGAGCATGTAGCAAACACCTTCCTCCACCAGCAGGCGCGGCGTGTTCCAGCTTTGCGAGCGGGCGATGGAAAGCCATCCCGCCGGCCGCCGACCCGTCGCTTTTTCCAGCATGTCGAGCGAAGAGCGGATGATAGCGCGCTCCTCTTCCTCGGCGATGCCGGTCGCGATGGTCGCATTCATGTCGGTCGCATGCGCGACGATTTCATGCCCTGCGGCCACGATGTCGCGCAGCAGCGCCGGATACCGCTCGGCTATCGCGCCGTTGACCGCCACGCTCGCCTTCGCACCGACCGCCGCCAATGCGTCGAGCATGCGATAGAAGCCAATGCGCGTGCCATATTCCCGCGATGTATAGTGGCGATAGTCGGGATAGGCCGTCTGCATGTGGCCGGGCGCGCGAAACGGCTTGTCCGATGCCGTGATCGGAAACCATTCGAGTGAGATAACGACGCTAACGGCCAGTTTCGCTTCGCCGGGCCAGACGATGGGCGGACGGTCGAACAGGTTGGACCAGTGATACAGGTCATGGTCCATCCCCTCGGCACGATGGGGATAGGCGAGATAGGCGGGGTCCAGACTCATTGCGCATCCTCACTCTGATGGGCGGCGTCGGCCAGCAGCCTGTCATAGCCCTGCCCGATGAAATGGTCGGCGATGTCGCCGCTGCGCGTGATCCAGGCGCGACCGTCCTGCGCGATATGGCGCAGCACTTCTTCGAACGGACCGATACGGTGCGGCTGGCCGATCAGATAGCTATGCAGCGGAATGCACATGACCGTGCCGGATTCGTCGCCCTCCGCCGCCAGCCGCTCATATTGGCGGATCAACGTGTCGGCATAGTCGCGCGGGGACATATTATAGACGAAGAATCCATAATGATCGTTGACCTCCAGGCTGTAGGGCATGGAGATCAGCTTGCCGTTCGCCACATGGATCGGCGTCGGCTGATCGTCATGATAGAGGTCACAGGTATAGCTCAGCCCATATTCGGCGATCAGGTCGAGCGTGCGCGGCGTGTGGGTCAGCGCCGGGGCCAGCCAGCCCTTGATCGTCTGTCCTGTGGCATCGCGGACCGTGCGGATCGAATCCTCGATGATGGCGCGTTCCTGCGCCTCGTCCATGCCATAGCTGTAGCGGGTGTTGTAAATGCCATGGCTGAAAAATTCCCAGCCGCGCGCATTGGCATCCTCCACCACGTCGGGGACGTGCTGGCACAGCGCGACGGAGAGCGATACGGAGCCGGGAAAGCCATGTTTGCTCATGACGTCGGCCATGCGCCAATGGCCGACCCGGTTGGCATAATCGCGATGAGCGTAGCCGACGACATCGGGGTGCGGCTTTGCCCAGCTTTTGCGATGCGGGTTAGGCGCCGGATCGATCTCGTAAAATTCCAGATTCGGCGACACCCACACCGCAACCTTCTTACCATCGGGCCATTCGATCTTAGGCCGCCCCCGATAGGGCAGGAAATCGTACAGCCCCGGATCCTTTTCGCCCTCCCGCATCAGCGTGCCTCCAGCCAGTCGATCACGGTCTGAACCGGCTCAACATCGGCATATTTGAGCTGAAGGTCGGTCAGGTTCGCGAAATGATAGCTTTCATGCTTGTCGGCGCAGGTTTCGATCGGGACGATCGTGCGATAGCCGCGCGACAGCGAATCGACGGCGGTTGCGCGAATGCAGCCCGACGTGCTGCCGCCGGTCACGACCACGGTATCGACCTTGTGCCACACGAGCAGGCTTTGCAGCGGCGTTTCAAAGAAGGCCGACGGCATGCGCTTGTCATAAATGATGTCGCTGGCATCGATGCGGCAGCGGTCGTCAAAGGCGTGACGGTCGCTGCCATATTTGATGTTCTGAAGCGAATCGGGCGTATTCGTCCGGGTACCCCAAACGCCGGCGTCCGACGCATCCTCGACATAGGCGACATGGGTCCAGATGACCGGCATCCCCTTGGCACGGGCCAGATCGGAAATGATGTTCACATATTCGATCTGGCGCGGATCGGTTTCATAGGCGGTCTTATACTGGTCGATCCGCGTATAAGCGTTCTGGAAGTCGACATTCACGATGGCGAGCTTTTCACCGAAGCCGAATTTCGTCCGGGCGGGATTGGCCATCACCTCTTCGAAAATCTGCCGCGCCGTGCGTCCATCGGACACCATCCGGGTTCCCAATATGTCGCTCACGCCATTTCTTCCTTTCTTTCCAGATATGTGCTGGTTCCTGCTGGAACGAAGCCGAGCGGCAATCCCGCCTCCGTCACGAAGCCATAAAGCGGCTCTTCGGGCAGCGCGGCCTTCAGAAGATCGCGCACCCCCATCAACCTGTCCATGTCGATCCCGGTCGATATGCCCATCGATTCGAGCATGAACACCAGATCCTCGGTCACGATATTGCCGCTGGCGCCGGGCGCGAAGGGACAGCCGCCAAGGCCCGCCAGCGAACTGTCGAACGTGGTGAGGCCCGCCTCCAGACCCGCCAGCACATTGGCAAGGCCAAGGCCGCGTGTATTGTGCAGATGGATGCCGGTCACGGCGGCATCGCCTACTACCCCACGCACGAAGCGGACCATGTGCCGCACGCTCGCGGGATTGGCATAACCCGTCGTGTCGGCAAGGCCGATTTCATCGCAACCCGCCGCCATCAGCGCCTCGGCCAGCATCGCGATCTGACCGTCAGCGATATTCCCCTCCAGCGTGCAGCCAAAGACAGTCGACAGGCTCCCTTCGAAATGCGGGCGTTCGGCCGCTGGCAGCGCTGCGATCATCGCGCCGATCTGACGCGCTTCATCCAGCACCTGCGCATGATTGCGACGCAGATTAGCCAGGCTGTGCGTCTCCGACACCGACAGGGGCAGCGTGATCTTGTGCGCGCCTGCCGCGATCGCGGCGGCGCCCCCCTTCGCATTGGGGACCAGAGCGGCGACCGTCAGGCCGGGAATGCTGCGCGCATAGGCGGTGATTTCCGCCGTATCCGCCAGTTGGGGCAGCAATTTGGCAGGCACGAAACTGCCTACCTCAATCTCTGCCACGCCCGCCGCCGCTTCGGCCGCGATCCATGCCTTTTTCACGTCGGTCGGCAATATGGGCTTGATGCTTTGCAGCCCGTCCCGTGGCCCGACTTCACTAATCAATATGCGTTCCGACATTCTGATCCCTCGCGCTATTGTATTATTTCTATAACAATTTATGAGGGGCTGTCGATAGGCGTTTATCGCATGATTTGCAGGGGAAGATATGAACGCGGATGCATTGCCGCTTGCCGGGATCCGGCTGGTTGAATTCACGCACATGGTCATGGGACCATCGGTCGGCGTGATCCTGGGCGATCTGGGCGCGGAAGTGATCAAGGTGGAGCCGAAGGGCGGCGACCAGACCCGCAACCTCCTCGGCTCGGGCGCGGGCTATTTTCCCATGTTCAACCGCAACAAGCGTAGCATCTGCCTCGACCTCAAAAGCGATGCGGGGCGCGAGGCGGCCTTTGCGCTGGCGCAGTCGGCCGACATCGTGGTCGAAAATTTCCGTCCCGGCACGCTCGATCGGCTGGGCCTTGGCTATGAGGCGCTGTCAAAGGAGAATCCGGGCCTCATCTATTGCTCGGCCAAGGGATTCCTGACCGGCCCTTATGAGAAGCGCACGGCGCTGGACGAAGTGACGCAGATGATGGGCGGCCTTGCCTATATGACCGGCCCGTCAGGCCGCCCGCTACGCGCGGGCGCGTCGGTCGTTGACATTACCGGCGGCATGTTCGGCGTCATCGCCATCCTCGCCGCGCTGGAACGGCGCCACCGCACCGGCAAGGGGGCGGAGGTGAAATGCGCCCTGTTCGAAACCACCGCCTTTCTGGTGGGACAACATATGGCGCAGGAGGCCGTCACCGGCGCCGCGCCGCGCCCCATGCCCGAACGGCTTTCCGCATGGGCCATCTATGACGTGTTCCAGACCCGCAACGCTGATGAGCAATTGTTCGTCGGGGTAGTGAGCGATGGCCAGTGGCTCAGCTTCTGTCAGGCGTTCGGTCTGGACGATCTGCTGAACGACATGTCGCTGCGCGCCAACAATGCGCGGGTCGAGGCGCGGGAGCGGATTTTGCCGATCGTGCGCGCCCTGTTTGCTTCGATGTCCCGGGCGGACCTGATCGCGCGACTGGAGGCGACCGGCCTGCCCTTTGCACCGATCGCCCGCCCGACCGACCTGTTCGACGACCCGCATCTGGTGGAAGGCGGCGGTCTGGTCGACCTGACCCTGCCGAACGGCACAGAAACACGCCTGCCCGGCCTGCCTATCGAAATCGATGGCGAACGCCTGCCGCTTCGCCGCGATCTGCCTGTGGCCGGTGCCGATGGCGCGGCATTGCTGCGTGAAATGGGACTGGACGAGGCGGCGATCAGCGCCGCCCTGTCCTGATCTACCCCACTTGCGGCTTAGCCCCGCCATGCAGATCCAGGCTCAGCCGGTAGCGGTCGGCGCGATAGTCGGCGATCGTGTAGAGAATGGCGCCGCCATCGGCGTCGAAGATCACCCGCTCGACCCGCAACAGCGCCGCACGCGGCTCCAGATTGAGGATCGCGGCGGTTTCCGGGTCGGCGTGGCGGGCGGAAATCGTCTGACGCCCGCTGCCGGGAATGAAGCCAGCCTCCCGCATCAGATCGAGAATCGGCTGCTTGGTCAGCAGGGTCTTGTTGAGCTTGACGCCGAGGTCGACGGGAACCCAACTGGTCGTCAGGCCCAGCGGTTGCCGGTCGAGGTGGCGGATGCGCCGCCCGCGCAGCATCATGGCCCCTTCGGAACGCTCCAATATGTCGGCGACCTGACGGGGCGCTGCTTCCTCGACAATGTCGATCACCTTGACCGGCGTATTGCGGCCGAAAGCGATCAGCGATTCGACCGCCTGCTCCACATTCGCTTCCAGCGGGACCGCCGACGTACGGTACACCACGCGCGTTCCCACGCGGCGCTTGCGTTCGACAAGGCCGCTTTCGGCCAGTTCATGCAACGCCCGCCGCGCCGTTATCCGCGACACGCCATGCTGGGCCACCAGTTCCAGTTCGGTCGGCACCGGCGCCCCGAATGTGAGCTGACCATGCATGATCTGATCCCGCAGGCCCAGGAATATCTGATGATAGAGCGGCACCGCATTGGATCGGGATACCAGTTGGGATGGGGCTGTTTCAGGGGGAGTGGCGGTTTTGGTCATCGCTGCCAGCCTAGCCGATGAATGCAGGAGGGGAAACCGGGTTAATTGTTATGTTTACATATCATTTGAACGAAGCAGCAGATAGTCGTCCTTCATGAGCAAGACGCTGTTCGAAAAATTGTGGGACATGCATGTCGTCATGGACATTGACGGCGATGCCGCCTTGCTGGCGATCGACCGTGTGCTGATGCATGAACGGACCGGCGGCGTGGCGCTCGAAAGCCTGAAACAGGCGGGGCATCGCGTCCTGGCGCCGCAGCGCGCCTTTGCCACCATGGACCATATTGTCGATACCCGGCCGGGTCGCGGCGACGCGACCCTGATGCCGACCGGCACCGCCTTCATTCAGGCGACCCGTCAGGGCGCACGCGATGCGGGCATCCACCTGTTCGACATCACCGATCCGCGTCAGGGCATCGTCCATGTCATGTCACCGGAACAGGGCATATTGATCCCCGGCATCACTCTGGTCTGTCCCGACAGCCATACCTGCACGCAGGGCGCGTTCGGCGCGCTGGCATGGGGCATCGGCTCCAGCGAGGCGGAACATGCGCTGGCGACCGGCACCTTGCGGGTACAGCGCCCCGGCACCATGCGGATCACCGTCGATTCGCAATTGGGGCCAAATGTCAGTGCCAAGGATCTGGCGCTGCATATCCTTGCCCGGATCGGGTCGGCCGGCGCGCGGGGCAAGGTGCTGGAATATGCGGGCAGCGCCATCACCGCGCTGGATGCCGAAGGGCGCATGACCCTGTGCAACATGGCAACCGAACTGGGCGCCTTCACCGCCATCATCGCGCCGGATCAGGCCATATTCGATTATGTGAAGGGCCGCCCCTTCGCGCCCAAGGGGGCCGATTGGGATGCAGCGCTCGCAAGCTGGCAATCGCTCAGTAGCGATCCTGACGCCCGTTTCGACACCGATCTGCGCTTTGACGCGGCCGATGTCGTGCCGATGATAAGCTGGGGCACCAGTCCGCAACAGTCGCTGGCGATCGACGCCACCGTTCCGACGGCGCAGGAAGTGGCCGGTCGGGACAGTGCCGAGGCCCATGCCCGCGCACGCGATTATATGAACGTGACGCCGGGTCAGCCCATATCGGGCCTGCGCATCGACGGCGCGTTCATCGGCTCCTGCACCAACAGCCGCCTGTCCGATCTGCGCCGCGCCGCCGCCATCCTGAAAGGACGGCATGTCGCCGATCATGTCCGCGCTATCTGCGTACCCGGCTCCAGTCAGGTGAAGGCGCAGGCCGAGGCCGAAGGGCTGGACCGCATCTTCCTCGACGCCGGGTTCGAATGGCGCGAAGCGGGATGTTCCATGTGCTTCTTTGCCGGGGGTGAGAGTTTCGGGCCACAGGAACGGGTCATATCCTCCACCAACCGCAATTTCGAAAGCCGGCAGGGGCCGTCGACTCGCACGCATATCGCTTCACCCGAAACCGTGGCCGCCTCCGCCATTGCCGGCGTCATCGCCGCAGCCTTTGTCCGGGAAACCAGTCTATGATCCCCTTTACCAGCATGACGGCGATTGCCGCGCCGCTGATCCGCGACAATGTCGACACCGATGCCATCATCCCCTCGCGGGAGATGAAGACGGTGGGCAAGACGGGCCTCAAAGACGGCCTGTTCGCCGGATGGCGTTACACGCAGGTGGGCGGGCGCGATCCGGTGCCGGACTTCATCCTGAACCAGCCAGCCTATCGCGAAGCCCGCTTCCTCTTGTCGGGGGCCAATTTCGGTTGCGGGTCCAGCCGGGAACATGCGGCATGGGCGCTGGCCGAATATGGTTTTCGGGCCATCGTCGCACCATCCTTCAACCCGATTTTCCATGGTAATTGCATCCGCAACGGCATCGTGCCGGTGACGCTGGCAATTGAGGAGATTGTGAAGCTGGCGGACGCCATGCCGGCACCCATCCATATCAGTCTGGAAGAGATGCAGGTCATGGGCGCCGATGGCACCGCCCTGCCTTTTCATTTGCCGGAAGAAGCGCGGCGCGCCCTGCTGTTGGGGCTGGACCCGATCGGCCAGACCTTGCTGGAGCGCGACAGGATCGAAGCGTTTCTGGCAAAGGACGCGCTCATCCGTCCGTGGATTTACCCGCACTGAAAAAGGAGGAAGGCGGGCGGGAGAAAATAGCCCGCCTTCCCTTCCCATAGCGACAGGGTACCGGCGTGCAGTCCGGCCCCGCTGTCGAACGGGAATAGCTTAATTCGAAGCGTTGAGTTGCCGCGCGGCGGCTCGCCCGGCCAGCTTGCCCAGCGTCGTCGCCGTCAGCAAGCCGTTGCCCGCCATATAGCCATCCGCGCCCGGCCCGGAAATGCCCCGCGCAGCTCCACCGCCAGCGAACAAATTGGGCATGGGCGCGCCATCGGACGCCAGCACCCGCGCATCCGCGTCGATGACCAGGCCACCCTGCGTATGGAACAGCGCGCCCGTCACCTTGGCGGCGCGATAGGGCGCGGCCAGCACCGGCTTGCCGCTAAAGTCGCGACCGAACGGATCGGTCCGCTCGCCCTGCACCATGGCTGCCACGTCAGCCAATGTCTGCGACAGCGCGTCGAGCGGCAATCCGGTGGCGGCGGCAAGTGCATCGACATCAGCAGCCTCCACCACGGCGCCAGCCTCCAGCGCGTCCCGATAATCCTCGAACTGGCACATCAACTGGTGCAGGCGATCGTCGAAGATCGACCAGGCGACATGATCGGCCTGCGCATTGACCTTGGCCGCCTGCTCCGAATAGCCGGCCGCCTCGTTGGAAAAGCGCTCGCCAGCCTTGTTGACCTGAAAGCCGCCTTCCATGATCAGCGGCCACAGGATCGGCACGCCATGACCGGCGGCAAGCCCGCCATGACCCTGATAGGCGGAAAGGTCGGCCATCGCCGCGCCCATCGCCTCACCCCATGCCAGCGCATCGCCTTTATTGCCGGGATGCCCGTGGAAAACCGCACCCGCCATTTCGGGAATCCAGCGCTCGATCAGCTTAGAATTACCGCCAAATCCCGAACAGGCGAGGATCAGCGCGTCGCAGCCAATATCCTCCAGCGCGCCGTCGGGGCGACGGATACGCACGCCGGTGACGGCCTGCCCCGCGACATGCAGCATCTCGACCGATGCGTCGGTCAGGACGATGACGCCAGCCTGCTCCGCCGCGGATTCCATCGCCGCCATCAACTGCCCGCCCGACCGGCCCGGCGTGCCATACATGCGGCGCGCACTGTGGCCGGGATAGAGGAAGCCGTCGACCAGAGTGAGCGGCACGGCATGAACGTCGCGCAGCCACGCCACGGTGTCGGCCGACTCCTCCGCCAGACGCAGCGCCATGGCGCGATCGGTCTTGCCCTTGGTCTTGGCCATGATGTCGTCGGCGAAACGCTCCGCGCTGTCGTCGATGCCAGCTGCCGCCTGCTCCGGCGTCCCTGCCGCCGGAATGAGGCCGGTGGACATGGCGGTCGACCCCAGCGGGGTCGGATCGCGTTCGATCACCAGCACATCGACGCCCGCATCGCGCAGCGCCAGCGCGGCGGCAAGGCCGGTGCCGCCCGCCCCCACGACGATAGCGGGGAAGGACAGGTCGAATGTGGTGTCGTCAGTCAGCAGAACGGTCATGATGGAAGCGTTTTCTCGATTTTTCTCAGGCGCGATGGGAAAGAGGCGGCATCGACAGCAGCAACAACAGGTCGCCCAGACTATCCGCCTGATCGATCGCCATTACGGCGTCACGAATGCGCGATGCGCCTTCGCTGCCCCAGACGGGATCGGCCAGACTGTGAAACTTGGCGAAAATCTCGTCCGTGCCATAGGGATGCTCCGTATCCCCACGATTGATCCGCGCAGTGCCCGACAATATCTGACCATCCTTCAGGGTGATGGTCACACTTGCAGGACGTTCGGCAGGAAGGGCAGCAGTCATGGCCACATCCTCGCGCACCTGTACCCGGCCCGCCAGATCAGCGATCACCGGATTGCTGCGCGCTGGAAGCCGGAAGGCATCGGGCGTGGCCGCACCATGGACCAGTGTCGTCGCCACAGCGAAGGGGATGGAGAATTTCGCCGCCAGCATCGTAGCGGGTTCAGGATGGTCCAGTTGCGCTGCCCAGCAATAGGTATCGACTGAAATGTCAGACACCTGTTCGGGGTCGATGACATGATCCGCCATCAGGCCGGTCACGACGTCCAGCGCGGCATGGGTATAGCGACAGGCGGCGTGCATCTTGAAATAGTTACGCGCAATTTCCCAGCGCTCGCCGAGGTCCGCCACCATCTCGTCCGGCTGGAAATCATCGGCGACGATGCTGTCATACACAGTCGCGACGGCATCCCTTTCGCCCACGAAGCCCGATTTGTGCAGCGTGTTCGCCATCAGGCCCAACTGATTGGACAGGCCCGAGAAGCAGTTGCGGACAGTCGCGCCCTCCAGCATCGTTCGGCGGCTGGTCGCCAGCGACAGGTTGGCGGCGATGTTGATGATATTGGCCACCGCATCGGCATCCGCGCCGGACAGGCTGGCGGCACCGACAGCCGCACCGACCGTCCCCCAGGTGCCATGCGGGTGCATGGTGACGCGCAGCTTCGACGCGATGCCGATGCGCGATCCGATTTCATAGCCCAGTACCAGCGCGCGCAGCAGCGTGTCGCCATTCTGATCGCCACGCGCCGCCGCCAGCAGCGCCGGGACGACATGGATGCCGGGATGACCACGAGCGAACTGATTGCCCTCGTCCAGTTCCAGCGTCGTGCCGGCGACGCCATTGATAAAGGCCGCCATCGTCTGCGGCGCCCTGCGCCCCGTCCCGATCAGCGTGACGCCATCGGCCGTCGCTTCGGCATCGACCAGCGCCTGCACTTCGGGTTCCTGCATACCACCGGCCATGGCGCCGATGGAATCCAGCAGGACCAGTTTCGCCCGGTCGATCACGACGTCGGGCAAATCCATGGAGCGCGCCTCGACAGCGAAACGGCTCCATTGGCCCAGCCATGCGCTCTGAGGACCATCCAGCAATGCGCTGGCGGGAATGACGGTCGGCGTCGTCAGGACGGCCATGTCAGTCATGGATGATATTTCCTCCGATACGTAGCGTGATGGCGGCCAGCACCCCGGCGATGCACAGCGGCACCGCGAAACAGGTGAAGACCAGCCAGAGCGGCAGTTTCGCGCCCAGCAGCAACCCACCGGCCATCGGCCCGATCACCGCCCCGCCACGGCCGATGCCGACCGCCCAACCGATGCCGGCACCACGAACCGAAGTCGGATAGACTTGCGCCGCGAGTGAATAGAAACCACTAAAACCACCCTGAAGCGTCATGCCGAGCAGGCAGGCGACGCACAGCAGCACGGCAAGCGGCAACGACGCGGTGAACAGGATCATCAGCACGGCGCAGGCAAAGAAGAACAGCCCGATCAGCGCCCCGATCGGTCGACGGATCGCCAGCCATCCGATCAACAGGCCACCGGCCACGCCACCCAGGTTGAAGATGCTACCCGCCCAGATGGCATCGCCCTGATCCAGTCCACGCTCGACCGCCAGCTTGGGTATCCAACTGGTGATGAAATAGAGGACGGCGAAACTCAGGAAGGTCGCGCACCACAGCGTCAGCGTCGATCGCCAGCGCCCCTGCGTCAGCAGGTCGCCCATGCGCGGCAAGGCGGATGTCGCCGGACGATCCGGCAGATGCGGCACTGTCGCCCAGCCGAGCTTGCCGCGCAGGACGTTGATCCGCTCCAGCGCACCGGCGGGCTGCCGCGTTTCGAGGAAATTGACGGATTCCGGCAACAGGAACCACACCAGCGGGATTAATATGGCGCTGATGATACCCGCGCCCAGCATCGTTTCCTGCCAGCCAAAGGCGGGAATGGAAAACATCGCGACAAGGCCGGTCAACACCGCGCCCACCGGGTAGCCAGCCTGAAAAATGCCGATGGCCAAAGATCGCCGCCCGGCCGGCGCATATTCGCTGACCAGCGCCGCGATGCTGGCGAGCAACGTGCCGATGCCGATGCCGGTCACGACCCGCATCAGGGCAAAACTCCACAACCCACCGACGAGTCCGCAACCCAGCGCCCCGACCGTCATCAGGATCAACGCCAGCAATATGGTCGGACGCCTGCCCCAAATGTCGGCGAACGGCGCGACGAGGATGCAGCCGACCATCATGCCGACAAGGCCCGCGCTGAACAGCACGCCCAGCGCCTCGACCCCGACCTGCCAGTCGGTGGCCAGAGCCGGGGCGACATAGGCGATGATCATGACGTCCATGCCGTCGAGCGCATTGATGAGCGCGCACAACAGAACGACCAGTATTTGAAGCCGCGACCATGCGGCCGCACCGGTATCGCCCCCCGACGATGATGCCGGCGCCATTGCGATGCCTCCGCTCATGCCGCCATTCCCTGCTGTGTCCCTGCCATGCGCCTTAGTCCTTCATGCCTGTCGCCGGTGGGCATGGAATATGTCAGTTGGCCAGCAAGGGCTTGAGATATTCGGCCGCGATGCGGATTTCCCGCTCCGGGTCGGTCGGGCGATCGAATTCCAGATAGAAATGTTCGATCCCGGCTGCCTTGCCGGCGTCGATCAGCAGCTTGAAATTCTCGACGCCTTCGCCGACCGTCACGATGTTGCCGGCCGCATCACGATCCTTGAGGTGGCACAGGCGGAAGCGGCCCGGATATTGGCGGAACAGCGCGATCGGCTCGGCCCCCGCCTTGGTCGCCCACATGAAGTCGATTTCGACCTTCACCGTCTTGGGATCGCTATGTCCGACAAGAATGTCGAACGGCCGCGTTCCATCGACCGGCGCAAATTCCCAGTCATGATTATGATATGCGAACCCGAGGCCATGGTCGGCGCAGAGCTGACCGGCTCGATTAAAAGCACGCGCATACCGCTCTGCGTCGGCCAGCGTGTAGCTTTGGCGCCAGGCGAGTTGCCAGACGATATAGGACTGGTTCATCAGCTTGGCACGCTGAATGGCTTCCAGGATGAAGCTGTCGACGCTTTCGGGCTGAAACGCCTTGTCGAACTGGGCGCTCATCGCGGCCTTTTCGGCGGGATTGGTCGGCGGCTTCTGAAAATAATTATAGAGGTTGCCCGGCATCAGATGCTGCGACGGGCTGACAAGGCCATGTCGGGCGAAAGCATCGCGAACTTCGATGGGATCACGGCTGAAACTGCCGAGCGTTTCCACTTCCTTGTAACCAAGCGCCGCGACCAGAGCGAGCGTGCCGTCGAAATCCTTCTCCAACATCTTGAGGACAGTGAAAAGCTGAAGGCCCAGCGGCTTCGAACGGGTGGGCGCACCCGCTCCGCCGATCCCCTGGTTGGTGCAGCCCGACACGCCGGCCGCCACCGCACCCAGACCCATGGCCTTCAAAATATCCCTACGCTCGATCACGTCCGCAACCCCTTGTCATCTTATACGTCCGGCCGGTGGCATCGCCACCGGCCGGTTCATTCGTCAGAACTTGTACGTCAGGCGCGCACCATAGGTCCGCGGTTCGGAGAATTGATAGCGATAGACCGATGACGACGCATATTCCGTCACGTCGGTGATGACGCGCTTATTTTCGATATTGCGCAGATAGACCAGGACTGACCAGCTTGCATCGCGCGGCGCGTAGTTGAGGGTGAAGTCCGTCTTCGTGAACGACCCTTCGGACTCGCTCTTATAGTTGCGGTACGAGAAATAGGAGCGCGTCTGATAATGGCTCTGGACCCGTGCGGTCAGGTCGGCATTGGGCAGCTCGAAAATATGCTGATATCCGCCCGCCAGCGACCAGTCGGGCGACTGGATCATGCGGTTGCCTTCATATGACACGTTCACCCCGCCGCTCGCCACCGCAAAGTCGGTGTAACGGGCGTGCAGCCAGTTGGCGCTGAAATCGATGCGGTCGTTGCTGGTCGGCTCGAAAATGCTTTCCATTTCCACGCCATAGATTTCCGCCTTGCCCGCGTTCAGGATGACGGTGCGGGCATCCTCACGATATTGGCTGACCTGCAAATCCTTATAGTCATAATAGAAACCGGTCAGGTTGAACTGCAACTGGTTGTCCAGGAAGCGATTCTTCGACCCGATTTCATAAGCGGTGACGCTTTCGGGACCATATTCGTTGAGGTCGGTGAAGCCGCCCGACTTGTATCCGGTGTCGACCTTTGCGTAGAGCAGGTTACGCGGGGTCAACTGGGCGTTGACGCCCACATGCCACGTCACCTTGTCGATCTTGGTCTGGCTGTCCTGATTGGTGCGGACACCGTTCACGATATTATAGCCGACGCGATATTTGGAATCGTCGCTGTACCGGATGCCGCCTTCAAGCTGCAACTGATCGGTCAGCTTATAGCCGATCTGGGCAAAGGCCGCCTTGGACTTGGCGCCCACGTCATAGACGAAAGTGCGCGAATAGGTGGCGGGCACGGTGTTGGCCGAACCGAAGTAGGACAGAAGGTCATTCTGTTCCTTGAAATAATAGAAACCGCCCTGCCAGGTGAACGGACCATCGTCGCTCGACGTAATGCGCAGTTCATGGTTCTGCGTATCTTCATTCTCATTCTGCGGGAATGTCAGATAGCCGGCATTGCTGTTGATCGCCGTGCCATCCGTGTCGTTGACCCGGTGGAAGATGAATTTGCGATAGCCGCCAAAATAGCTGATCGTCGCAAAATCGAGGTCATAGCTGATCTGGCCACGAACCGACTTCGCCTGGATATCCACGCTGCCCGGCGTATTCAGCGCCCAGTTGCGACGGGTGTTGAGATCGATTTCGCCATGGTCGACGACACCGGGGCTCGTATAGCTGTAGGGCTGGCCATAGGCGACGGGACCGACGCCGCCGACTTTGGTATATTCGCCGGTCAGCAGGATGCTCAGGCGATCGACGGGCTTGTACAGCACATGCAGGCGTGCAGCCTTGGTGTCGTCATCGTCGCCGTCGCGCGGCACGCCGCTATTGTTCGAATAGCCGTCATGGCTGGATGCCAGGAAGGATGCACGCACAGCGATCTTTTCGCCAATCGGCAGGTTGATCGCACCTTCAGCGCGCAGCGTATTGTAATTGCCATATTCCAGCGACCCGAAGCCCGCGACCTTGCCCAGTTCCGGCTTTACCGAGTTGATGTTGATGGCACCGGCAGTTGCGTTGCGGCCATAAAGCGTACCCTGCGGACCGCGCAGCACTTCGACGCGCTCGACGTCGAATACGCTGGCGTTCAGGGCCGCAGCGCGCTGGATGTAGAAATTGTCGACGCTGACCGCGACGGCTGGATCGCCGATTTCGGTAAAGTCGCGGCTGGAAATACCACGGATGGTCAGCAACGTGTTGGTGCCCGACATGCCGATCTGAAGCGTCGGCGCGACATTCTGAAGCGACCGCAGGTCGGTGGCGCCATTGGCGGCCAGCGTCGCCTGATCAAAAGCACTAAGCGCAATAGGAGTGGATTGAGCAGATGTTTCGCGCTTGCTCGCGGTGACGACAATGTCGCCCAGTCCGCCTTCATTGTTTTGAGCGCTTTCCTGCGCAAAGGCCGCGGGCGAACCGACAACCATCGCAAGAACCAGAGACAAACGCGGTAGCCGCGCGATCAAACCCTTTTTCATATGCTCCCCAATTCCCTTTACGCGCCACGTTTCAGTGACGGTCCGGCAAGGCGCGTTGCCGTCCTGTCCACGCCCTTGAAAGGACGCTGTTGTCGCGGTTCATCGTATAGGGGAGCCGAAACCAGTCAAGGCTTTTTTGTCATAGATTTATAACATTTAAAATTTACGACAAATGTATGTTTTTTATAACAATTTAAATGTGACCGGCAAATTTCATGTGAAATATCCGATGTTTGCTACCCAATGAAAAATCGATGATTGCATCGAATCAGAATGGCGATGCCATGCCGATGAGAGACAAGCCAGCACGACAGAGGCCAAGGCCTCGCCGGTTTCGCCTCCCGCCCACCTGCCAGTGCGATGGCATCATGAGGAGTGATTTTAAGGTACCGGCTGGAATATCATCATGTCCGCGCGACCTCCGGCCCGCGTGACACCGCCTAACCAGCGCCCCGCCTCTTATCTGTAAATGAAAATGGCGGCGCAGGCTGATCGCCTGCACCGCCATTTTCCATATCCGTTGACTGTCCTGAACGCCCCGTCCGACCATTATAGCCGGACGGCCAGCGGCTCGGATCAGGCAGCCTTCGACGGCGCGAACTTGGTCAGGTCGATACCGACGACTGCGCTCTTATATTCGTCCATATTGGGCGTGCGGCCGAGGATAGTCGACAGTACCACCAGCGGGGTCGAGGCGAGCAGGGATTCACCCTTCTTCTCGGCCGTATCTTCCACAACGCGCCCCTGGAACAGGCGGGTCGAGGTGGCGAGGACGGTATCGCCCTTCGCGGCCTTTTCCTGATTGCCCATGCACAGGTTGCAGCCCGGACGCTCCAGATAGAGCATATTTTCATATTCGGTGCGGGCGACATTCTTGGGATGAACGTCGTCGAACTCGAAACCGGCATATTTCTTCAGCACGTCCCAGTCGCCTTCGGCCTTCAACTCGTCGACGATGTTATAGGTCGGCGGAGCGACGACCAGAGGCGCCTTGAACTCGACCTTGCCTTCGGCCGCTTCGATATTCTTCAGCATCTGGGCCAGAATCTTCATGTCGCCCTTATGCACCATGCACGAACCGATGAAGCCCAGATCGACCTTCTTGGTGCCGCCATAATAGGACACCGGGCGGATCGTGTCGTGGGTGTAGCGCTTCGACACGTCGGCATTGTTGACGTCGGGATCGGCGATCATCGGTTCGTCGATCAGGTCGAGGTCGACCACGACTTCGGCGAAATATTTCGCATTGGCGTCGGGCTTCAGAGCCGGCTTTTCGCCCGAACGGATTTCCGCGATGCGCTTGTCGGCCAGAGAGATCAGCCCCTTGAGCGTACCGGCGGCATTTTCCATGCCCTTGTCGATCATGATCTGGATGCGCGACTTGGCGATTTCCAGCGACTCGATCAGCGTTTCGTCTTCCGAAATACAGATCGACGCCTTCGCCTTCATCTCGGCAGTCCAGTCGGTGAAGGTGAAGGCCTGATCGGCCAGCAGCGTGCCGATATGGACCTCAATGATGCGACCCTGGAACACATTTTCGCCGCCGAACTGGTGCAACATCTGCGCCTGCGTCGCATGCACGACGTCGCGGAAGTCCATATAGGGCTGCATCTTGCCCTTGAACGTGACCTTGACCGACTGCGGGATCGGCATGGTGGCTTCGCCGGTCGCCAGCGCCAGCGCCACGGTGCCGGAGTCCGCGCCAAAGGCGACGCCCTTCGACATGCGGGTGTGGCTGTCGCCGCCAATGATGATGGCCCAGTCGTCCACGGTGATGTCGTTCAGCACCTTGTGAATGACGTCGGTCATCGCGTGATAGACACCCTTGGGGTCGCGCGCGGTGATCAGGCCGAAATTGTTCATGAAGCTCATCAGCTTGGGGATATTGGCCTGCGCCTTCTTGTCCCACACCGATGCCGTATGACAGCCCGACTGATAGGCGCCGTCGACCAGCGGCGAAATGACGGTGGCCGCCATCGCTTCCAGTTCCTGCGCGGTCATCAGGCCAGTGGTGTCCTGCGACCCCACGATATTCACCTTCACGCGCACGTCGGAACCGGCATGCAGCACCTTACCCGGCGTCACGCCCACGGCGTTGCGGTTGAAGATCTTCTCGACGGCGGTCAGACCCTGGTCCTCGACCGTGATTTCCTTGTTCGGCGCGAACACCTTGGGCGCTTCGATGCCCAGCGTTTCAGCGGCGAAGGTCTGGAGCTTCTTGCCGAACACGATGGCGTAGCTGCTGCCCGCCTTCATGAATTCCATCTTCTGCGGCGTAAAGGCAGCGGCGACGTCGACAAGTTCCTCACCATCTTCGGTGGTGAGCTTCTTGTTCTTGACGTCGATCTTCAGCACGGTGCCGGTTTCGACCGAGAATTTCTCTTCCAGAACCGGGTTGCCGTCATTGTTGATGATGGCCTTGCCGTCCGGGCCGGTCTTCTTGACCCAGTTCTTCAGGTTGATGCCGATGCCGCCGGTCACGTCGACGGTGGTCGCGAAAATCGGCGAAATGCCGTTGGTGCCAGCAACGACCGGCGCATAGTTGACGAAGGGAACATAGGGGCTGGACTGTTTGCCGGTCCACAGCGCCACATTGTTGACGCCCGACATACGCGACGAACCAACGCCCATCGTGCCCTTTTCGGCGATCATCATGACGCGCTTGTCGGGATGCTGCGCCTTCATCGCCACGATCTGCTGCTGCGCTTCGGGCGTGATCATGCACAGGCCATGGAGTTCACGGTCCGACCGCGAATGCGCCTGATTGCCGGGCGACAGAAGATCGGTCGAAATATCGCCTTCACCCGCGATGAAGGTCACGACCTTGATCTCGTCCTCGACTTCGGGGAGCTTGGTGAAGAATTCGGCCTTGGCATAGCTTTCCAGCACATCCTTGGCGACCGCATTGCCCGCCTTATAGGCGTCGCGCAGGCGGAACATGTCGGCGTCGTACAGGAAGACCTGCGTCTTCAGCACATCGCCCGCCTGAGCGGCCAGCGCGGCGTCATCGCCAAGGGCGATGTCGAGCAGCACGGCGATCGAGGGACCACCCTTCATGTGGCTGAGCAGTTCAAGGGCAAAGGCCGGGCTGATTTCCGGCACGGCCACTTCGCCAAGAATGATCTTCTTGAGGAAGTCCGCCTTCACGCCCGCAGCGCTCGTGGTGCCGGGCAGCGTGTTGTAGATGAAGAATTTCAGGGCATCGGCGCGATATTCGCTGCCCGCATCCTGAATAAGGGCGATGATTTCACCGAGAAGAACGCCGTCATCGATCGGCTTGGGGGCCAGCCCCTGCGTTTTGCGGCTTTCGATTTCGGCGAGGTAATCCTGGTAAACGCTCATCATAATCCCAACATCATGAAGTGACGGAGCTGCCATGCATGACCCGCGCCCGTTTGTTAACTGGTCCGAAGGTCTGACCGGCTCCCGGTACGCCAACAAGGACCCACTGGCAAGGCACCGGCGGCGGGAAAAAACAGATTTCCCAAATGACGCATTACAGCCAAAAACTGGCCATATGACGCGCCTTCCGCCGCTGGAAAAACTCAGAGTTTTTACCCGCCCCGCGATAGCGATTGCCGCCGCCTCCACGACTGAACCCATACCTGTAACATGCGCTTAACACTCCCCTCCTAACGCCGCGGCAAAGGGGAATTCATCATGCAAATCCGGTCCTTGGCTCTCGCCGCTATCAGCCTGTCCGCTTTCGCTACGGCAACTGCGCATGCGCAGACGCCAGCCGCCGAGGAAAGCGGCGATTCGATCATCGTCACCGCCCAGCTCCGAACACAGGATGCGATCGACGTGCCGATGGCGCTCAGCGTCGTCGGCCATGAACAGATGGATCGCATGGGCCTTTATGAATTCGACGCCCTGTCGCGCTTCGTCCCCGGCTTCGACGTTCAGAATCAGTCGCCCAACAATCCCGGCTTCGTCATGCGCGGCATCACGTCGGACAGCGGCACCGCCAGCAACGAACCGCGCGTGTCCGTTTATCAGGATGGCGTCTCCATCTCCAAATCGCGCGGCTCCTATGTCGAACTGTTCGACATCGAACGGGTCGAAATCGCCAAGGGGCCGCAATCGACGCTTTATGGTCGCGGCGCGCTGATTGGCGCGGTCAACATCATTCAGAACAAGGCGAAACTTGACAGCTATGAAGCGTCGGGTCGCGCTTCCTACGGCAATTATAACAGCTGGCTGGGCGAAGCGATGGTGAACGCGCCCATCGGCGAAGGCATGGCGATCCGCCTTGCCGGCCGCATCCGCAAGCGCGACGGCTATACCGACAATCTGCTGGGCGGCGCCGATTTCAACTCCGCCGATACCAAGGCGGTGCGCGGCAGCTTCCATGGGGAAAAGGGCGACCTGAGCTTCGACCTGATCGGCAATTATCAAAAGGATACGCCCAGCGGCACCGGCTTCAAATCGATCGCCTATAACCCGACAGATCCCGCCACCGGCGCCGTCATCGGCAATCGCGGACGCAACAGCGGCGCGGCCCTGTCCGCCGCACCCGGCTTCGAAGATGACAAAGGCCTTGGCCTCAATCGTCAGGTGTGGGGCATCACCGGCATCGCCAATCTGAAGCTGAACGACAGTTTCGCCCTTGTTTCCACCACCGCCTTCCGCCGCTTCGACGCGCTGGAAATCTTCGACGCCGACGGCATTTCGCTGCCGATGCTGACCGCAGCCGAAGATGCGCGCGGCCGCCAGTTCAGTCAGGAATTGCGCCTGACTTATGAAAGCGACGTCATATCGGCCTTCGTCGGTGGCAGCTATTTCTGGGAAAATGGCACACAGCGCGTCCCCACCCAGTTTGACGAGCGCGCCACCCTTGCCCGCCTCGCCGGCGCGCTTAACGGCGGCGGCGCCATCCCCGGCCGTGCCGCGACCGATCCGGTGCCCGCCGCCCTTCTTGCCAGCCCCGCCTTCACCAGCGCCCTGTTGCAGGGGGTTGCCGCATCCTATGGCGTCCCCCTGTCAGCCGCTCAGGCGCAGGCGATCGCCGCCAACCTCAAATCCGGCCATCTCGAAAGCACCACCAACGGCGCTCGCACCAACGCCTTCGACCTGTTCGGCGACATCACAGTGCGCCTGTCCGACCAGTTCGAAATCGGCGGCGGCCTGCGCTATACCCATGATGACAAGCGTAGCACCTATATGTCGTCGGTCGAAAATGGCCGTTCGATCCTGGGCGGCCTGATCGGCGCACTCAGCCAGCCTGCGGCGGTCCGCACCGCCCTGCTTCAGGCGCTTGCCGTACCCGGCGCGGCGACCATCCCGACCTCGGCCGCCTATCCGGTGCCGATGTTCGGCCTTGGCGCGCAGCCGACCGCCGGCAATGGCGGGCTAGATAGCGCCACGCTCAGCAATGGCGGCTTTTCCTGGCGCCTGACCGCCCGGTACAAACCGAACGACGACAGCAGCCTTTACGCCACCTATGCCCGTGGCCGCCGTCCACAGGTGCTGGCCGCCAGCGCACCCTCTGCGCCGTTTGGCGCCACCCGCTTCTCCGTCCTCGATTCCGAAACGGTCGACAGCTTCGAACTGGGCGCCAAGACGGCGTTGATGAACCGCACCCTGTTCGTCGACGGCGCGGCCTTCTTCTACCAATATGATAATTTCCAGACCACGGTTCAGCAGGGGACGCAATTCGTCCTGACCAATGCCGGCAAGGCGGAAAGCTATGGTTTCGAAGGGCAAGTCCGCTGGGTGCCGAGCGACATGCTGACCCTGTTCGCGACCTATGCCTATAATCACAGCCGCTTCAAGACGGGCGTGCGCGACGGCAACCGCTTCCGCCTGTCGCCCGATCACAGCGCCTCTTTCGGCGCGCAGGCGTCCCTGCCCGCCGGTCCCGGCCACATCATCTTCACGCCCAGCGTGACTTGGCAGTCGAAAGTCTTCTTCGACGACGATAATGACCGCCCCGACCTGCAACAGCCGCCCGCCGCGCTGGTCGCCGACAATATTCAGGACGAATTTCAGGGCAGCTATGCGCTGGTCAACGCCCGCCTCGGCTATGAAGCGCCGGGCGGCGGCTGGCGGATCGAGGGCTTCATCGAAAACGCCTTTGACAAGAAGTACATCATGGACGCGGGCAACACCGGCGACAGTTTAGGCATGCCGACCTTCATCGGCGGCGCACCCCGCTTCTATGGCGTCTCGGCCAGCTTCCGCTTCGGCGGCGCGAAATGAGCGGCCCGGCGATGAAACTCGACCGTCGCGCCGCGCTGGGCCTGATCGGTTCGGGCGCGGCCCTACCCGGCCTCGGCATCGGCGACGCCATGGCGGCCACGCCCCCCGCCGCCAGCTTCGATCATGGCGTGGCGAGCGGCGATCCGACGACGCGGGGCGCGATCCTGTGGACCCGCGCCACGCCCGCCGATCCCGCGCAGCAGGCCGCCATCCCGATCCGCTGGCATGTCGCGCAAAGCCCGGACGGCAAGGCGATAGAAAGCGGATCGGCACAGGCCCGCGCTGCCCGCGACTTCACCATGAAGGTCGAACCACGCACCCTCAAACCCGGTCAGGACTATCATTACTGGTTCGAACTGGCCGACGGCACGAAATCGCCGGTCGGCCGCTTCCGCACGCTGGCAAAGGGCGCGACGGCCGATGCCGTGCTGGCCGTCGTCTCGTGCCAGCTTTATCCCGGCGGCTTCTTCACCGCCTATGACTCCATCGCCGCGCTCGACCGGATCGATGCGGTCGTGCATCTGGGCGACTATATCTATGAATATGGCGCTGAAGGTTATGGCGCGGAAATCGGGAAAAAGATCGGCCGGGATCTGCAACCGCCGCATGAAATCGTCACGCTGGCCGATTATCGCACCCGCCACGCCCATTATAAAGGCGACAAAAGCCTTCAGGCGGCGCACGCCCGCACGGCCTTCATCTGCGTGTGGGACGATCATGAAACCGCCAATGACAGCTGGATCGGCGGCGCGCAAAATCATCAGCCCGCAACCGAGGGCGACTGGGCAAAGCGCAAGGCTGCCGCGATGCAGGCCTATTTCGAATGGATGCCCATTCGCGATCCGCAGGGCAATGATCCATGGGAAGCGATCAACCGCCGCTTCGACTTCGGCGATCTTGCCACCCTGCTGATGGTCGAAACCCGCCTCCTCGCCCGCAGCGAACAGGCCGGGTTCAAGGGCGAGACGCCCGGCCGCGCCGAAATCGCGTCGGTTCTGGCCGAACGCAACCGCCCGGATCGCGAGATGCTGGGCGAACCGCAACGCGCCTGGCTGGAACGCGAACTCACCACCTCGGTCAAGGCTGGCACCCCCTGGCAGATTTTGGGCAATCAGGTGGTGATGGCGCGGGTCAACGGCCCGGACCTCGCCAAATTATTCGGCGCTGAAAAGGCCGCCGCGATGGTCGCCGCGCTGGACCCGTCGGTCCGGGCGCAGGTCGAAATGGCGCAGGCTGGCTATCGCGCCGGCCTGCCCTTCAACCTCGACGCATGGGACGGCTATCCCGCCGCGCGCGAGCGTCTCTATGACAGCATCCGTCGATCGAACGCCCATCCGCTGGTTCTGGCGGGCGATAGTCACGCCTTCTGGGCCAATCAGCTTGCCGATCGGGACGGCCATGCCATCGCCGTCGAATTCGGCACCTCCTCGATCAGCAGCCCGTCGATCGGCGACACCCTGCCACAGGTTCCACTGGGCGACCTGTTGCAAAAGGCCAGCCCCGAAGTCGCCTTCTGCGACCAGCGGGCCAAGGGCTATATCCTCCTGACCCTGACGCCGGAAAAGGCGGTCGGCGACTATATCGCCGTTTCCACCATCTACGCGCCAAAGGCCGATACCCGCTCGCTCCGCCGCTTCACCGTCGCAAAGGGCGCGGCCAGCTTCGACAAGGGGTGATGGCCCAAACTTGGAATACCCCCCTCCCGTGAACGGGAGGGGTAGCGAGACTTACGGAGCAAAGCGAAGTTAGTCGCAGCGGGGTGGGCTGCCTCGCCTGCGCCAAGGAGCAACGCCTTTCCTCAAAAACTCCGCATCAGCGCGAGCGAGACGATAGCCCCTTCCTTCTGCCGTCGCTGCTCGCTGCCCGACAACAGCCCCGCGCGGCTGGGCGCATAGAAATGCCGCCAGCGACCATAATCCTGACCGTTGATCGCCTTGGCGGTCAATGTGGTCTTGAAGCCCGCAAAGGCCGTCGTCTCGATATAGGCGCCCCATACCGCCTGATCGCGCCAGCGCAGCACTTCCCCTGTATAAAAGACGCGCCCCTCTTCCGCCGCCGTCCAGTTCACGCCCCAGGATGATTTGAGCGACGGCACATCATGGCGGAATTCGGCGGTCAGGCTTTGCGCCGCAATATCGTCCATCACCCGGCGGCGGCCCGTCACCGGATCGCGCATCCGCGATCCGCGCCATGTGCCATCCACGGTCAGCCGCGCCCCTTTCAGCAGCCCGTCGAGCGGCAACGTCCCCTGCGTGGTCACCCCCCATTGCCGCGAATTGCCAAGGACGCCCAGCGCCTCGTCACCCGTGGGCAGGATCAGATAGCCCAGCAGCCCCTGATGCCATTGATGATAGGCCTCCACCGCGATTGCCCCGCCCTTGCCCCAGCGATGATCGACCCGCAGCAGCGCCCGCGTCACCCGCGCCGGGCGCAGGCCCGAATTGCCGCCCAGCGGACGCCCGTCGGCCTGATTGACCGACGCGGCAAAGTCTCCGAAGTTCAGCTGATCGACCGTCCGCCGCGCGCCCAGCCGGACCTGCGTCCTGCCCGATGGCGACCACACCAACGCGGCCGAGGGTTTCAGGTAAGACAGGCTTTGTTCCTGCGCCGCCTCCCCCGTCACGCGGATGCGCGAAAATTCCGCTGCGATTCCTGCTTCCAGATTGACCTTTTTCGTCAGTTTGACGGTCAGGTTGGCGAAAGCCTCCCCCCGCATTTCCGACACCCGCGTATCGGCATTGGCCAATGCCACCGGCATCAGCCCGCCGCCGACATCTTCGGCATAGTCCAGTCTGCTCGACAACCGATTATAGGCGATCTCGCCGCCAAATTCGGGGCGCACCACATGGTCCCCCTCGCGTGAGACGGTGGCCCGCGCCACCCATTCGGTCGGCTTTTCCAGTTGCGACGACAGACCGCGATAGGCGCCTTCGACATAATCTTCATCGGTGCTGTATCGCTCGATCCGACCCAGCCCGACCAGCTTGGCGGTCCATCCCGCCCCCAGCCGCCGCGTCCAGTCCAGCCCCAACTCGCCGCTGCGCCCCTTTTCATCATAGGCGATGTCGCGCCGGCCGTCGGGCGATCCATCCGCCGCGCCGCTGAAAATATCGATCCCCCGGTCCGACGAATAGCCATCCCGGTTCAACCGCAGATTGACCGTCAGCGTCCCGCCAGCGACCGGACCCGACGTGCTGAGCGCCAGCCCATATTCCGGGGCATTTGCCGATATATGCTCGCGCCGCGTGGACGTCAGCGTGCCATTCCCGTCCCGGTCCAGATAGATGCCGTCATTGGGGAAACGCTCCACCCCGGCGGACAATTCGATGCTGGTCTGCCATCCGGCGATGCGCCGCGCATGGCTGATCCGGCCGGATGGGGACAGATAACCGTCCTTCGTATGGGCGATGGTCAGCGACGCATTGCCCGATCCCCCCGCATCGGTGCGCAGCACGACATTGGCGACCAGCGTCTGCCCCTGCGCCTCCGCCGCGTCTGTCCCGCGCAACAGCACCACCCGCTCCACCCGCGATGCCGCGATCCGACGCAATATTTCGGTAATGCCGCCGCCCTTCACCGTGGGCCGCTGCCCGTCGATCAGGACATTGCCCGCCGCATTGCCGAACCCGCGCACCGAACTGCCTTCGCTCAGCAGGAAACCGGGCGTCCGCTCCAGCATATCGAGCGCCGTCTGCGGCTGAAACGCTGTGTAGAAATCCGCCGGATAGACCGGATCGGGACCGGCCGGCACGATGGCGGGCGGCTGTTCCTGCCCGGCATCCTTTTTCAAGCGCGGCTCATCGACCGGAGCCACGCTTGCAGCAACCCCGGCCAGCATCATCGTCATCAGGTTCATTATGCCGGCCCCAGCCCCCAGATCAGCAGCGCCATCGGCACGGACGCGCCCACCAGCCACAGCCATGCCCGCTTGACGCTATGCGCGTGGAACACCGCCATGCAAAGGATCGCGAAAATGGCGAAGCTGCCCAGCGTCGCAGCCGTCACCGCCTCCACCTTGTCCATGCCCGCCCGCATCAGCAGGAATGACAGCAGCACCGTAATCTGCGCCGTCAGGACATAGGCGCCCAACGTCCCCGCCACGACACGCGCCGTTACCGTCAGTCGGTGCTTGCGCCCCATCGCTGCGTCGGCTGGCGCGTCTTTGGGCAGACCGGCCATTCGCTTTCCACCGGTCGATGTCACAGGCCCGCACGCTCCTGTCCGATTATCTGCTTCATCATGTTCCGTCCCCCTTTTCCGCCGTGACGGATATGCACCTTATGAAGGTTCCTCACGAAAACAGCCGCAATATGCGGTCGCGGTTGGTATGCGCCGTCAGTGTCAGCACCGCCGACGCGCTCAGCCACCCGAACCAGACGACCGCGCCATAGGCCCAGCCAAGCCCCAGCCCGGCGACCATGAACCCCAGCGCCAGCGCGGCAAAACCACCTCGCCGCAACGTCATGGATGTTCGCTCCGGCAATTTGCGCCGCAACCAGTCCTGCTGGTGCCGCATCATCGCCATCAGCAGCAGGGCAAAGCCGATGAGGTTCGGTATCAGGATCGCAAGATGGATCATGCCACCACCTCCAGCCGGGCGCGCTGGCGCCGTGCAGGCGCGGCCTTTGGCTGATGGCGCAGCACTTTCCACGCGGTATAGCCAAATCCTGCCGCCAGCATCGCCATCACCAGATCGAACCCGATGAACACCCAATCTGCCGGCCGGCCGAATGTCACGACGGCGTTGACCAGCGGCACCAGCGCAAACAGGCCCGCCGTCACGCCCAGCGCCTCCACCCACGCCCGCTTGGCCGGACGCGCCAGCGTCCACACGAAAATCGCGCCCCACGCGATGAACAGGCTGTCCACTTCCCATTCCGCCCGCTCCAGCGCCGCGCCGGGCAGCAGGCGGTTGGTCAGGAAATAGACGGCGATCCCACCCGGTGCCCCGGCGATGAAGCCGATATTCAGCCGTTCGACCAGACGAAAGCCGAAATGCGGACGTGCCGGGTCGGGCAGTTTCGACCGCCGCTTCACGCACCACAGGGCAAGGCCCGTCGCGACCATCGCCGTGCCGCCCACGCCCGACAGGAAATAGAGCCAGCGCAGGCCATAGCCGGCAAACCATGCGGTATGCAGGTCGACCATCACCTCCTGCGTCATGCGCGCGCCTCCCTTGGGCAGCGTCTCCAGCGGCACGACCGTCCCCGCCGTCGCGTCAAGATGCAGCGCCTCGCGCCGTCCGCCGCTCCAGTCGCTGCGCGCGGGGTAAAGCTGTGCCACGGCCGTTGCGTCACCGGGATGCTCGATGCTGATATAGCTGGGCGACACGCCGTCCCACCGCTGCTGTGCCGCAGCCACCAACTGTTTCAGGGGCATGGTCGCCGCCGCTGTGCCGCTCGCTTCCTTTTCTTCGGGGCGCGGAAAGGCCGCTTCATAAAAAGCGTCGCGGGTCGGATAATTGGCCGTGATCGCCCATGGCATCAACGTGAACAACAGGGTGACGAGGCCCGTATAGGTAATCATCAGATGGAATGGCAGCGCCAGCACCCCGGTCGCATTATGCGCGTCGAGCCAACTGCGCTGCCCCTTGCCGAACCGCATCTGAAAGAAATCGGTGAAAATCTTCTTGTGCGTCACCACGCCCGACAGGATCGCCACCAGCATAGCCAGCGCCGCCAGGCTGACGATATAGCGCGCCCACATCACCGGCATATAATGCAGGTCGAAATGGAAGCGGTAGAGGAAGAACCCGCCGCGCGTATCCCGCACCGCCAGTTCGCGCCCGCTCTGCGGATCGAGCGTGACCGGACTGCGTTCGCGCCGCCCCTCGCCCGGCATCTGCCATGATACCGACAGGCCGCTGCCCCCGCGCGCGTTGGGCAGGGAGAGATTCCAATGCTCCGCCCCTGCACCCCGCTGGCGCAACAGGGCGTCTGCCGCATCCAGCGCCCGGTCGCTGACCTGCGTGCCCTTGGGCAGTTCAGGCCGCATCCATGCGTCGATCTCATATTGGAAGAAGGCCGCCGTTCCGAACAGAAAGACGATATAGAGAATCCAGCCGGGCAACAGCCCGACCCATGTGTGCAGCCACGCCATCGACTGGCGAAATCCCTGTTTCACGGCCACACGTCATCCCCCTGCCAATAATCCATCACGCCTCGCCCCGCCCTTTGTGACGGCGGCCACGCCTCCTACACTATTGCAATTGATTTGCAACAACGGGAGCAATGGACTTAAGGACGATGCAGATGCGCAGCGCCTCTACAAACCCTTGAGAAACAAGGCGTGTGGACGCCCGACTCCTGAGCAATATTCCAGCCAAATATTGCTCTACAGCAACAATTTCATGTCCACACCATTGCATATGCGAATTGTTAGCATTAGAGGCGCGCCCGCACATCGACGGCTGGGATCGTCCAGCGCACGGCAATTTAGGGGGCCGAAGCATGTCCGTTACACAGAAATTCCTGTTCCGCCACGCCGCATCGTCCATCCTGACGATCGCTTTCATGAGCGCCACCGCCGCCCATGCACAGGCACCGGTTCAGGCACCGGCTGAAAAACCTGACGCCGACTCCATCATCGTCACCGGCCAGACCGAAACCAACGGTCTTAACCTGACGCCGCGCGAAACGCCCCAGTCCGTCACCTCGCTCGACAGCCTGCGCATGCAGGAACAGGGGTTGACCGACATTTCCGAGGTGATGGAACAGATTGTCGGCATCCAGTCGAACCGTTCCAGCGCGCTCGGCACCGACGGCACCAACTATACCGCGCGTGGCGTGGCAATCGAAAATTATCTGGTCGATGGCGTCGCCCGCCCCAACAATATCTATGGCTTCACCGAAGATACAGCCGACATGATCGCCTATGACCGGATCGAGGTCATTCGTGGATCGGCCGGCATGATGACCGGCACCGGCCAGCCTTCGGCCGCCATCAACATGATCCGCAAGCGTCCCGGCACGCAGTTGCAGGCCAGCGTCGCGGCGCAACTTGGGTCATGGGACATGAAGCGGATCGAGGGCGACATTGGCGGCGCCCTGACGTCCGACGGGCATATCCGCGCCCGCGTCGCCGGTGCATGGCAGGATAATGACACGTTCATAGATCGCGAACATGCCAAACGCCACGCCCTTTACGGCGTGATCGAGGCGGACCTCAGCCCCGACACCCTGCTGACCGCAGGGGTGGAATATCAGAATTTCCGTAACAAGGGCGCCTCGCGCGGCGGCGTGCCGCTCTATTTCACGGACGGCACCGAAACCGATTTCGCCCGCTCCACCAATGGCGGCGCCGACTGGTCGGATTTCAGCCGGAAAAGCGTGAATATCTTCGCATCGCTCAAGCATGATTTCGACCCGAACTGGCATCTGCAAATCGATGCGGAACATAAGTCCGGCTCCTACGACGAAAGCATCGGTTATTTCTTCGGCACCGCCATCGACAAGGATACCGGCCTTGGCGGCACGCTCTATTCCACGCGCTGGGCATCGGACCTGACGCTGAACGCCGTCTATGCCAATCTGCGCGGCAGTTTCGATCTGCTGGGACAGGAACAGCATGTCGCCCTGACGGTCAGCCATACCCGGTTCGACGATGATCAGACGCCTTATCCCGGCTGGTGGAACGGCGGCGACTATATGCGCTCGGTCAACGCGCTGGAATTCTTCAAGACCGGCAATATTTCCAAGCCCGACCTGACGGCTACCGGCGATGGCGCGGGCAACCGCATCGAAACCACGGCGGCATCCGGCGTCGCCCGGCTGAAACCTGTCGCCCCCCTGTCCGTCATTGTTGGCGGGCGCGTAACGTGGTGGAAACAGGATAGCTATGCACGGACAGGATCGGGGCCAAAGGTCTGGACGTCCGTCACCGACGAAAAGGGGGTATTCATGCCCTATGCCGGTATCGTGCTGGACTTCACGAAAACGCTGTCTGCCTATGTCAGCTATGCCAGCGTGTTCGATCCGCAAACCGAACGGACCGTGGATGGCGCCACACTCCCGCCGCTGGAGGGCAACACCTATGAAGCGGGGCTGAAGGCCGAACTGTTCGACGGTCGCCTCAGCGCCACCGCCGCCGTCTTTCGCATGAAGCAGGATAATTACGCGCTTGCCGACGGCCCCGGCATCTTTGCCCCCGATGGCAGCGCAGCCTATCACGCCGTTGCGGGCATGAAGTCATCGGGCTTCGAACTGGAAGTGAATGGCGAAATCCTGCCCGGATGGCGCGTGGCGGGCGGCTTTGCCAATGCCCGTTCCGAAGATCAGGACGGCGTGCGCCAATTGCCGCAGATCGCGAAGAACAGCTTCAAGATGTTCACCGCCTATCGCCTGCCCGGCAAGCTCAGCGGGCTGACCATCGGCGGCAATGTGCGCTGGCAGGACAAGACCACGGCCGATGGCACCGGTCCGAACGGTGAAACCTATACGCAGGACAGCCTTGCCATCGTCGACCTGCTCGCCAGCTATCGCTTCTCCGACCATCTGTCGCTGGCAGTCCATGTCGATAATATCTTCGACAAGACCTATTATTCGGGCGTCTATATCGGCAGCGCCCGTTATGGATCACCCCGCGCCTTCACCGTCACGCTGCGCGGCACGCTGTAACGGCGCGACACAGGGGCAATGCGACTGGCGCGGTCTGATAGTTTCAGGCCGCGCCCCGCTCCTCTTCGAATGCAAATGTGCTTTCATGACCCAGTTCGTCATGATGCTCCTGCAACCACGCATCGGCGGTTTGATAGCCAAGGTCGCGCAGCTCCTCGATCGTCGACCATCGCGTATCGGATTTGGCCGCCGCGCCTCGCCCGCCCAGTTCCGGCGCCGCAGACACCATATGCAGGTTCACCGCGGCAACATCGCGCAGTTCGCGGTCCACGACGCCGCCGTCGCGCACCGATTTCTGCAATCGCAACAGCGATTCCAGATCGCGCAGCAGGCAGGCGTTGAAACTGATGTCGCTCACCCGCGCCATCATCTCCACCACATTGCCGGCCACCGCCTGCGTGGTGAAGGACGTCAACTGTATGACGATCATGTCGGTGGCTCTTTTTCGCGTCCGCAGCAACGGGTCGAGCGGCGGATTGGCCGAATAGCCGCCGTCCCAGTAATGATCCTCGCCGATCACCACCGGGTCGAACAGCTCGGGCAGACAGGCCGACGCCATGATCGCGTCCAGCGTCACGTCTTCGCCCGAAAATATCCGTGCGCCGCCGGTCAGGATGTTGGTGGCCGACACATAAAAGGGGATGGTCTTTTCCGCGCCAAACACTGTCATGTCGACATGCCGGCCCACCACTTCGCGCAACGCCCGCATATTGCGCACGCTGCTTGGCATCCATGGCGCGACGAAATTATTCATCAGCTTCGCGCTTTCCAGTGTCTTGCGCACGAAAGGATCGAAAATCGGCGCAAACATGCCATGCGTCACGTCCAGCATTTGGAGAGCGCCCAGCGGCGAACAGCTTGAAACATCGCGCCACATCGCGCCCAGCGTGGCCCGCGCACCGTCCGCGCCGTCCTGCGCCAGACCGGCGACCAGCGCCGCGCCATTCACCGCCCCGGCGCTCGCCCCGCTGACGGACACGATGTCGAAATCCTCATCCAGCAACCGGTCGATGACGCCCCATCCATAGGCGCCATATGCACCCCCACCCTGTAGCGCGAGCGCGATGCGAGGCTTCACTTTGACCGGCATGACAAATCTCCCGACGTGAATGGATCGGACCAGCGGCGCACATATACCGTCAGTCATTTCGCCTTTTTTGGCGATCCTATCACAAAACACGCTGCACCGCACAAAAGTGCCATGAGCAATGATTTGTCAGATTTAGTCCTATCTCTGGTCAGCCCGTCTACCGTTCCGACAGGCCAGGCGCGCTTCTCCCCCCTTGTCTACAACGGCGCCTAGAGCAGGATGAAATCCGGTTGAATCACAAATCTCCGTTCGTTTCGAGCAAAGTCGAGAAGCGATCAGCGCGCAGTTTCTCGACTTCGCTCGAAACGAACGGATCAATGCAAAATCATCAAACTCTAGATTAGCCCGATTATCGCGCTCGCCAGCCTCTCCGGCGCCTCGATAGGGGCCAGATGCGCGGCATCCAGCGCCACATGCTGCGCATCGGCGATCCCCTCGACCAGATGCTCGCCATGGCCGTCATAGGGGGTGGACGTATCCCGCCCGCCGGTTACGACCAGCGTCGGCGCGCCAATCTCGCCCAGCCGCTCTGCGATGGCCATGTCGCGAATGGCCGCCCCGCATCCGGCATAGCCCGACGACGCCATGCCGATCAGCGCACGCCGCACCGTCGCCGCCATGGCCGGTTGCGCAGCGATATATTCAGACGACAGGAAACGCCCCATGGCAAGATCGGCGATGCTCGCCATCCCCTCGCCCCGCACCTTGGCGATGCGCGCGTCCCAGGATGCGCTGTCCATCGTCGCGGACGTGCAAACCAGCGCCAGCGCGCTCACCCGCTCCGGCGCATCCAGCGCCATCTGCATCGCGATCATCCCGCCCAGCGACACGCCCGCAACCACCGCCTTCGCAACGCCCGCCGCATCCATAACCGCCAGCACATCATTCGCCAGCATGGGCAAGCTGTAATCGCCATCGGGCGCGGCGGAGGCGCCATGCCCCCGCGTATCGATCCGCACCAGCCGGAACCGCGCCCGCAGCATCGGCAACGCCGCGTCCCACAGGTCCATGTCCGTGCCGATGCTGTTCAGCAGAATGAGGGCGGGGGCGTCCTCCGCCCCCTCCATCTTCCAGTAAATATCGGCACCATGGGAGGGGGTGAACGGCATGCATTGTCCTTCTTGTCTGGATTATCCCCGCGCCACCTGAAACCCGGCGAAGGACTGGCTGACCGGCATCAGTTCCAGCCGGTTGATGTTGAGATGCGGCGGCAACGTCGCGATCCACAGAACCGTTTGCGCAATATCGTCGGCCGTCATCGGCGTCGCACCGCCATAGAGCGTATCGGACGCCGCCTGATCGCCGCCGGTGCGGACCAGCGTGAATTCGGTTTCCACCATGCCGGGGTCGATGCTGCTGACGCGCACGCCCGTCCCATGCAGGTCGGCACGCAGGTTCAGCGAGAATTGCTGCACGAACGCCTTGGTCCCGCCATAGACGTTCCCGCCGGTGTAGGGATAGGTGCCGGCCACCGACGCCATGTTGACGATGCCGCCCTTGCACTCGATCAGCGTGGGCAGCACTTCATGCGTGATCGCCACCAGCGCGGAAATATTGGTGTCGATCATGGTGCGCCATTGGCCAAGATCCGCCTTCTGCGCTGGTGCGGTGCCCAGCGCCAGACCGGCATTATTGACCAGCAGGTCGATCCCCTTGAACGCCTCGGGCAGCTTGGCCAGCGCCGCGCGCATCGCCGCCTCGTCGCGAATGTCGAACACGGCCGCATGCGCCGCTTCGCCAATATCCTTGGCCAGCGCCTCCAGCCGGTCGGCACGGCGCCCGGTGATGATCACCTGCCATCCCGCCCCTGCCAGCGCTCGCGCGGTCGCCTCGCCAATGCCCGAAGTGGCGCCGGTTACGATTGCAGTTTTCAAAGGGGAAACTCCTTCAGTCCAGATCGCCGCCCTTTGCGGGCGGCACCGAAGCTGCGATGTAAGGGGCTTGGCGTAAACCGAGAAACAAAATCGGGGCAATCTGTTCGTCCAACGTGCCGTATCGCTTGAAAAAAGCGGAGGACGCCCCTGATCCCTGCCATCCATGACCGTCCATTGCGGCACCGGTCATGGACTTGGCTGTCGAACGACTCTCAGGCGTCTTCTTTTTCAGGTGCCGGTTCCACCACCAGCCGCTTGCGGGTCGAAAATGCCTCTTCACCGGCATCGTCCGACCGCTGGAGGTGGAAATCGAACGCGATATGCGCGCTGTCTCCCTGACGATTGGGGACGGGCAACAACCCTTCGCGCGTACCGAATGCGAAATCATCGGCCGCGAACGGATCGTCACCGAAATTGATCTGCGTGGTCAATTGGCGATAGCCCGGCGCCTCGATGAAGAAATGGACATGGGCGGGACGATTGCCGTGGCGGCCCAGCACTTTCATCAGCCGGTCCGACGCACCGCCCGGCGGCACACTGTACCCGCTCGGCATCTTCGACTGAAACGCATAGCTGCCGTCCGACGCGATTTTCAGGCGACGGCGGTTGTTGAACGGCGTCTGCTCATGGGTCGGGTCGAAATGCGAATAGAAACCCCGCGAATCCGCATGCCACACATGGACCAGCCCGTCCGTCACCGCTTCGCCGTCCGGGCCGATCAGGCGGCCGGTCATATACAGCGTATCGGTATCGTCCTCGTCCACCGTCAGGTTCGCGCCGCTCTCCACGATCGGCGCACCTTCGACATAAAGCGGCCCTTCGATGGTGCGGGGTGTGCCGGGGACCATGCCCGCTTCGGCGTCCTTGGCATCCATGAACAGGTCGAGAAAATGTTCCAGACCCACGCCCGGCATGATCAGGCCCAGTTCGCCAGCACCCGCCGCACCCTGCAAATAGGTGACGGCATTCCACACTTCGTCCTCGCTGACGTCATATCTGGCGATCACCACCATCAACCCTTCGATCAGGTCGCGGATGATCCCCTTCATGCGCGGGTCGCCATCGGCGGAGCCCACGCCGGCGACACGATCCAGCAAGGTCTGGATTTCGGGTGTCTGTACGAAAGTCGCGTCCAATGTACCTCTCCTCGGAAAAATCTTGTAAACCGCTATTCTTCTGTTCTGATCAGCGATCATCCTCATAGGCGGAGGATGGATGACGGCACAAAGCGGTCACACGCACAGTCATGAAGGGATAGAGCGGCAGGCTCATGAGGATGTCATGCAGCTCTGTGTTAGACGGCACGTCGAAGATGCTGACATTGGCGTACTGTCCCACCACACGCCAAATGTGCCGCCACGTGCCGGCCAGTTGCAGTTCCTGAAACCGGGCCTTCTCTTCCGCCTTCAATCGCGCTGCCACTTCGGGATCGAAGCCCAGCGGGATGTTGACGTCCATTTCTACCTTGAACAGCATTTCAAACCGTCTCCGCCACGACATGCAGGCGCGGCGTCACGCGATCCCTGCGGTGGAAATTGATCTTGTCCTCGTCCAGCGCAATGCCCAGACCCGGCCCGGTCGGCACCTCCATCTGGAAATCGGCGTAGCGCAGCGGCTCCGCCAATATTTCTTCGGTCAACAGCAGCGGGCCGAACAGTTCCGTCCCCCATGCAAGCGAAGGCATGGACGCGCACAGATGCGCCGTCGCCGCCGTACCGACGCCGGCCTCCAGCATGGTCCCGCCATACAGGCCCACGCCCGCCGCCTGCGCAATCGCCGACAGGTGATAAGCGGGCATGATGCCGCCCGACTGCGCGATCTTCACCGCGAATACGCGCGCTGCACCCGCCGCTGCGATGGTGAAGGCGTCGGCAGGGCCATGCAGCGCCTCGTCCGCCATGATCGGAATGACATGCTTGGCCGACAGCCGCGCCATCGCCGCCACGTTGGACTTGGCCACCGGCTGTTCGACCAGATCGCACCCGGCATCTTCCAGCAACTTCATGCCCAGGTCCGCCTGCGCCTCGTCCCAATGCTGGTTCACGTCCACGCGCACGCTGCCCCGGTCGCCCACGGCCCGGCGGATCGCGGCGACATGCGCCACATCCTCGCGCACACTACGCTTGCCGATCTTCAGCTTGAAGATATTGTGCCGCCGCTCGCCGATGACGCGCTCGGCTTCCTCTATGTCGCGGCCGGTGTCGCCGCTGGCCAGCGTCCACGCCACCGGAAAGCGGTCGCGCACGCGCCCGCCACCGATCAGTTCGGACACCGGCACGCCCAACCGCTTGCCCATCCGGTCCAGCAGCGCGGTTTCCACCGCGCATTTGGCGATGTGACATCCCGATACATGCAGGGCGACGCGGCGCATGATCTCAGCCGCGCTGGCATCGCCCGCCGCCTTCACGATCGGCGCGATATAGGTGTCGATCGCAACCTTGATGGTTTCGGGGCTTTCCTCGCAATAGCTCATGCCGCCGATGGTCGTGCCTTCGCCGATCCCCTCGACGCCATCGGCATCGCGCAGGCGGACCAGCACGATCGACTGGCTGCGCATCGTGGCCATGGCCAGCACATGCGGGCGGATCGTCGGCACATCGACGATGAAAGTATCGATTTCTATGATTGCGGCCATGGCCCTTACATCATCCTAACTTTCACTATCCTTGTTAGATAGCTATGCTCTGCGCGAGGATTCCTCAAAGATCATTGCGGTCTAGGGTCCATACTTTCAGGGTATCACCGTGGATCTGCGCCATCTTCGCTACTTCGTGACCGTCGCTGCCGAGCGCAATTTCAACAAGGCGGCGGAGCGGCTCAACATGGCGCAACCCCCGCTCAGCCGCGCGATTCAACAGCTGGAGGCAGAGGTCGGGGCCGAACTGATCGACCGCACCAGCCGCCCGCTCGCCCTTACCCCCATGGGCCAGCTCTTTCACGCGCAGGCGCTTCAGATTCTCCGACGAATGGACGATATGCGCGGCATGATGCGCGCTGCCATCGCCACCGAACGGCGTCGCTTCACCATCGGCTTCGTCGCATCGACCATCTATGCCCGCCTGCCCACGCTGATCCGCGAATTCCGCTCCGAACATCCCGATGTCGAACTGAATCTGGTGGAAAGCATCACGCTGGATCAGATCGCAGCGCTCAAGGAGGGGCGCATCGATGTCGGTCTGGGCCGCGTCCGTTTTGAAGACCCCTTCGTCCGTCGCACCATATTGCGCAACGAAACGCTGATCGCCGCCGTCCCGCTCAGCAGCCCGCTCGGCCGCGATGGCGGCCCCATCGCCCTCTCGACACTGGCGCAGGAAAAGCTGATCCTTTACCCCAGCCAGCCACGCCCCAGCTATGCCGACGACGTGCTATCCCTGTTTCATGACAACGGGCTGGAACCCAAAAACACCTACGAAGCGCGCGAGCTGCAAATCGCGATCGGCCTGGTCGCGGCGGAGGAAGGCGTCGCCATCATCCCCGAATCCGTCCGCCGCTCCCGCCCCGACGATGTGCGCTATCTCGATCTCGCCGAACCGGCCACTTCGCCCATCATCATGAGCCACCGCGTCGGCGACCACGCCCCCGAACTCCTCGCCTTCATGCGGATCGTCGCCCGCAAATATCGCGACTGGGGCTATCCCGTCCCCGAAGCGCTCAGCGATATTTGAAGGGAAAAGCGGCGCAGCCTTTTGCAACGTCATCCCGGCCTTGAGCCGGGATCCCGCTTCTTCATGCGATGATTTTAGAGTTTGATGATTTTGGATTGATCCGTTCGTTTCGAGCGAAGTCGAGAAACGATCAGCGCCCCGTTTCTCGACTCCGCTCGAAACGAACGGAGATTTGTGATTCAACCCGATTTCATCCTGCTCGAAGAAGCGGGATGCCGGATCAGGTCCGGCATGACGAAAAGTCAGAACCGCGACCACGCATAAGCCGGCCTCACCCCAACGCCGCCACCACCGCCCGCGCATAGGCGTCGCAATCCGCCGTACCGCCAAGGTCGCGGGTGCGCTGCGCCGGGTCGTCCAGCACCTTTTCCACCGCCGCCTCGATCCGCCGCGCCGCCACGATCAGCGCATCCCTGCCATCCCGCCGCCCGCGCCAGTCGAGCAGCATCGCGGCCGACAGGATCAGGCTGGTGGGGTTCGCCACATTGCGCCCGGCAATGTCGGGGGCTGACCCATGCTGCGCCTGCGCCACGCAGATATCGTCGCCCATATTGATCGATCCGCCCAGCCCCAGACTGCCCGACAGTTCCGATGCCTCGTCCGACAATATGTCGCCAAACATGTTGGTCGTGACGATCACGTCGAACCGATCAGGCGTACGGATCAATAATGCGGCCGCCGCGTCCACAATCACTTCGTCCAGCGTCACGTCGGGATAGGCGGCCGCAACCTCGCGCACGACGCGCAGGAACAGCCCGTCCGTCATCTTCAGCACATTGGCCTTGTGAACCGCCGTGACTTTCTTGCGTCGCCCGCGCGCCAGATCGAACGCGGCATGCGCCACCCGGCGGCACGCTTTCGCGCTGATCTTGCGCAGCGACAGCGCGGTGTCGGCATCGGGCATGAACTCACCCGCCCCGCTCACCATATTGCGGTCGGCATAAAAGCCCTCGGTCGCCTCGCGCACGATGATCAGGTCCATCGGCTTGCGCAGGATCGACAGGTCCGGGCGTGACCGGCACGGCCGGATATTGGCGCCCAGTTCGAACCGCACCCGCAATTCGCCCGACGGATTGATCCCGCCCTGTGCGCGCGGCGGATAGTCATAATGCGACACCGGACCCAATATCACGCCATCGACCTGCGGTATCCGCGCCAGCACCGCGTCGGGGCAGGTCGATCCGGTCTTCGCCAGCGCCGCCAGCCCGACCTCCATCTCTTCCAGCACCAGTCCCAGCCCCATCTGCGCATCCACCGCGCGCAGCACCGCCACCGTCGCCACGCTGATTTCCGGGCCGATGCCATCGCCGGGCAGGATAAGGATGTTCATGGCGCCGCTTCTCCTCTGTCGATCGCCGCTTCTCTTAGGCTGCCGGGCTGATGGTTCAACCGTCCAGTTCCGCCGCCGCCTCCCGCAACGCCGGCAATATCCGCTCATGCAACTCGTGCATCGACACGCGCGCGGCCGACATGCCGACATTCATCGCCGCCACCACGCCACCACGCCCGCGCACCGGGACCGCAACCGATCGCACCCCGTCCTCCAGTTCCTCGTCGATCACGGCATGGCCCTGCGCCGCGACCTGCTGAAATATCGCCAGCAATTTCGCCCGGTCCGTCACCGTCCGCCCGGTCAGCGGCCGCAACTCCGTGCGCGCCAGATAGGCCTCCTGCGCCTCGCGTGAACATCCCGCCAGCAGCACCCGGCCCATCGATGTGGGATAAAGCGGAATGCGGCTCCCCACCCGCAGGCCGATCGACATGATCCGCGCCGTTTCCGCCCGCGCGACATAGAGCAGGTGATCCTCCTCCATCAGCCCCAGCGAACAGGATTCGCCCAGCATGTCGCGCAGCCGGTTGAGCAAGGGCTGCGCCCGCGCCGCCAGCGCGTTGAGCGACAGATAGGGATGCCCCAGCGACAAGGCCTGCCGCCGCACGACATAGCCCTGCGCATCCTGCCCGACATAGCCCAGCAGGTTGAGCGTATGCAGGCACCGCCGCACCGCCGCACGGCTGAGGCCCAGCCGCCGGCTGACATCGGCAATCGTCACCGGCCGCCCCGACTCGGCGACACAGCGCATCACCGCCAGCCCCCGTGCCAGCGAACTCATGAACTCCGGGTCGCCCGGCCGATCCAACTCGCCCTGCATGTCCATCGCCACCCTTTCGAATTATGTCCGATTATCGAACAATAGTCCGATAATCGGTTGACGCAAGCACTGCGCAGGCGAACAGAAACGGCACCTAATTATGGAGTAGCGACGCAGATGATCGACAAGAGCATCGCTTCGGCCGCACAGGCGGTCGCGGATATTCAGGATGGCGCATCGGTGATGATCGGCGGCTTCGGTACGGCCGGCATGCCCGACCAGTTGATCGACGCCCTCATCGAACGTGGCGTCGGCAACCTCACCATCATCAACAATAATGCCGGCAATGGCGAAGCAGGCGTCGCTGCCCTCATCAAGGCGGGCCGGGTGAAGAAGATCATCTGCTCCTTCCCGCGCCAGTCGGATTCGCATCATTTCGACGCCGCCTATCGCGCCGGCCAGATCGAACTGGAACTGGTGCCACAGGGCAATCTTGCCGCCCGTATTCAGGCCGCAGGCGCCGGCCTTGGCGCCATCTTCACCCCGACCGGCTATGGCACGCAGCTTGCCGAGGGTAAGGAAACCCGCGAGATCGACGGCAAACATTATGTCCTCGAATATCCGATCAAGGCCGATTTCGCCCTGATCAAGGCACAGCAGGGCGATCGCTGGGGCAACCTCACCTTCCGCAAGACCGCGCGCAATTTCGGCCCGATCATGGCGATGGCGGCCACCACCACCATCGCGCAGGTCAGCGAAATCGTCGATCTTGGCGCCATCGATCCCGAAGTGGTCGTGACGCCGGGCATCTTCGTTCAGCGCGTCGTCCAGATCGCGTCCGTCACCAACCACGCCCTCGCCGCCTGAACCGGAGAATAGCCATGAACCGCATGACCCGTGACCAGATGGCCGCCCGCGTAGCCCAGGATATTCCAGAGGGCGCCTATGTGAACCTTGGCATCGGCCTGCCGACCAAGGTCGCCAACTATCTCGCCGCCGACCGCGACGTCTTTCTCCAGAGCGAAAACGGCCTGCTCGGCATGGGTCCGGCGCCGGAGGCTGGCGAAGAGGATTGGGATTTGATCAACGCCGGTAAGCAGGCCGTCACCCTGCTCGCGGGCGGCTGCTTCTTCCACCATGCCGACAGCTTCGCGATGATGCGCGGCGGCCACCTCGATATCTGCGTGCTGGGCGCGTTTCAGGTGTCGGTGAACGGCGATCTGGCCAACTGGCACACCGGCGCGCCGGGCGCGATCCCGGCCGTGGGCGGCGCGATGGACCTTGCCATCGGCGCCAAGCAGACCTTCGTCATGATGGACCTCTTCACCAAAACGGGGGAGAGCAAGCTGGTCGACGCCTGCACCTATCCGCTGACCGGCCTTGGCTGCGTGTCGCGCATCTATACCGACGTCGCCGTGTTCGACGTGGGACCGGACGGCGCCAGCGTCGTGGAGATGGTCGATGGCCTCACCATCGACGAACTGCGCAAGCTGACCGGCGTTCCCCTCGCCTACGCCGCCGAAACCCAGCCCGCCTAGGCCGCCTCTTCCCCATGCCCATCGTCACCCCGGCCCCGAGCCGGGGTCCCGCTTCCTTCTTCCGACGCAAAGGGCGAAGAGGAAGGACAGCGGCTTTAAGGAACAAGGATCATTTCATGACCGACGCCTTCATCTGCGACGCCGTCCGCACCCCCATCGGCCGCTATGGCGGCATCCTCGCCAACATCCGCGCCGACGATCTGGGCGCCGTCCCGATGAAGGCGCTGCTCGCCCGCAATCCCGGCCTCGACCCCGCGCTGGTCGAGGAAGTCTTCTATGGCTGCGCCAACCAGTCGGGCGAGGATAATCGCAACGTCGCCCGCATGAGCCTGCTGCTCGCGGGTGTCCCCCATACCGTTCCCGGCGTCACCCTCAACCGCCTGTGCGCCTCGGGCCTCGAAGCGGTGGGCGCCGCCGCCCGCGCCATCCGCGCCGACGAAATGAGCATGGCCATCGCCGGCGGTGTCGAAAGCATGACCCGCGCCCCCTTCGTTATGGGCAAGTCGGACGGCGCCTTCGGCCGCAATCAGAAGATTGAGGACACGACCATGGGCTGGCGTTTCGTCAATCCCGCGCTCGACGCCCTCTACGGCACCGAAACCATGCCCCGCACCGGCGAGAATGTCGCGCAGGATTATGGCATCAGCCGCGCCGATCAGGACGCCTTCGCCCTGCGCAGCCAGCAGCGCGCCGCCGCGGCCCAGACCAATGGTTTCTTTGCCGAAGAAATCATCCCCGTCACCGTTCCGGGCCGGAAGCGCGGCGAAACGATCGAAGTTTCGGTCGACGAACATCCCCGCGCCGACACCAGCCTGGAAACGCTGAGCAAGCTGCGCGCCCTCTTCCCCGACGGCACCGTCACGGCCGGCAATGCATCGGGCATCAATGACGGCGCCGCCGCCATGATCATCGCCAGCGAAGCCGCCGCGAAAACCAACGGCCTCACCCCCCGCGCCCGCATCCTCGGCATGGCGTCGGTCGGCGTGGAACCCCGCGTCATGGGCATCGGCCCGCTGCCCGCCACGCAGAAACTGCTCGCCCGCCTTGGCATGACCATCGGCGATTTCGACGCGATCGAACTCAACGAAGCCTTCGCCAGTCAGGGCATCGCCGTCATGCGCGGCCTTGGCCTGTCCGACGATGCGCCCCATGTGAACCCCAATGGCGGCGCCATTGCGCTTGGCCACCCGCTCGGCATGTCGGGCGCGCGCATCGCCATGACGTTGGTCCATCACCTCGAAAAGACCGGCGGCAAACGCGGCATCGCCACGCTGTGCATCGGCGTCGGCATGGGCCTCGCGCTGGCGGTCGAGCGCGTCTGACCTTTCCCTTTCATAGCCGGTGCGCAGGATGGAAGCCCAACGCACCAAACGGAAATGCCGCCGGACGCTTCCCCGTCCGGCGGCATTTTTATGAAGCCTTTAAGGCCAGCCTTCCGGCCAACGCCGAAACAGCCGCCACGGGAATCGCCAGCACGCTCAGATAGATCAGGCCGACCACCCATAATGGCCCCGATTCCGCGTTGATCATCATGATGGGAAGTTGGGCCAGAGTGACGACGAAACCCGCCATCCACCCTTTGCGCTTCAACACCCATCCCGCCATCGCCGCCAACAGCATCGACATCGGATAGGCGACCGTCCAGTAAAGCGGCGCGTCCCATGGCTCGTTTCTGCCGGAAAACAGGCACACGGACTGCCAATAGACTGCGGCGACGATCAGGATCGCGAGATGGCGAAGGAGCGGACCCGTCATCGGCCCATCGTCGCATAGCCCCTCATCCCTGTGAAGGCTGCCCCAACCGTGCCACGAAATGCCCGGTCCCAAAAACGCGAAAAGGCGCGTCCCCCCGGACACGCCTTTTGCCTTTTTGCCGCCGCCACCCGTTCGGGCAGCCGCCTCTTCAGTTGGCCTTGCTCATATCCACCTTCTCCACCCATTCGGGGTAGAAAGTCGGCTCGCGGTTCGACCAGCCGACCGCCGTCGCCGCCGCTTCGCTGATCGACTGGAGCAACAGCCGCCGCTTTTCGGGGTGCAGATGCGGCAGGCTCGCCGCCGCGCAAAAGGCACCCGGCAACCATGGCCGCGCTCCCGCGCCCAGCAACCGTTCATAGAGGAAACGATAGGCCGAAAAACTGCCCAGCCGATCCTGCCCCAGGTCGAAGGCCGACACCGTGACCAGCGGCGCCATGAACGGCTCCACAAGTTCCAGACCGCTGTCGTCGGGCACCCGTGCCTTGATCTCGTCCAGCCGGTTATAGATGCGGGCCTGCGCCCGAATGGAGGCTTCCTCCACCATGTCGCGCGACCACAGCTTCATCGCGTCGCGGCGATGCAGCCCGATGTCCAGCGATCGGCGAATATAGCGTTGGGTGGCTGACGGGAAGCTCGCAAATTCGCGCAACTCCGCCAGGGTGATGGCTCCATCCGCCGGTCTTGCACTCGTACCCATGGTCTTGCCCTCCGACTTGAAGTCGATACGACAGAACATGCGCCCAGCTTGGTTACTGAACGCTTAAGCGCCTGTTCCACCGCCATTCACAAGGGACCATGTTTCCTTGTGCGGCGCAACACGAAAAAAGTCTGATGCGACGGAATGATGACAGGCGCTGTTTTCAGTCAGCAGATGGCCGATAGGGGTGGAAGGAGACTGTCCGGTTCGGAGGAGATAACCGACCAAAGCTGACGATGCGCGAAAATCGTTCGGCAACATTCGTCCTGTTGCGGACATTCGCGTCATCTGAGATGCTGACGTTGATGACGGATGCGGACCAAGAATGGAGTTTATCCAATCCGGGACCGGATGCGTTTCTCGTTTGGCTTGAGCCTTGGTGCGACGAATTCAAAGTTCCTGTCCGATCTACTATTACCCTGAAAACGTCAGGCGACCTTGAGATTGAGTGGGCTCCGGAAAATCTCGTTGTTTGGGCAAGCGGGCCTACAGTGTCTGTTTTCATCGATGATGAGCGGCAGAAGTCCGGTGCGGAGAGTATCCCGATACCTGACGGTTTAACCAAGGGTATGCTCAATATCCTATTTGCCGATCAACCCACCGCACGCTTAGGCGGCAGGCCTTCGCAATCCATCGGGCCGACCTATTGGTGGTGGCGAATAAAAAGTCTTTTTAGTCCGTAGTTCGCGTTTTGCGAACTTGGTGGAGCGTTTTTCCGATTGTCGCCAATGTCCGCTAACCACCGGATTTGGCTATTCTGCGTTCGACCTGCTGTCTTGATGAGCGACGGGTTTCAGGATGCGAATGGCGATGATTGAACGTCTGCCTCTGCTCGCTATTGGCCCATCCTCCCCTGGAAGGGGAGGTGGATGGCCGAAGGCCAGACGGAGGGGTGTCCCCCTCTCGATAGGGTGACACCCCTCCACCACTTCGTGGTCCCCCTCCCCTTACAGGGGAGGAATTTACGATCGCTGATGGGCAATCCGCACCGAGTGTCGACCGATCAGAACTCCTCGATCGCTCCCGCGCCCGCCTATCCCGCCTCGTCCGCCTGCATCAGCCAGTCCAGCGCATCGGCCGCGCCATCGAACAGGCGCATATAGGGCTGCGTCATTTCGCGCTTCACCTGCATCCGCGCGATCTGGCTGGCCGTGACCACCGCGATCCGCCGGGCGCGGGGAAAACCGTCGAAATGGGTGCGGAACATGGCCAGCGCATCCTGAGGCTGCACCGCGCTGGCGCGCATGTCCATGCGCAGCAGATAGCCGGGCCTGAACCCCTCCTGTTCGAACCGGCGCCAGCATTCGGCGGCATAGGGTTCGACATCTTCGGGCGCGAAAAAGCGGTTCCACATGACATCCATCAGTTTAATGTCATGGCGAAAAGTGACGCTATAATGGGGTTCGGTCATGATGGCCGCATCTGCTAGCCAGCCATCATGACACTGTAAAGATTAACAAATTAACCCAGATTAGCGACCAAATCGGGTCAGATCGATGCGCGCCGTTCCAGCACTGCGCCGATCATGCTGCGCCACACCGTTACATCGCCCGCCTGCGCCATGTCGGCATCCGGTTCGCGCAGCGTGTGCAAAATGGCATAGGCATCGTCCAGATGGTCGCGCCATGCCGCGTCCACCGCACCCGATGCATGCGGATCGGCGCCCACGCCGTTCAGGCTCAGATGGCGCCCGGCCAGCACGCGGGCAATGCGTTCGATGGCGGGGGTTGCGGATGTCGGCATGGGTCACTCACTCCTCTTCCTCGCGCGGCCGCTTCTGGGCGATCCGCCTGCTTCAACCTATCATGAACAGGGGCGTCCTGCCATGCGGGACAACGCCCACAACCACATCAATCATCGCCCTTATAACCGGAAGACGGAACCGGGCCGCCGTCATCGCCCGGCTTGGTTTTGGACGGCGGGTCCGACGCATCCATGCTGTCTTCCAGTTGCTTGTCGAGCGCCCTGTCATGCTCTTTCCCGTCATGCTCTTTATCGCCTGGCCGCTTTTCCATCACCATCTCCTGCTGCACCGCCTTTCGCGGTTTTGCATGTGCAGGATCAACGGACATGCCCTTATCCCGGTTCCCCCGTTCGACCAACGCCCACGCCGCTTCGACCAGCTACACGCCGCTCAGGCGACATTTGCGGCGCGCCGTTATAGAGTGGCACCATGACATTCCTTCCCGAAGACGGCGAACGTGGGGTTGCCCCGGCGCTGGCGCTCTATTCCATTCTCGGTTTCTGGTTATTCTACGCCATCTGGGCGTCGCTGCGCGCCATTGCCGTAGGGATAGACGGCCAGATCGAAATCGTCCTGCGCCGTGCCGTCGTCACCATCATCGGCATCGTCGTCACGTGGATCTTCTACCTCGCGCTGCGCCGCTTCGACCGTAAGCCGCTGGGCATCCGCATCGTCGCCGGCTTTGCGCTGGCCGCCCCCTTCGCCCTCGCGATGGCGGGCGCCAACTATTATATGTATAATATCTATGATCCCGTCGGTGTCCTGGCGCTGGGCGACGGCGATGTCGCCAAATATGCCAGCGAGCATCGCTTCATTCTGTTCCAGTTCGTGGAGGATGGCAGCAACCGCTATTTCTTCCTCTCCGCCTGGGCCGCGCTCTATCTCGCCCTTTCCTACGCCAGCGAAGCGTTGCGCACCGAACGGCGCGCCGCCCGGCTGGAACGGGCCGCGCAACAGGCCGAACTGCGCTCCCTGCGTTATCAGGTAAACCCGCATTTCCTGTTCAACACGCTCAATTCCCTCTCCACCCTCGTCATGCGCAACCAGCCGGACGAAGCGGAACGGATGATCATGTCGCTTTCCAACTTCTACCGCACCAGCCTGACCGGCGATCCGCTGGACGATGTGCCGCTGGAAGAGGAAGTGCATCTCCAGAAACTCTATCTGGATATTGAGGCGGTGCGCTTTCCCGATCGGCTGCGCACGATCATCGACATCCCGCCCGACCTGCTCGACGCCTGCGTACCGGGGCTGATCCTGCAACCTCTGGTCGAAAACGCGATCAAATATGGCGTGTCGCGCACCACCAAGCCGGTCGAAATTCATATCACCGCCAGAGCCGATGGCGACCGCATGCATATCTGCGTCACCGACAATGGCGACAAGGCGCCCACCCCCGACGACGCAGGCAGCGGCATCGGCCTTGCCAATGTGCGCGATCGCCTTGCCGCCCGCTTTGGCGATCAGGGCGCCATCGTCTATGGTCCGCGCGACGGCGGCGGCTTTGCGGTCCTCGTCACCCTTCCCATCATCCGCCGGGGCTGCTGAAATCATGTCTTTGCCTGCACCGACCATCCGCACCATGATTGTCGATGATGAGCCGCTGGCGGTAGAAAGGCTGCAAATGCTGTGCGCGCGCGAACCGCGCATCGCGCTGGTCGGCACCGCCACCGATGGCGAAGCGGCGCTCCGCCTGATCGAAGGGCTGAAGCCCGATCTGGTCATGCTCGACATCGCCATGCCCCTGCTCGACGGCATCGGCGTCGCCCGCGCCGTCGGCCGCATGGGCCTGCGCCCCGCCGTCATCTTCGTGACCGCGTTCGAAGGGTTCGCGGTGGAGGCGTTCGATCTTGCCGCCATCGACTATATGCTCAAACCCGTCGCGCATGATCGGCTGACCCGCGCCATCGACAGGGTGGAAACCGCGCTGCGCCATCAGTCGCCCGACGACGCGCCGGCCGTCTCCAATGAACCGGCGCCGGAATGGGCCGACGAATTCTGGGTGCCGCACCGCTCCGAACTCATCCGCATCGCCGCCGATCAGATCGACCGGATCGAGGCGGAACGCGACTATATGCGCCTCCACGTCGGTGGTCACAGCTATCTGTTGCATCAGACGATCAGCAGTCTGGAGGAACGGCTCGACCCCCAGCAGTTCGTTCGCCTCCACCGCTCCCACATCGTGCGCCGCGACCATATCGCCCGCCTGCGCCACGACGGCAGCGGCGTCTGGTTCGCCGCCCTGGTCGACACCACCGAAATCCGCATCGGCCGCACCTTCCTCGCCAACGCCCGGGCGATGACTGGGCGATAGGAACGGGGCTAGTTTGGGTGGGTTTAAGGCGCTCAAACTACGTCATGCTGAACTTGTTTCAGCATCCATCCAGCAGCCCGATCCATTGCTCAATCTGGATAAATGGAACCTGAAACAAGTTCAGGACGACGTTCCTCCCAAGGGCTGACTATGCTCGCCTCCTGCCCTTCCTCCCCTGGAAGGGGAGGTGGATGGCCGAAGGCCAGACGAAGGGGTGTCCCCCTCTCGATAGGGGGACACCCCTCCACCACTTCGTGGTCCCCCTCCCCTTGGCAGGGGAGGAATTTACGATCGCTTATGGGCAATCCGCACCGAGTGTCGAACGATAAAAACTGCTCGCCACCCGCCATTCCCGTCATCGTCATGCCGGGCCTGACCCGGCATCCCGCTTTTCTGCACCATCCATGGCACGCCCCTAACGCAAAAAGGCCCGGCAATCGCCGGGCCTTTCGCTTCACAGCCTATCGTCGGACAATCAGTTGCCGACCTGCGGGCGGGGTTCCTTGACGCTGGCGTCGGCATAGCGTTCGCCGGTGTCGGCGCGGGCGATGGCGGCGTTTACCGGCACCTGCATCTGGGCGATCGTTGCGCTACGGCATTCCTGCTGCGCGGCCAGATCCTGCGAGGAACAGACGCGGCTGGCGGCGCGGGCGATCCGGCGGCGCAGTTCCTGCTGCTGCGCGCCCTTCGACAGGTCCAGATCGCCATGATAGACTGCGGTGTGGCGGCCGTTGGACTTGAAGGCGCTGCTTTCGCTCTGGGCGGAAGCGGTGCCGGCGCCGGCGATCAGGGTGACGGTGGCGATGGCGGCGGCGAACTTGGTCGAAACGAACATGATAAATCTCCTCAATCCTGTGTGCCTGTTGACTGGCCGAATGTGACGGGTCCGATGATCGGGCTGTGCCTGCCATCTGGACCTAACCGGCACCGCCAAGAGGGGGACTTGGGACTACCGGATGCGCAAGGGTCAGGAGCCTTTTGAGAGGGGGTCTTTTGGGGTGGCTCCCTGTCCCGTTCGCCTATTCTGTCTACGCCGCCTGCCCGCCCCGCGCCTGCCCGCTTCGACCGGACACGCCGGTCATCGGCCAACGACACCAGCGTCGACCAAAGGCGCAGCATCGCGGACGAACGACGCGACCAACGACATGACACCCCGCCACGAACGACATCTGCCGTACGGGAATGCACGAATCGCAACGATCAATGGGGAATTGGCGGCCTAAAAGCCTGCCCTTGGTTCGACCGGCATTCAGATGATGACGGGCCGCAGGCCGAACCAATAGAAAACGCCCCCGGCGCAAGGGAAGGCCGGGGGCGTATCCGGGATGCTGTCGGGCACACCAGGATCGGGTTGAACTATCTGGACCATAGACGGCACCATCAGCGGTGAACCGTCGCTTAACGGGGTGGAACCCTGTCTCGTCCTGACACGACCATAGCGAAAGAACCGGCGTGCAAAGCCCGGCTTCGATGACCGGCCCATCCGCCGCGCCCGGCGACATGCGCCGCGACCAACGCCCGCCCCCGACCGATGAACGACATGGCGATCCACGCCCCGCCCCTTCGGCCACTCTGGCGCACCGCCCTGCCCATGCCTATGTTGGCGCAAACGGCCCCTGCGCCCCCTTGCCCCATCAGAACAAATCTGGAACAAGCGACCCCATGAGTCTGACCCACATATCCGTGCGCGGCGCGCGTGAACATAATCTCAAGGGCGTGAACGTCGATCTGCCCCGCGACAGCCTTGTCGTCATCACCGGGCTTTCGGGGTCGGGTAAATCCTCCCTCGCCTTCGACACCATCTATGCAGAGGGTCAGCGCCGCTATGTGGAGTCGCTCTCCGCCTATGCGCGCCAGTTCCTTGAGATGATGCAGAAGCCCGATGTCGAGCATATCGAGGGTTTAAGCCCCGCCATCTCCATCGAGCAGAAGACGACCAGCCGCAATCCGCGCTCCACCGTCGCCACAGTCACGGAAATCTACGACTATATGCGCCTGCTCTGGGCGCGCGTCGGCATCCCCTACAGCCCCGCCACCGGCCTGCCCATCAGCGCCCAGACGGTCAGCCAGATGGTGGACCGCGTCGCCCTCCTGCCCGACGGCACCCGCTTCTACCTGCTCGCCCCCGTGGTGCGCGGGCGCAAGGGCGAATATCGCAAGGAGCTGGCCGAATGGCAGAAGGCGGGCTATACCCGCGTCCGCATCGACGGCGAGATTTACGGGATCGAGGATGCTCCCGCCCTCGACAAGAAGTATAAGCATGACATCGAAGTCGTGGTCGATCGCCTCGCCGTCACCGACGACATGGCCACCCGCCTTGCCGACAGTTTCGAACAGGCGCTCAAACTCGCCGACGGCCTCGCCTATGTCGATCTGGCCGACGGCACAGTTGCCGACCTCACCAAATCCGTCGCCCCAGCGAAGGCTGGGGCCGCAGGCGACGGCGCACAAATGCCTGAGATCCCAGCCTCCGCTGGGATGACGGGCGGGAAAATGAAGAATGCCGGCATCCCCGCCAACCGCATCGTCTTCTCCGAAAAATTCGCCTGCCCGGTCAGCGGCTTTACGATTCCAGAGATTGAGCCGCGCCTCTTCTCCTTCAACGCCCCGATGGGCGCATGTCCCGCCTGCGACGGCCTTGGCGAGCGGCAGGAGTTCGACCCCGACCTCGTCGTCCCCAACGAAGCGCTTTCCATCAAGAAGGGCGCCGTCGTCCCCTGGGCCAAATCCAACCCGCCCTCGCCTTATTATATGCAGGTGCTGGGCAGCCTCGCGAAGGAGTTCGGCTTCTCCCTCGAAACCCCGTGGGCCGACCTGCCCGGCGAGGTAAAGCTCATCATCCTCCACGGCACCGGCGGCAAGCCCGTCACCCTGCGCTTCGTGGACGGCAAGAAAAGCTATGAGGTCAAAAAAGCCTTCGAAGGCGTCATCGGCAACCTCAACCGCCGCCTGCTCAGCACCGACAGCGCGTGGATGCGCGAGGAGCTGGCCAAATATCAGACCGCCATGCCGTGCGAAACGTGCAACGGCGCCCGCCTGAAACCCGAAGCATTGGCCGTGAAGATCGCGGGAGAGGACATCAGCCTCTCCACCCGTCGTTCGGTGCTGGACGCACTCAACTTCTTCACCGCCATGCCGGACAAGCTCAACGATCAGCAGAATCAGATCGCCAAAGCCATCCTCAAGGAAATTGTCGAGCGCCTCGGCTTCCTCAACAATGTCGGCCTCGACTATCTCAACCTCGACCGCACGTCCGGCACCCTGTCGGGCGGCGAGAGCCAGCGCATCCGCCTCGCGTCCCAGATCGGCAGCGGCCTGTCCGGCGTCCTCTACGTCCTCGACGAACCGTCCATCGGCCTGCATCAGCGGGACAATGACCGGCTGCTCGTCACCCTCAAGCGGCTGCGTGACTTGGGCAACAGCGTCATCGTCGTGGAGCATGATGAAGATGCGATCCGCGCCGCCGACTATATCGTCGATATGGGTCCGGGCGCGGGCGTCCATGGCGGCACCATCGTCGCGGAAGGCACCCTGCCCCAGCTTCTGAAAAACAAGAAAAGCCTGACCGCCGACTATCTGAACGGCACCCGCCGCATCGAAGTCCCGGCCAAGCGCCGCAAGGGATCAGGCAAGAAACTCACCGTCCACAATGCCCGCGCCAATAATCTGCGCGGCGTCACCGCGTCGATCCCGCTCGGCACTTTCACCTGTATCACCGGCGTTTCGGGATCGGGCAAGTCCAGCTTCACCATCGACACCCTCTATGCCGCGTCCGCCCGTGCGCTGAACGGTGCCCGCATCGTCGCCGGCGCACATGACAAGGTGACGGGTCTCGACCATTGCGACAAGGTCATCGACATCGACCAGTCGCCCATCGGCCGCACCCCCCGGTCGAACCCGGCCACCTATACCGGCGCCTTCACCAACATTCGCGACTGGTTCGCGGGGCTGCCCGAAGCACAGGCGCGCGGCTACAAGCCCGGCCGCTTCTCCTTCAACGTCAAGGGCGGCCGTTGCGAAGCCTGTCAGGGCGACGGCGTGCTAAAGATCGAGATGCACTTCCTGCCCGACGTCTATGTCGAATGCGACGTGTGCCACGGCGCCCGCTATAATCGCGAAACGCTGGAGGTGAAGTTCAAGGGCAAGTCCATCGCCGACGTCCTCGACATAACGGTCGAGGATGCGGTCGAATTCTTCAAGGCCGTGCCGCCCATCCGCGACAAGATGGCGATGCTCGCCGAAGTCGGCCTTGGCTATGTAAAGGTCGGGCAACAGGCCACGACGCTCAGCGGCGGCGAAGCCCAGCGCGTCAAACTCGCCAAGGAACTATCCCGCAGAGCCACCGGCAACACCCTCTACATCCTCGACGAACCCACCACCGGCCTGCATTTCGAGGACGTCCGCAAGCTATTGGAAGTCCTCCACGCGCTGGTCGACCAGGGCAACAGCGTGGTCGTGATCGAACATAATCTGGACGTCATCAAAACCGCCGACTGGATCATCGATATGGGACCAGAGGGTGGCGTGAAAGGTGGCGAAGTGGTCGCGGAAGGTACGCCGGAAAAGGTCGTGAAGGAACCGCGCAGCTTTACCGGGCGGTATCTGGCGCCGTTGTTGGGGTTAGAAGCTGTGGCTGTGGAGTGATGAGTGTGATCTACGAACTGTTTAAATTGATCATCGCTCCTCTTGCGATTGTAATCGCAGGCAGCTTTCTGGCTCGAATTTGGCAAGAACTTTCATGGAGAACCCAACAACGACAAGCAGGCGCCGTTCGGGACTACGAAGCAATTCATGAACTTTGGCAGGCAATAGACCATGACGCCTCTAGCCGCCTCTTCGCTGCACGCAGACTTTTGAGTTCGTTTGAACCAGATTCAAAAATAGACCGTTCTAGTGTTCAAAATGAATATATCGAAACAGTCCGACAATGGAATAGAAATTTATATTCCATATATAATAGAAGCAAATTACTTCTTGGATGGTCATATACGAAGTTAATAGAAGACGATCTTCATTACCCATTTGTTGAACTAGGAAGACGACTCAACGGCCTATCAAGACGAGAAAATATCCCAGCAACATGGGATGAAATACAAGAAATAGCAAATATGTCTTTAGCAATACAAATATCTATGACAAAAATTTCATCGTCCATACTGAATATTGTAGAGAGAAAGCGCAATGAAATATCAGAAGGAATAATTCTCCATTATTCCAGCAAAGATATTAGAAGCATGTCAAATTCGCAACTCATCAAACTTCTCTTTGTGGACAGCGTACAGGGAGTGAATTTTAGCAGCCCTTTGAGAAATTCGTGATTTCCATAGATTATCTGGATTGAGGGGACGCGGATAAATCAGCATAGCTGCAATTTTAGCGGCCTGATCAATTGATAATCCACTAGCAGATATCTCAAACATCTTTGAAGCAGCGGCATCACTTCCTTTCAAACCGCTTCCGAAGAACGCAATCCTCAAATAAGACCGTAAAATATTAATTTTAGAATATCGAAACTGTATTACTAAAGATAAAATAATTTCCCTCAATTTCCTTCTAACCGACCGCTCGTACCGAGCTGTTACAGTGCGAACAAATTGCATTTCTATGGTACTCGCACCACGAATTCTTTTTAAAAGGAATATGCGAGACATTTCACGTGCAACGCCTATCCAATCTACGCCTTTATGATCAAAAAAACGCCGATCTTCAGAGGATAGAACACATTTTTCGATTAATGTTAGCTGATGAAAATCGTCATCCCATACGATATCATCGATCTTAAGAAGATCGTCGGGACTGTCAGGATTTCCGTGTGCGGCCGGGCGGTTGATCATCAGGCCGCCATGGCTCTGATGAAACGTTCGCCGAAGATCACGGCAAATTGCGCCTTCGCCATGGTCCACTCACGTGGTGGCAT
>JAJZQN010000073.1 GCA_021847605.1 Pseudomonadota bacterium | reverse complement strand
TTCGGAATTGGACCCTCGGCCCTGACCGAAACCATGATTATGCTCAATAAGCATTTCGCCAATGCTGCCTAATCCCCCAACTGGGTGACGCCGCGCGGCCGTGCCCCATGTTTGCAACAGAGCCGAAAAAATCATCCCCTGGATCGAAAACCGGGATGGTGAAAAGCATCTCTGTATCCCCGATCATCTGGGCTATCCCGTTACATCGGAACCATTAGGGCGGGCGCAGCGTGGTTAGGGGATGCGTCGCATCCATATATTGACCCATCGCCTGCTCCTCGCCAGCATTCTGGTAGCGCTGCCGCTGTTAGCCTATGCTTATTTGAGGCACCGCCCGCAGGATCTGCCATGGACCAAAATTGACCTGGCCCAGCCGGTCGGTCTCTTCACGGGGCGCAAGTTGGCAGCCTTGACGAAAGACCCTTCACAGTGTCGAGCATTACTGGACCGGGCTGGTGTGGCTTATCATGCGATGCCTCCGAGCGGGAGCGGTCAATGCGTGCGGGCCGATTCTCTCAACCTCCATCCCAAAGAGGGGGACATCCGCCTGGCCCCTGCTTCCGTGGCGCCATCTTGCCCCGTCATCGCTGCCCTGAAATTATGGGAATGGCATGTGGTTCAGCCCGCGGCCTGGCGGATCTATGGAAAGCCCATCCGCACCATCCGCCATCTTGGCAGTTTCAATTGTCGGCGAATATATGGACGCGGTCAGGGGCGCTTCAGCGAACATGCGACGGCCGATGCCATAGACATTGCGGCTTTCGTGACGGCTGACGGCCGCTCGATCAGCGTGCTGAAGGACTGGAAAGGTGAGGATCAGGATAGTCGATTCCTGCGCGCGGTTCGCGATGGGGCATGCGGGCTATTCTCGACCGTTTTGTCGCCCGATTATAACGCTGCGCATCGTGACCATCTCCACCTCGATCAGGCAGAACGGGGGGCAACCGGATGGCGCGCCTGCAGATAGAATGAGGAAAGCAACAGATAGCGAAAGCCAGTCCGATGCAACCTCATCGGATATGGCTCAGCAAGGGAATTTTTACTGGCCGAACCCGGCTTCTCGCGCGATCGCAACGGCCTCCCGCGCCGCAGCCAGCAGAGCGCCACTCTTGGCTTCGCATTCCCGCTGTTCATAGGCAGGATCGGAATCGGCGACGATGCCAGCGCCTGCCTGCACATGCATGACGCCATCTTTCAGGACGGCAGTCCGCAACACAATGCAACTGTCCATATTGCCGTCGGGACCGAAATAGCCAACGCCGCCTGCATAGGCGCCGCGCGTTTCCGGTTCCAGTTCGGCAATGATCTCGCAGGCGCGCACCTTGGGCGCACCCGATACGGTGCCTGCCGGGAAACCGGCGAACAAGGCATCGATGGCATCCTTATTGGGCGCCAGCCTTCCGACCACGTTCGACACGATATGCATGACATGGCTGTAAAATTCGACGCTATAGCTTTCCGTGACTGTGACAGTTCCGGCAGCTGCCACCCGGCCGACATCGTTGCGGCCCAGATCCAGCAGCATCAGATGCTCGGCCCGCTCCTTCGGATCGGCCAGCAGGCTCTCGCGATTGGCGGCATCCTCGACGGCGCTCTTGCCGCGCGGCCGCGTGCCGGCGATCGGACGTATCGTCACTTCGCCGTTACGCGCGCGCACCAATATTTCGGGGGACGATCCGATCAGGGCAAAGCCGGGCAGATCGAGATAGTAGAGGAAGGGGGACGGATTGATCCGTCGCAACGCGCGATAGAGGGCGATGGGCGGCAGGGTAAAGGGGCTGGTGAAGCGCTGCGCCAGAACCACCTGAAATATGTCACCGGCCACGATAAAGTCCTTGGCCCGATCGACCATCTGCGCATAGCGGCCCGGCTCCAGCACCGGCGTCACTTCGACATCGGCAATGTCGACGGGGGCAGTCTGAGCGGGCAAAGGTGCGGCAAGCCGAGCCGCCGCGGCGTCGATCCTTTCCAGTGCCGCCTCGATCGCAACGTCGGCATCGGTAAAGCTGCCCTTCCACACCGGCGCCACCAGATAAAGTGCATCGGCCAGACGGTCGAAAATCAGAATGACGGTCGGCCGCACGAACAGCATGTCGGGCACGTCGATCGGATTGGGAGCGGGGCGCGGCAGCTTTTCGACCAGTCCTACCGTCTCATAGCCAAAATAGCCGACGAGGCAGGCGAGCGCGGCGGGCAGCGCCGGGTCCATTTCCGCCCGGCATTCGGCAACCAGCGCGCGCAGCGCATCCAGTGCGCCCGCCGTTTCGGGAACGAATGCATCGCGGTCGGTTGCCCATTGCCGGTTGATCTCGGCCTTCTGCCCCTGCGCGCGAAACACCAGATCGGGGGCCAGGCCGATCAGGCTGTGCCGACCGCGCACCGCGCCACCTTCCACCGATTCCAGCAGATAGTCGCCCCGGTCCGGCTCAAACAATTTGAGCGCTGCGGAAATGGGTGTGTCGGTGTCGGCAATCTGCCGACGCCAGATCAGGGCGGACTCGCCACGGGCCAGCGCCGCACGCGCGGCGGCGATACCGTCTCCACCCTCTGTCATCGGCTTATTCTCCGGCGCTGTTGTTGGCGGACAGCGCGTTACGCAACGTCGCAACGGCCCCGGCATTACGGCGCACGTTCAACTGTTTTTCGGCGGCCCGTTCGAATTGCTCGCCATATTCCTGACCGACCACGTCGCTCAATTGGGTGCTGACCTGTTTCAGCAGTTCCGGCTCACCCTTGGCATCGCCACGGTCGATCTTGTTAAGCTGCACGACGAAATAGCCACGATCCTGTCCGATGGGCAGCGTCTTGACGCTGCCGGCCGCCATCGAAAACAGGATGGCGACTTCGGCGGGAGGACGCTGCTGACCGCGCATGATGTCCGCGCGGCGACCGCCCAGCGTCTGCGGCGCGGGCAGCTTGACGCCGGCCTGTGCGATGGCGTCGGCCAGCTTCGCGCCCTTGGCGACCTTCGCCTGAATCTGTTCGGCCAGCGCCTTTGCCTTCACATTACCCTGATTGAGCTTGTACTGGGCTGATACCAGATTCTTCACCTTGGCGATCGGCGGCGGTGCTGCGGCAACCACGTCACCCGGCGCGATCAGGGCATAGCGCTTGTCAGCCGTAATCGGCACCAGTTGCGCGTCATCGTCTGCGCTCATGGCAAAGGCGGGCGCCAGCAACGGCTGAATATCGGCGGGCGCGGTATAGGCGCTATCCTCCACCTGCTTGCCGGTTGCCAGCAACAGCGGGCTGGTTTCCAGCTTCAGGCCGTTATCCTTGACCACTTCGTCGAAGGCGCCGCCATCGGCGACCTGATCTTCGAGCTTGCCGGTGAAGCTGGACAGAAGCTGCTTTTCCTTCTGGGCGCGCAGCGTCTCCACGATTTCGCCGCGCACAGCGGTAATCGGGCGAGCGGGCGTTTCGTTGATCGCCGTCACGCGCACCAGCAGCCAGCCCAGCGGACCACGAATCGGCGCCGTCAGATCACCCTGCTTGGCGGCATAAACGGCATCGGCCAGGGCTTTGCCGGCCGATGCGGCCAGCGCCTCACGGCTCTGATCGGCCTGCGTCGATACGGCAAGGCCAGCGCCCTGCGCTGCGGCGGCCAAAGTCTTGCCGCCCTTCACCTGCGTCTCGATGGCCTTGGCGGCGGCCTGCGTCGGCAGCACCAGTTGTTCGATGCTGCGGTTCTGCTTGGCAGCATAAGCAGCCTTGTTCTGGCTGTAATAGGCGCTGATTTCCGCGTCGGAGGGCTGCGCGGCCTGCGCAAAGCGGCTCGCATCGATCACGGCGTAACGAATACGGCGCTGTTCCGGGATGGTGTAGCGCGCCGCATTCTTCTTGTAGAAATCATTGAGCTGCGCGTCGGTCGGTTCCTTATTATCAAGGAAAGCGACCGCCGGGACCGCCGCGACCGTACCCTGCCGGCCTTCCAGCAACAGCGACGCATAGGGCGTCACCATTGAATCGGAGAGCTTGACGCCCAGACCGATCGGGCCGAGCAACTGGCGCTGAAGAATTTCGCGGCTGATATCGTCGCGCAGCGATTGTTCGGTCAACCGTTCGCGAACCAGCAGCTGACGAAACGCATCCTGACTGAAATTCCCGGCAGCGTCCTGAAAAGCAGGGATCTGCGCGATTTGTGCATCGACCAGCCGCTTGCTGATATGTACGCCCTGATCGTCGGCCAGCGCCTTGAGCGTCAGCGAGGATACAAGCTGGTCATAGACTTGCGTACCGCCGCCCTGCGCAAAAAAGTCCGCGATCTGAAGGCCCGGATTGTTACGCCGCGCATTTTCGAACACGCGCTGCACCCGGTCCTGCAATTCGGCCTGGCTCAGCGTATATCCCTTCGCCTTGGCCGCTGTTCCGCCTCCACCCAATGCATTGCCAAACTGGCCATTATTCAAATCGCCCATGACAAAGGCGGCGGCGATCACCCCCAGAAAGAGGATCGCGAACAGCGCGCCGAATTTGGAATGGATGAAGCGGCGAAATACAGAGAGCATGAAAATGTCCGAATAGCGGCCTATTGTCGGCCGCTTTAGGGGGCAAAGCGCCTGTTTGTCCATAGTGGGACGGGGTGTGACCCGGACAAAGCTGGACAAATGGATGCGTGCCGTCCATCGGCTTTTGATGCCCTGTACCCGTTTCGGGGAGACGCGGCGTGCAGGTCGCGGCGAAACGGACGCGGGGTGGCGTGCAGCAATAATCACAGGAGATTTGGTCGGATGAGCAGGCGAAAGCTGGTTGTCGGCAACTGGAAGATGAATGGGATGCGGGCGCATCTCGACGAAGTGGAAGCGATCGGCCGTGTTGCGGCGGCGCATCCCGCGGTCGAAGTAGGCCTGTGCCTGCCCGCGACGCTCATCATGGCCGGGTCCGAACGGCGCGGCGCTGCCTTCATCGGCGCACAAAATTGCCATATGGATATCAGCGGCGCCTATACCGGCTCGCTGTCGGCGGAAATGCTGTTGGAAGCGGGCGCATCCTGGGTCATTACCGGCCATAGCGAGCGACGCGAAGCGCGGGGCGAAACCAATGCCGACATCGCCGCCAAATCGGCCGCCGCCCATCGCGTGGGCATGAAGGTCATTCTTTGCGTCGGCGAAACGCTCGAAGTACGGGACGCCGGTCAGGCGGAAGAAGTCGTCGCAGCCCAGTTGCTTGCGTCCCTTCCCGAGGGTGCTTCGGCCGATTGGCTGGCGATTGCCTATGAACCCATCTGGGCGATCGGCACCGGCCGTATCCCGACCATGGAGGCGGTGGCCGAGATGCACGCTGCCCTGCGTGCTGCACTCGCCAGCCGCATCGGTGCGGCCGAAGCAGACGCCATGCGGATTCTCTACGGCGGCTCCATGAATGGCGACAATGCGACCGATCTGCTGGCCATCGCCGATGTCGATGGTGGCCTGATCGGTGGCGCCAGCCTGTCCGCCACCAAATTCGCGCCGATCATCGAAGCGGCCGATCAGCGCATGGCGGCCGCCGCCTGATCTGCCTTGGAAGCGCGGGGGCGGCAAAACTTGCCCCCGCGCCCCTTCGTCGCTATGTGCGCGCCAACGCATCCATCATCGGACTGAAGCTCGTCGCATGTTCACTTTCCTCCTCGTCGTGCAGGCGATCATCGCCGCTCTGCTTGTCACCGTCATCCTGATGCAAAAGTCGGAAGGTGGCGGCCTTGGCGTGGGCGGCAGCCCGTCGGGCTTCATGTCGGCACGCGGCGCGGCGGATTTCCTGACCCGTTCCACCACGATCCTCGCCAGCATCTTCGTGCTGCTGTCGGTGGTCATGGCGGTGATCGCTTCGGTCCGTCATGCTCCGAGCGACATCGACACCTCGCTGGTGAAGCAGGCTCCGGCCACGCAGAGCGCACCCGCGCCCGCCGCCGGCAATGCCGATCCGCTGGCTGGTGCCGCCGAATCGGCCGGTAATGGTGCTGCGGCGAACGGCGCGGTTCCGCTCGCCAACTAAACCGTCCATCGAATTTTCGATATTTTTTGAGCGCGCATTGATTTGCGCGCTTGCCCTTTGTTGTTCCGAAAGGCTAAGCCTCCTCTCCCATGGCGCGGTATATATTCATCACCGGCGGCGTGGTCTCCTCGCTTGGAAAAGGCCTTATGGCCGCATCCCTTGCAGCGCTGCTGCAAGCGCGTGGCTATCGCGTCCGCATTCGGAAATTCGACCCTTATCTCAACGTCGATCCGGGCACGATGTCGCCCTATCAGCATGGCGAAGTCTATGTGACCGACGACGGGGCCGAAACCGACCTCGACCTTGGTCATTATGAACGCTTTACGGGCGTTTCCGCGCGACAGAGCGACAATGTGACGCAGGGCCGCGTCTATCAGACGATCATTCAGCGCGAACGGCGCGGTGATTATCTGGGCGCTACGGTTCAGGTGATCCCCCATGTCACGGATGAGATCAAGGCATTTGCCCTGGCCGAAACCGACGACCTCGATTTCGTCCTGTGCGAAATTGGCGGCACTGTGGGCGACATCGAATCGCTGCCTTTCATGGAAGCGATTCGTCAGCTCCATAATGACCTCGATCGCGGCCAGTCGATCTTCGTCCATGTGACGCTGGTGCCCTATATCGCGGCCGCCGGTGAGCTGAAGACGAAGCCGACGCAGCATAGCGTACGCGAACTGACCTCGCTGGGCATTCAGCCCGACATTCTGCTCTGCCGTTGCGAGCATCCGTTGCCCGAAAGCGAACGCCGCAAGATCGCACTGTTCTGCAACGTGCGGCCCGAAGCGGTCATCCCCGCGCTCGACGCCAAGAGCATCTATGCGGTGCCCGAACAATATCACGCCGAAGGCCTGGATGAGGAAGTGCTGCGCGCTTTCGGCATCAGCGATGCGCCGGCGCCTACGCTCGATCGCTGGACCGACATCATGGACCGCCAGCTCAATCCCGAAGGTGAAGTCACCATCGGCGTGGTGGGCAAATATGTCGGCCTGCTCGACGCCTACAAGTCGCTGCATGAAGCGCTCACCCATGGCGGCATGGCCAACCGGGTGAAGGTCAACGTCAAGTGGATCGACGCCGAACTGTTCGAAAAGGGTGAGGATCTCGCCGCCAGCCTCGAACCGATGCACGGTATCCTCGTCCCCGGCGGCTTCGGCGTGCGCGGGTCCGAAGGCAAGATCGCCTCGGTCAAGTTCGCGCGCGAACGCAATGTGCCTTTCTTCGGCATCTGCCTCGGCATGCAGATGGCCTGTATCGAAGGGGCGCGGAATACCGCTGGCATCGCCGCCGCATCGACCACCGAATTTGGCGAAACGTCGGAGCCGGTCGTCGGCCTCATCACCGAATGGATGAGCAAGGAAGGTCTTCAGAAGCGCACCGCCGAAACCGATCTGGGCGGCACCATGCGTCTGGGCGCTTATCCGGCCAAACTCGCCGGCAACAGCGTCGTCGCCGGTATCTATGGTGCCAATGAAATCAGCGAACGGCATCGTCACCGCTATGAAGTCAATGCTGGCTATCGCGAGCCGCTGGAAAAGGGCGGCCTGATCTTCTCGGGTATGTCCCCGGACGGCACCTTGCCCGAAATCGTCGAGCGGCCCGACCATCCCTGGTTCGTGGGCGTTCAGTTCCACCCGGAACTGAAGTCCAAGCCGTTCGATCCGCACCCGCTGTTCGCTGGCTTCATCGCCGCTGCGGTCAAGCAGAGCCGTCTGGTCTGACGCTTAAGAAAAAGACCTCAGCGGATGAAATATGAAAAGGGCGCCGGTCACGTCGATCGGCGCCCTTTTCATTTGCCCTGTGGTGGCGTGCGATAGGGCGTAAAATCGCCCAGCGCGCAGGAGCCGGTGATCATCCCGGTCATCAAATTGGCGCTGCTGGTGAAATCGCCGCGACATAGCTGCGACCCGAAACTGCGCACGATCATCGTGTCGCCATAGGTCAGGCCGTTGCAGCTTCCGATCAGCTCATTCTTGTACACCAGCTTCCGGCTGACCTTATAGAGCAGCACGTTATTGCTGATGACCGTCAGGTTGCTCTGCGGCTCGCGGTTGATGCAACTGACCTTTTCGCCCGCGACCTTGCCGGCCAATGCCTTGTCCAGTTCAGCCGTCTGCTTGGGCGTCAGGGGGCGTGGCTCCTGATTTCCCACGCATCCCGCCAGCAGCAGCGCTGCCATTCCTACCCATGCGCGCATCGTCACTCTCCGCCGTTTAACTCCATGACGCCATCATAGCGTAAATGCCGTCAGGCGGCATCCTTCGCCGCGCGTCGTTCGGCCAGTTGCGCCACGTCGCGGGCGCGCATGAAGATATTGGTGTCGCGCTCCTGCGCGATGCTGGTCGGCACTGTGGCTTCCCCCCGCGCTCTCGCCTCTTCGACCTGCGCTACCCGCTCGGCCAGCACCTTGTTGTCTGGCTCCACGGTCAGGGCAAAGCGGCCGTTGGACAAGCTATATTCATGCGCGCAATAGACGGTGGTATCGCCGGGCAATGCCGCCAGCCGGGCCATGTTGGAAAACATCTGCGCCGGCGTTCCTTCGAACAACCGGCCGCATCCCATGGCGAACAAGGTGTCCCCCACGAAAATCATCTTCTCGCCGGCCAGATGATAGGCGACATGCCCCGCCGTATGGGCAGGGACAGCCATGACCCGCGCCACATGGGCGCCGATCCGTACCTGATCGCCTTCGCCCACCGTCCGGTCGAGCGTACCGATCTTGTCGGCTTCGGCGGCAGGGCCGGTGATGGTGCATCCACCCCATGCCTGCGCCGCCGCCTTGATGCCCGCATTGCCGCCGACATGGTCGCCATGCCAGTGCGTGTTCCAGATCTGGTCGATCGTCCATCCGCGGGCCGCCGCTGCCTCCAGCACCGGATCGGCGACGGCGGGGTCGATCGCCACCGTTTCCCCGCTGGCGTCGTCATGGATCAGCCAGACATAATTGTCCGACAGCACCGGAATGCGGACGACCTCCAGCATCGCCTTACCAGACGCCGGTGTTGGGCATGGATGCCCAGGGTTCGGCCGGTTCCAGATGGCCGTCCTGCAACAATTCGATCGAGATATTATCGGGCGTCCGCACGAACGCCATATGCCCGTCGCGCGGCGGGCGGTTGATCGTCACCCCCGCGTCCATCAGCCGCTGGCAGGTGTCGTAGATATTCTCGACCCGATAGGCGAGATGACCGAAATTGCGTCCGCCATCATAGATTTCCGCCGGGCTGCCATCTTCCGCCGGCCAGTTATAGGTCAGTTCGACCTGTGCATCCTCGTCGCCCGGCGCGGCCAGAAACACCAATGTGAAACGGCCCTTCTCGCTTTCCATCCGCTTGACCTCGGTCAGGCCCAGCAACTCGAAAAAGCCTTTGGTCTTTTCCACGTCGGTCACGCGGATCATGGTGTGCAGATATTTGGGCAAACTCGTCTCCGTCCCTCGCCATCAGCGGCGGTTCATATTGGGGGTGTCAGATATGGCGCCAAGATAGGGGCGCATCCCGTCGCACGGAAGGGGAAAGCATATGGCTCTGGAAATTAGGGACAAGGTTCTTCTGGGCGGCGCCGCGATGCTGGCGTTGGGCGTGGTTGCGGGCGGCTACCTGCTGGGTGACGGCCTGCGCCGTGCCCATGCGGCGGATCGTTCCGTGACGGTGCGTGGCTTGGCGGAAAAGGATGTGACGGCCGATCTTGCCACCTGGTCGATCAGCTATTCGGCGACCGGATTCGACCTGCCGACCGTGCGCGGCGAGATCGACAATAATACCCGCGAATTACGCGCCTATTTCACGGGGCTGGGATTCAAGCCTGCCGACCTCACGCCGGTCGGTGCCGGGGTCAATCAATGGCTCAACAATGGCGTCAACACGATCACCATTACCCAGCGCATGTTGTTGCGCACCACCGACATTGCCCGCGCCCAGCGTGCCGTCGCCCAGCAATTCGATCTCGTCCGGCGTGGCGTCACCCTTCAGGAAGGGTCTGGCATGCGCTACAGCTTCACGAAGCTCAATGCGCTCAAGCCCACAATGGTCGCTGCCGCGACGAAAGATGCCCGCGCCGCCGCCGAACAGTTCGCGCAGGATTCGGGTGCCGGGGTCGGTGGCATCAAAAGCGCCACGCAGGGCTATTTTTCGATCGAATCGCGCGACGGCGATGGTGGTGAGGGGGCAGGGGACACCCCTTATAAAAAGCTGCGCGTCGTCACCACCGTCGACTTCTATCTCAAATAAAGGCGCAAGGCCTGCCTCAGCACCGACCGCGACGACGATCCTTGCGGCTACATTTGTCATTGTCGCCGATGATAGCCCCGGCCGTCCCGCCGATTATTGCGCCTTCCGTCGTACCCAGGCCCGTTGCGCTGCCGACCACCGCGCCGCCTGCGCCACCGATCAACCCGCCGCGCGTTGCCCCGCGTGAACAGGCCGTCGTCGTCATCAGCCCGGCGCCTACAAATCCTACAAGCGCAATTTTCAGAAATCTGTCCACGTCATAGTCTCCCATCGCAGCCCGCCGCCTGAAAAAGCGAACGGACTTTTGTCGGCGGGGTTCCGTGACAAAGTCTTGCTGAGCAGACCTTAACTCGCTGGCTTTGCTGGGGTCAGCCGACTCAGATTATCGGCCGCAGCCTTTCCCGCGGGTGATTCCGCCGCCAGTTTGACGGCCCGCTCCCATGCCACACGCGCAACATCCTCATGATCGCTCAAGATCGCGATATTGCCTTCTTCCAGCGCGACCGATGCATCGTCGGGCGACAGCTTTACCGCCCGCGCAATATGCGCCCGTGCCAGCGCCATTTCACCAGAACGACGTGCTAATGTGGCCGACAACAACCACGCCAGCGGGTCCTGCGGCGCCTGTATCAACGCGATGTCCAGCGATTGCCGCGCTCCGTCCATATCGTTCAGCGCGACCAGCGCCCGCGCCCGGTCCAGATGCGCCTCGCCCTTTTCAAGGCCGTCGGGCAATCCCCGCGCCAATGCTGCGTCGAAATCATTGCGTGCTTTCGCCGCGTCACCGCCCGCCAGCGCAGCATTGCCCGCCTGCGCCCACAGTCGCGCGCTCTGGGCAATCTCACCGCCCCGTTCGGCCTCGTCCGCGCCCTGCTCGAACGCGACGACCGCTGCGCCCCATCGCTCGGCCTGCGACAGGGCAAAGCCCATGCAATTGCGGGCATAAAAACTGCCGCCGTCGATCCGCCATTTTTCCGCAAAGGCCACGCCGGCTTCGGTCGATTCACCCACCGCATCCAGGCAGGCCTGAAAGGGTTTCGCAAATTTTTCGGGTATCGGAATTTTTCCGTCCGCCCGCGGTTGTGGCGCGGCTTTCTGGGCCGCCACGCTCTGCGCTGCGGCGGCGCGTTCTTCCTGCTTCTCCCTGCGGGATCGATTCATCACCGCCTCGATTTCGGGATCATAGGCCTGAAGGAGCAAAGGCAGGAAAAAGGGCATCAGATTTGGTCCAGAAGGGTTGCGACGGTGCGGATCAGCATATCAATGTCCGCGTCGCGGGACAGGCGATGGTCGCCGTCCTTAATCAACAGCGTCTGCACATCGCATGAACGCAGCCGCTCTGCCAGTTTCAAGGCGATCTGCCAGGGGACATCGGGGTCTGCCTGCCCCTGAAGCAGCCGCACGGGGCATCCGATCGCCACATCGCCTTCCAGCACCCGCAGCGCCTGTCCCGACTGCCAGAAGGCCAATGTCGTCACATAAGGCTGGTCGCTATAGGGCGTGGGTTCTTCAATGCGTCCCTCGGTGTGGAGCAGAGCCTTGTCGGCGTCGGTAAATCCCCATTCGGTAAAGTCCGGGGCTGCCGCGATGCCCACAATCCCCGCAACCCGTTCCGGGCGGGCCAGCGCAACCAGCAGCGCCAGCCATCCACCCATGGATGATCCCACCAGCAAGGCCGGTCCCTGCGTCAACGCATCCATCAGCATCATCGCGTCATCGCGCCAGCTTGCCAGCGTGCCGTCTGCAAACCGGCCTTCGCTTGCGCCGTTGCCGGCATAGTCCATCCGCAGCATCGCCCGCCCGTTCGCCTTCGCCCACGCCTCCAGCGCGACGGCCTTGCTGCCTTCCATGTCCGACATATAGCCGGGCAAGAAGATTATGGTCGGCCCGTGCCCCGGCGTCAGCCGATAGGCGAGTTGCAACCCGTCCGGCCGCGCAAAGCGGGATGGTGCCTGATCTGCCATGGTCGATACCTTGCTCCTGATGCGCGAATTCCCTGCGCCATAGACGCCCTATTTTCCAACGTCATAAAAATAATGCGAAGATGCGTTGACAGCCCTCCGGCCAGCGGCTAGTTGCGCGCTCCTACCCCGTGCCCAGATGGCGGAATTGGTAGACGCACCAGCTTCAGGTGCTGGCGATCGCAAGGTCGTGGAGGTTCGAGTCCTCTTCTGGGCACCACTGACGCCTCTGGATTCGTCCAGAGGCG
>JAJZQN010000072.1 GCA_021847605.1 Pseudomonadota bacterium | reverse complement strand
GCGATTTTTTCAAGGAGGGTTGGGTCTTCATCTTCGTTCCTTCGTCACTGCGACGAAGACCCAACCCTCCTCAAATCACAACCTCAAATCTGTGCCATTGGCGCTGACGGGGAACATACGACCTTTCCAGGGATCGGAAGACCGTCTGCCACTCGGCGCAAATACTGTTCGATCCTTGGTTCCAGAGAAATCAGGCCAAACTGTCCCTCCCGAGCATAACGATCGAAATAGCGCTCAAGAACTCTTGGCGTTATATCCTGATTGTAGACCAGTCCTTCATCAAGGCGCCACCTGACGAAACCGGCATAGTTTGTTAACAGATTAAGCGCCGATTTTGGCCCTCTTCCCGGAAGTATTCCTCTTCCGAACATTGTCTCCACCACGATAATTTTCGATGTAATTAGATCATCTATATAGTCGCTCAGCGGGATTTTCCCTGGCATAACTGGAGCAGAAAAATCAAAGGTGTATTCGGCGGGTCGACCTTTTGTAACATGTGCATCGGTCACGACCCAACAATCGTGAAGCAAGGAAGGCTGCCCGTCGCGCTTTGGCTTTCCCTTAGGGCGATTCAGAGCTGAAGACAGCAACCAAGGAGGAGCCTCCTCATAACCTTGCATAATCTTATCGTGCTTGTCTCGTAGGTTCATGACCTAAATCTCATCAATAAATGGGAGGGAAATCGCCTTATTCCGAAGCTTGGCTGCCGCTGCCCTCGCTGCTTTCCAGTAAAATTTAGAAAGACCTTTCGCGCAGACCTGCCGTCCAATTGCTTTGACGATACCGAGCGCAGGGAGGTGGAGGACGGTGAACTGAGGAAGATTACGCGTCTCAGCACGTTCCTTCGTAAGCGCCCAATGAGCTAAAAAGAGCTCCTCCAGATTGGCCTGACTTGGCACGAATGACAAAGTAATCCCATCGGGAGATGGTCGTTGGGGCTCAAGTCCGAGAGCAGCGAAAAGACCGCTTTCTTTTGTGAATTGGTAGGACTTCATCAGTTCCTCGCTTGACCTATCAAGGTGCAGCGAGAGGGATGCCAGTGTCCGCGATCGATTTACGATCGCCTCAATGCCGTACTGAAAATCTCTGATAGCGGCATCGAGTTTCGCATTTACGATGCTGCTGTTCAGATAGTGCGGCATCAAGACGCCGTAACCGTTGTGCTGTGCAATGGCCCTGACGTTAGAGACCGTAGAAAGCTCTCCTAGCGTTAGTTGTAGGCCTGTAATCCGGATTGCAGGATAGGTGCATTCTGAGCGTGAAGCGAGAGATGCCAGACCATAATCTTTCTGACGTTCGAGAGTGGATCCCGTAAATCCACGAGGCGGGATGACTTGACCCACATTGTTTATCGCTAGCCAGAACGATCCCGAATCCGGATGCACGATGCCACCAATATCTTTGTGGCGATCCAGCAAAACCTGCCGCATATACGCAAACTTGTTGAGTACAAATGCTAAGTTCATGCCCCCTGATGAAGCAGGGCTTCTTATAATCGCATGACCATCATTGTTTTGATCGGGATCATAATCTTGAACCGTCTCCCTATAAATTTCTCGCGCCACTTCTAGCTTTTTATCTGAAGATTCATCTCCTTCTGAAATATAGGCATAAACATGAGCATTACGCCTAGACTTGAAGCTGACCAAAAAATTATCTGTTCCGATATACCAATTATCGGATGACTTGAACAAAAGTGGATCAGCTGGAAGATCTATTATCGGCTGCTTGTTCCAGTATGTTTCGCAAGCGAAAAATCCCATTGCTGCTGACACGGATGCCAACGGGGGGCCAAGGCAAGCGTGAAGGAGCCTACGAACTAAATACTTGTCTTTCACCCCGAATTCGTTGAGATCGACTTCTGCCTCTCTCATCCACAATCCGCGAGAGCGGAGCTCAGGTACCATTTTATTTCGGAAGTGCGATGATACTCCTGGGGAGTTTCGCTCGTTGGGGATAGAATATGCACCATTTTGCCAATGCAAATTGAGCGACATTTGTAGGGCAGTCCTGATGAGATCAGCGCCTTCCTTGGAACGAGAATAAAACTCTTCATCCGCAAGTATTTTCTGGCCGTAGTCGAATAGTTTGAAGTAAAACTCTAAAATGCGAATATATTCTTCCCTAAGCAATTCAAGCGCAATTTTATTTCGGCCTTCCGGCGGGATGTCTTTTAGTTCGCACCACGCTGCTTCGCCTAAGGGCCGATACCCTTCATCATCACCAGGCCTATATGCCGGTACGCGCAATTGACCATCGGCTATGTAAGGTATGCAGGAAACCCCTGATTGAGACAGGCGCCGGAGGGCCGTGCAACCGATGGCGATCATGGAGCGCCGAGTTATCGCAGATTGTGTGTCGGTCGGATGGAGGCCGTTGGCAATCCATTGACTAGCGGCTTGATGAAATGCGAGCGAGTAAGCCTGCACCGAAGTATCGTCCAAGGCATTTGTGTTGCCTTGCATCGCTGCCAGAACTCTCGTGCTACTTGCATCTTTTCGGGAGGTTAGGAAGCAGATGAAGTCTTTCAAGCCATCGAGTTTTGACACGACCAAGTCGGCGATCGCACTAGAAAACTCTGGGCTCAGTGTCGGAGAGACGTTTGCCCAGCTCTCCCGCAATACATCCGAACTCATAGGTTCCGCACACCAAGCCCACCGAGTTGACCGCCCACCCGACCGCGACGGATGGGCATCGACGGGCCGATAATTCCACTGCCCGCACTCGCTCTCGCTTGCTTGGCCATTGCGTTCTATTAGATGGTAAAATCGAAAAGATCATACCACGAAATGCAATTAATTGATAAAATATGACAATGTTAAGTTTTTGATCGAGGCTACGGACGTCTATTAATTCACCGATTATTCGTGAATTAATTCATATGAATTACAAATAATATTCCTATAATTTTTGCCATAATCGGACATGCATGTCCGATTTACGGAAAAAGTTATTTTGAGATGTAATTTTTTGAATTCATCAATCGGACACCATCTCCGATTGAGCTTTTATGATCCATCGGAAATCTCGCGCCTTGATCTTGATGCCTTTAGCCGTCATGCGCCTGAGGCGCAGGTAGCGCCTAACCTCGCTGAAGGCCGACTGACGTGATTTGGCGACGAAACCAGTCCATCGGCAACCGACCAAGATGCGTCGTTCGCCGGTCGCGCTTTCAACGACAGCTTCTGCCAAAACCTGCCGCTCGGTCGCCGTGAAACCGTCTGGCAGCAATGGGCCCTAAATTCGGACGTTCGGCCTTGTAGCCGACGATCCCGAAAGCCGCCATTCGTTTCGCCAGCGCTCAACTGGTTCAGACCCGACATTGCGCTCACGGCCCAACAGGCGTGGCCACCATTATTTTCGGAGTGCAGCAATCAGGGCGTCCCGAGCCATGGCCACGCGCGGGTGTCGCAGCGATGAGCGTGCCCAGACGAGGTAGTAAGCGTTGCGCGGCACCGTGACCGGGGCAGGTATCTCGATCAGCGTGCAGGCAGCGCGTTCGCTGCGGGTGAGATAGCCGGGCATCACCGTCCAGCCGAGACCCGCGCACAATCCCGACCGTAGCACCCTCAGATCGGGCGCGGTCAACGCGGGCTGGCTCGTCAGCTCGATCTGGTTTGCATGGAGCCAGGTACGCAGCAGCGGTCGGTCGAGGTCGTAGGCGAGGTGGGCCGTCCGGTTGAGCCCGTCGGCAAGCGGCAATTCGGCAATCCGCATGGCCACGGCGGGCGAGGCTACGGCGCGCAGGTGCTCTTCGCCCAGCGCATGAAAGGCCAACCGCGGATCTTCGGGCTGCGAGGCGGTGACGGCTAGGTGCACCTTGTCTTCGAGCAGCAAGGCATAGAGCGCCTCGCGCCCGCCGATATGCAGGCGCAGGTCTAGCCCCGCATCCAGCAGCGGCGCCAGTCGGGGCGCGATCATCTCTCCCAGTAGGTCCGACGGCGCGGCGATGTGGACCGTGCCCGAGATGCGCGACGATCGTGCCCGCGCGCTGGCCAGTGCCGATTCCGCCGTGTCGAGGCTGCTTCCGATCGAAGCCGCGAGATCGTCGGCAATCGCTGTTGGTCGAACACCCCGCGAATGGCGATCGAACAAGGGACGGCCCAATTGCGCCTCGAGCGATGCGATGTGCTGCGACGCAGCCGGTTGGGTGATGCCGATTGCCCGGGCCGCCTCGCTCAGTGAACGACGGCGGTAGACTTCGACGAAGGTGCGCAACTGCAGGAGGGACATTCCGGTTCCATAACCGGATTTATGGCCGTCCGCCATTCTCGCTGGATTTCATGATGCCGTTCCCTGCGTATCTAAGCCGCCGAAAGGAACGATCGAAGCAAAATCGCCGCCAATTGCTCCAAGCCCTCACCGCTGTCCTGGTGGCGGGCGCGGCGCCGGCGGGTGCGTTTGCTCGTGTTCCCGACATCACTAGAAAAGGACAACTGACGATGACCCGCATTCTCATGGTGGCCACCTCCGCCGACCGCATGACTCCCGGCACCGAACCGACGGGCGTCTGGCTCGAGGAACTTACCACCCCGTACTATGCGTTCCGCGATGCGGGCGCCGAGGTTACGCTGGCCTCGATCAAGGGTGGCGCCATCCCCGTCGACCAGCGTAGCGTCAACGCCGACGGCGAGAACGACGCTTCGGTCGAGCGCTATCTGAAGGACGAGGCCCTGAAGGCCGAGGTTGCCAGCACCCTTGTATTCACAAGCATCGATCCCGCCGGCTACGACGCGCTGTTCCTGCCGGGCGGCCACGGCACCATGTTCGATTACCCCGTCAGTGACGAACTGGCCCGCCTGGTCGAACGCTTCGACCGCGAAGGCAAGATCGTCGCCGCCGTCTGCCATGGACCGGCAGGGCTGGTCTCGGCGAAGAAGGCCGATGGCACGCCCTTCGTCGCCGGCCGCCGTGTCGCGGGCTTCACGGACAGCGAGGAACGCGCGGTCGGTCTCGATCAGGCGGTGCCGTTCCTCCTCGAAACGCGTCTCAAGGAACTCGGCGGCAAGCACGAGGGCGGCCCCGATTTTGCCCCCTTCGCCCTGCGCGACGGCAATCTGGTGACCGGCCAGAACCCCGCCAGCGCTACCCTCACCGCAGAGCTCGTGATGGAAGCCCTCAAGGACAAGGTCGCCTGATCATGCGCTATCTCCACACCATGCTGCGCGTCGCCGATCCCGAGGCAGCGATCCGGTTCTTCACGCTGCTGAGTCTCAAGGAGACCCGGCGCATGGAGAACCAGGCCGGGCGTTACACGCTGATCTACCTTGCCGCCGACGAGGATTTCCGCGGCGACGGCGAGCAGGGCGATGCCGAGGTCGAACTGACGTACAACTGGCCGCCCGAGGACGGCAGCGCTGCCGAGACTTACACGGGGGGCAGAAACTTCGGCCATCTCGCCTACGGGGTCGACGACATCTACGAGACGTGCGCGCGGCTGCAAGCGGGCGGCGTGACGATCAATCGCCCCCCGCGCGACGGATACATGGCGTTCGTCCGCTCGCCGGACGGGATCTCGATCGAACTGCTCCAAAAAGGCGAACACATGGCCCCGGCCGAACCCTGGGCCTCCATGCCCAACACGGGCGCATGGTGATGGCGCGCCTGTTCGAACCGCTCGAGGTCGCGGGGCTGCGGCTTGCCAACCGCATCGTTATCGCGCCGATGTGCCAGTATTCTGCCGAGGACGGCGCGATGACCGATTGGCACCGGATGCATCTCGGCCAGTTGGCGCTGTCGGGCGCGGGCGCGCTGACGATAGAGGCGACCGCTGTCAGCCCCGAAGGTCGCATCACCTACGGTGACGTCGGCCTGTACGATGACCGTACCGAAGCGGCGATGCGAAGCGTGCTAGAAAGCGTCCGTCAGTGGTCGGACATGCCGCTCGTCATCCAGCTGGCCCATGCCGGCCGCAAGGCGAGCAGCGCCAAGCCGTGGCACGGCGGAGCGCAGCTTCCCCCCGATACGGAGAATGGCTGGCAGACCGTGGCACCCAGCGCCATTCCCTTCGCTCCGGACGACCATCCCCCTGTCGAACTGGACAAGTCAGGGCTTGCCCGCATCCGGGAGGCGTTCGCGGATGCCGCCCGGCGCGCCGGCAGGCTCGGCATCGAAGCCGTCCAGATCCACGCCGCGCATGGCTATCTGCTTCACGAGTTTCTTTCGCCGATCTCCAACCGGCGCGGCGACGAATACGGCGGCAGCCTCGACAACCGGATGCGGTTCCCGCTGGAAGTGTTCGATGCCGTGCGCGAATCGCTTCCGGCCGACCGCCCGGTGACCGTTCGCGTTTCCGGGACTGACTGGGTTGAAGGCGGCTGGACAGCGGAAGAAACCGCAAGGTTTGCGCAGGAACTGGAGCGGCGCGGTTGCGCGGCGATCCACGTCTCCGGCGGCGGGCTCGACCCGCGCCAGCAGATCCCGGTCGGCCCCGGCTATCAGGTACCGCTGGCCCGCACGGTCAAGGACGCGGTCGCTATGCCTGTGATCGCTGTCGGCTTGATCACCGATTCGCACCAGGCGGAGCGCATCCTAGAAGACGGGCATGCCGACGCCATAGCGATTGCCCGCGCTGCGCTGTGGGATCCGCGTTGGGCCTGGCACGCCGCCGCCGCGCTTGGTGCATCGGTCAAGGCGCCCCCGCAATATTTCCGGTCCGAGCCTCACGAAGTGGGCCGCATTCTCAAGGAAATGACGCCATGAAAATCTCCGTCAAACTGCTTCTTGCCGCGGGCGCTGCCCTCTCGCTTACCGCCTGCGCGACCACTCGCGACGGTGCATCCGCGCCGCAAATCGAACAGGTCGCGACCTTCGATGGCGCGATGCCGACGGGCGTGACCATCGCCCCCAACGGGCGCATCTTCGTCAACTTTCCGCAATGGGGCGACAACGCGCCGTTCACGGTTGCCGAACTGGTCGACGGCAAGGCGGTGCCTTATCCCGATGCCGCGACCAACCGGCCCGATCCGGCCGACCCGGCGGGGCATTTCATCTCGGTGCAGAGCGTGGTGGCTGACGGCGCCAATCGCTTGTGGGTGCTCGACACGGCTGCTCCCAATTTCTCTCAGCCGCAGGCCGGCGGTGCAAAACTGGTGGCGATCGATCTTGCGACCGACCGGGTGGTGAAGACGATCGTCCTGCCGCCCAGCGTGGTGCTGCCCACGACCTACCTCAACGACGTGCGCTTCGATCTGCGTCAGGGCGCCGAAGGCGTCGCCTACATCACCGACAGCAGCAACGCTGGTGTCGGCGGCATCATCGTCGTCGATATCGCCAGCGGGCGTGCGATCCGGCGCCTGTCGAACCATGCGACGACCAACCCGGAGCCCGGCTTCACCCCGGTTGTCGACGGCGCGGTGCTCATGAACCGCCCGGCCGACGGCCCCGCGACGCCGGTCGCGATCGCAAGCGACGCGATTGCGCTCAGCGCCGACGGCAGCCTGCTGTATTACGGTCCACTGTCGGGCCGCACGCTGCACGCGGTGCCCACGGCGATGCTGCGCGATCCCGCGGTGTCCGAGGAGGAGTTGGGCCGCGCGGTCCGCAGCCTGGGGCGCAAAGGCGCCTCGGACGGGATTGCCGAAGACGACCGGGGCCGCGTGTTCGCCGGCGATTACGAGAACAACGCGATCCGCGTGCTCGACCAGGGCCGCTGGACGACGGTGGTGAGCGACCCCCGCATCAGCTGGCCCGACACACTGTCGATCGGCACCGGCGGCTATCTCTACTTCACCGCCAACCAGCTCCACCGCCAACCCGGCTTCCACGGCGGGCGGGATTTGCGCCGCAAGCCTTACGAGCTGCTCCGCATCCGGGTGGGCGCCGGGCCCGTCCTCTTGCGCTCGCGGTGACCCCATCAGCCCGGGCAGGCTCGCGCGGGCCGCGATCCGGCGAAAAATCAACAACTGACTTGAAGGAATACAGACATGACAAAGGGTATCGAAGGCAAGGTCGTTCTCATTACCGGCGGCAGCAGCGGCATCGGCGCGGAAACCGCGCGTCTTCTCGCGGAACGGGGCGCCAAGGTGGCCATCGCCGCGCGGCGCAAGGACAAGCTCGACGAGGTCGTCGCGGACATCGCCGCAACTGGCGGCACGGCACGTAGCTACGCGCTGGACGTGACCGACAAATCGGCGGTCCAGTCCGTCGTTGCCGCAATCATTGCTGACTTCGGCCGCCTCGACGTGCTGATCAACAATGCCGGGCTGATGCCGATCCGTCCGATGGCCGAGGTCAACACTGACGAGTGGGACCAGATGATCGACGTCAATCTGAAGGGTACGCTTTACGGCATCGCGGCGGCCCTTCCCGGTTTTCTCGAGCAGGGCAGCGGTCACATCATCAACTTGAGCTCGGTTGCGGGCATCAAGGTCTTCGCACCGGGCGGCACGGTCTACTCCGGCACCAAGTTCGCCGTCAGCGCGATCAGCGAGGGCTTGCGCCACGAGGTGGGGGAAAAGGTCCGGGTCACGTCAATCGAGCCTGGAGCTGTCGAAAGCGATCTGAAGTTCACGACATCCGGCACGGCTGCCGAGACGGTGCTGGACTTCTACAAGCAGGCCATCCCGACGGCATCGGTGGCGCGTGCTATCGCGTTCGCTGTCGAACAGCCTGATGACGTCGACATCAACGCGATCGTCATCCGGCCGACCGCACAGGAGTTCTGATTTCGACGAGGAGGCGGGGCCGCGTGTGCTCCGTCCAATGGGGAACGTCCCGGTCCGCGCGTCCGTTACTTTGCTGACTGATATCTGTCCGTTTCACTTGAGGAGTCAATTATGCCCAAACTTGCCCTGTATGTACCACTGAAGGCCAAGCCCGGAAAAGAGCGCGATGTCGCCGATTTCCTGACCTCGGCATTGCCGCTCGTTCAAGCTGAGCCGGGCACTCTGACCTGGTATGCGATCGAGGAAGGTTCCGGTGCGTACGCGATCTTCGATACGTTCGACACAGAGGAGGATCGGCAGGCCCATCTCGACGGCAAGGTTGCCGCCGCACTGATGGACAAGGCAGAAGAACTGTTTTCTGAACCGCCGCAGATTCACAAGTTCACCCTGCTGGCCGCGAAATAGCCGAGCGGTCGGCACCCTAGCGCGTCGCTCTCATCGCCCGCGTGGGGGGCCCGGGCGCGGCGGCGTGCGTTGAGCGGCTTTCCCCGAACCGGCCACGGAGATACTCCATGCGCACCACCCAGACGCTCGACCTGAACGACGCGCGGACGATCATCGATGCGGGGATCGCGGAGGCCGAGCGGATCGGCAACCCGATGAACATCGCGGTGGTGGACGCGGGCGGCTGCCTCCTAGCGTTCGCGCGGATGGACGATGCGTGGCGCGGCAGCGTCGACATCGCGATCGGCAAGGCGTGGACGGCGCGCGCGTTCGACGTCGAGACCAAGGCGCTGGCGAACCTCGCCCAGCCGGGCGCCGACTTCTACGGCATCCATGCCTCCAACGACGGCAAGGTGATGATCTTCGCCGGGGGCGTGCCGATAAAGGAGGGCGAGACGGTGATCGGCGCGGTACGCGTGTCGGGCGGCACCGGCAAGCAAGACCAGGGCGTGGCCGAGGCGGCGGCGCAGGCGTTCGCGCGCGGCTGAGCCTTGGAGCGCGGTGCCGGGCGCGGCGGTGCCCGCTTAGTCGAAGGCGGTTCAGTCGACGGCGGCGGGCGCGCCTCTCTCGCGCGGCGCGGGTCGCCTCCGTTTAGAGCGTTATTCGGCCATTCTGGCCCAGTTATTCAGAAAACCGCCGTGAATCGATCCCAGGATAGCCCACGGGAAGGAACCTCTCAGGTAGCACAAGGTTCAGGAAACTGAGATGACTTGGAAGGGTGCGATGTCCTCCGCCGCTGCGATGGACCGGATCATCAGCAAGGCCTCGATTTGATGACGCGTTGAGAAGAGCTGCGAAAGGAAAGGATCCGTGAAAGCTGTCGTGTACAACGGGCCCAAAGATGTTTCTGTCAGTACCATCGATGATCCCAAGATTGAAAAGCAGACCGATGTTATCATCCGGCTGACCACGACCAATATCTGCGGGTCGGACCTTCACATGTATGAGGGCCGTACCAGCTTCGAAAAGGGCCGGGTCTTCGGTCACGAAAACCTTGGCGAGGTCATCGAAGTTGGCGCTGCCGTAGATCGTATCAAGAAGGGCGATCGCGTGTGCATGCCGTTCAACGTCGGTTGCGGTTTCTGCGAAAATTGCGAACGCGGTTTGACGGGATTCTGCCTCACGACCAACCCTGGAACCGCCGGCGCAGCGTACGGCTTTGCCGAGATGGGTCCGTGGCAAGGTGGTCAGGCCGAGTTGATGCGTGTTCCTTATGCGGACTTCAATTGTCTGAAGCTGCCTGAGGGCGCTGAGGATAAGGAGGATGACTATGTCATGCTCTCCGACATCTTCCCCACCGGTTGGCATGGCGTCGAACTGTCGGGTTTCCTGCCTGGCGAAAGCATTGCGATCTACGGCGCCGGTCCGGTCGGTCTAATGGCCGCGCACTCGGCCGAAATCCGCGGCGCCTCTCAGATCTTTGTCGTCGATTCTCACGATGACCGTCTGAAACTGGCCGAGGCGATGGGCGCTATTCCGATCGATATGCGCAAGGGCGATCCCGCCCAGCAGATCCTTGACGCGACTGGCGGCCTCGGGACCGACCGGGGGGTCGAGGCGGTCGGGTATCAGTGTTGCGATCGCCACGGCAAGGAGCGCAGCAATTACACGATGAACTGCCTCGTCAAAAGCACGAAGGCCACCGGCGGAATCGGCGTCGTCGGCGTGTTCATTCCGGAGGACCCGAACGCGCCCGACGATCTCCAGAAGGAAGGCAAGATGGCGTTCGACTTCGGCAACTTCTGGTTCAAGGGCCAGAAGATCGGCACCGGCCAGTGCAATGTAAAGCACTACAACCGGAGACTGATGAAGCTTATCGAGCAAGGCCGGGCCAATCCTGCCCAAATCATCTCGCACCGACTGCCGCTCGATCAGGCACCAGACGCCTACAAGCATTTCGACGAGCGCGATGCAGGCTGGACGAAGGTCGTGCTCAAGCCGGGCACCTGACCTTAGTCTTCGACGGAATAGGAAATAAATTATGACTTTGGAAGGCAAATCGGTTGCCATTCTGATCGCACCCCGAGGGACGGAAGAACCAGAATTCTCGAAGCCCAAGCAAGCTGTCGAGGACGCTGGTGGCAAAGTGACCGTGATCAGTTTTGAACCGGGCAAGGCTCGCACAGTCAATAGCGATCTTGACGAGGGCGCCAGCTATACTATCGACAAGACGTTTTCCGAGGTGAAAGCCGACGATTTCGACGGACTTGTTGTGCCCGGAGGGACTGTCGGTGCCGACAAGCTGCGCGGCAGCGTCGAGGCAATTGCTTTCATCCGGGCTTTCTTCGATCAGAAAAAACCTGTTGCCGCTATATGCCATGCACCCTGGACATTGATTGAGGCGGGCGTGCTTGAGGGTCGCACCTTGACGTCCTACCCGACGCTGAAGGTCGATATCGAGAACGCCGGCGGTGCATGGACCAATGAGGAAGTCGTGGTCGACAACGGCCTTGTTACCAGCCGCGATCCCAATGATTTGCCCGCTTTCTGTGCCAAACTCGTTGAGGAAATCGCAGAAGGCGTGGACGCAGCGCTCGCAGCAGGGAATTAAGGCGGGGCGTTTCGACGAACCATGTAAGGGCCTCTCACTTGAAAAGGTCCGCACAAAGCAAATGTGGCGGATGGCCAGCGATTGGCCGTCCGCCACGCCGCGTATCACACGAACGCGGCGCACCTGGCGGGCACACAAACCCTAAGCCGCGTCAACCGCGGTCACACATCGCCGGTTCCCGCTTCCAGATTCGACCCATTCCAACTTGTGGTTGAGTTGCACATGATCGAACGTGCGTTCGGCCAGATTTACGACCTACAGCGCCGCCTTGAGATAGCGGGCGGTGAGACTGCCTTCCGCTTCCGCAACGACGCCAGGGACGCCGCTGGCAACGATACGGCCTCCATCTTCCCCGGCCCCCGGTCCCAGGTCGATGATCCAGTCGACCTGTGTGATGGCGCGCATGTCATGTTCGACGACTACGACGGTATTGCCGGCGTCTACGAGGCCCTGCAGGTGTTGCATCAGCCGATCGCCATCGGAGGGGTGAAGCCCCGAAGTTGGCTCGTCGAGGATGTAGATCGTGTTGCCGCGTTGAGCGCGTTGCAGTTCAGTCGCCAGCTTGATGCGCTGCGCCTCCCCGCCAGACAACTCGGTCGCCGGCTGACCGAGCCTCAGATAGCCAAGACCGATCTCCCGCAACACGTCGAGGGAGCGCATCACAGATGCCTCGCCAGCGAAGAAATCGCACGCATCGTCGACAGTCAATTCGAGCACCTGGGCGATATTGCGCCCGTTCCATTCGACTTCGAGCGTTTGCGGGTTGTAGCGAGAGCCATGACAGGTCGAGCACGGGGCAAAAACGCTCGGCAGGAACAGCAGCTCCACCATGACG
>JAJZQN010000028.1 GCA_021847605.1 Pseudomonadota bacterium | reverse complement strand
CCTTTGCTAGCGATTTTTTCAAGGAGGGTTGGGTCTTCATCTTCGTTCCTTCGTCACTGCGACGAAGACCCAACCCTCCTCAAATCACAACCTCAAATCTGTGCCATTGGCGCTGACGGGGAACATCCATGAGGGTATCTCCATCACGCGAAACCTAACGTTGACAGAAATATATCTCAATACATATTTGTATCGAATGTCCACGCGAGACCAATCATGAGCCGCAGACCCGCGCGCACCCGGCCGACCAGGGCCCAAACCCGCGAACGCATCATGGACGGCGCGCTTGACGCGTTTGCGGAACGCGGATTTCAAGGCGCGTCCCAGGAAGATATTTGCGAACGCGTGGGGCTTAGCAGGGGCGCGTATAATTCGAGCTTTCAATCGAAAGAGGAGCTTTTCTTCGCGCTTTACGATCGGATTATCGAGCGGCTTCAGGTGCGACTAGAAGCGTCAATGACCGAGGCACTGCTGGCGAGCGGCCCCGTGATAGACAATTTCGTCAAAGCGTTTGTGTCAAACTATAGCTTTGATCGAAAATGGTATCTCCTTCAGGCCGAATTCCGCTTGCATGCGCTGAGAAATCCCGCCGTCGCCTCTCATTATGCAGCGCGTCAGGCGCGCATTCTCACTGTTATCGAACATGCGATCGCCCGCGTAGGCGAACAGAAAAAGCCTGTTGGGCCTGGGAAGCTCAGCCGTATGGCCCGTCTGCTTTTAGCCGTCCATGAAGGCGGTATGTTCCAAGGCTTGCTCGAGCCCACCGAGATCGCCGGCGGAGAGTTGCTCGAGTTTTTTGGCACGTTGGTGATGGCACGAGCGCTCGCGGCAAATTAATGCCATAATCCCCGACACACCCAATAGAAGTCGCCAGATTTATCCCACTATTCTGGGCAGCGCCTACCGGCGCCCGAATCCAAGTCTAATTATATAGCACTCTTATGCCAGCACATCGTCGGTCACCCCGAGATAGCAACGAACCTCGATGCGGCCTCATGGGACAACTTCACTTTGCAAGCGGTCAAACATCTGATCGATCCTGGCATAGACATGTTTCGATTCGGGCAGGAATACCGCACTATTGAAGACGTGAAATGCCCCTTTATACTGGCGATAGTCCACCCTCACTCCCGCCTGCATAGCCCTCCTCGCAAAATCACGCGACGTCGGCATCAGTACATCCCTGTCGCCCTGGAATATCGTCATCGGAGGCAGGTCTTCGACGGGACCGTAGAACGGGCTGATGGCGGGGTCTTTAACATCGGTTTCACCGGCCCACATCGCGCCGCTCATCCGCAGGTTGGCGACCGAAAGGATGGGATCGTCACGCTCCACCCGCACACATTCAGGATCGGCCATGGTGACGTCGACCCAGGGCGCGAACAGCAGCAGCGCGGCCGGCAGGGGCTGCCCGCCGGCCACCAGGCGCTGCGCCAGCGAGACAGTGAATCTGGCGCCGGTACGGCGAATGATCTGCTCGACGATCCACCAATGAGCGGTCAGCAACTGCAGGACATAGGCCCCGCCGTGGAGATAGAGCACATGTATTGCCCCAGCGTCCCGACGGCGGTTCAGGTGGATGGTTCTGAAGCCGTCGGGAACGATCTCTGCGCTGATCGTGCACAGACGTCGCAAACTGGCGGTCGGTTCTGGAGCAACTGGCTCGCGCCTAGCGAGAAGAAGCCGGCGCTGCCGTTCCACCGACTGCGTGAGTTGACGGAAGAGCAGACCAGCGCCCCAGGCAGTCAGGCGCATCGCAAGCGATGGACCGGTCATTCCATCGTCTCCTTCGATTCCAGAGATGCGCTTCACCGCGACGCGATCCGCAGCATGGCGCGCAACAACTTTTGGCGGCCCGCCCATGGCGCGCGCAGCAGCGCCGTGCCGGCAAAAGCGCGCTGAACCATCACCGGGCGCTTCTTGGAGAATGTGACGAACCCGTCGAGGCCGTGATACTGACCCATCCCGCTCGGCCCCACCCCGCCGAACGGCAGATTGTGCTGAGCCAGATGGTAGATGCAGTCATTGATCGTCACGCCGCCCGACAGGGTGCTAGCCAGCACATGGTCCTGCCGGCGCCGGTCATCATCGAAATAATAAAGCGCCAGCGGCCTTGGCCTGTCGTTGACATAGCCGATCGCCTCGTCGAGGTCGCGATAGGCGATCACCGGCAACAGGGGGCCGAAGATTTCCTCCTGCATCACGGTCATCTCGCCCGTCGCACCGAAAATCAGGGTTGGCGGCATCAGCCTGTCACCGGCTTCCGGAGTATCCGAGCCGAGGGTCACGACACGCGCGCCCTTTGCTTGCGCATCCGCAACCAAGTCCAGCAATCTCGCGCGGTGGCGGGCGCTGATGATGCGGGTATAGTCCCTGTTGTCGGCCAGCGCCGGATATATTCCGGCGACCGTCTTCCTGACCAGTTCCTCGAAGCGGGCCTCTCGCCCGGCGGGGAGCAGTAGATAATCGGGCGCGACGCAAGTCTGGCCGGCATTATAGAGCTTGCCCGTGACGATGCGCTGGACCGCGCGTTCCAGCGCATAGTCGTCATGAATGATCGCGGGGGATTTGCCGCCCAGTTCCAGCGTAACCGGCGTCAGGTTCTTCGCCGCCGCTTCCATGATCAAATGTCCCACACGGGTCGAGCCAGTGAAGAACAGATGATCGAACGGCAGTGCGGAAAAGGCGCCGGCGACCTCCGGCCCACCGGTCGCGCAGTCGGCATAGTCGAGCGGAAAGGCATCGCGCAGGAGCAGCCCGATCGCCTCGGCCGTGCGCGGCGCGAGTTCGGAGGGCTTTAGCATGATGTTATTGCCCGCCGCGATCGCATCGATGGCGGGCCCTAGCGTCAGCAGCAGCGGATAGTTCCAGGCACCAATGATCCCAACGACACCCAGCGGCTGATATTGCCAGAAGGCGCGCGCGGGCAACAGGAACCAGGAACTGCGCACCGATCGGCGCCGCATCCACCTGCGCAGATGGCGTCTCGCGTGCCGGATCTGATCGTGCAGAGGAAACAGTTCGAGTAGCATCGTCTCGGCATGGGGGCGGCCGCCAAAATCTTTGTCCACCGCCCTCAGCAAGGCGGCCTCATGCGTTTTCAGCGCGCCCGCCAGCGCAGCCAGCGCCTTCTTCCGCTGCGCGTAATCGGGCGCTCCGCGCATATGTGCCGCGCGCAGCAGGTCCAGCCTTCGCTGCAACTCGGTCGCGACAGTCATTTCCGCCCCCTGAAATCGTCCATTGAGTGGTAGACGCCCAGCCACTCGCCGCCGACCTTGTCGAACCAGCGTGCAGGCAGGATGCCGCGTAGCAGCGGCACCAGGGTGATGAGCCAGGGCATGCGCAGGAAGATGCAATTGGATTTGACGGCGCCTACGATGCGGTCCGCAACATAGGCAGGCTTGAGGATCGGGATGACGCGCGAGCGCACGCCGTCGAACATGCCCGTGTCGATATAATAGGGCGTGACGGTGGTGACGGCCACGCCGGTCTTGTCATGCTCCATCTCGATCCGCAGCGAATCCGACCAGCCGATCACCGCCCATTTGCTGGCGCAATAGACCGACATCTTCGGGTTCGACACCAATCCCGCCGCCGAGGCGATATTGACGATGTGGCCACTTCGGCGCGCCAGCATGCCGGGCAGGAAGGCGCGCGCCACATACATCGGCGCCAGCGTGTTAACGTCCATGGTCCGGGCGATGTCGGCTGCGCTGTGCTCGGCGAACATCTTCCCGGTCACGATACCCGCATTGTTCACCAATATGTCCACGGCAATGGCGCCCTGTTCCATCTCCGCCGCCACGGCGCGGATGCGTTCGCCATCGGCGAGATCCACCGCAAAGGTCGATATCCTGCACTGCGTCGCGGCACCAAGCTCCGCCTCGAGTTGCTCCATTGCCTGGATCTGGACATCCCAGACAACCAGATGTGCCGCGCCTTCCTCGATGAACCTGCGCCCCATCAGCTTGCCTATGCCCGATGCGCCGCCCGTGATCAGCACGGTCTTGCCGCTGATGCTGGTCATATAATCTCCGATCCTGGTCAATGTCTCCCGGAAGTCAGAAGTAGAGCATTTGCTCTCCTTTTTCAACTGTGATAGCCCTGCTGCTCGTCACACGGAGACAGAGGGGATGATTGTCGCCAAGCAAGGCGCTTCTCCTTCCCTGTCCAGAACATCTCCAATATATTGAGAAAAGGTCGTTACATGTCTGCAGACAGTTCACCCGGCCCCGCGGTCACGCCGGACACAAAGGGCTTCTTGCGGCATGCTCCGGTTCAGGAACGGGGCCGCCGCCGGGTGCAGCAATTGCTCGACGCGGCCGCCCAAGTGATCGCCGAGTCGGGCGTCGATAATGCGACCACTAATGCCGTGGCGGCGCGCGCGGAGACATCGGTCGGGGTGCTCTACAAGTTCTTCCCCAACAAGCAGGCGATCGTCGAAGCGCTAGCGCTGCGCTACATTGAGGAAATCGAACAACTTCTTAGCCGTCAGGAGCAGGCGGGCATTGCTGACTGGCCAATCGCCCATGCGGTCACCTGGCTCGTGCACGCCATAATGGATTTCCATCGCGAACATCCCGCCTACCAGCATGTCTATCGGGCGGTTCGCGGCTCAAGCGGCGAACAGGCGATCCTGCTGCTCGACCCGGCCAAGGGGGTCATTGACCATCTCCTAGCGCTACGCGCCCCAGCTGTGGCAGCGGAACGGCGCGAATGGCATGCAATCACAGCAGTTGAGGCGGCACACGCATTGGCGATCCAGGCTTGCGCCCTGCCGCCCGAGGGAGCCGAAAGGATGATGGAAGAGGCGACGATCTTACTGACGCGCTATCTGACTCCAGACTATGCGCCTGACCAATCGCCTGCCTCCTGAGCAATCTTCCATTCATCTCTGAAGACAACTAGGGAGAAGCCAATCTGTGGATCACCTGCGGTCTTGGTATTCGGCACCTTTGCTTGGCAGAACGGCGTGGCCCCGCTGGTTCGCGCTGATATTGGCTCCGGCGGGACTCCTTATTCCCGGGATGCTGATCGCGTTTCTGTCGCCGGAGCCGATCCGAACTTGGCTTAACCGGGCAGTGCTCAACCGCAGCTGTTGTTATACGCGGTGTCGACCATTTCTCAGGCATGCCGGCAGCCAACTCGCATCGGACCAGGCTACCTTGCATTGATCAGCCTCTCGGGGGAAAAACGATAGCGGTCACCCGCGCAGCAAAGGGAAGGAGCGGGCAAAAGGTCCGCCAAGATTATCCACGGGCGTCCACTGAACCCGCTTCACCCCCCGTGCCAAGCATAGCCTTTGACAGAATGGCAGAACACCCGATCTGAACACGTCACTGGATGAATACCGGTTTAACCTGTGCTAAGATCCGGCGAGAGGTGTGATATGGTATATTTCACGGAGCGAGTTTTGACCGGGGAACTGGTGACCGCAAAAGATTTGCTCATCCGCGCCTTGGCGATCCTCGACGAGCAGGAAGAACATCAGGTAGCCTATAAAGTTTGCGAAGCGATTGAGAGACTGATCGGCGCGCCAAGTACTCTCGAGCAATGGTATCAAATGACCGGTCGAAATACGGATGGCTCGCCAAAGGATTTGCGGCAGGTCTGCAAATAGTGTGAGACGCAAGACATCCAAAACGAATCCGAATGGCGGATAGCCTTTATCTCGGACTCTCACTCATGGAGTTTTGCAAGGTCGGGGTGGACTGCTGAAACGATACCATGCGTAAATAGCCGGGTCAGGAAACCGGCGAGATCGCCTGCATCATAGACGCCACTCCGAAAGGCCGCGAAGATGGCTTCGGTCCCGCTAGCGAACAATACCGATATGAGGATATGGCGTTTTATCGGCGATAGTCGGTCGATCTCGATCCGTTCGCCCACGTCGGTTTCAATGTCTAAGAGCATTGCCTCGATCTGCGTTGCGCCGAACAAGCGCGAGCGGATGTGGTGTTGGTTCAGTTCAAAGAAGGCGGCCCCTCCTTTCATTGGCAGGATTAGGTTCATGAAAGCAAGATAGGCCTCGAAGAGCATCACTTCGAAATCGCCGGCCCCTGCCCTTGCCGCAGCTGTTTCCTCTCGGATTCGCCGGATAAGCCGGTCCACGATCTCGTCAAACACCGCCTCTTTACTGCCGTAATAATTATAGAAACTGCCCGGCGAGACCTGGCTCTCGGCGACAATGTCACGAACCGAGGCGGCATCGAGTCCTATGGTCGAGAATATCGTCCAGGCAGCAGCTTCGATCTTCTCCCTGTTCTGTGCCCGTGTCGTCTCGCGCTTTTCGGAAAGAGCGTAAGCTCCCTTGCCGGTCGATGCGCGACGCACCTGCTGGACCATCCGCGGAGCCATTCAAGCCATCAGATGCTGGCCGGCATCGACCGGAATGATCGTGCCGGTGATGCGGCGGGCGGCATCGCTTGCAAGGAAGGCGGCCACCGCGCCCACATCCTCGATCGAAACGAGCGTTCCTTGCGGCGCAGTGGCGGCCGCACGGTCCAGTAGCTCATCGAACCGGCCGATCCCGCTGGCCGCACGGGTCGCGATGGGGCCTGGAGAGATGGCGTGCGCTCGGATCCCCATGGGCCCCAGCTCTGCGGCAACATAACGGGTCGCGCTCTCAAGTGCTGCCTTGACTGGTCCCATAAGGTTGTAATGTTCGACAACTCGCTCCGATCCATAGAAGGTGACGCACAGCAGGCAGCCCCCTTCTGTCATCAATGGCTCAGCCAGTCGGGCCATGCGCAGGAAACTGTGGCACGAGACATCCATGGCGAGCGCAAATCCGTCGGCAGAGCTATCCACGACCCGGCCGTGCAAGTCTTCCTTGGGGGCGAACGCGATGGAATGCAGCAGGAAATCGAGACCGCCCCATCGCTCATGCACTTGCGTGAAGAGTTCCTCCAACTGCCCGGGCTCGCGGACGTCGCACGGCGCCAGCCACTCGACCCCCAACCGCGTCGCTACCGGTTCCACAAAAGGCTTTGCCTTCTCGTTGAGATAAGTCGCCGCCAATCTCGCCCCGCAATGCGCGAACGCCTCAGCGCAGCCGGCCGCGATGCTATGCTCATTGGCGATTCCGATAACGAGGCCGCGCTTGCCCGAAAGATCAACGAGAGGTTTCACGAGTCCGTTCCCTGCTCATGTTCAAGAAGATTTGACGTGTGCATTGCAATCATGCGCTCCTCGTCGGTGGGGATGACCCGGACCGTCACGTCGCTGTCGGATCTGCTGATTACGTCCGCTCCCGACACATTCGCCCCCTCGTCGAGCCTAACACCGGCCCATGCCAGGCGGGCGCAGATCGCCGCCCGAATGATCGGGTCGTTCTCGCCGATACCGGCAGTGAAGATGATCCCGTCGAGCCCTTCCAACGATCCGATCAAGGCACTTGCTTGCCGGGCCGCGCTCCAGACAAAAAGCTCGATCGCCTCGGCCGCGTGCGGATCAGCGCTGGCATGAAGTGCGCGCATGTCGCTCGACACGCCTGATACACCCAACAAACCGGACTGACGATAGAGGAGGGATTCCACTTCTCCCGCGCTAAAGCCTTCCTGGAGTTGGAGATGCACGACTACGCCCGGATCGATCGAGCCGGTACGCGTGCCCATCATCAGGCCGTCGAGTGCCGTGAACCCCATGGTCGTGTCGATGCTAACCCCTCCGCGCATCGCACACATGCTCGCGCCGTTGCCCAGATGCGCGGCAAGCACCCTTCCCTGGGCCAGTATCGGGTCCAGTTCCCGCAAACGCAGGGCGATATATTCGTAGGACAGGCCATGAAAGCCGTATCGACGGAAACCTCTGTCGCTTAGCGCGCGAGGAAGGGCCAGGTGAGAAGCAATGGCCGGCATGGCGTGATGGAAGCCCGTGTCGAAGCAGGCTATCTGGAGCAAATGGGGTGACTTGCGGGCTATTTCGCGGATAGCGGCAAGATTGTGAGGCTGATGCAGAGGTGCAAGCGAGCAAAAGGCATCGAGTTCGCCAAGGAGCGCGGCATCGACCCGCTGCGGTGTCCAAAAGCGGCTTCCCCCATGCACGACCCGATGGCCGACGGCGACAACCTCATGCCGATTGAGATGGGTAGCAGCCCAATCGTAGAGTTCGTCGAGCAACGGCTCATGGGTCAGGCCAGCGCCATCCATCCACTGCTTTTCGAGAAGCACTTCACCCTCGTCCGAACGGATGAGGATGCGAGGACTAGTGCCGATCCCCTCGAGCTTTCCCCCTGCCACATGGCGTGGTCCATCTGGCCCAAGCGTATAGAGGCCAAACTTTATACTGGAGGAGCCTGAATTGAGGCTTATGATGGCGCGGGTCATGCCGGAAGACCTGGCGCAGCTTTTGTTCCTGCAGCGGCGAGAAGTACGGCAACCGCGCAGGAGGCCAGGCGCGTGCGCAAGCTATCCGCCCGACTGGTCAGAATGATCGGCACGCGCGCGCCAACCACGATTCCCGCTGCGTCGGCACCACCAAGGAACGTGAGTTGCTTGGCAAGCATGTTGCCTGCTTCGAGACTGGGCACGACAAGGATTTCCGCCCGTCCCGCAACGGGGGAGACGATGCCCTTCTCTCTCGCCGCAGCGGCACTGATCGCATTATCGAAGGCGAGCGGCCCGTCTAGCACGCCGCCCGAAATCTGACCGCGATCGGCCATCTTGCACAGAGCCGCCGCATCAAGAGTGGAAGCGATCGCCGGATTGACGGTCTCAACGGCTGAGAGGATTGCGACGCGTGGTTCACTTATGCCGATCACATGGGCAAGGTCGATAGCGTTGCGGATGATGTCGGCTTTCTCATCAAGGGTCGGCGCGATGTTGATCGCCGCGTCGGTGATGAGAAGAGGCGTAGGATGTCCCGGCACATCCATCAGATAGACATGGCTGACGCGCCGCTCGGTCCGTAGCCCGGTCTCTGGGGCAACGACCGCGCCCATCAGTTCGTCGGTATGGAGGGAACCCTTCATCAGGAGTCTTGCCTCACCACCGCGAACCAGTTCCACCGCTGCGGCGGCTGCGGCATGGCTATGAGGCGCCGGAACTATTCGAAACGCGCCGATGTCCTCCCCGGCTTCCTGCGCAGCCGCCAGAATGCGAGCTTCGGGGCCGACGAGAACGGGTAAAATGAGACCGGCCTGTGCCGCTTCGGCGACCGCCTTGATCGCCGCTGCGCTGCAGGGATGGACGATAGCGGTTGGGACGGCACTCTTTCCCGCGGCAGCGTCCATCAGCCTTCGATATCCGTCATGGCCGGAAAGCTGGATGTCGGGAAGGACCGCACGCGGACGTCTTATCTTCTCGATGGGCGCCTTGACGGTCGCAATGCCCGTGATGACGTCCTCGCCGTCCTGGTTGGTGCAGCGGCAATCGAGGGTGAGAATGTGATGCTTGTCGTCCTTCGTGGAGACTTTGACCTGCGCTGTAATAGTGTCGCCCAGTCCAACGGGCCGTACGAACCGCAGCGACTGGTCGAGATAGATGGTGCCGGGGCCAGGCAATTGCGTTCCCAGCACAGCCGAGATCAGTCCTCCACCCCACAGGCCGTGGGCGATGATGCGATGGAACATGTCGCCCGCGGCGAACTCCGGGTCCAGATGGGCGGGATTCACGTCCCCTGAAGTCAGGGCAAAGAGTTGGATTTCGCGTTCGCCCAGCGTTCGTGACAAGCTTGCCGTCTCGCCAACGGCAATTTCATCATATGTGCGGTTCTCGATCATTTCAGGCGCGGTCATAGTCATTTCTCCAGCACGTAGCTGCCGGGAGCATCGAGGATCGGGGCATATCCCTTGTCGCTCGCTCCCAGGGGCGGCGGCGCACCGGCTTCCCCCGACCGCACACCCAGCCACTCGCCCCATGCTTCCCACCAGGAGCCGCCATGATCTTCTGCCTGCAACAGCCACTCTTCGGGCGAAAGGGCCGGGTCACCGTCACGCCGCGTCAGAAGCCGATAATGGCGATGGTTATGGCCGGGCTCCGATACGATGCCTGCGTTATGGCCGCCATTGGTGAGCGCGAAGCTGATCTCGGCGCTAGTTAGCATATGGATCTTGTGGACCGAGCGCCATGGCGCGACATGGTCGGTTTCAGTGCCCACCACGAACATGGGGAGTCGCAGCGCTGACAGGCTAATCGTCCGATTATCGACCTTGAAACGCCCCTCTGCCAGATCGTCCTTCAGGAAGAGTTTTCGCAAATATTCACTGTGCATGGCGTAAGGCATGCGTGTACCGTCCGCATTCCAGACCATCAGATCGTTCAAGGGCGGCCGGTTGCCCATCAGATATTCGTTCAGGACTCGAGACCAGACGAGGTCATTGGATCGCAGCATCTGGAAAGCCCCGCCCATTTGGCTGCTGTCGAGATAGCCACGTTCCCACATCATGCTATCCAGCAGGTTGAGTTGGGCTTCGTCAATGAACAGGCCCAACTCGCCCGGCTCGCTGAACTCGGTCTGCGCCGCCAGCAGAGTGAGCGTAGCAAGCCGATCGTCCCCGTCCCGCGCCATCGCGGCAGCGGTGATCGCGAGAAGCGTCCCGCCAAGACAATATCCAAGCGCGTGAATCTTCTGAGCGCCCGTTATGGCGCCGATCGCCTCTAGCGCCGCCATCGGGCCGAGCAGCCTGTAATCGTCCATATCGAGATCGCGGTCGGCGCTGCCCGGATTATGCCAGGATATTGCAAAGACCGTATAGCCCTGCCCCACCAACCACGAGATCAGAGAGTTGTGCGAGGACAGATCGAGAATATAATATTTCATGATCCAGGCTGGAACGACCAGCACCGGCTCGGGGCGGACATTTGCCGTGGTGGGTTCATATTGGATGAGTTCTATCAGGCGATTTCGGTAGATGATCTTGCCCTTGGTGGCGGCAATATCCTTTCCAAGCTTGAAGTCCGCAACGCTGCTGGACGCAGCACCACGCGCCATATCCTCCAGGTCAGTCAGAAACAGGTGTGCGCCTTCGACAAGGCACATGCCTCCCGTTTCCACAATCCGTTGTTGCAGCACTGGATTGGTCGCCGCGAAATTGCTCGGCGCAAACATGTCGAGTATCTGTCGCATCGCAAAGGACGTCACCGCCTCATGATGGTCGCTGACACCGGATACGCCGGTCGTTGCCGCATGCCACCATTGCTGCATCAGCAGGAACGACTGGGCGATCGCGCTGTAAGGAGGCGTCTTCCAGGCCGGGTCGTCGAAGCGATGATCCTGCGGCAGCGGCTCAATCGCGGGATGGTCGGAAGCGCTGCCATGGGCCAGATAGTCGGCCAGCCGGATATATTTGCGCGCGCCCTTGGCGAAAAGTTCCAGGCGATGACCCGGCGATGCGGCAAGATGCAGGGCCCAGTCGGAAAAGGCTTGCGCAATTGTGACGGGCGAAAGGCCCCCCGTCATGCTGGCGATCGCGGCGAAAGCGGCCCGGTCGAAGGTCTCCGCGAGGCCATCGAGCGGATCCGGGGCGGAAGCGGTGCCGGGGCTGTCGATCATTGTGGGGAACTCCCTGATGAATCATGCTGCTGTGAACTGTCGGCTCCGCTCATCGCTATTGGCGATGCCCCAGCGCCCCAGCCGCCAGCGACGGCGCGGTATAGCTGGACAGTGGCCGTACCCTGAGCAATCCGTGCCTGTTCCATCCTGTCGAGGTCCGACAGGGCATCGAGCCTGGCCTGAAGGACGTCTCCAAGGGGCACGCGTCCGGCTTTGTAGAAGCTCGCCGCAAGCTCCGCACGGTTCTCAGAGAGATCGCGCGCATGATCAAGTCCGCTCAGGCGTTGGTCCAGACCGGCACGGAAACCATATGCCGTCTCGACCTCCTCTAGGGCGTTGAGCATCGCGCGGTCCTGTGCCGCGAGCGCAGCCGCCAGTTCCGCGTTGCCTGCGGCAATTCGGCCGCGCAGCAGACCGCCCGTGAAGATCGGAACGCTCGCTTTGACGCTGACGAGCCCGAGCGAGCCTCCAAAGCCCGGGAGACCCGACAAGCCGATCTGGCCGTTCTGCCCCATGAAGCTGATACCGAAACGTGGCATAAGATCGGCCTGCAAGCTTTTAAGCCTCGCGGCCCGCGCCTCGACGATCAGCATTCTCGCGCGGACATCGGGGCGGCGACCCAATATGGTCGAGGGGAATTGGCCGGATGGAGGCGGCGGCACGGCGATCTGGACGCCCGTCGGCATCTTCGGCAATTGCTCGGGCAGGTCACCGGCGAGTACGGCGAGCCGCCTTTGTCTCGCATCGATCAGCGACATTATCGGCGGGCGGGATGCCTCCAACGAAGCCAGCGCGCCTTGCGCCTTGGCCACCTCCATGGCGGTTGCCTGTCCCGTTCGCTGGCGCGCCGACGCATAATCGGTCAGGCGCCGCGCGACAGCGATACTCTCACCAAGAAGGGCAAGCCGACGCTGTAGACCGGCCCATTGCTGATAATTTTCGACGACATCACCTATCACGACCAACCGGACACCATCCGCCAGGCTGGCCGTGCTCTCGGCAAGAGCGTGCGCCGTGTCGACATCGGCATGTCGGCCACCGAATATGTCCGGCTCCCATTGAGCGCCGAGGCCGATCAGATAGCCGGTTCCGGTCTTCCCGCTCGTGTAGGGTTGGAGCACAGACCCCAGCGCGCCATCGATGTCGGTGTCGCCGGCATTTACCCAAGCAGCACCACTCGCTGCAATCGAAGGATACAGAGCCGATTCCGCGACCGACACAAGCGCCCTGGCCGCTCTGACGTGCGCCTCGGCGACGCGGACATCGGCATTGCTCGCCAGGGCCCGATCGACCAGTGCATCGAGATATGGATCCTTCCAAAGGGTCCACCACCGATCAAGGTTCCCTTCAGACGCCTCATTTGCAGCGGGAACGTCCAGCCGCTGCGGAGCCGTGATCCTGGCCGAGGATGGCGACAGAGGCGGCGCAGACGCGCAAGCTGCCAGCGCCAGTACTGCGGAGCCAAGGGTCAGGCGCTGCAGGAGTCTATGGATGGTGTCGTTTCGGATATGCATCGTCACCCCTGCCGCGCCAGCATCGTGCGGAACCGTTGAACTGCCAGAGTGACGAACAGGGCGCCCCACCCGCAGATCATGAGCAGTTCACCCAGCACCGTCTGCAATCCCGCTCCGCGATAAAGGACAGCCTGCGACAGGCTCACGAACTGGGTCGTTGGCAAAAGCCTCGCGACCGTCTGCACAGCGACCGGCATGCTCTCGAGCGGCGTCGCCGCTCCAGAAAGGAGATAGGCGATCGCATAGACGGGCACCGCGAACAGACCGAATTGCGGCATGCTGGGCGCCATGGTCGCCATCCACATGCCAAGCGATGTCACCGAGAAGAGGTAAAGCATCATCGCAGCCACAAAGAGCAGAAGCGATCCTGCAAGCGGCACACTGAGTAAACCGTGCACAACGAACCATAGCGACGCGATCGACGCCACGAGAATGACCAGACCATTGGCCAGTATCTTTGCGAAGGCGATCTCGCTCGCACGGACAGGCATGACCAGCAAATGCTCGATCGTGCCGTGTTCACGCTCGCGAATCACCGCCGCGCCCACAAGGATGATCGACAATACCGTCACATTGGTGACGATTTGCATGACCGAGGTGTACCAAGCCGACTGCGAGTTCGGATTGAAAAAAGTCTGGCTTGTCACCTTGATTGGCAACTGTGCAAGCAAACCCTGCGCGTGCATAAAATCAAGCACCTCAGTGGCAAAAATCTGTTGGAAATAGGATGCGCCCAAGCCTGCCTGGGTCATCGCCGTCGCATCGACTAGGATCTGCACAATCGGCCTGCGCCCCGCCAGGACATCCGCCTCGAAGCGCGGAGGGATTTCAATGACGAAGATATAACGCCCCTCGTCCATTGCGGACGCGACATCGCCGCGCGCGATGTCCACGGGCGACTTGAAATAAGGCGGTCGCACGGCGTCGCGCATTCGTCGCGACAACTCGCTGTGATCATCATCGACGATAGCGACCGAGGCGTTGGAAACTTCTGCTTTCACGCCTGACGCGACAAGCTGGATGGCTATGGTGAAAGCAAACACGATGAGAACGATCAACGTCACATCCTTCATGACGCTGCGCAATTCCTTGGCGCCGAGCAGCCAGACATTGACGAGCCAGCGCGTCATGTCTCCTGTTTCCTGAGCATGAGGCGCGAGCCGATTATGAAAAAGAGCGCAAATCCCGCCAGTGCCAGATAGGCCTGCCCGAAGCTCGCAATGCCAAGGCCCTTGGTGAAAGTACCGAGGCTGACGACTTGGAACCAGGAAGAGGGGAAGCCGACGCCTACCCAGTAGCTGCCGTCGACGAGGGTCGAAACCGGATAAAGAAGTCCGGAGAAATTGACCGACGGAATAAGGCAGATGAGCGCGGTCGCGAAAATCGCGGCGACCTGCGATCGCACGAAGGTCGAGATCATCATGCCGAGTCCAGTCGACGCAAGCACAAAAAGCAGCCCGCCAATCGTCAATGCGATGAAGGAGCCCTTGAGCGGGACGTCGAGCAAGAGGATGATAAGAGCCACCAGGCTGAAGTAGCTCCCCATGGCCAGCGCCGCATAAGGCGCCTGCTTGCCGATCAGGAAGGCGCCACTGCCCGCCGGGGACGCATAGAGGTTGGTGATGGACCCTATTTCCTTCTCCCGCACGATACCGAGCGCGGTCAGCATCGCAGGGATCAGGATCATCGTGAGCATGAGCACGCCGGGCGTGATCGCATAGATGCTGCGGAAATCCTGATTGTAGATGAAGCGTGGTTCGATCGATGCAGGCAGCCCGACGGCGACCGGAACCTGCGCAGAGGCCAGCATGTCAAAAACATAGGCGAGGATGATGGCATCGGCATAAGCCCGGATGTTCGAGGCCGGAAACGGGCTGGCCCCGTCGATCAGGACAGCAACCTCCGGGCGCCGGCCGGCAGCAAGATCGCGCCCAAAATCGGGCGGAATATCGAGTATCATCTGCACATGCCCTGACCGCAGAGAGGCACGTGCCTGCTCTTCACTCACGGCAGGAGGCGCTTCAACAAAATAGCGAGAACCCTCGAAGCGCCGAACTAGATCACGACTGGACACAGTCTGGTCGTGATCCAGCACACTCAATCGGACATTCTGAACATCGAAAGAGATACTGTAGGCACAGACGCACAGCAGAATGATCGGCCCCGCCAGGGCGAATGCCATCCGGATGCGGTCACGCGTCAGTTCGGTGGCTTCCCGCCGGGCGAAGGCCCACACGAAGGAAAACCAGATCAGGACGCCCCCTCGAGATCCCACTGTCTGCGAAGGGGCGTCCTCCCGTGCCGACGCCATCGGCACGGTGCCCGGATTGGCAGCTGGCGTTACCTCATCGGCATTTTCTTCCAGCAGGGCAATGAAAGCGTCTTCAAGATTATCGGCGTGGCGCTGGAACGTCAATTCGGCCGGCGCTCCAACTGCCAATACCCGACCACGATGCATGAGCGATATCCGGTCGCACCGTTCCGCCTCGTTCATGAAATGGGTTGAGACGAAGATCGTCACCCGTTCATCACGTGACAGGCGCAGAAGATGGCCCCAGAACATGTCGCGCGCGGCCGGGTCAACGCCGGAGGTCGGCTCGTCGAGGATCAGGATTTCGGGTCGGTGGAGACATGCGGCCGCCAGTTGCAGGCGCTGGCGGATGCCGAGGGGCAGCGCAGCGGGCACCGCATCCGCATGCTCGAGCAATGCGAACTGCTCCATCGCTTCGTTCACCAGGACAGGCGCCTTGTCGCCCCCCACTTGATAAAGCCGCGCATGCAGCAACAGGTTCTGCCGAACAGTCAGCTCGTCATAGAGGGAGAACGCCTGCGACATATAGCCGACCCGCATCCGGGTCTGCATGTCGCCCGGCGTGATCCTATGCCCGAACAGGCTTGCTGAGCCGCTGGTGGCGTCGAGCAGCCCCGTCAGCATCTTCATCGTCGTCGTCTTGCCGCAGCCGTTCGATCCCAGGAAACCGAAAATCTCTCCGCGGCCGATCCGGAAACTCACATCGTCGACGGCGACGAAATCACCGAAACGGCGCACCAGGTGATGCGCTTCGATCGCCGGCGCTTCACCGCTGTCTTGCCAGGGAGCAACCGCCCGTAATTCGCCGGCGGGCCGCTTCTCCTCAGGAAGCAGACCTATATAGGCCTCCTCCAGGTTCGCCGCTCCGGCCCGCGCCAGGATTTCGCGCGTCCTGCCCTGCGCAATGAGGCGACCGGCATCCATCGCCACGAGATGCTCGAACTGCTCAGCTTCTTCCATGTAGGCGGTGGAAACGAGGACCGTCATACCCGGCCGCTCCTTCCTCATCGCGCCGACCAGTTCCCAGAACTGGCGCCGCGAGAGGGGATCGACGCCGGTTGTCGGCTCATCGAGAATGAGCAGATCCGGGTCATGGACCAGCGAGCAGCAAAGCCCCAGCTTCTGCTTCATTCCTCCCGAAAGCTTCCCCGCCGGCCGGTCGGGAAAGGGGGCGAGCCCTGTCGCATCCAGCAAGCGCTTCATGTGCGCGGCTCGCTCTGCGGCGCCGAGACCGAACAACCGACCGAAGAAGTCGATATTCTCAGAAACAGACAGGGTGGGATAGAGATTACGGCCAAGCCCCTGAGGCATATAGGCCACCCGATTGAGAAAGGCGGTCCGATCGCCACCTCGCTTGAGATCGAAACCAAGAACGCGGACCTGTCCTTGCTGGACGCGCTTCACGCCCGATATGAGGCCCAAAAGCGTCGATTTGCCTACGCCATCGGGCCCCACCAGGGCGACAGCCGCGCCGCGCGGCAATTGCAGCGACACGTTTTCAAGAGACCGGACCTGGCCATAGCGATGGCCGACCCCCTCGAGCACGATGGCACTGTCAGGCGTGCCTGCGGGATCGATGAGACCCGACCTTGTCATTGGTGCAGGGACGCCAGATCGGGCCAGGGTCGACGGCGATCGGTGCGTACATAGCCTTCGGCGGTCATGCCTGCCTTCAACAGGCCTGCATATTGTCGAGCGACCTCAGCGGATATCTGCAGCTTGACCCTGTAAGACAGATTATCCCGCTCATTTGCGGTCTCTACGAACTTGGGTGTGAACTGCGCTTCGGGCGACACAAAAGTCACGCGAGCAGGTAAGGCTTTGTTGGTCCCCTGAGGCACGATCCTGGCCTCGTCGCCGATGCTGACCCTCGAGGCGACGCCGGAGGGCAGGAAGATCGTCAGATAGACGTCCTCAGTATTCACGATCGATATGAGCTTGCCGCCTGGGGCCATCATGGTTCCCGGCTCCACAATCCGATACTCGACGACCCCGGGAGCGGGAGCGCGGATATGCAGATCTTCCTGTACGGTAGATACTTGCCGGATTTGCGCATCCGCCTGCGCAAGTGCGCCCCGTGCTTCGCTGATTCCGCCACCAGCCGCAGCGACCGCATCGGCTGCGCCGGAAAGCGCCAGCCTACGTTGCTTCAACTCAACATCAGAAACCATTTGGCGTGAATGGAGATTGACCGTCTCCGACCAGTTGAGCCTTGCGAGATCCGCCTGGCTTTGATGAGCAGAATGTTCGCCTTTCGCCCTCGCGAGAGCGCCGAGCGCTCTCTCCCGCGACGCCTTCGCCCCGTCGAGTTGGGCCATGACATCGGCAGCATCCTGCTTCGCGACGATCTGGCCAGCGCGGACGCTGTCGCCTTCATGGACCAGCAGCTCTACCAATCTGCCGGGATATTTGACGGCCACGTCAGTGCGGGTCATCTCGATCCGCCCGTTGCTTCTCTCAATCCACTCAGGAAGCGCGTCACGGCGATCGAGATAGCGCCATGCGAGATAACCGCCTGCAAACAGCGCGGCGATCGCAACAACCGCAATGACGAAACGAGTTCGTTTCATCCGCGATATCCACGCCGTGCTATGGCACCAACAACACCATTTTGCTGCGTCACATGGAACTCCAACGCCGGAGGAACGGGCCAGGCTTTTGCAGCCTCTGAATCGGCCTGGATTGCGAAATCCCGGATTTTGCCGCCACCAACCTCCAACGTTGGCACCGACCCATCCATCTCTCCCACACCAATGTCACCAATAAATGACAGATTCGTCAAGTTTTCAGTTCATTGGAAACGCGGGATCTTTTGTCGGTTGCCCCATGGCAGAAGAGCTTTCAGCGCCATTCACGACCATCGGTCCAAATGAGGCAAAAGAGCATCAAGCACCTGGTCAGGCGCCTCCTCGAGCAACCAGTGGGAGGCGCCGGCGAGTGGGAGAAAATGGTAGTGTCCGGAAACATATCGGGCGGTGGCTTCCGCCGCCACTCGTCCAAGCGCCTGATCATGGGTACCCCAGACGAACAGCGTTGGGACACTGACGGTTCCGACGCGAGCCTTGAGATCGAGCGCGCGATACCAGTTGATCGCGGCAGTAAGCACCCCTGGCTCACGAAAGCGTCTGATATTTTCATCCAGGCGAGCCTGTGAGAGCTGACCGGCATAAGCACGTTTGAGGCCGGCAGCCTTTTTGCGCAGGAGCAACCATTCGGCGATGTGGAACGGCAGCCGGAACAGATCGACATAACGTGACATGCGGCGTTGATCCGGATTGCTTTGCTTAGCTTCCAACAACGCATCGGTGTGCGGCGTCGAAAGTACGGTCAAAGAATGAAGCCGCTCGCGATAAACAGCAGCGATCCACCAGGAAAGGATACCGCCCCAGTCGTGCCCGACCAGATGAAAGCGGCGAGCGTCCAGGGCATCCGCTACGGCGGCAACATCGGCGACAAGCTCATTGATCGTATAGCTTTCGACCCCCGACGGTCTTGCCCCGGCCGAATAGCCGCGCTGATTAAAGGCGACCGCGCGATAGCCCGCCCCGCCCACCCCACGAAGGATGTCGGTCCAGGCATCGGCGAATTCAGGGAAGCCGTGGAGGAAAAGGACCAACTGTCCGTGCTCGGGACCGCAGCTCAGGGCGTCAAACAACATACCTCGTGCGCCGATCGTGAGCGCGCGGATTAACGGCTCGGCCATAATCAGGATTCCCTATAAAATATCGAGCCCCCCGCCCGCCGCCCCATCGCTGCGAACTTCGCCCAGCTTTCAAATTACAGATATCATATGATATTTGGATGAGATTTGATATTCGTCAATCAAATGCGCATTTTTGGCGCGAGATGGAGCAGGCATCTTCCGATCTTGAGTCTGCCGCATGTGCTGAGCCTGCAGGCTCAATTAGAACGGGATGGCCATTAATGGGCTGAGACGAATCAGTCTCCGCGCCAAAAGCGCTGCGCGGCGACTCAAATTATTCTTCCCTTGGCCCCTGGCCAGTGCGTCTAGTCTCATCGGCGAAGAATCCCCACCACCTAGGCAGCGGCAGGCGATAGCGGCGATTAGATGCCGGAATCGAGAAATCTGCCGGCAGATGTGGAAGGCGTTGTTAATTGAGTTTTGCCATAATTGGACCATGCTGGACAGGATTCTGAATTTCCGGGCCATAGATGGCGAGTTGCGCCACAGCGCTTTGCTGGGGGCGGTATACTTTTTCGCGGCGTTCCTTTCAGTAACATTCACGCGCTTCGAGGGCGGCGTAGCCATGATCTGGATCGCCACCGGCATACTGAGCGCCGATTTGCGCCACCGTCCCCAATATACTTGGACCTTGCGTAGCCTCGCTTGCGGGTTCGCGGGGATGGTTGTGACGATCTCTGTCGGTCTTGGCCCGGTGGCCGCCATTCCCCTCGCAGTAATCAACGTCGGCGAGGCGGTGTTGACGGCATGGTTGCTCAACAAGGTCCAGCCGGAGCGAGGTCATATGTCCACACCTCGCGAAATCGGCATGCTCATTGTGTTTGCCGGAATTGTCGTTCCATTCATCAGTGCATTTCCGGCCGCAGCAACAGCCAAGCTGTGCGCGGGAGTGCCTTTCTCGACCAACTGGGTGAGTTGGTTCGCGGCTCATGCCCTGGGCGCACTTACCATCATGCCATTGGCCAAGTTGACGCTCGGGGGCGATTTACGGAGATGGGCGGCCGAGGCTCAAAGGACAGACTGGCTGGAGGGCACCCTTCTTCTAATCGTCATGGCCAGCGTCGATTGCCTCGTGTTCGTACAGCATCGCCTGCCGTTGTTGTTCCTTCCCTTCTTACCGCTCATGATTGCGGTTTTTCGGCTTGGGCGCATTGGTGCCGCTGTGGGTCTCGTCATGCTCGCAGCTATTGGCAGCGTCTGCACGCTAAACGCACTCGGTCCAATCAATCTGATAGGAGGGGCGACAGGTCAGCATATACAGTTCCTACAGTTTTACCTCGCAACCGCGTTTCTTATGAGTTTGCTTCCCGCGGCTGAACTCCACCAGCGCAAGCAACTTTACGCGCATCTAGCGGATAGCACTGCACTCTATCAGGTTATCGCAGATCGATCCGGTGACATCGTACTGGTTCTGGGCATCGATGGAACCATCAAGTTTGCTTCGCCTTCCATCCGACGGATATCTGGGCTGGACCCCAAGTCGCTTGTCGGACGTCTAGCGCTAGACATCGTCCTACCGGACGATATCGCCGATGTCGCAGCGATGCACCGCAGGGCTCTGAACAATCCGGACGAGACTTTCATACAAGAATTCCGCGCCATCCGGGCTACAGGAGAGCCAGGATGGTTTGAAAGCCATAGTCGCGCGGCGATCGACGAAGCAGGAACGGTAACTGGGGCGGTGAGCGTTATTCGGGAGGTGTCTGAGCGCAAGGCTCGCGAACTGGAACTGACCAAGGCCGCGAAGACCGACCCCCTGACAGGCCTTCTGAACAGGCGCGGGCTGGAGGCCATCTATAGCGAAAATATTGTTGAGGCTTCGAGAGGCAAAGGCGCTCGCTGTATTGCCATGTTCGACCTTGATCATTTCAAGCACGTGAATGATCGATTTGGCCACGGCACGGGAGACGATGTTATCAGGGCGTTCTCGGCTATCTTACTTCAATCCATACGTGACACGGACGTCGTGGCTCGGCTCGGAGGAGAAGAATTTGCGATCCTGCTGGCTTCTGCCGACTTAGATCAAGCCAGGACGATATGCGACCGCGTCCGCGTACGTTTTGCAGAGACGAGCATTTTCACTCATGAACAGACCGTGTCACTAACCGTCAGCGTTGGACTGGCTCAAATACCTGCAAAAGCGACGCTTCCTCAGGCAATCAAACTGGCAGATGACGCATTATACGCTGCAAAGGCGGCAGGTCGAAACTGCCTCTCCGTTGCAGCCTGAAGCGCGAAGGGCGATCATTCGGTTAGCGCCGATAAGGGCACAACTCTACGTCTCATAGGAGCGGCCGCAGATCACGCACCTTCATCTCTGGATGCTTTAGCTTTTAAGGCTTTCGACCAACTTCACCGCATCCTCGACCGTCTTGACCCCGCCAACAGCGTCGTCTGGGATTGCTATCTCGAACTCATCCTCAAGCGCCATGACAAGCTCTACTACATCCAGACTATCTGCACCTATATCTTCGTGGAATGAAGCCTCCATCCTCACCTGATCGGGATACACGCCCAAGCTCTTTACGATGATCTCGATGACCCGGTCAGAAATATCGCTCATGGCCTAAACCTCCCAGTGCGTTGGGGAACAAAATCCAAATTAATTTGCTCAGCGCAACGCTTCTGAATTTACTCCCTCGCGCAACTGGTCAGATCAGCTTATTACGCCTTACTCAGCATCTTTTCCGCGCTGGTGCGAACAAAGTCGCCGATCTGTCCCGACATCATCTTCAGGAACATGGGGACAGTTACGTCACCCCGCAGCTTGTCATCATCGACATCCAGTCGGACTGGTATCGTCTGGCCCATGGCGCCGATGGTAAGCTGAAGCGAATGTTCCGAGACCCATGCACTTTTAAGCGAGCCACCCCCTGGGATATGTTGCTCGAGCTTTGGAAGCCCCTGATCAATGCGCCGCTTCGCTTCGGCCTGACCCAGATTATGCGGGATGGTGATTTCCACGGTCGTTATCCTTTAATCGATTATTGGCGCGCCGTTATCAGCAACGTCGATGTAGCAGACGCATAGAGCTTGCCTTGCGCGTCGATCAATTTGGCTTCGGTGTGCGCGACTCTTTTGCCTATTGAGAGAACCTGGCCAATCGCCCTCACCCTTCCGATTTCTTCGGTCAACGGCGCGTGATAGGCTACCTTAAGTTCCAGAGTGACGCAGTTGACCGGCGATGGCGCGGCCGCGTTGGCGGCCACGCCGCAGGCGGAATCCAGCAAAATTGCGGCATAGCCACCATGGGCAATGCCCATGAAATTGTAGCTCTGCCGACCGGGCGAAGCGGAAAAGACCACGCGGCCATGTTCCACCTCGTCCAGGTCGATATCGAACAAAGCCATCATCGGCGGTCGCTCACCAACTGCCATGAGGCTTTTGATCTCGTCGAGACCGGTCATCGCCTAGAGCTTTTCTGCAAGCTCTGGCACAACCTTGAACAGGTCGCCAACCAGGCCGATGTCCGCTACCTGAAAGATCGGGGCATCCTCATCCTTATTGATGGCGATGATGGTCTTTGAGTCTTTCATGCCGGCGAGATGCTGAATCGCGCCGGAGATGCCGACGGCGATATAGACTTCGGGAGCTACGATCTTACCGGTCTGGCCGACCTGATAGTCGTTGGGCACATAGCCTGCATCGACCGCGGCGCGGCTTGCACCAACCGCTGCGCCCAGCTTGTCAGCCAACGGAAAGATAGTCGCTTCGAACGTCTCGCCATCCTTCAACGCACGGCCGCCCGACACGATGATCTTGGCGCTGGTTAGCTCGGGCCGTTCCAGCTTGACGATCTCGCCGCCGACGAAGGAGGAAATACCCTTGTCCCCGGTCGAGTTCACGGCTTCCACCACACCGCTGCCGCTGTCCTTCGACGCCTTGTCAAAGGCCGTGCCGCGAACAGTGATGACCTTCTTGGCGTCCTTCGACCTGACCGTGGCGATGGCATTGCCGGCATAGATTGGACGGGTGAACGTGTCCTCGCTCTCAACCGACAGGATGTCGCTGATCTGCATGACGTCCAGCAGTGCAGCGACGCGCGGCGCGACGTTCTTGCCGTTGCTGGTGGCCGGCGCGACGAACGCGTCATGATGGCCCATCAGTTCGACGATCAGCGGCGCGACATTCTCGGCCAGCGCATGGGCAAAAGCCCCGTCGTCGGCGACATGGACCTTGCCCACGCCGGCGATCCTGGCGGCTTCTGCGGCAACGCCGTCGACGCCTTGGCCGACGACCAGCATATGGACTTCGCCCAGCTTCGCTGCGGCGGTCACGGCAGAAAGGGTCGCATCCTTGACGGCCCCGCCCTCATGTTCGACCCAAACGAGCGTCTTCGTCATGCTGCAACTCCTGCTTTCCGGCGGCTCACGCCGCAACTCCCAGGGCCTTGAGTTTGGCCACCAGTTCATCGACATCGGCAACCTTGATGCCGGCCGAACGCTTGGTCGGCTCGACGACCTTGAGCGTCTCCAGCCGTGGCGCGATATCGACGCCGTAATCAGCTGGCGCCTTGTTCGCCAGCGGCTTGGACTTGGCCTTCATGATGTTCGGCAGCGACGCATAGCGCGGCTCGTTGAGGCGCAGGTCGGTGGTGATGATCGCCGGGGTGTTGAGCTTCACCGTCTCCAGGCCGCCATCGACTTCGCGGGTGACGTTAACCTTGTCGCCCTCGACCTCGACCTTGCTGGCGAACGTGCCCTGCGGCAGGTTCAGCAGCGCGGCGAGCATCTGGCCGGTCTGGTTGCTGTCGTCGTCGATCGCCTGCTTGCCCAGGATGATCAGGCCAGCGCCTTCCTCTTCCTGCACCTTGGCGAGCAGCTTGGCGACGCCCAGCGGTTCGACATCATCATCGGTCTGGATCAGGATTGCGCGGTCCGCACCCATGGCGAGCGCCGTGCGCAGAGTTTCCTGCGCCTTGGCAACGCCGATCGATACCGCCACGACCTCGCTCGCCGCGCCCTTTTCCTTCAGGCGAATGGCTTCCTCGACGGCGATTTCGTCGAACGGGTTCATGCTCATCTTGACGTTGGCCAAGTCCACGCCCGTGCCATCCGCCTTCACGCGCGGCTTCACATTGTAATCGATAACCCGCTTCACGGGCACAAGGATCTTCATCAGGACATCCTATCTGTCATTGAAGTGTCGCTTCGAATTCATGCTTGAGGTCATCGCACAGCGCGCGCGCGGAGCGCCGCGCCTGCGTCGACCCCACGCCGTGCCCCGCCGACCAGACCGTCTTCCAGGCACGCGCTTCCTCGGAGAGCGAGAGGGCGCCATGCTGCTCGGGAACGCTTGCGGCTGCGAGGCTACGTCCCAGGAAGTTGGCACCGATCCCGGTGACGCGATCGGTGTAGACGATGTCGGCGGCATTCGCTTCGATCATCATATCTTTCTGGTCTCCGCCAGCGAGACTCTCCTCCGCAGCGATGAAGTGCGAGCCGATATAAGCCAGGTCCGCCCCCATCAGACGGGCGGCGGCGATCTGCTGGCCCCGCGTAATGGCGCCTGCCAGCGCCAGCGGCCCCGAAAAGAAGCGGCGTATTTCTTCGACCAGAGCAAAAGGACTTAACGTTCCGCCATGCCCCCCTGCCCCGGCTGCCACCGCGATCAGTCCATCCACGCCGGCAGCTACCGCTTTTTCCGCATGGCGCACGCTGGTAACGTCGTGAAACACGAGACCCCCATAACCCTGCACGACCTGAACCACCTCGGCTGCCGCACCCAGCGAGGTGATGACGAGCGGTACGCGGTGCCGGACCGTCAACTCCAGATCAGCCTCGAGCCTGGGATTGCTTTTGTGAACGATGAGATTGACACCGAAGGGCGCAGCCCCCTCTTCCCCCGCAAGCCGTCCCTCTATCTCGTCGAGCCATTCTCCATAGCCTTCGCTGCTACGCTGGTTGAGGACGGGAAAAGTGCCCAGCAACCCTGCCTTGCAGCACTCGACCACCAGGTCCGGACCAGAGACCAGAAACATCGGCGCGACGATGGCCGGGATCGCAAGTCGGTCGCCAAGAAGTGCGGGGAGCGTCAAAAGATCTCATCCTCCAGCGCCATCATCGACTTCTTGCCTGCCTTGATCGACAGGAAGTGCGCGGTCGCCTGCGGCAGGATTCGCTCGAAGAAGAATGTCGCCGTCTTGATCTTGGCGTCGTAGAATCGCTTGTCTTCAGTTCCGAAAAACAGCTGAAATCCGGCGATTTTTGTGGCTTTGGCAAAACAATAGCCCATCGCGACCAGACCGAGCAGACGAAGATAATCTGTCGACGCGGCACCGGCTTCCTCCGGATCCTTCATTGCTCGCTGGGCGACTGTCGCGGTCGAAAGCTGAAGCGCGCCAAATGCCTTGGCAAGCGCCTCGACCATCGGCTTCATCGGCCCGTCGACATTGTTCTCCTCGATGAAGGCCGAAACGGGATGGAAGAAGCTGCGCAGATAACGACCCATATGAGCGCCAAGCTTTCGACCGACGAGGTCAAGTGCCTGAACCCCGTTCGTGCCCTCGTAGATCATGGTGATGCGGGCATCGCGAGCATATTGCTCGACGCCGCTCTCGCGAATGTATCCATGTCCACCATAACATTGGACCGCCAGGTTGGCGCTTTCAAAGGACATGTCGGTGAACATGGCTTTGACGACCGGCGTCATCAGCGCAATGAAATCCGATGCACGCTGCCGCACTTCCGGTTCCGGCGAATGCTTCTCCGCATCGAGCGCGCGAGACACCCAGGCCGACAAGGCGCGACAACCCTCATTATAGGCGCGCATCGTCATCAGCATGCGCCGTACGTCAGGATGCACGATGATGGGATCGGCCGCCTGATCGGGATATTTGGGTCCAGAAAGTGCGCGACCCTGGATCCGGTCTTTCGCATACCATGCCGCCGCCTGATAAGCGGCCTCGCCCACGCCCAGCCCCTGGATGCCTACCGACACGCGCTCGGTATTCATCATCGTGAACATCGCGGCCATGCCCTTATTGGGCTCGCCGACCAGCCAACCGACGGAATCGTCAAAATTCATCTGGCATGTAGCGGATGCCTTGAGGCCCATCTTATGTTCGATGGCCGCGCATTGCACGCCGTTCGATGGTCCCGGAGTGCCATCCTCCTTCGGGAGATATTTGGGCACGAGAAACAGGCTGATGCCCTTCACGCCTTTTGGCGCATCGGGGAGGCGCGCCAGAACCAGATGAATGATATTTTCGGTGAGGTCATGCTCGCCGGCTGAGATGAAGATCTTAGAGCCCGTGACCTTGTAGCTGCCGTCGCCCTGGGGCACGGCGCGCGAACGCAAAAGACCAAGATCGGTACCGCAATGCGGTTCGGTCAAGCACATGGTGCCCGACCACTGGCCACTCACCATCTTGGGCAGATAGGCCTGTTTGAGCGCATCACTGCCATGGCCTTCTAGGGCAGTCGTTGCGCCGTGGGTGAGCCCTGGGTAGAGGCCAAAGCTCAGATTAGCCGAACAGATCATTTCCTCGACGAGCTTGTTCACCGCCTCCGGTAGACCCTGACCACCCCATTCCGGATCGGACGCGAGCGAGGTCCAGCCGCCTTCGGCGAACTGGCGATAGGCTTCCGGAAAACCTTGCGGCGTGCGCACCACGCCATTTTCGAGGTGGCAGCCTTCCTCGTCACCCGATCGGTTGAGCGGCAAGAGCACATCGCGGCAGAAGCGGGCTGCTTCCTCGAGCACCGCATCGGTCAGGTCCGGGGTGAACTCGGACAATGCGGGGATATTCCCGAAACCGTCATCCTGATGGAGCTCGTTGAGGACAAAGCGCATGTCGCGCAGTGGAGCGTCATAGACTTGCATGGTTAAATATCTCCCCGCGGGCCAACGCACCTGACGGCGCACGACCCGCATCTTGTCAGTTGCGAAGCGGCTTGCCGGTCACAAGCATCTGCTCCACGCGCGCCTGCGTACGCGGGTCACGAACGAGCTGCATGAAAGCCTTGCGCTCCAGTGCGAGAAGATCGGCTTCGCTGACGATATCGATCAGATCCTTCTCCCCGCCAGACAGCACATCGGCGAGCGCACCCGAGACCACCCCGTCATAGGACGTGGCGAGACCGCGAGCCTGGAAGCCTTCGACGGCGAGTTCGAGGGCCACCTTACCGCCGGCTCCAGGCAGACGAAATTCCGGCGGAGCGGGCGGCGCATATCCCTCGACCAGTGCAAGAGCCTTCGCCTTCGCATCGCTGAGAAGACGATCGCGATTCATCGTGATGCCGTCGCTGGGTCGCAGGAAGCCATATTCTTTTGCTTCGGCCGCGGATTTGGCGACCGTCGCTGTCGAAACGGTCTCGAAAACCTTTGCGACGGAAGGCATGGGCCCTTTGGGCAAAGCGGGATTCTGCCGCCAGCGATCGAGCATCTCGCCGCAGCCACCCCAGCCGGGGATCAGGCCCACCCCACATTCGACGAGGCCGATATAACTTTCGGCATGTGCCTGAACCGCGTCGCTGTTCAGCAGTATTTCACAACCACCGCCTAGGGCCATGCCCGATGGCGCGCTCACCACCGGGAACGGCGCATATTTAAGCGCCTTGTAGGCTTCCTGGCCACCCGCGACGAGCTTTTCGATTTCGCCCCATGCCGCGATATTGAGCGCGAACAGGGCAAGCCCGAGATTCGCGCCGGCCGAGAAGTTGCTGCCTTCATTATAGACGACCAGCGCTTTGTATTTCTCTTGCACCAACGGGATGGCTTTGCCGATCAGGGCCATGACGTCACCGTCGAGGGCGTTCATCTTGCCGGTGAATTCGAAGGCCACCACACCGTCGCCCATATCCCAGAGTGCGGCCGAACCGTTCTTGATCAGCGGCTGCGAGGAGAGCTTGATGTCCTCGAGCAACAAGACACCTTCGGGCCTGACGACATCATGATAATCGCCATCCAGTCCAAGATATTGCCGTTTGCCATTTTCCACGCGGTAGAAACTGCGATCTCCCGCTAACGTCAGCAGCGCCGGCACTGGACGGCCTTCGGCGGCGAGCCGTTCGGCGAGCTTCACCGCGCCGATCTTGTCGATGAGTTCGAAGGGCCCGAACTTCCAGTTATACCCAAGCTTCATCGCCGTATCGACGCCAACGATGTCGTCAGCGATTTCCGGCACGAGGCTGGCGGCGTAGGACAGGGTCGCACCGAGGATGGCCCAGGCGTAAGCGCCCGCATCACCGGGCAAGGCAATAAGAGCTGCGAGATCGCCTTTACCAGCCGCGCCGGGAACAGACGGCGCCTTGATGACAGGCCGATAGCCGCCGGTCGAAAGATCGATGGCCTCCTTGCGTTTCCCGGCATCTCGGTTCAGGCGGTAAAAGCCGCCTTTGCCCTTGCGGCCGGAATAGCCGTCCGCGATCATCCGGTCGATCAGCGGCGCGGGCCGCGCGATCGCCTGATAGGGATCATCGGCGGGCAGGGTCGAGGTCAGGCTCTTTTGCAGATAGGGCATGAGATCAATGCCCACGAGGTCGACAAGCCCGAAGACCCCCGTCTTGGGAACCCCCATGGGCTTTCCGGCGATCGCATCAGCCTGTTCGACCGTGATTCCCAGGTCGAAGGCTGCGTTGAGCGCCGCCTGAATCCAGAAGGTGCCAATGCGATTGGCGATGAAGCCCGGTGTATCCTTTGCGCGAACCACGCTCTTCCCAAGCGTGCGATCTGCGAAGTCGGCGATCCGTTCCACCAGAGCCGTATCGCTCTCGGCTCCTGTCACGATCTCCAGCAGCCGCATATAGCGGGGCGGATTAAAGAAATGGGTGATAAGAAAGTGGCTGCGAAAGCCTTCCGACCGCCCCTCGATCAGTTGCCCCAGCGGGATGGTCGAGGTGTTGGATGACACGGCCGCATCCGGTCTGCGATGCGCCTCGATCTTCTCGTAAAGCCCGTGCTTGAGATCCAGCCGTTCGACAATCGCCTCGACGATCCAGTCACAATCGGCGATTTTCGCCAGATCGTCCTCGATATTGCCAGTTTCGACCAGCTTTGCCGCCGCCTTCGACATGAAAGGAGCCGGGTCCGTCTTGAGCATCTTGGCCACCGCGCCCGCCGCCACGGCGTTGCGATCATCAGGATCGCGCACGATATCGAGGAGGAGAACGGGAATACCGGCATTAGCGACCTGCGCCGCGATGCCCGCACCCATCGTGCCTGCGCCGATGACGCAGACCTTCTTCACGGAAGCAGGGCCGCTCATTCCGCTGCCTCCAGCACCGTCGCGATCCCCTGCCCGCCACCGATGCACTGGGTCGCGAGCGCATATTTGCCACCTTCGCGCTTCAGCAGCGCCGCAGCCTTGCCCACAATGCGCGCGCCGGTCGCTCCCAAAGGATGGCCGATGGCGATCGCGCCACCGTCGACATTGACCTTGTCGACATCGAGCCCAAGATCGGAAATGCAAGCCAGCGACTGGCTGGCGAAAGCCTCGTTCAACTCGACAATATCGAGTTGTCCAACATCGAGGCCTGCACGGCCAAGCGCCTTGCGCGAAGCCTCAACCGGACCGATGCCCATGATCTCGGGCTGACATCCCGAGACCGCGACCGACTTGATCCGCGCCAGAATGGGAAGCCCGTTGGCAAGCGCATAGTCTTCGCTGGCGATGAGAACCGCGCTGGCGCCATCGGTCAAGGGTGAAGATGTGCCTGCGGTTACGGTTCCTTCTTGGGCAAAGGCAGGCTTGAGGCCGGCAAGCGCTTCCACCGTCGTTCCGGGACGCGGCGTGCCGTCCTTGTCGACGATGCCGGCTTTGGTCGGAATCGGCACGATCTCGGCCTCGAGCTTGCCCGCAGCGATGGCGGAGGCGGCCTTGTCCTGGCTCGCGACGGCAAAGGCTTCCTGCTGCGCACGCGAAATCTGATACTTGGTGGCGACGTTTTCAGCAGTGTCGCCCATCCCGAGATAGGCGGCCGTCTTCTTGGCCAGCTCAGCGTTCGGAAGCGGATTGAACCCCATCATCGGTACACGGCTCATCGATTCGACGCCCGCGCAGATAAAGACCTCGCCCGCGCCCAGTTGAATCTGCCCGGCAGCGATGTGCACAGAACTCATCGACGATCCGCAGAAGCGGTTGACCGTCATGCCAGCGACCGAGAGCGGCAGATCAGCCAGAAGGCCGATGAGACGCGCGACGTTGAAGCCTTGCTCCCCCTCGGGGAAGGCGCAACCGAGCACGATATCCTCGATATCCTCGGGCTTTACACCGGTACGTTCAATCAGACCGCGGATGACCTGAGCAGCCAGATCGTCCGGGCGGACGCGCGCAAGCGCGCCCTTGCCAGCCAGATGAAACGGCGAACGGGCATAACCCGCGACAACCACATTACGCATCGATCGAAGCCTCTCCATGGAATCGGGAATCAGAAACACGCTGATGACCTAATGGTGCTTATATTGACGTATACGTCAACAGAAATGTTTGGCATGATACCCAGAGGCGGCGCGAGCGAGCACGGGCCATGTGAAGAAGGAGGGTGGCCGTGACAGCAAGGAATGCCTGAAAACCCGCCCCCAGCCCCGACCCAAGCAAACGCTGATGCGTCCGGCAATGCGGCGATCCCGGCCCATCCACAAAGGTAGCGTGCGCCGCGCTGAAGGAGATTCGAAATGCGCCTTCATGAACATGCCTTGCGCCGACAGGTCGTCAACGAAATGCACCTGCGGCGATTTGCGAGACTAGATCCGCCGGCGCTCGCCATACAGACCGTACGACTGCTCGATGACGAGCAGTGGGAGAAGGAGTGGTCCGTGATCAGCGATCTGCGTGGTGCAGAGCTCGATCGTACCGCGCGACATATGGAAACCGGCTGGAAAGATGCTGTCCGTATCGCTTGGGAAAGGCATAGCGAGGCAATCACAACCACCCTTACATTTGCTACGGAAAACAAAAATCCGGAGTGGAACTTACCCCTGACCGGACCTTCTGCAGAGGCTTTGACCTGGATGGAAGAGCTTCCTGGCAGCGTGATCCGCGCCACGCAGATCGTCGTCGTCACCAGCGACAGCGCTGCCGCCGAGCTTATCGAGAGAGCTGCATTTCACCCTGCCCATTTGGTTTCATGCGTCGTCGACGATGCCATCCGGATCTGGAGCGACTTTCGCATACATGCAGAAGGGTATGGGCGCCTAGTGGTCGCGACCAATGGCGCAAGCGTTGACGAGGTTTCCCGCTGTATCCAGCGCGTGCAGGAACTGGGGAACTATCGGAACCTCGCGCTTCTCGGTTTGCCGACTGCGCGACATGGTTGGAGCGTGCTGGATGAGATCGAGCGCAGTCTGGACGAGACTGGTCGGGCATTGCGCGATTCTTCGCGCACTGATGATAGCCTTCTTGCCTCTCTGTCGTCGCTGACCGCAAGATTGCTAACATTAGCGAGTGAAACGGATTCAAGGCTGAGCGCCACGGCCGCCTATGCTGAGATCGTCGCAGAGCGGCTTACCGATCTCGTTGTATCGCGCCTTCCAGGATTCCAGTCGCTTAGCGACTTCACCGGAAGGCGCTTTAATCCAGCGGTCCGAACATGCCGGGATTTTCAGACGCGCCTAGCCCAGGTCAGCCTTCGAGCCGCACAGTTCACTGCCCTCCTGCGCGCACGGGTCGAGACACACATTGAAAATCAGAATGCGTCGCTGCTTGCTTCAATGGACCGCAGCGTTCGCATGCAGCTTCGCCTCCAACACCTGGTCGAGGGACTCTCAGCGGTTGCCGTGGGCTACTACGCGCTCGGCCTAATCGGATACCCTCTCAAGGCAGCCGAGAAGGCATTCCCCCCCTTTTCCTCCGTTATTGTCCTGGGGGGTTTGGCTCCGCTGGTTGCGGTAATCGCATTTTTCTCAATCGCCTACGCACGTCGCCGAGCCGTCGCCGACGCCTCGGTCAAGTCGATACGTAAAGAAAACCCGGACAGCGGTGGGATGCATCGCCAGCCTCCGGAAGCGGCAAACAGCCACCGGACTAAATCGGAAGAATGATGACGATTTGAGTCCTTGACTTACCTATACGTCAACATGATGGTGAGGGAGAGGCCGATTCGAGCCACTTCGACGCGGTCCAGCAAAGAACAATCGCGTTAGCGGTGCCTCATGGGAGCGGAACGAATGACAATCTTACTGGCAATACTGGCAGCGGCATCGATGCCGGCCGACGCAGCGGTGGGTCGTTGGCAGACCGAAAACCGACATGGCGTGGTCGAGATTGCCAGATGCGGTTCATCCATCTGCGGCACTTTGATGTCCTCCGACGGCCTTCGGGCGAACCCGCAGTTGCGCGATGAGAAGAACAAGGATGCGCAGCTGCGCAGCCGCCCCCTGAAAGACTTGCGAATCCTGCAGGGCTTCCAATGGAAATCCGGCTCCTGGTCCGGCGGCACCATCTACAACGCCGAGGACGGCGGCACTTACGGCGCGACCGTCACCGTGATCGACAGCGATCATTTGCGCCTGAAGGGCTGCATCGTCTGGCCACTGTGCAAGACCCAGACCTGGATACGTTTACGCTGACATCAACGCATCTGAAATAAATCACGCGAGGGGAGAATAGCATTGAAACACGGCCTGAAACGTCATGTAACCGTAGCTCTTGTCGGAGCGCTGGCAGTGCCGCAGGTTGCACATGCCGGTGGCTTTTATCTTCAGGAACAGTCGGTCAAGGGCGCGGGCCGCGCATTCTCAGGCGAAGTTGCCGATCAGGGAGCGGAATCTCTCTGGTGGAACCCGGCGGCGATCGGGGGCGTGTCAGGCGTCGATAGCCATTTCGCGATCAGCGCGATCCTCCCTAAGGGTAGTATCGACAACGTCAATACGCTCATCGTACGGCCGGGACAGACGCCTGCAGCGGTCGGTGGTGATCAGAGATCGCGTAATCCCATCAACAACGGCATCCTCCCATCAGGAGCGATCGCCTTTGCAGTCAGCCCGAAACTGGCCGTCGGGCTCGCACTGACATCGCCTTACAGCTTTACCACCGACTACGAGGCGACAAGCTGGGTGCGCTACACCACCGATAAGACGAAGTTGCGCACCTACGATATCCAGCCGTCAATCGCGTTTATGCCAACGCCCAACCTCAGCATCGGCGCGGCGCTGAATATCGAATATGCGGACGCTACTCTGTCTAATTATCTGCCCAATCTTTCCCCGCTCCTGGCCGATGGCCATCAGGAACTCAAGGGCGATGGTTGGGATCTGGGCTGGACTGCTGGTCTCCAATATCGCGCAGGTCCCGTCACACTGGGTGCGAGCTACAAGTCCAGCGTGAAGCATGACCTGAAAGGTTCGATCACAACGACCGGGCTGCTCGGACCGCTAGCCGGACAAAATGGCTCGATCGACACCGGCGCGAGTTTCCGCACGCCCTGGCAGGCAACAGTCGGCGCACGCGTAGCGGTGTCTCCCAGGCTGACCTTGAACAGCCAGATTGTCCGCTTCGGATGGTCGGAGTTCGACAGCATCAAGCTGGGGTCTCCGCTCAATACCGCCATCCCGGAAAACTACCGAAACACCTGGAGCTTCGCGGGTGGCATTGATTATTCTGCCTCCCCCCAATGGACCATCCGCGCAGGCGTGCAGCACGATCAAACCCCGACGAGGGACGGCAATCGCGACGCGCGCGTGCCAGATGCGGATCGATGGAACTTCGCGGCGGGCAGCAGCTTTGCTCTTTCCCGCAATTTCACCCTCAATGCCGCCGCCGCTTACATCGCCTTCAAGGACGAGACGATTGATCGGACAACTGCCGCTTATGCTGGAAGTGCCGCGCAGACCCCCATCCTGGTCAACGGCGGGGTGAACGACGCTCATGCCGTCGTGCTGTCCCTTGGTGGTCGGTTGACCTTCTGATGTTCGAGGCTGCCATGGCTGAACCCATTTCAGACATCTTCGACGGACAGCAGGATCCGTCGCTTCCACCCCGATTGATCACCGACCTGCTGGATAACGCGGTTGCGCTCTATCCAGACCGGATAGCGATCGATTTCCTGGGTAGAACCTGGACCTACGGTGAGATCGGCGGCCTCGTGCAGAGGGCAGCCAGGGGCCTGCAGGATCAGGGCTTGAAGAAAGGCGATCGATTCGGCCTTTGCCTGCCCAATTGTCCGTACTTCGTTGTCCTGTATTTTGCCGCACTCCAGGTCGGTGCGATCATCGTGAATTTCAACCCTCTCTACACCGAGCGAGAACTTGAGCATCAAATCCGCGACTCAGGCACGCGGATGATGGCCGTACCGGATCTGAAAGCAATCCATGGGAAAGTGGAGGCGGTTGCAGCAAGCGCCGGCCTGGACAAGATCATTCTGTGCGGCATGGTCGACATGTTGCCGCGGATGAAAGGCTTGGGCTTTACCTTGTTCAAGCGCAAGGATCATGCTCGTGTACTGGACGAGAGCATTCACGTCCGTTTGAACAGACTCTTGTCGAGCAATGTTCTCCCGAATCCTGTGCGGCGTGAGCCGGACGACGTTGCGGTGTTGCAATACACCGGCGGAACGACCGGTGTTCCCAAAGGAGCGATGCTCACGCATGCCAACCTCGCCGCCAACAGCGCGCAGATGGTCGTGCATGTTGGGGGGCACAGCTCCCGCCAAGAGCGCACACTCGGCGTTCTGCCCATGTTCCATGTCTTTGCGCTCACAACAGTGCTGAATTTCTCCGTCGAGATCGGTGCGGAGATGGTGCTGCTTCCTCGCTTCGAGATGGACCAGGTCCTCAAAACCATGAAGCGCAAGCCCCCCACCCAGTTCTTCGGCGTGCCCACCATCTATGTGGCTCTCAACGGGCTCGCGGACGACAAGATTCCGAACCTGTCGTCAGTGAGAGCCTGCATATCGGGCGGTGCCCCTCTGCCCCTCGATGTCCGGGAGCGTTTCGAAGAGCGGACCGGGGCAAAAGTCGTTGAAGGCTACGGCCTTTCCGAGACGGCCCCTATCATAGCGTGTAATCCCCTGGACGGCCTCGTGAAAGACAACAGCTGTGGGCCGCGCTTTCCCGGCACCATCCTGGAAATCCGCGATCCGGAGAACCCTACGAGGGTGCTTCCCCAAGGCGAGCGGGGCGAAGTCTGCGCCCGGGGCCCACAGGTCATGAAAGGATATTGGCAGCGCGAAGAAGACACGCAGGCGGTATTCGTTGAGGGAGCGCTACGGACTGGGGACATCGGATATCTCGATGAAGATGGCTACCTCTTCCTTGTCGATCGCATCAAGGACGTGATTTTTTGCGGCGGCTATAATGTCTATCCTCGCATCATCGAGGACGCCGCATACCAGCATCCAGCCATCAAGGAGGCAATCGCCATTGGGATTCCGGATCCTTACCGAGGTCAGTCGCCCAAGCTCTTCGTGGCACTACACGAGGATGCAACCGTCACTACGGGCGAACTGAAGGATTTTCTTCGAGAGCGCCTCAGCAAGATCGAGATGCCAAAAGCGATCGAAATTCGCGATAGCCTGCCCAAGACCATGATTGGCAAGCTATCGAAGAAGGAACTTGTCGAGGAGGAGAATAAAAAGCTCGCATGAGCGCCACCAGCCTGCCACTGTCAAACTTTGCTGTTTTGCAACAGGCACCGTGGGATGAGGGTGGCGGACATTGATAGGCGGAGCAAGGCGAACGTGAGACGTGAGCGGATCAAAGCGCCTGTTGATAATCACGGTGCCGCGGCGCGGGATGCGCGTGAATTTACACCCCCACTGCAAGGTATAAATGATGTTGCCCGCGAGTTGGGGGTCACACTGCGAACTCTCCGCTTCTATGAGAAGGAGGGTTTGATCGACCCCCAACGCGTCGGCAATACGCGCATATATTCCAAGCGCGAGATCGGGAGGATGCAACTCATTCTCCGGGGCAAGCGGCTGGGTTTCTCCATTCGAGAGATCAAGGAGTTCCTCGATCTATATGATGCCGACCCGGGACATCATGAGCAGATGGGCAGACTCGTAGAGCGCGTCCGCGAGAGACTTATTGATCTGAAGGGTCAGCGTAGCGCCCTTGATTTAACTATCGAGGAACTGACCAAGATCGAAAAAGAGGCTACCGCGCACCTCATGCGAAAACAGAAATAGTCCGCACGCTAGGATCCTCATTAGCGGCCAAGATCGCCCACGGGAAATTCCAACACGATTTCCAAGCCATGATCAAACCATGCACGCTCCACTTTGCCATGCAAAGTCGCAACACTCGCCCTCTCTAAGCGGCCGCCGAAGCCCTCGCCTGACTTGCCCAGGACATTCGCCGGGGCGCCGGTCTCGCGCCATGTCATCTTCATGCGCTCACCTGCGATTCCAACTTCAATTCTCAGTCGCCCTTCCGGTGTAGCCAGACCGCCGTATTTCACTGCATTCGTCGCGAGTTCATGCAGCAGCAGGGCGATCGTAGTAAGGGCATGGGAACCAATAGGAAGATCGTCGCCTTCGATACTGATACGCTCCTCATTGACTCCCTGATGGGCAGCCAAGATCGCATCTAACAGCGCCAACAAGGTCGTTTCAGTCTGCTCAACCACGTCGCCGGCGAGATCGGGCATCGTGAGCGTGTGCGCCCTCGCCAGCGAGGCGAACCGCGCCGTCAGATTATCGGCCAGTTCGTCGATGTCTTGAGCCTCTCGCGCGCTGATCGAAACGAGTGCGGCAGTGAGGGCAAACAGGTTTTTGATCCGGTGATGCCCGCAAGCACGGCGTCGAAATACGCCCCGTGTCGGTCAACCACAGCCATTGGGACTGCACGCTGGAAAGGACCAAAGGACGATACATGGCCGTGCGGCTGGGACTCGGTCAGATCATCGGGCTCGCCAATGTGCATGGGGCAGCGATCGTCGCCGCGCGCGGGCCGGCACCCTATGACAGCGTCGAGGAGGTCTGGCGGCGGGCGGGAACGCCGCGCGCCGCGATCGAGAAGCTGGCCGAGGCGGACGCCTTCCACTGTATCGCCGAGAACCGCCGTCAGGGGCTCTGGAAGGTCAAGGGACTGGGCGAGGCGCCGCTACCGCTGTTCGCTGCAGCCGACGAACGCGACGGTGGATTTTCACCTGAGGGCATGGAGCCCGCGGTGGCGCTCCGGCCGATGACGGAAGGCCGGGAGGTGGTGGAGGACTATCGCTCGATCGGCCTGTCGCTGCGAGGCCACCCCGTCCAGTTCCTTCGCCCCGAGCTCAATGCCATGCGCATCGTCAAATGCGCTGATCTTCAGACCATTCGCGACGGTCGCAATGTGGAGGTCGCGGGCGTCATCCTCGTTCGCCAGCGTCCCGGCTCGGCCAAGGGGGTCCTGTTCGTGACGATCGAGGATGAAACCGGCGTCGCGCAGGGCATCCTCTGGCCCGATCGCTTCGAGATTTATCGTCGCCAGGTGATGTCCGCCTCCATGATCGCCATGCGCGGGCGGCTCCAGAAGGAAGGCGAGGTCATCCACGTCATCTGTGATCGCATCACCGATCACGATGCGATGCTCCGCTCCATCGCCGGGAAGGATTTCCGGGTCATGCCCGGTCATGGCGATGGTGCGACCCATGGCGGCGGTCCCGACCCGCGCGACCCAGGCATCCCGCGCGGCCGCACGCTGTCCCACCCGCCGTTCAACGCCGTCCTCACCGAAGAAGACCTCGTCCGTATCCGCAGCCATGACTTCCACTGATGCCCGCGCACGTGCCACCGGTACGATCGACCGCGCGCTCAATGTGCTTCGGGAGGCGACTGCGGAAAAGGAGAAGGTTCAGACACGCGGCGTCGCACTAGCCCTGTGGGTGCTGCGCAACCGGTGCCCGGACGAATGGCTGGTGGCCTTCTGGGAGGCCGCAGGCTCGGATCATGAGATCGGTCGCAGTCAGGGACTGCACGCTGCATACAACGGAATTGTCCGGCAAATTCACGCCCGAGGCGCATCTTTTGACGAGGCCACTCGATAGAAACGCTCGTGAACCTCATACCATCCTCGCCTCGACGAAGGGAGAGGCGACGGTCACTCAATAAAGAGCGCTAGGTTCTTCAGCGTCGACGCGAGACCCTCAGCATGATCGGCTTCCTTGATCCCAACCGGGACATTCTCACAGCTGATCACCACCTTGGTACCGCCGGCAACAGGGCTCAGGATCGTAGTTACGCGCATCGTTCCAGCATAGCTCGGATCGGGACCGACGAACTGCACATCTTCGACGATCTGCTCAAACGGAACGAGCTCGACGAACCTGCCGTGAACGATGTCCCTATCAGGCTCACTTTTCCCACAGCCATGCAGGTCGTCGGGATAGAGCATGGTGACCTGATACTGTCCATTTGGACGGGCCTCAAAACGGTCAAAAACGGCGGTCATTCCCTTCGGCGCGCGCCAAGAGCTAAGCGCTTCCACATCCGTCATCGCCTGAAAAATCGCTTTTGGGGTCGCGATGATGATCCGCGACGCGTGATCGACTCGGGTATTTGAAGCTTCGGTGACCATCTGTCGGGATTAACGAAGCCGCAGCGGTAGCGCTACGCCAGTTCCTTGTTCGTTCCAAACGACCACGGTCCAGGTTCCGAGCGCAATACGCTCCGTCTGTTGGTCGTCACGGGTACCGCAGCCATCCCAAAGGGAGGCTGCGTTAAACAACCATAGTGGGATGAATCTGGCGCTTGTCCGCCCAATGCAGCCGCCAAGGGGAGAAAATCGGCACATTCGGCACTTAAATGCCCTGCCCCTTACCCCCTGACGCGGATTGCGGCATCACTGCAACGGCCCCGATAATCGGACTGGATGTGCCACAGACCATCACGGTTCTGAACTGCCAGTCGGAAAGGAGGGCCAAGGCCTCAAGCGAATCAGCCTGTCGCCTGCTCTTTGAATATGTGGATAGGACGCACGTGCGAAAGGCACGACCGGGGAACCGGCCGTGCCAGAGGTGTTAGGAGGCGCTTTGAATTCGCGCGTTAGGCGAAGCTGAAAATCAGGACGCAACCCGATAGCGCCCAAATCCAACCTTCCGGAGCAATCCCTCATCGCACATCGGGGAAAGGTAGCAGCGAGGGATACCAATGGCCATCAGGTCCTTGGTCCTCACCTCTCCCCGCTCCCGAACAAACGCAACGGCGCGTTCGCGCAAAGAAGGCTTCGGCCCCCCTGCCAATTTGACGCGCTCAATGCGATCGCGATCCCGCTTGCGGACGCCATTGATCGGCGGACGGGAGGGAGAAAGAGGAGCGTCACGCACGAAGGCGCTTGATTCCTCCGACGTTTTGAGGAAGGAGCCGGACCTGGCTAGCGCCCGGTATCGGGATATCGTCTTTCGTGCTTCGTCGGTGGCAAAGCGCAAAATTGTTTTAGACGTATCCTGAAATGGGAGCCAAATTTTCCTTCTCTTTCAAAGAGAAGGAATGGCTGGCAAATATTCGCCGCCCTGCTTCGGCAATCTCATTCACCATTGATAGAATGATCCTGCACCTTAGCCTGTGCCTGCATCCATTCGCCGAACTGCACCAGCGCCTCGTGCCGTTCCCATCCCTGACGCCGGACCAGATAATAGGCATCCTCACTCGACATGACCTGCGCGAAGGGGGCCGCCAGCACGCCGGACTGTAATTCCGGGGCGATCAGAAACCGGGGTATCAAAGCCGCCCCCGCCCCGGCCGCCGCAGCCTGCGCCAACATCAGAAAATGCTCGAACATCGGCCCCTTGATCGGAGGCAGATCCGCAATCCCGCATCCGGCGAACCATTTATTCCACGCTGCCGGCCGCGACGTCTGAAACAGCAACGGCTTACCGATCAGGTCGGCCGGCTCCCGAATCGCATTGTCGGCGATCCATTGCGGCCCGGCGACCACCACCACCTCTTCACGGAACAGGAACAGGTGTGACGCATCAGGCCAGTCGGGCTTACCGAAATGGACGGCAGCATCAAATCCTTCGTCACGCAGATCGAACGAAAAGGAACGCACAGCCAGATTGACCATTATGTCGGGGTGCAGCGCCGTCAACGCCGGCAACCGCGGCGCCAGCCACCGCATGCCAAAGCTGGGCAACGTCGCAATCGTCAACTCACGTCCCTCGGTCTGCCGCAGCGCCTGTTCGGTCGCACTTCTGATCCGGTCCAGCGCCGGGCGTACCTGCTCCAGATAGGCCCGACCCGCCGCGTTCAGTTCGACCCGCCGCCCGCGACGATCGAACAACGGCGCCTGTAGCCATTCCTCCAATATCGCGATCTGCCGACTGACCGCACTTTGGGTCAGCCCTACCTGTTCCCCTGCACGCGAAAAGCTCCCATGACGCGCAGCCGCCACAAAGCTGTTGAGCGCGGCCATCGGGGGCAGGAATTTTCGCCCCTCACTCATTCCATAATGTCATCAACAGATGATCCTAATCTGTTTTGCATATGTAGTAACATGCACCATATGACCGTTAAATCACCCTCTCGGGAGAAGCAACGAAATGACGATTGCGCATCAAAGCGGCAGCATGAAGCTGGTGCAGACCGCCATCGGCGATGAACGCGCCGACCGCATAAACGCCCTGCTGGTGCCAATGCTGCCTGCCGATCAGGATGCATCGGGCGACATCAGCCGCGCTCAGTTCGCTGCTGCAATGAACATGCTGCTTTTCGCCGACCTGCTTGATCGCGTGCCTAGCGGCGCGGCCTATGTCGACGATGTATCGGCCGCTGGTCAGCAGGTATGTTTCGACCATGGGGCCATCCGCACCATCGCCTTTCCGGCCGGTGACACCGGCGCCCTGCCGCGCGGCGAACTGGCTTTCCGCCGTATTCTCGAAGCCCTGGGCTATGAAGATGCCGCCCTCTATCCTCTGCCCGCCTTGCATATGACCGGCCGGGCCTATCGCCACCGCGACTTCCCCGAAACCATTCCCCAGTTTTTCGTCAGCGAATTGCATGTCGATCAATTCGATGAGGAGTTCGGCGCCGCCGCGCAGCGTGTCTTCGGCGCATCCCGCGATCCGCTGGATGCCGAAGCAAAGGACGCCCTTGCCCGCTTCTCTGCCGGGGAGAATATTCCGTTCGACCTAGCCGTCCGTACCCTGCCGACGATTGTCGCCGCTTTCGATCGTCAGCATGGCGCCCCCTCGATCGACGATTATGACATCCTGAAACAATCATCGAAGGAAGCCGCCTGGATCGCAACGGAAGGCAATGCCTTCAACCATGCAACCGATCGCGTCGCAAATGTCGTCGCCCTGTCCGACGATCAGAAGGCGCTGGGTCGCCCGATGAAGGAAAAGGTCGAATTTTCCCGCACGGGCCGCGTCCGCCAGACCGCCTTTCGCGCCGACATGGTGGAACGTAATTTCGTCACCGCCAATGGCGAGGAACAGCGGATGATCGTGCCTGGCTCCTTCTATGAATTTATCAGCCGCGACATCGACCCCGATACCGGTGCGCTCGATCTTTCGTTCGATAGTGGCAACGCGACCGGCATCTTCCACATGACGAAGGGCGCATGATCGACACCATGGCCCTGCTCGACCGGCTGCGCTCCATCGTCGGCGCAGGGCAGGTTCTGACGGATGCAGAAGACCTTCCCACCTATTGCACGGACGGGCGTGGCGCTGCCGGCGGAACGCCCATCGCCGTCGCTCGTCCAGCCAGCACGCAGGAAGTTTCAGAGTTGATGCGCGTCGCCGCGCAAAATGGCATCCGCATCGTGGTTCAGGGCGGCCGCACAGGCCTGGCCGGTGCAGGCCTTGCGTCTGAAAGCGACGCCGACCTGATCGTCAATCTGGACCGGCTGTCCCGCCATATCGACATCGATCCGGTAAATCGCACCGCCACGATCGATGCGGGCGTTCGCCTGTCTGCCCTGAATGCGGCCGCGGCGGAACATGACCTGTTCTTCCCCATCGATCTGGGTGCCGACCCGTCGATCGGCGGCATGATCGCAGCCAATACCGGCGGCGCCCGTTTGTTGCGCTATGGCGACGTGCGCGCCAACCTGATGGCGATTGACATGGTACGGGCCGATGCAGACGGCACCATTCTCTCGCTTGGCGCGCCTCTGTGGAAAAATAATACCGGCCTCGACCTTAAGCAATTGCTGGTAGGCAGCGGTGGGTCGACCGGTATCGTCACGCGGGCTACCGTCGCCCTGCAACGCCGACCCGCGCTTCAGATCACCGCGCTCATTGCCCTGCGCACCCCCGCAGCAGCGCTTACTCTATTGCTCGCACTGGAGGAGGGTTTTGGCACGCTGCTTTCGGCATTTGAGGGGATGAGCGCCCTTGCCATGGCGGCTGCTCTATCTCATGTTCCGGGGCTGCGTGCGCCTTTTGCCGAGCTGCCCGATTATGCAGTTCTGGTGGAATTGACCGCCGGCGCAGCCTTTGACGCAGACCTTCTCGAAGAACGCCTCGCCACCATCCTCGAACCGCTGATGGACGGCACGGATGCTCCCGTCATCGACGTCGCCATAGACCATCGTGACGATCTATGGGCAATCCGCCACGCCATTCCCGAGGGGCTACGCGCATCCGGCACGGTCGTCGGCTGTGACATTTCGTTACGGCGCGGCGACGTGATGCGCTTTCGCGACGATATGATGCAACGGCTGGCGACCGAAACGCCAGTGCTGAAACCCCATGATTTCGGCCATATCGGTGATGGTGGCCTTCATTATAATCTGGTCTGGCCCACATCGGCGGGGGCGCCTGACCCCGTCATGATAGAACGCGCCCGCGTCCTCATCTTCGACGCCGTGGTCCGCGAATATGGCGGCAGTTTCAGCGCGGAACATGGTGTCGGCCCCCGCAATATCGCCCATTATCTCCGCTTCGTGCCTGCCGATGTTCGCGCACTGGCCGGAGCGGTTCAACAGCTCATCGCCCCGGTTTCATTGGGGCGCATCGATTTTGGAATGACGGAGTGAAGCATATGGCAAGCGACCTGATGGCAGTCTACAACCGCGCCCCGGTGGAGGTGGAACGTGGCGAAGGCGTATGGCTGCATGCCACTGACGGCCGCTCTTTCCTCGATTGCGTCGCTGGCATCGCTACAAACGGCCTTGGCCATGCTCACCCTGCTCTGGTTCAGGCACTGACGGATCAGGCGCACAAAATCTGGCACGTCTCCAATATTTTCCGCATCCCGGGTCAGGAGGAACTGGCGCACAAGCTGGTTTCCAACAGCTTCGCCGACGTGGTCTTCTTCGGCAATTCCGGCTCCGAAGCCGTCGAATGCGCGCTCAAGACTGCACGCCGCTATCATGTCGCCAATGGCGCACCGGAACGGATCGATATTTTCGGCTTCGCCGGCTCCTTCCATGGCCGCACCTATGCCGCCATCAATGCCGCCGGCAATCCCAGCTATGTAGAGGGCTTTGGCCCACGCCTTCCCGGCTATGAACAGCTCAACATCGACGATGCCGACGCGATCGAAGCAGCCATCCGCCGCCCTACCGCCGCCGCTATCATTGTCGAACCGGTACAGGGTGAAGGTGGCGCACGCGCTCTGGACGAGGCATGGCTGCGCCGCGTCCGCCAGCTGTGCGATGAAACCGGCACGTTGCTGATCTTCGACGAAGTGCAATGCGGCATGGGCCGTACCGGCAAGCTGTTCGCGCACCAATGGTTTGATGGCGTCGCTCCCGACATCATGGCGCTGGCAAAGGCATTGGGCGGCGGCTTCCCGATTAGCGCCTGCCTCGCAACCGCTGAAGCAGCCAAGGGGATGGTGGTGGGCGTCCATGGCTCCACTTTTGGCGGCAATCCGCTCGCCATGGCAGTCGGCAATGCGACGTTCGACATCATCGCGCAGGAAGAAACTCTGGCTAATGTCCGCACCGTATCGGCCCGTTTGAAGGCCGGTCTGGAGGCGCTCGTTGCCCGCTATCCGGACATCGCCGTCGATGTTCGTGGCAAGGGGCTGCTGGTCGGCGTAAAACTCGTCACCAACAACCGCGAAATGATGGCGACGGCTCGCGACCATGGCCTGCTGGTCGCGGGCGGCGGAGAAAACTGCATTCGCATGCTGCCCTCTCTGCTGCTGACGGAGCAAGAGGCGGATGAAGCGATCGTGCGCCTTGAAGCCGCTTTCGCGGCGACCCGCGCTTCGCTCGCCAAGGCGGCCTGATGCTTTTCGTCCGTCCGGCCGGACCCGCCGACATCGACGCTTTGATGGAACTCGCTTATCTCTCCGGCCGGGGCTTTACCAGCCTGCCGGAGGATCGCCCAACGCTCAGCGACCGGCTGGCCCTGTCACAGGCCAGTTTCGCCGGTGAGGTGGAGCCGCGCGACGCCTGGTATGTGTTGATGCTGGAAAACAGCGAAACCGGCCAGATAGAGGGTGTGGCGGGCGTGAAGGGGGGCGTAGGCATCAAACGCCCCCATTTCTCATTCCGCGTGGTGACGCTGGCCCAATATTCGTCGGCCACCTCCACTCGCTTCGATCATAATGCGCTGGTTCTGGTCAATGAATGCAGCGACTGTTCGGAAGTTGGATCGCTCTTCCTGCGTCCCGGCAAGCGCCAGAGCGGCGCCGGCGCCCTGCTCGCCCGCGCCCGTTACATGCTGATAGGCACGGATCGCGAACGTTTCTGCGATACCATCATGGCGGAATTGCGTGGCTGGTTCGACGATGCTGACAATTCTCCATTCTGGGATGGCATCGCCAGCAAATTCTTCCGCCTGCCTTTTGAGGAGGCGGATCGCATGATCACCTCCACCGACGGCCAGTTCATCCTCGACCTTGCACCCCGCCATCCCATCTATATGGAACTGGTCGATACGGCCGCACGCGAAGCGATCGGCGCGGTGCATCGGCATGGTGTTCCCGCGCTGCGCATGTTGGAAAAGGAGGGTTTTCAGCGATCCGGTCTGGTCGATATATTCGATGGAGGCCCGACCATGACCTGCCGCCGCGACACGATCCGCACCATCGCGCAGTCGCGCCTGATGCCGGTGATCCTGCGCGACGACATGGATGATGCGGCGGAAAGCCGCCTTCTGTCCACCGACAGCATCGCCGGTTTCCGTGCCCTCCATGCCCCCGTGCATGTCGATGCGGACTCCGCTATTCTATCCCCCGCTACCGCCGCCCTGCTAGGGGTGAATGAAGGCGCGTCCATTCAGGTGCAGATATGACCCAGACCCTCCGTTCGATCGACCCCGCCACGCAGAATGTCGTGTGGGAAGGCCCGATGCTCGACGCAGCCGGATGCGACGCAGCCGTCGCCCGCGCCCGCGCCGCCTTTTCCGGCTGGGCCGCCACGCCGCTCGAAGAACGCATCGCCATCATGCGCCGTTATGCCGATGCGCTGAAGGCCGATACGGAGGAACTGGCCCGCACCATCTCACGCGAAACCGGAAAATTACTGTGGGAAAGCCGCGCAGAAGTCGGCGCCATGGTGGGGAAAGTCGAAATCTCCATCGCGGCGCAGGCCGAACGCGCAGGCACACGGGATCAGGCCATGCCTTTCGGCCGCGCCGTGCTGCGCCATCGCCCACATGGCGTCATGATTGTGCTTGGCCCCTATAATTTCCCCGGCCATCTACCCAACGGCCACATCGTCCCCGCCCTGCTCGCCGGTAACACCGCCATCTTCAAACCCTCCGAGGAAGCACCCGCCACCGCCGAGCGAATGATGGCCGCATGGCGCGCGGCCGATCTGCCCGACGATGTTTTGCAGGTCGCTCAGGGAAACAAAGATACCGGCGCTGCCCTGCTCGCCGCCGACATTGATGGCCTGCTCTTCACCGGATCTGCAACGGCTGGCGCCTATTTCCGGCGCCTCTTCGCCGACCGCCCCGCCGTCATCCTTGCGCTCGAACTGGGTGGCAATAATCCGCTTATCGCCTGGGACGGCGATCCGCAGGCGGTCGCATCACTGGTCGTCCATTCCTCCTTCATCACGACGGGCCAGCGCTGTTCCTGCGCTCGCCGCCTGATCCTGCCTACCGGGCAAGTCGGCGATGCCATGGTCGAGGCAATCGTCGATCTGTCCGCCCGTCTGCCTATCGCCGCATGGGACGAACAGGGGGACGCCTTCATGGGGCCGCTCGTTTCCGCCCACGCTGCGGACAATGCCCGCAAGGCAATCGACGGTCTGATTGCAGCGGGCGCCCGTCCGCTCCTTCAGCCCCGCACGCTGGACGGCCGCAGCAGCGCTTTCATGGCCCCCGCCATTCTCGACACAGATGGCATTTCGGTTGCCGACAGCGAGATTTTCGCCCCTGTTTTGCAAATCCGCCGCGCTGCTCATTTCGACGATGCCATCGCAGAAGCCAACGCCACCAGCTTCGGCCTCTCTGCTGGCCTCATCTCCGCCGACCCAGCGCTGTGGGACCGTTTCTCGGCGCAGTCGCGCGCCGGTGTCGTCAACTGGAACCGCCCCACCACCGGCGCCGCCTCTTCCATGCCTTTCGGCGGCCTTGGCAATTCCGGCAATCATCGGCCCAGCGCTTATTATGCTGCCGACTATTGCGCCTTCCCCGCCGCCAGCTTCGAAGCCGCAGCGGTTGAGGCATTGGCCGTTCCGGGCATCGCCTGATGACCGATCTGCTCCCCGGCATTGCGCTCGACGCCGACCGTGCGGTGCTGGACGCCGCCTGCGCCGCGCCAATGCTGGAGCAGATATTGAAGTGGTCTGCTATCAATAGCGGATCGCGCAATCTGGATGGGCTGTCGGCCATGGCTTCTGAGCTGACCGACGCCTTTTCCGTGCTTCCCGGCAAGATCGATCGACTGCCTGCCGTCATCCCGACATCAGTCGCGCCGGACGGACGGGAAATCCCGATGCCGCTGGGCGACAATATCCTGCTGACCGTCCGCCCGGACGCTCCGCTGCAACTTCTCTTCACCGGCCATATGGATACGGTCTTCCCAATCGACAGCGGGTTTCAGCGAACGACATGGCTGAGTGACGAGGTGCTGAACGGCCCCGGCGTCGCCGATATGAAGGGTGGTATCGCCGTCATGCTGGCTGCGCTTACCGCCTTTGAAGCATCCCCCCTTCGTGACCGGATCGGCTATCAGGTCGTCCTTAACAGCGACGAGGAAATCGGATCGCCCGGCTCGTCCGCGTTGCTGGCACAGGCGGCAAGGGGCAAGCAGGCCGCTTTCACCTATGAACCATCCGCCTTGCCCGATGGTACGCTGGCGGGGGCGCGACCGGGGAGTGGCAATTTTTCCATCATCGTCACCGGGCGTAGCGCCCATGCTGGTCGTAATCCGGGTGATGGCCGTAACGCCCTGCTCGCCGCCGCCGACATCGCCCTGCGGCTGGAGGCTCTGATCCGCGACGGACTGACCGTCAATCCGGCGAAAATCGACGGGGGCAGTCCCAATAATGTCGTGCCGGACCATGCGATCCTGCGCGTCAACATGCGCCCGCGCACCCCGGCCGACCAGAGCTATGCCCAGTCCGCACTGACTGCCATTCTGGACGAGGTGGCGCATCGACGGGATGTTTCCATCCATATCCATGGCGGCTTCGCCCGTCCGCCAAAGCCGATGGATGACCGCGCTCTGGCCCTGTTCAACCTCGTCCGGTCCTGTGGTCTGAAACTGGGACAGGATATTGGCTGGCGCGATACTGGGGGGGTGTGCGACGGCAATAATATCGCGGCCTGTGGCGTGCCGGTCGTGGACACAATGGGCGTGCGCGGCGGATCGATCCATTCGGCGGACGAGTATCTGATCGTTCCCAGCCTGCCCGAACGGGCCAGCCTGACTGCGCTGATCCTCTGCACCCTCGCCCGCGACGGCATGCCCGCCTAAAGCGCGGCGATTTCCGTGAGCAGGGTCGGCGTGTCGGTCAGGCGGCAATAGCCCTTCGTCAGTTCCAGCGCCCAGTCGTGCCGGTCCTGCGTATAGGTCGCACAGGCATCGCCCGGCACCACCACCAGAAAACCCCGGTCGCACGCATCGCGTACAGCGGAAATGACGCACTGATCGGTCAGCAGGCCGACGATGACCAGTCGCGTGATGCCCAGATTGCGCAGCACATAGTCGATAGCGGTCGAATTGAAGACGCTGGAGGTCGATTTGGGAAAGCGGATTTCGTCCCCTTGCGGCGCAACCTGCTCCAGCACCTGCGCCTCTTTCGATCCGCGTGCCACATTGATGCCGCTAACCTTGTAATCCAGGCTGCGGTCGCGGCCGTCATCGGTCAGATTTTCGACGGTCGTGAACAGCACTTCCGATCCCGCCGCCCGAAACGCATCCTGTAGCGCGCGGATATTGGGCAGCATCACCTGTTCGATACGGTCCATATAATAGCGCTTGTCATCCGGCAGCGTGTCGCGGGAATATGCAGCCAGATCGCCATGGCCATAGGCCGCAACCTCATATTGCACATCGACCACTAGCAGGGCGGTGGAGGCAGCGTCGGACAAGGGCGCGTTGCGCAGCGCAGTCATGACTAAATCCCTTTAATAGATGGCGGCGTAACGCTGACAGACGGCATCGGCGTCCATTCCATCGCATTCTTCAATCTCATGCCGCTTGGCGAGCAGGAAGGCCGCGACCAGCGGTTCGCCCAGCGCGGCGCGCAGTACGTCGTCGGCCTCCAGCCGGCCCAGCGCCTCGCCCAGCGATTGCGGCAACCGCTCAATCCCTTGCGCCGCCAGCTGTTCGGCCGGGAAATCAGACGGGTCGACATTCATGAGCGGCGGCGCCGTCAGGCCCGCCCTGATCCCATCCAGACCAGCCGCGATCAGCGCGCCTAGGATCAGATAGGGATTGGCCGTCGCGTCGGCGGCGCGATATTCAACGTTGAACTGACGTTCCGGCGGGGTCGATCCGCTGCCGACGACCGGACAGATGCGCAGCGTCGCCTCCCGATTGCGGTCGCCCATGCAGGTGAAGGCGGAACTCCAGCGATGCGGCTGCAACCGCTCATAGGACACGACCGACGAGGCGGTCAGCGCGCAGAGCGCCGGCATATGGCGCACGATCCCGGCGCAGAAAGCCTGCCCCAGCACCGACAGGCCACCCACGCCCTCTAGGTCGTGCAGCAGCGGATTGCCGTCCCGATCCCACAGCGACAGATGGATATGCACACCGCTGCCCACCCCGCCCGACAGGCGCAGCGGACAGAAGGAGGCGCTACCGCCCGCCTGATGCGCCATGGCGCGCGTGATTTCCCGGGAAATGACGGCCCGGTCGGCGGATGCAATGCCGAAACTCGGCTCCATCGTCAGTTCAAACTGATCCTGCGCAAATTCGGCCAGCAGCATTTCGGGCGCTACGCCCGCCTGCTGCAACAGGTCCATCAACTGCGCGCCGAACGGTTCATGACGGATCGCGCGCTGATAGCTGAAGCCGGGGGTCGCCGCGCCGGTACCGGGCAGGTCCAGCCAGAATTCCTGTTCGAAGGAAGAGAAGAGGCGCAGCCCTTCTGCTTCCAGTTCCGCGACCATCCGGCGTGCGAAGGAGCGCGCGCACATATCCAGATCGGCACCCGTCAGATCGCTGATATCGCACAAGGCGAAGCGCAGATCCGGGCCATCCGGCAAGGTCACATCGACCAGCGTGTCCGCGTCCGTCCGCAACCGGCAGTCGCCATGCGACCCCCATGGATTGACGGCCGGGATCGTATCGAAGGGCGAAATGACCTGATTGATCGGCACCCAGCCGACGCCGGACTTCAATGGCTCGCCCTTCGCTGCCCATTGCCCCCGCCCACGGGTGATCGCGCCAAGGTCGGTGACGAGATAATGGGTCAGGCGATGATCGGTCGACATGAAGGCGCATCCATTATTGTGATATGTTTCACGTTAGCGCCATTACGGCATAATGAAAGATATTTTCCAAGAACTTTTCGGGCGATTTGTTGCCTTGCGTCTGCAAGCGGCCGCGTCGAAGCCCTGAGCGGTTGGATCGCCGGTGCCGAAGTTCACACAGGATCATCGATTTTGATCTGAAGCGACGGGTTCGCGCCAGGTTTACGCCAGCAAAGCGCCTGATCCGCGACGAGGAGGCACCATCGCCGCGCCGCAAATGCGCAGCACGCATCCCGCTCTGAAGGCTCAAACCAAACGGGAAGCGCCATCCATGCGACATCGCCGCGTCACTCCCGCGCTATGTTGGCGGCAGGCAGTTTCTCGGCGGAATCGGGAAAAGTCGGCATGGCATCACAGGATCAGAAAGATCAGGGAAAAATCCTACATTACTAGCATGTTGGAACGCAATCAGATGCGCGTGCGGCGTTGGTTGGCCTGTGGTGAGCAAAAGGAATATGTCTGCTGACGACCATTTGCGGACGGTTACGGGTGCTATACTACCGATTGGGAACAGCCGTTCTTTGCTCGTCATGCCAGCGAAGGCTGGCATCTCAGCCGATGGAGCGATACGCTGAAACAGGCACCATATCCCACCGTTTCGCGCCTCCGCCTGAGATGCCAGCCTTCGCTGGCATGACGGGTATTTTTTATGTCCGCTCTTCAAGGTTTCCGGCAAAAAGCCGCCAGCCCCCTAACCACCCATCCCAACAGTGACGGACAGAGTCGCTCGCCCCACCCCCATTAGGAGCAGGGCGAGCAGGGTTTTACCATTCATAGGCCTTGGGCATCGCACCTTCATTGGGCGTGGCATAGCGGTCGCGCAACTTGGTCTGGCGGTTTTCGATCGGCTGTTGCACGCCGTCGATCCACACCGCGACCGGGGCGGAGGTCATTTCGAAGGGGTCGCCGTCCCACATCACGACATCGCCTGCCTTACCCGGCTTGAGCGATCCGATCCGGTCGCCAAGGCCCATCGCTTCAGCCGGCGCCGATGTGATGGTGCGCAGCGCCTGCCCCCAGCTCAAGCCGGTCGCGCCCGGCACTTTGGTCAAGGCAACCATATTGCCCGCCTGCTGCGTGGCGAGGCGCAGTTGCAGCGCGGAATCGCCGGTCAGCATGCCCATCGATACCGGCACACCCGCCTTCACCAAGCGGCCCACATTGCTCTGGGTCGCGGCCAGCTTTTCGAAGCTGGAGGGCAGGTCTTCAAGACCTGCGGTGATGACCGGTACCTTGGCCGCCGCGATCTGCGCTGCGACCATCCATCCTTCGGTCGCGCCGGCCAGGATCAGCTTCAAGGCCGGGAAGTCCTGTTTCAGCGACAGGACGGTCACTATGTCCCGTGCGCTTTCGGCATGAACCATCAGCGGGATCGTGCCGTTGACGACCGGCACCAATGCCTGCGCATCGACACGGTTGAGCAACGCATCCTTTGTCCCGCCATCATAGCTGGCCGGTGCCTTGGCATAGCTCTGTGCCTCGGTCAGCATCATGCGGAAGGTCAGGATCATCGCCGCGCGGCTGCCGCCGGCATCATCCTTCCCCTCCTCGCCCATCTCCACATATTGAAAGGCACGCGCCTTGGTAATGGGGTTCATGTCAGCGCCCAGATCGACCACGGCGCCCTGCCCCGCGAACATGCCGCTGCCCGCCACCGGCACGACGACGGCGCGCGTGATGCCCGCCGTGCGGCTGATCGCGATGGGGTTGGCCAGCGGGTTGACCGCAGGCGCCACATCGATCGCGGCGGAGAAAGGCGATTTGCTGGCGCGGGTATCGTTGGTTTCCGACACGCCCGGCACTTCGGCCAGACCCACGCGGGAAAAGCCGGAGACGAGGCCCGGCGTCACCCATTTGCCGGCGGCGTCGATGGTCTTGACCCCGGCGGGGACGGCAACGCCCGCGCCAGCCGCCACGACCTTACCCCCGGTGATGACCACCGTGCCATTCTGAATGGGTTCAGAGCCGTCGCCGATGGCCAGCGTCGCACCGGTGATGGCGATGGATTGGGCCAGCACGGGACTGGCGACCGTCACCGCCAGTGTCGCCAGCGTCAGGCGAGCGCCCTTCGACAAGCTCAGGGCGAACGGAGAGAGAGGGAAGTTGGCCTTGCTCATTTCACGTCTCCCGCGCCGATCTGACCCAGTTCGAAATCGCTGACCGGCCGCAATTTGGGATTGGCGCTATCATACGTCATCGCGCCGTCGATCCACACCTTCTCCGGCCGGCTATAGGTGCTGAACGGATTGCCGTTCCACAGCACGACGTCGGCCATCTTACCGACCTTCAGGCTGCCGGTCTGGTCGGCAATGCCCATGGCTTTGGCAGGATTGATGGCGAGCCATGTCCACGCGACCTCATCGGATATATCGATACCCATGCGGCGCCCCGCGCCCAGCGCCTTGGCCGCTTCCTGATTGAGCCGCTGAATGCCGTCCTGATCGTCGCTATGCACGATGGCGCAGGCGCCAGCCTTATAAACCAGCGGGATATTTTCCTTGATCCCGTCATAAGCTTCCATCTTGAAGCCGTACCAGTCGCCCCACATGGCGGAACAGATGTTGTTCTCGCGCAGCAGGTCGGCGATCTTGTAGCTTTCGACCGCATGGTGGAACGCCGTCACCTTATAGCCGAACTCCTTCGACATATCGATGACATTGGCCATTTCGTCGGCGCGATAGCAATGATTGTGGACGAGGATTTTGCCCTCCAGCACATCGGCCAGCGTTTCCATGCCCAGATCACGGGTCTGGTCCTTACCAGCAGCGCGCTTCTTCTGATATTCGCGCGCCTTGATCCAGGTCTGGCGGTCAACCGCCATATTGCCCATGCGGGTGGAGGGTTCGCGCCCCTTGCCGCCATAGACGCGCTTGGGATTTTCGCCGCAGGCCATTTTGAGGCCATAGGGCGCGCCGGGGAATTTCATCCCCTGCTGCGTGCGGGCGGGGACATTCTTCACCGTCACGCTGCGCCCGCCGAACAGGTTGCCGGAGCCGGGCAGGATCTGAAGCGTGGTCACGCCGCCATTGGCGAGCGCGCGGCCAAAGCCGGGGTCCTGCGGCCAGATGCTATGTTCGGCCCATACATGGGGCGTCACCGGCGACGTCATTTCATTGCCGTCGGACAGCGCATCGACACCGGGCGAGGCATAGACGCCCAGATGGCTGTGAATGTCGATCACGCCGGGGGTCACATATTTGCCGGTCCCGTCGAACACGGCGATGTCGGCCGGGATCGGCGTTTCGGGTCCGCCGATGGCGACGATCTTGCCTTCGTTCAGGAAGACGACGCCATTGTCGATGCGGCCGCCCTCGCCATCAAAGATGGTCGCACCGCGGATCACCGTGGGGCGCCCTGGATAGGCCTTGTAGGTCGATGGATAGGGATTGTCCGGCTCAGCCGACGATCCCTGCGATGGCGGCGGTGCCGCCTCCTTCTCCTTCTTCGCCGCGAGCGGCGTGGCGCTTCCCGCCAGCAACGCCGCGATCAGCAGCCATTTGCCGCTTTTCATCATGCCTGTTCCTCCCTGTTCGCGATCTGGTCGAGATGCATCATGCGCTTCACATAGGGCGACACGAGCAGCACCAGACCGCCTACCACGATAGAGAACCACCCTATCCGGCTATAAACGTCAAGCACTTGGGCGGTATTTCCTGCTTCGCCGCTGCCGGTCGCCTGCGCGATCAGGCCGGCGATGAAATTGCCCGCCGCCATGGCCAGAAACCATGTCCCCATGACCAGCCCGACCATGTTCGATACCGACAGTCGCGTCATCGCTGACAGCCCCACCGGCGAGAAGCAGAGTTCGGCCATGGTATGGAGCAGATAGATGAGGATGACGAAGATCACCGGCGTCAGGTTTGCGCCCGCCATGGCCGCGCCAGCCACCAGCACCAGAAAGCCCGCGCCGCAAAGGATGAGGCCGATGCCGAACTTGGCGGGCGAGGACGGCTCCAGCCGCCTTTTGTCGAGCAGCGTCCACAGTACGGCGAAGAGCGGCGCAAACAGAATGATGAAGATCGAATTGACCGACTGAAACAGCGAGGCGGGAACCTCCCAGCCCAATATAGAGCGATCCACGTTACGGTCGGTAAAGATATTCAGCGACGATCCCGTCTGTTCGAACAGCCCCCAGAATAGAGGATTGAGCGCAATCAGGAACAGCGCGGCGAACATCCGGTCGCGGTCGACCTTCCCCAGCGTGCCGACCGTGCGCCACAATATATAGGCGACCGTCAGCGCCGAAAAGCCGAGCAGGGTAAAGCCCAGCAGTTCCGCATAGCGAATGATGCCCCAGATCGCGAAGATGCCCAGCGCCGCGCCGACATAGATGGTCCATTCCTGCGACAGTCCGGCGACGGCGGGTTGGCGCAATTGCTGCGGCGCGGGCGGCTCGCCCTTGCCCAGCAGCCAGGGTTTCAGCCACACGAACACGATGAGGCCCAGGATCATGCCCACGCCCGCGGCGCCAAAGCCCCAGCTCCATCCCCATAATTCGCCCAACAGGCCGCAGACGATGGGCCCGAGCATACCGCCCATGTTGATGCCCATATAGAAGATGGAAAAACCCGGATCGCGGCGATGGTCGTCGCGCGGATAGAGTTCACCCACCAGCACGGAAATATTGGCCTTGAGGAATCCGGTCCCCACGATGATGCTGGCCAGCGCCAGATAGAAACCATTGAGGAACAGTGGCACCTGTCCGCCCGGCCCCTCCGTCACCGCAATCAGGATATGGCCGATGGCGATGAACACGCCGCCAACCATAACCGCCTTGCGCGGACCAAGGAAGCGGTCGGCCAGATAGCCGCCAATGACCGGGGTGATGTAGACCAGCGACGTATAGGCGCCGTAGAGCAGATAGGCCTGCTCCTCGCCAAAGAGGAAATGTTTGGTGAGGTAGAAAATCAGGATGGCGCGCATCCCATAATAGGAGAAACGCTCCCACATTTCCGCGAAGAACAACAGGAACAGCCCGCGCGGATGGCCGAGCCAGGTTTTGCCTGCCTCTGCCGCTACAATGTCCGAGGTCGCCATCATGGCCCCTTTTTGATTATCTTTTTGCGTCGGGCCTGTGCGGCCCGATCATGATGGCGACAGCCTAAAGCGGAACGGGTGATCCTGTCAAAAGCACGCCGCACCCTTGCGCCAAAACGAGGGCGACGCCATGTGTCTAATCGATGTTCAACGACCTCTCCTCCCCACTCGCCCTGCTTCAGACCCGCCGTTCCGGCAAGCCGCGTGACATGATCGCGCCCGGTCCCGACGCCACGCAACTGCGGCAGATATTGGAGGTGGCGCTGCGCACGCCCGATCATGGAAAGCTGGCCCCATGGCGCTTCGTGATCATACCGGATGATCGGCGTCAGGCCTTTGCCTCGTTGCTGGAGCAAGCCTATCGCTCCGAAAGGCCCGATGCCGGGCGGCTTGAGATAGAAGCCATGCATCAGTTCGCGCATCAGGCGCCGACCCTGATCGTCGCCCTGTCCAGCCCGGTCGCGGGCAGCAAAATCCCACTGTGGGAACAGCAATTGTCGGCGGGAGCCGCGATCATGAACCTGCTGCACGCCACCCATGCGCTGGGCTTTGCCGGTGGCTGGCTGACCGGCTGGCCGACCTTCAACGATGATGTGCGCGACGCCTTTGGCCATGAGGGAGAACAGATTGCCGGGTTCATTTTCATCGGCACGCCCGGCAAAGCGCAGGAAGAACGGCCCCGACCAGATTATGACACAATCGTGTCGACCTGGGACAGATAATTGCGCCTGCGAACCTTTTACGGGCAAGCAGATGACTTGACCTGAATAGCCGTATTATGGCACTGATGCACTCATGATTGACGATTCCAAGCCCGTCTATCTCCGCCTCAGAGAGATTATCGCTGCCTCCATATTGGATGGCGAATATCGCGACGGCGATCTGTTGCCATCGGTGCGCGCGTTCGCCGCGTCACAGGGGGCCAACCCGCTGACCGTAGCCAAGGCCTATCAGAGTTTTCAGGACGATGATCTGGTCGTGGTGAAGCGGGGCGTGGGCATGTTCGTCGCCGAAGGGGCCACCCGTCGCCTGCGCCAGATGGAGCGGGACCGTTTTCTGGAGGCCGTCTGGCCGCCTGTCGCCGCTCAGATGCGCCGCCTTGGCCTGCGCATTGAGGATATGGACAGCCAGAAGGTCTGAGCTGCGCGGCCTTGTGCGCCGGGTTGAAAGACTTGACGACATTAGCTCCAGCCGCATTCATCCGTTCGTTTCGAGCATAGTGGAGAAACGAGAATATGGTGTCGGCCGCTTCTCGACTATGCTCGAAGCGAACGGTTTAAGAACCCCTCAGCAAATTTTAATGCCGCACGAACAGCGATAATGACGCCACATGATTGATGCGGGTGCGCCCGCCGCTCTGGTTGATTGCCTGATTGAGATAGCCGATTTCCAGTGTCGTCGCGCCAGCCACGCGCACCTCCGTCCCCACGAAGCTGCGCATCTGATCGAAACCACCCCGGGCGCCCCAATCGGTGTCGTTAAGCGCCACAAAGGCCTCACCATAGACGAGCGCACGCACCGGCGCGGACTCCGATCCGAACGGCGTTTCAAGGCGCAGCATTTCACGCATCCGCCAACCCATGTCATTGCCATTGGAGCGCCACCGCTGTTCGATCCGGGTGCGCGATGTCAGTTCGGTGCCCCTATGCGCCGCCAGCGTCCAGTTCAGTTGCTGAAACGCACGATGTTCGTGAATATCGCGGCCATTGTCGATCGGCGTCGCGATATGGGCATAGCCTTGATAGACACTGACCGATGGCGACAATTTCCAGCCAATCGCCCCGCGCAGAATCGCATGATCAATCCGCGACAAGCCGTCGCCCATGCGCGGCTGAAACTCCGCGAAATAGATCAGTCTGTCCTTGACTGATCCCATCGCCGTCAGATTGACCCATAGCTGTTCATCGGTGATCGTTTCCGCCCGCGCCACGGACGGCGCGGCGAGGAGAAATAACAACGTCAGGCAGGCACGAAGCAAATGTCGGGGAGGCTTGGGCAAGGCGAGGTCCATAGCCCCCGCCTATATATCGGGATTGTTGCCATATCTTATCCCTACAACGAACGAGCATTGCCAGATCCATATGGTGAGTTCGGGCATCCTTACCATCAGAACATGAATGCGAATGCAGGATGGGTGGACAGAGGACTGTCTTCTGTGGATGGCTCCCGCGTTGCAAGTACAAATTGATGTTTTGACGTTCGGTCGGTTGCAGTCGTCTGTCCGGCCTACTGTTGCAGTCGGGAGGGACTGCTGGCCCTGATGGGGTCCGCGAACCAGG
>JAJZQN010000071.1 GCA_021847605.1 Pseudomonadota bacterium | reverse complement strand
GTAATGGTGCGCATCGACCCCCTAAGTTGGAGACGCCGAACGGTGTGCCGCCAGATCGGTGAGCAAGCCCTGCCGTCGCTCACCAGATTAGGGGGCGAGTTCGGGATCTCGGCGCCTGCGGTGGTCGCTTCGCTAGCGTCGCGCTTCTATATGTGATAATGTCCTTTATCAATGATTGAAAGCAGAAAGCCGTGCCTGTTGCTGAAGCCTGGCGAACGCTGAAGCCCGGTGCCAAGATGATCTTTCCTTCCTCGACCTGGAGGAGCCGCTTCATGGCCGGGTGTGGTACGCCAATCTGGATCATTTGCGCGTGGGTCGTCAGGCGGAGCATCTTGACGCCTTTCTTCACCGCGACTGGATCCGCCCCTTCGCGCGCGAGGCGGGTTTTGCCGAACCGCGCTTCACCGACGGGTCGGACGACCGGCATCACCCGCCCTTCTGGCAGAGCCTGGCGGTGCTGGAAAAGCCTGTGGCCTAGGCCAGCGGGTCGATGCCGCTGCGGCGCAGCGCGCGGTCCAGATAGCGCAGGAAGGCCGACGTGCGGCCCGCGTCGCGCGCGCGCATCCAGGCCAGCGCCACGACTGGGCGCCACTGATCCAGTTCGTGCGGCGTGACGGGCGATCGGGCAAGATAGGCCCGGCGCATCCGCCCCGCCGCCCAGTCGCGCCACAGGTTCGTCACCCAGTCGGTCGGCCCGACGCCGAAGCGCATCAGCATTTCGGACCGCACCGCATCGGCGGCCGGATGCCCCGCCGCCGCTTTCGACCAGTCGATCACCCGCATCCCCTGCGGCGTCATCATGACATTGCCGAGGTGAAAGTCGCCATGGGTCAGCGCCGCCGCGTCGGGCAGCCCGTCCAGATAGGCGATCGCTGACCGCTGAACGGACAGGGGCGCGGGGCCATAGGCGATGTCGGTCGCCAGCACCTGTTTCAGCGGGCGCAGCGATCCCGCCGGCGCGTCATGGATGGCGCGGTGGATCGCGGCCATCCCATCCAGCGCCCGGCCCGCGCCCATCGGGTTGCGGCGAATCCAGGCCATGACGGTCGCACCTTCCAGACGGGGATAGACGATCCCGCGTCCCCCCTCCCCCGCCTGCTGCCCTATCGCCGCGGCGGTCGGCACGCCGCAGGCGGCGGCATGGACCGACGCCGCCGCTTCCCGCGCTATCATGTCGTCCGATACGCTGGCGCGGAAACGCTTGAGCACACGCCCAGCGTCCAGCGCGATCAGTTCCGCGCTCGCGCCGCTGGCGATGACGGGGCCGTCGACAGGGCCGCTCAGCATGGCCGGGCGATCCCCTTCATCCCCGCGCGTAGCGGTCCTCATAGCGGACGATGTCGTCCTCGCCGACATAGGGGCCGGTCTGGACCTCGATGAATACCATGGGGATGCGGCCTGGATTTTCTATCCGGTGCCGTGCGCCCACCGGTATATAGACGGACTGGTTTTCCGTCAGCAGCGACACATCCTCGTTCAGCGTGACCTTGGCCGTGCCCTCGACGATGATCCAATGTTCGGACCGATGGAAATGGCTCTGGAGGCTGAGCGAGGCGCCGGGCAGCACGGTGATCCGCTTCACCTGGAAGCGGCTGCCCACCAGCAGGCTTTCATACCAGCCCCAGGGGCGATGATCCTTCGGAAAAGTCTCCGCCTGCACCGCGCCGCGCGCCTGGAGCGCTTCCACCACCTTGCGGACATCCTGCGTGCGCGACTTGTCGGCGATCAGCACCGCGTCGTTCATCGCCACCGCGACGATATTGTCGAGGCCGAGGCCGACAATCTCCAGCCCCTCATTTTCCGAGCGGAGCAGCGTGTTCCGGCAATCAAGCGCCGTCGCCGCGCCGGACAGGGCGACACCTCGCGCATCGGGCCGCATATGGGTCCACACCGATTCCCAGTCCCCCAGGTCCGACCAGCCTGAATCATAAGGGACGACCGACAGATTGTCGGCCCGCTCCATGATGGCATAGTCGATCGCCACGGTGTCGGCCGCCGCCCATGGCTCGGCCGCCAGCCGCAGGAAGCCGAGGTCCGCCTGCGCCTCCGCGACCGCGCGCCTCACCGTTTCCAGCAGCGCGGGCGCATGGCGCTCGAAGGCGGCGATGATGTCGCGGGCGGCAAAGAGGAAGATGCCCGCATTCCACAAATGGTTGCCGGTCGCCAGCATCGCCTGCGCGCGGGCCGCATCGGGCTTTTCGACGAAGCTCGCCAGCCTGATCGGATCGCCTGTCCCATCCAGCGGGCTTGCGACCTCCAGATAGCCATAACCGGTTTCAGCCCGGGTCGGACGGATGCCGAAGGTGACGAGGTCGCCCCTCGCGACCGCGGCCAGCCCCTTGTCCACGGAGGCCTGGAAGGCATCGCTGTCGTCGATGACATGGTCTGACGGGGCGACCAGCATGATGGCGTCGGGCTGGGTCGCTACCAGATGCAGCGCGGCGGCGAGGATGGCGGGCGCAGTGTTGCGGCCTTCCGGTTCGATCAGGATCGCCTGCGGGTCGATCCCCTCCTGCGCCAGTTGCTCGGCGATGATGAAGCGGAACAGCGAATTGGTCAGCACCAGCGGCGCTGCGAAGCGGAACTGATCGGTACCGCCCGACAGGCGGCGCGCGGCGGACTGGAACAGGGTTGCCTCGCCCAGCAGTGGTACGAACTGCTTGGGATAGGATTTGCGTGACAGCGGCCAGAGGCGCGTGCCCGATCCGCCTGCCAGGATGACCGGGGTGATAAGCCGGTCACCACCGGCAGAAGTAATTGTCGCCATCTGGTTCGCCAGGCCCCTTGTCGCGTCCATGCCATCGCTATGGGCACTGCCGGGGCGATTGCAACAGCCAAGAGCGCAACGCCATGACTTTCCGCGTAGCAGCCTTCCCGGCGTCGGATCAGGGAAAGGTATGGCCTGATGGATATCCATGGGATATCGATAGGATATCCCGGATAGGCCGATCCATCGCGCTCCGATCCTGCGTCTTTGGCCGGCAGGATTTTCTGCTATAGCGGGCGGATCGCAGAAAGGCCGGGGAATGGGGCCGGCAAGGCTCTCAATTCGTGCTTTCGAGTAGAAATAGGAAAGGCAGCATTTTCTTGAAGGATGGCGCGACCATGGCCGGCACGTCGCAGGGCGACCTGTTCCAGCTTGACAGCCCGCTCGTTGGCGAGATCCGCGGCGAGCGCTCGCTCATGGCTTTCCCTTTCTTCGCCCTTGCCAAAAATGCGTGGATGAAGCCCCTCACCTATTCTACGCCCACCGTATCGATCGAGGTGCGGCCGAGCGCGCGCGGTGTCGCTACCATCTACGACAAGGAAATAGTCCTCTATATCGCCAGCCTCATGATCGCGAAGCTGGAGTCCGGCATGGCGATTGCACAGGACTTCACCTTCACCGCGCACGATCTGTTCAGCGTCACCGGCGCCAACCACAGCGCCCGTTCCTATTCGCGTCTGGCCGATGCGCTGGAGCGGCTTCAGGGGACCCAGATCCGCACCAATATCGAAGCCGGGGGAGAAGGCGAGGAAGGCTTCTTCTCCTGGCTGTCGGAGGCACGGCTGCAATATGCACGCTCGGGCCAGAAGGGCGAAAAACGGCTGAAATCCGTCAAGGTGCGGCTTTGCGATTGGCTGTTTCGCGCCATTTTGCGTGACGGCCAGGTGCTCGACTATGCCAACACCTATTTCCAGCTGGGGCCGATCGAGCGGCGCATCTACGAAGTCGCCCGCTCTTCCTGTGTCGAGGGCGAGCCGCTCGACATCGACCTCAATCTGCTCAAGCTCCAGACCGGCTTCCAGAACCCGCTGTCCAACTTCCGCATCGCCATGCGCCAGATCGCGACGGCCAATGCGATCCCCGGCTATGACATCGCCCTGATCGAGGATGCCGCCCCTGCTCCACCGGACGAGGAGCCGCGCCGAGCGGGACGCCGGCCCGCCAGCGCGCGGGTCATCATCACCCGCCGCGCCCCGGCCCTGGCGGAAGCGCAGGACGGGCTTGCCGACGCCTGAGCCCGATCCCGCCTGACCGCCCACCCCTGATTCGCGGCGACGGGGTCATTTCTACTCGAAAGCACGAATCCAAGGCGGCTATTTCTACTCGAAAGCACGAATCGCGGCGCCATTCCTACTCGAAAGCACGAATGATTTTCGCCATTCCTACTCGAAAGCACGAACTGCAAGCCCTTCCGATGTAGGAAAATTGCTGCGATGATTGCGGTCGTCGCCGGACTTGCGCCGGCCGTAACCGAATGGCCGGCCATGTGCTGGCGTGTGATGATGAAGGGGTGGCCGTGACCACATAAAGAACACCCGGCACGAAGGCCGGGCATCCATTGGAGTGGTGGAGCGACGTCGCCAAACGTCGAACCGGGAGGCTAAAAAAGCCAACAACACCCCGTCTTCCTACGCCAGATCGAACCTTGTTTCAAGGATGCGCGCTTCGCGCCACGCCTTCTTTTTGTCTGGTGACGGCCTTCCGCATGGAGGGACGAATGGGAACGCTTGCCTTTGGCGAGGCGCTGGCCGGCGCGCTGGGTGCTGCACATCTGCCGGGATCGAGGAAGGCCGCGCGGCACAGCGGCCGTTCGGGTGCGCCCCATCCCACGGGCGCCCCAGTGCTGCGCGACAGTGTCGAGGAAGGAACGGTCGAACATCTCTTTTTCGCGCCTCCGGCCAAGGGCGAGACCGACCGGCTGCTGCGCGCGGCGCGGCGCCTGCTTGATGCGGGCCGCCAGCTGCGCCGCGAGGCGCGCAGCGACGGCCGCCTCCTGACGCCCGTGGAAATGCGCATCACCACCCTCACCGCAGCGAGCGTGCGGGTGCTGGAAGAAATATTGACCTTGTCGCGCCTCAACCGGGGCCGGGTCTTCCCCAGCTACGACCATCTCGCCGCCGCCACCAGCCTTGGCCGCGCTACCGTGGCGCGGGCGCTACGCATCCTGGAGGGCATCGGCCTCTTGGTGCGCCAGCGCCGCTTCAAACGGGTGCCGGGCGACGGTCCCGGCCCCCGCTATGCCCAGACATCGAACATCTATCGCGCTTTCCTGCCCGAGGGGCTGGCCCGCTACCTGCCACGCTGGCTGCGCCCCGCCCCCCTGCCCGACGATGTCGCCTGGCGCGAGGCCGAACGCCGCGACGAGATGGCGTTGATGCGCGCCGCGCTCGACCCAACGGACCGCAAGGCGGCGCAGGACAAGGGGATGCTGGCAAAAATCCTCGCCCGGATCGAGGCGGCGCTTGACCGGCAGCTTGAAGAGGCGGCTTTGCATGACGTCATCGCGCGTGAGTCTCAAAACCATCCGCAACCGCTAACCAAGTCTATATTAGATAAGAAATCAACGGAGTTGGCCTTGCCGGCCAACACGTCAACGCCTGACGGCGCCGCCTGATGCAGGCATATCCCGCACCTGAACCCCCTCCCCTGCCGTCATCGTCGAAGCGCCGCTACGCGGCGCAATGCTCCCCAGCGGGAGCAAGCGGAAGCGGCTGCCCGTCATGAAATATGTAACGCTATCCGATAGCTATCGGATATCCATAAGATATCTTGCGCATTTCGCCCTCTTGACCTGGCGATGCCTTGACGCGAGCATTGCGCCATGACCCCGATCGAACAGGCCGCCCGCGCCCTCGCTCAGACCCAGCCCGGCAATGATGGAGGCGGGTGCGGAAATCGTCCGTTATGTCGGCGCCGAGGAATCGGAGGAAGGGCATCGCAGCGACGCCGCGAATATCTGGCGCTTCATGATCGAAGCCCTGCGCCACGATGCGGCGGTGCTTCAGGGGGAGCATGAGAAAGTTGGGGGTCATGCCGCCTTCCGTTCGTCCCTCCACCTCTGAAAGTCATTGGCCAACGTGCCATCAAGGGTACGGACGCGGAGTTGCACAAGCAGATGCACCCCTCTGGGCGTCCACTGCATCTGTTGCTTCTTTGCGAAGCGCTTTGCGACGACCTGGTTGACGGTCGATTCCACGAAGGCGGTCGAGACTGCTTCGCCATATCGTCGTCGCTCGCCATAGTTCGGGATCATGCTGGCATTGGCGCTGATATAGCTTTCGAACTCCCGCAAATGCTTGAGGAGATTGCGAGCTTGCGGCGAGACCTGTGGGTGGCTCATCGGCTCGTCGGTGACATCCGGATCTGTCGCACCAAGCATTCTGGTCTCGACGTCGCCGATTAGGTCGAGAGCACGGCGCCAGTTGCCGTGCCAGAGGAAGTGCCGAACTCGCTCGAGAGTGGCGACGGCCACGTCTTTATCCGTCTCGGATGGGGGCGGCAATCCGCGCGCGATCTGCTGCATGACCGTCACCCGCATGGCGATGTGGAAATAGTCGAGGACATGCTCGGCGTTCGGCCGCATGTCCCATTGAAGATTGCGGACGTTCCTGCCACCATCGGACATGAAGGTGATCTCACGGTCCATCCCGACGCCTTGCTCCAGCAGCAATTCATGAAGGCGACGACGCGGCCTGTCGTCATGTCCGACCACGAAGCCGAACCGGCGCGTTGGCTCGCTAATTTCGCCATCCTCGCCCGGATCGACGACGGACTTACCCACGATCACCTCGAAATTGTTCGGCCGATCGTACCATGATCGTACATAGCCTCCATCGATCCCGACAGTGACAGGCGGTCCTGGCAGCGGACCATCGGTCCAGTCCGCCTCGCAGCCTTCGATGAAACAGCGTCGCTCGGTGCCAAGCTCGGCTTCCAAACGCTCCGCGACGCGTAGGGTGTCCTGCCGGATCGTCGTCGCGTTGATCGCGTCACCGATCGGAAGGACGTCGGCAAGGCGTTCCGCGGTGATGCCGTAGGACGCGAGCGAAGCCCAGCGCGCCTCTAGCTCGAGAAGGTCCGGCGTGACGCGTTCGGGCAGCGCCGCCACGATCGGCGCCGCGATACCCGCTGTGGGTTTACATGTACATCGCCGGAACCTGGTACTTGGCACGGCGATCTTTCCGAACGGCGTGCGCACCATGATCGAACGATGATCCTTGATTTGCCTTGCTGATCCGCAGCACGGACAAGCGCGCTGGCGGCGACACCAGTCGAGCGCCTGGGTCTGAACCACAGCGAGCTGCAGCGCGGCCAGCAGTCGCTTGCTCTCCGCGATCCTGAGACCGAGATCATCGATCGTAAGCGTGTCGTCGTCGCGTTCGATGACGGCGATGGATATGCCGCTGGTTGGCCTGTCGTCCGTTGCTGCGGTGAGGGTGATGGTGAAGCGCATGAGCTCATTCCTCCATGAAGAAGGGAACTCATTGGCCGGCACATCGGTGCCGCCGTCCGAAACCGACCGGTTACGGTCACCTACAGCTAACCCTGTCCATAAAATAGCCTTACCATCTTGCGGACACACCAATTTTACTGGACACCCCTTCCGGACAATCGAGGCCGGATCCATGTCACGCACCTTTGCCTATCTGCGCGTTTCGACCGTCGACCAGACGACCGACAACCAGTTGCACGAGATTGAGGCCGCTGGCTTTGCAGCGCAGCCGCGGCGGATCGTCGCCGAAACCATCTCCGGGTCGGTTGCGGCGAAAGAACGCAAGGGTTTTGCCCGGTTGCTTGACCGGCTAGAGGATGGCGACGTCCTCGTCGTCACCAAGCTCGACCGGCTCGGCCGCAACGCGATGGATGTGGCGAGCACCGTCGCCGATCTCGATCGCATGGGCGTTCGCGTCCACTGCCTGGCGCTGGGCGGCGTCGATCTCACCTCGTCGACAGGCAAGCTCACGATGGGCGTTATCAACGCGGTCGCCGAATTCGAGCGCGACCTGCTGATCGAACGCACCCAGGCCGGGCTACGCCGCGCGCGGGCGGAGGGCAAGGCCATCGGACGGCCTGCGAGCCTTACAACAGACGAGCGCGCCGAGGTCGAGCGCCGCCTTGAAAGCGGCGAAACCGTGTCCGCGCTCAGCAAGGCGTTCTCGACAAGCCGGCAGACGATCATGCGGGTACGCGATGACAGACGCGCTCAAGCCGAGCTTGCCTGAGCATCAGTCCACAGACATTGGCCGGTCCTTGCCGACAAACTCAGCCTTCAACGCGAGATTGATGGCGCGGCGATCGATGGAATCTGGATCGTAGCGCAGCAGCGGATCATCTGGACCGTCGAACCCGGCGCGGTCAGCTGGCGTCCACTCTTCGCCGTCATCTTCCTCGCCGTCGCTGGTATCGTTTTCATCCAGAAAGTCATCCAGGCCATTTCCCTGATCGAAGCGCAATTCATCGAGACGTTCGAGCAATCGCTCATATCCACCCGGTCCGCCGATATCCTCAGGCGGACCGGCGCGAGCACCATCGGTGCAGACCGGCCAGGGCTTGTCTGCGCTCGGTTGTTCACGCGCTTCGACGCGGATCTCGTGCTCCCAGAAATCGCCGAAGTCGTATTCGTACATCATGCGTTGCCGCACTCGCAGCGACAGGTCGGCAAGTGTCAGTTCCCTCAGAATTTTCCCGTCCTCGACAAGGTGGTGACGCTCACCCGTCCTTTGCGTGCCGAAACGGCGCCCATGCACCTTGAAAGCATGGAGATGATAATCTTCCCAACCAAACGCGATCTGGATTACCCGGTGCAGACCAAAAAGCGTCAGATCGCTGCGAACCAGCAAGCGTCGCCAAATCATCGGCGATATATCCCGGAGGCCGACCTTCAGACGGTAAGCGACAAGCGGAGCCGGTTTCGACATGCTCCTAAAGCTACCGGATCAGCACCGTCACCCCCAGCTTTTTTATGCCCCCCTTCAGGGCCAGATCGCGCGCTAAGGGCAGGGGAGGGCGCTCCGACTGCCGAACGACCATCTTTCATGCCCAATGTTCAAGGCTGGGTGACGGTTTCCTGCGAAGCAACGATCCCCCTGCCGATCGCTGGCATGACCGTCCTACCCACCGGGCGCGGCCTCATTGCCGACCATCTCATCGACACCGATGCCGCGATCTCCGCGTGCTGCCGGTTTGCGGGCCGACCATGCGGCGTGTTCGCACCATCATCGATGTCCGCGCCGCCATCCTCGCTGACTTAACGGCGCCCGTTGAACCGCGCGCGGCGTTCCAATGGTGATGCTTTTAGCGAAACCAAGAACAGCATAGTAGCTATCAGATACCAAAAGGGTATCTGATAGCTACTTGATACCTTTATCCAGAGCCAGCGCCTCCAGCGCCTGCTCCAGCACCGCCCCCAGTGGAAGGCCCAGCGCATCCGCCACCGTGTAGAGCCGCGCGATCGTCTCTTCGGTCGCCTTGATATTGATCTGCCGGTTGCGCCCGGTCACATGGCGCCGCGGCGGGCGTGCGGGGCTGGCGGGAGGCAAAGTGGTTGCAACTGTCTCATTCGCTGTCGCTTTTGCCGTGCCATCGGCCTTGCGGCTCGGAAAACCGCTGCTCTGTGCGATCTGATCGATGGCGTCGGCGGTCACGGGCTTGGCGGTGGGATCGGCGTCGAAATCGGTGAGATCGTCGAAGGGATTGGCTCGGCTCATGGCAATGCCTCCTCCGCCCTGGTCGCGTCCTTGCGCCGGGCGCGCAACTGCTCGATCACCTCAACGGCAAATTGTTCGGCATTGGCGATCGCCTTGTCGAGATTGGGCACGTCCTGGGAATTCAGCTCCTCCAGCGTCTGGCGGAAGGAGAAAATGGCGCGAAACGCCTCGCGCTCATGCAGTTGCGTGGCGAACAGCGGCACGCCGGCCTCGACCAGCCCGTCCTGGATATGCCCCATCGTCCGGGTGCGGATGATGGGGCTGGTGCGCGACAGCAGCACGCCATAAGGCACGGCGCGCCCGGTCATCTTCTCATGCTGCTTCAGCACCCGGATGGCGCGGCTCGCCTGCTCTGCGTCCAGTTGCGACCCTTGCATCGGGATCACCACCAGATCGGCCTGGCTGACTGCCAGCAGCACGATCTTGGCTGCCGTGCCCTCCAGATCGACTATGACGAAAGGGGTGCGGGCAGCGGCTTCCTCGATCCTATCAAGGATATTATCCTCGTCCACATCGGCGATGATCGACAGATTGTCGGGCAGCTGCGCATCCTTGCCCCAGGCAGCGATAGGATGGTTGGGATCGGCGTCGATCACCGACACTTTGGCGCCGCGCGCCAGTTGCGAGGCAAGCAGCAGCGCGGCCGTAGTCTTGCCGACGCCCCCTTTGGGACTGATGAAGGCGATGGTGGGCATGAAGGCGATTGTATAGCTATCCGCTATCTGAAGGCAATCCGATAGCTATCTGGTATCCTTTAGATATCTGATGCTCTGCGCGCGATTTTCTTTGTCATCTTTGCTAAAGCGGCTATGCGCTGGAAACCCATGTCCGTCTCTTCGCCAGGCCATTTTTTTCAGCGTATCGCCGACGCCTGGCTCACCGCATCAGTCCATTTCGATGCTCTGCGCGCTCATCCGCGGGCCTATCTCACAGCGGCGAGGTGGTGGATCAAACGGCGGCGCGTGCGTGCTCGCGGCCAACTCGCGCCGCTGCTCAGCCAGTCGCCGCGGGCCTATATGCTCTGGGCCTTGCGGCAGGAGCGGGCGGGACGCCCCCAGAGCTCTGAGGCATCGCCGCCCGTCATTGCCCTCGTTGACCTCCGCGCCGATCATCAGCGGCTCGATCTCGCCACGACCTTTGCCAGCCTCGCTGCCGAGGGGGTGGAGGCGCTGGCGATTGGGTCGCCGCAGATGCCGACGCTAGCTGATGCTGCTGCGCAGATCGACTGGAGCCAGGAGCCTTGGCTGCTGCCGCTCGCACCGGGCGACCGTATCGCACCGGGTGCTGCCGCGACCTATCGCGCCGCGATGGCGGAACAGGGAGGGGATGGGCCACGACTTCTCTATGGCGATGATGATCTTGTCAGTGCTCGCCGCCGGCATACACCTTATTTCAAGCCGGACTGGAACAGCGAGCTGTTTGCCCATGCTGACTATCTGACGGGCGCCTGCCTGCTGCGTGCGAACCGAGCGGATATGGAGGCGATGGCCGATCATCCGGACTGGGCGGCGAGGTTGACCGCCAAGCTGGCAGGGGAGGGGACGCCGCTGCATCTGCGGGAGATGCTGCACCATCGTCGTCGTCGCCCCGCGCTATGCCTGCCCGCCGCGCCGATCCACCTCGCCAGCGACCTGCCGATGGTTTCCGTCATCGTACCGACCCGCAACCGCGTCGACCTGCTGCGCACCTGCCTTGAGGGGGTGGCGGAGGCCGACTATCCCGATGTCGAGATCATCGTGGTCGACAATGACAGCGACGATTCGGAAACCCTCGCCTATCTTGCGGCGCTCGATCCCGCGCGGCACCGGGTGCTGCGCCATCATGGACCCTTCAACTATTCGGCGATCAATAATCGCGCCGTCGCTGCGGCGCGGGGGCGGCTGCTCTGCCTGCTCAACAATGATATCGAGATGGTCGAGCCGCGCTGGCTCGCCACGCTGGCGACGCAGGCGCTGCGCCCGGAGGTCGGCGCAGTCGGCGCGCGGCTGCTCTATCCGGACGGGCGCATCCAGCATGCCGGCGTCGTGATCGGCGTCGGCAATGCCGCGGGCCATGCCCATCGTTTCCTCGATCCTCGGGAAGAAGGCTATTTCCACCGCCACAGCCTGCCCCAGTTCGTCAGCGCCGTGACTGCCGCTTGCCTGTTGGTGGAGCGGCACAAGTTCCTGGCCGTGGGCGGCCTTGACGAGACGAACTTCCCTGTCGCCTTCAACGATGTGGACCTGTGCCTGCGGCTCAACCAGCGGGGCTGGCAGTCGCTCTACGAGCCGCGCGCTACGCTGATCCACCATGAATCGGTGTCACGCGGCCTCGATCAGGACCCTGTTGGCGCGGCCCGCTTCGCCGGCGAACTGGCGGCGCTCCAGCGGCTTTGGCGCACCGACGAGATTTACGACCCCTATCACCATCCCCAGCTGAGCCGCGCCAGCGAGCGGTTTGCGGTGGCGCTCTGATGCCCGCGCCTGCCGCCCGCATCGCCTTGCCGCAGGTGACGATCTGCGCGGTCAGTTCGGTCAATGTCGCCGCTACGATCCGTGCGCTCGAGGTCAGCTTGGCGCAGGTCGATGCCGCCGCCGCCCTCCTCTTGACCGATAGCCCGGTTCGGCCCGATCATCCCGGCATCAGCGTGGTGAAGATTGCCCCGATTACCTCCTCCCGCGCCTATTCGGACTTCCTGCTGACGCAACTGGTCGATCATGTTGGCACTTCCCACTGCCTTGTCGTGCAATGGGACGGACATGTGATCGACGCCGCGCGCTGGCGCCCAGATTTCCTCGACTATGACTATATCGGCGCGCGCTGGCCGCAATTTACCGACGGACATGATGTCGGCAATGGTGGTTTTTCCCTGCGCAGCCGGCGGCTGATGGAGGCATGTCGCGATCCGGGCTTTCGCCCGTCCCACCCGGAAGATCTTGCGATCGGGCGGATCAACCGCGACTGGTTGGAACGGCAGGGGATGCGTTTCGCCCCGCCTGCCATCGCCGATCTCTTCTCGGCCGAGCGGGCAGGCGATGTCGCAACCAGCTTTGGCTATCATGGTACTTGGTTGATGCCCCGGGCGATCGGCGTCGAGCCGTTCTGGCGCGTCTATCGCCATCTGGACGATCGCGCGACGATCCGGCATGACTTTGCCGGCATCCTGAAGCAGACGGGGCGGGGGCAGGGCGGTGGGCGACGCGCCATCCAGCTGATCCTCGACCAGATTTTCCGGCTCTGTTGCAAAGATTGGCGGCAGTCAGAGGTAGGCTGTCGCTCTGCGCCGATCAGGCGGCTGCTGCGAAATGGTGGTTGAGCATGCCCATGGCCTCCGTCAGCGCCGAGGGCCCAATGCCAA
>JAJZQN010000003.1 GCA_021847605.1 Pseudomonadota bacterium | reverse complement strand
CAGCGCCGCCCGCCAAAAGCTGATCGAGAAGCTCATTCGGTATGGCAGGTTCTTTGCGTCGTGACATAGTGGGACTCCTTGTTGCCCATTATGCCCGGCCACACACGGAAATCCTGACAGTCCCCCTGTGGAAATTGTTCACCGAAACTGCCGCTGCCCGGCTTGGATACGATGTCGCTGGCCCCCAGCGCCAGCGCCTCGACCGCCGCAGAACTCCCCTCTTCGCATTTCCCCGACAGGATCGCGACCTTAGCGCGCGGATTTGCCTGCATGATGGCAGGCAAAGCCGCCAGACCGCTCTGCCCCGGCAATTCGATGTCGAGCAGCACGAGATCGACCGCATGATCCGCCAGATAGTGCAGCGCCTGTTCGGCGCTGTTGGTCTTATGGACCACCGCAAAGCGCGGATCAGCGTTCAATATGCGTTCGATCACCGTGCGAACGACCACCGAATCGTCCACCACAAGGGTTCGGATCGGCGTCACTTCAGTGGCGGAACGGGTCATGATCGGCACGAAGGCTGTCATCATGGCGCTTTCTGTTGGGAATGAAGGGAAAGAGCGAAACTCCTCGTCGTCGGCGGACTTCAAAAGCCGCTAGATGACACCCACAATGGCGAGCTTGCTTTCCAGCGTTTCCCGATCGAACGGCTTCATCACATATTCGTCCGCACCGGCTTCCACCGCCGCCTTGATATGGCTGATACCATTTTCGGTGGTGCAGAAGATGACCTTGGGCCGTGCCTCCATCTTGGCGGCGGACAACGCCTGAAGAAACTCCATGCCGCTCATCACGGGCATGTTCCAGTCAAGCAGCACCACATCCGGCGGCGATGCCTCACATTGCGTCAACGCATCCTGACCGTCCACGGCCTCGCTGACGGACAGGTCGAGTGATTCGAGGATGTGTCGCGCAACCTTGCGAATAACCTTCGAATCATCGACGACCAGACAATTCTTCATGAAGCGTCCCTTTGGTATATGTTTGGTTCGACCGCTGTATCGGCCAAAGCCGATTATTTGGTAAACGCGCCGGACGATTAGGCCGCCTGCGCGATTATCCCGCCTTCGATGAAGGTGGCGAGCGACACGAGAAGGCAGGGCTGCCCCTCATATTCGACGATACCCCGCGCATAGGGCGCCCAGGCTGGGTCGAGTTGCCCACGCAACGGCAGTTCACCATCATTGACGCGACAGATGTCGGAAACCGAATCCACCATCAGGCCGTAGCTGTGGCCGCTGATGTCGGCGATAATAGCCAGACTGCGGCTTTCCGGCGGCAGGGGCTTGCCATGGATCAGCGCGGCGGCATCGATGATGGTCAGCACGCGGCTGCGCAGCGCGGACAGGCCGGCCACATGCGCGCCCATGCCGGGCACCGGGGAAATTTCGGCCAGTTTCACCACGGCCTCCACCTCACGGGTGTCGACGGCGATGCGGGTGCCGGCCAATGTGGCGAAAAGATACAGATGATCCATGCCCTTATCCCTTCATGCCGGACAATGCGGCCATCAATCGATCCTGATCATAGCGATAGATGCTGGCGTCCTGAGGGCCGGACGATCGGGGTGTCGCGCGCAGTTGAACCACGCGGCATCCCATCATTTCGGCAGCCTGCGCCACATCCTCACCCAGGCTCAAAACAACATCCTGCGGATCAACCACCCCATCGGCAGGCAGGCCCAGCACGACGTCATGTCCAGCCTGCCGCAGCAAAGGCGCCAATATTTCACGTGTCCAGCCATCCTGGCTGTCGGCCAGCAGGCAGCGCCCCCGCGCCTTTTCAATCACCGTTTCTTCGGGAAGAGCGGCAAACAGCGCGAACGGATTGACCACCTCCAGATGTTCGCCTTCGATCACCGATACGCCGCTGATGATGCCGTGCATCGCGACCATATCGGGCATGACCGGCATTTGAACGATGTCGAGAACCGCAGCGACAGGATAACAGACCTCGCGAGTGCCATCACGCAGGCGCAACGCCGACACGCGATCACCGTCGAATGTAGATATGCCGTTGGCGACCGGAATGAGGCGTCCGTCCAGCCGGACAAAGGCGCGGCCGGCCGAGCGACCGAACAAAGGCGTTTCAATATCCTCCACCCGTTCGATCAGGGAAAGTTTGAGCAGACGGCGCTCACCCGACAATTCCTCGAAACGAAGGGCCGCGATCATCTCTACATTGCTGGCAGCATCAGCCTCTTCATCGCGACGCTGCGCCGCGCGATCATCCACGATGTTCGGCAGATCAGCCGCATTGGCGAGGCCAGCCGCATCCAGCAACAACATGGGCCGCCCATTGTCCGGCAGGGTCATGCCAGCATAGACGCCCGACGCCATGACCAGCGGCGATGCAGGACGGATCACCAGTTCCTCATGATTATCGACCGCCGACACCCCCATGGCGAAGGGGACGCCGCTGGCCGAGCGCACGACCATGATGGCGCGCGGTCCGGTCTGCGCCGGCTTTTCCATGCCCAGCACATCTTCCAGATCGATCATCGAATGACGGACCGAACGGATGGTCGCGATCTTTGCGCCGCCAACGTCGGCGATGTGCAGCGTATCGTTGTTATCGTGCAGGATTTCGACGACGGCGGCGCGGGGAATGGCGAAATGCTGCCCGCCCGCACGCACGATGAGGCCAGGAATGATGGTCAGCGTCAGCGGCACGCGCAGGGTAATGCACAGCCCCTGCCCCGGATGATTGTCGAGTGCGATGACACCGCCGATCCGCTCCACATTGGCGCGTACCACGTCCATGCCGACGCCCCGGCCGGAAATGGCCGTTACCTTCGCTGCGGTGGAAAGGCCGGCGTGGAAGACGAGATCGAGCTTTTCCTGCTCGGTCATGCGGGCCGCGCCCTCCGGCGTGAACCGGCCGGCCGCGACCGCCTTTTCCACCAGACGGTTGGTGTCGATACCTGCGCCATCGTCGCTGATGGCAATGACGATCTGATTGCCGGACTGACGCGCCTCCACACGCAGGCGGCCAGCCTCCGGCTTGCCCAGCGCGCGACGCTTTTCAGGCATTTCTATGCCATGGTCGATGCTGTTGCGCACGATATGGGTGAGCGGGTCGACGACCATCTCCACCATTTCGCGGTCCATTTCAACGTCCCCGCCCTCCAGCGTCAGGTCGATGCGCTTGCCCAGCTCCCGGCCCAGATCGCGCACCATGCGCGGGATTGCGGCAAACAGACGATCGACGCGCTGCATCCGCGTCTTTGAAATGACATCGCGCATGTCGGCGACACAGGTCGACAGACGTTCGAACACATTGTCGAGTTCGGGATCGGCGGACCGCTCGCGCAGCTTGCGCGACAATTCGTTGCGCGCCAGCACCATGTCCGACACGCCGTTCATCAATTGATCGATCAGGCTGAGCGGCAGGCGGATGGTCCGTGGGCCGGTCTGTGCGGACTGGCGCGACATGGCGACAGGGGCGGTTTCTTCAGCGAGCGGCGCAACGATAACGTCGCCGCTTGGCTCGGTCAGCGCGCTGATCAGGAAATCATCATTTTCATTCGGCAGCGCAGCGCCCACGGCCACAGCTTCGGCCAGTTCGCCGATGCGATCCATAATCCCCAGCACCGCATTGACGGTAGCGGGATCGGGGGAACGCTTGCCCGCGCGAATATCGGACAGCACATCTTCCGCCGCATGGCTCAGGCGTTCGAAACGCGGCAGATTGAGGAAGCCGCAGCTACCCTTCACCGTATGAAAGAAGCGAAATATGGCGTCCAGCCGGTCGCGATCGGACGGATCGGCTTCCCACGCCACGACCTCGCCAGCGAGAGCCTCCAGCGTTTCCTGGGTTTCCGATATGAATTCCTGAAGTAGTTCGTCCATTCCCGCCTAAACCCCACGGATGCGCGCAGGCGGCACCATGGCGACCCGTGGTTAAAGCGGCGTTAAAGGCAAAAGAAAGGGCGCCGCGATGCCATCGCGACGCCCTTCTTCGACGGTAGTAAGCCGAGCCTTAGTGGCCCTTCTTCTCCACCGCGTCGCCGGCCTTTTCACCAGCTTCACGAACCGCGTCCGCCTGATTTTCCAGCGCATCCGCTGCATTTTCAGCCGCGTTTTCGGCACCGCCCGACAGGTTATCCGCCATGGATTCCATGTTGTCGGCCTGATTGTCGATCGCGTCCGCCTGATTTTCATAGGCGTTCTCGACCTTGTTCTCCTGCTTGGAATCGCAGGCGGCAAGCGCGACGAGGCTGGCGATGCCCAGAGCGGTTACGATGGTTTTCACGGCGTTTCTCCTTTTGCGCCCTTGTGGGCTGACATGTTCGGACAAGGCCCGGATAGCGACAGGCGCACCCCCAATACCTTGACGCGGATCAACAGGTCGCGTCCGCGATGGTTCCCATCATCGCCCCGGTTCGTCGCATAAGCGCGGATTATTTTTTCAGGGAATCGCGAATTTCACGCAGCAGAACAATGTCTTCCGGCGTCGGCGCGGGACCGGCGGGTGCAGCCTCTTCCTTGGGCATCAGCTTGTTCATGGTCTTGACCAGCAGGAAAATGATGAAGGCCAGAATGATGAAATTGACCAATACGGTGAGGAATTGACCCCAGCCGAACATGGCGACACCCGCCGCCTTGAGATCGGCATAGCTGGTCGGATTGCCCTTAAAGTCGGCGGGAAGTTCGCCCAGCCGCAGGAAATAGCCCGAAAAATCGGCTCCACCGAAAATATAGCCGACAACCGGCATGATCAGATCGTCAGTCAGCGATTTGGTAATCGTGGCGAACGCGCCACCGATGATCACACCGACGGCGAGGTCCATCACATTGCCACGATTGATGAAAGTCTTGAATTCGGAAATCAGCCCCATGGGTAAACCCTTCATGTCGTCTTCGATAATTAGAGGATGGCCAGTTGCGCCGGATTGGGCAACGCCCTATTTCCACAGCGCAACAAAGACAGGGATGTTCCATGCCGATGCCGCGTCGTTTCCGTTCGATCCTGCTGCCGCTGATGGGCGCTTTCGCTCTGTCGGCCTGTGGCATCAACAGCGTGCCAACCGCCGAGGAAGAGGCCAAGGCGAAATGGGCCGACGTTCAGGCGCAATATCAGCGCCGCGCCAATCTGGTCGGCAACCTCGTCGCCACGGTGAAGGCGGCGGGCAAGCAGGAACAGGATACGCTGGTCCGCGTGACCGAAGCCCGTGCCAAGGCCACATCGGTTCAGGTCAATGCCGAGGATCTGTCCGACCCGACCAAGGTCGCGCAGTTCCAGCAGGCGCAGGCGCAGCTGAGTCAGGGTCTTGGCCGCCTGCTGGCGTCGGTGGAGGCTTACCCCGACCTCAAGACCAACGAAAATTATCTGAACCTGCAATCGCAGCTGGAAGGGACGGAAAACCGGATCGCTGTGTCGATCCGCGACTATAATGCCGCGGTGCAGGCCTATAATACTCGTATCCGCACTTTCCCCGACGCGATCGGCGCGAAGCTGATCCACGGGGCCAAGCCCATGACCCCGTTCCAGGCGACGACGCCGGGTGCGGAAGAAGCGCCGAAGGTCGATTTCGGCAACTGAGCCTATGATCGCCCGCCTGCTCCTGATCCTCGCGCTGCTGGCGTTCGCGCCAGCGGCCAGGGCGCAGGAATTCCCCAAATATAATGACAGCGGCGTCGTGGACGCTGCCGATATATTGACGCCGGCGCAGGAACAGGCGCTGAGCCAGAAGCTGATCGCCCAGAAAAAGGCGAGCGGCCGGTCGTTGATCGTGGCGACCATTCCCGATCTTCAGGGCTATGACATATCCGATTATGGCTATCAGCTTGGTCGGGCATGGGCCGTGGGCAGCAAGGAGAATGACGGCACGCTGCTGATCGTGGCGCCGGGCGACCGCAAAATTCGCATAGAGGTCGGCTATGGGCTGGAGGGCGTTCTGACCGATGCCCTGTCATCCCAGATCATCCGCAACGACATTTCTCCGCGCTTCAAGGCAGGGGATATGGCAGGCGGGATCAATGCCGGCGTCGATCAGATCAGCACGTTGCTTGCCCTTCCGCCGGAAGATGCGAAAGCACGCGCGGCAGCGGCAGAAAAGGAAGGACGCAAGGGCCATGATGGCGGCGGCCTGATCGCCCTGTGGATCGGCCTTTTCTTTCTCTTCTTCGTCATCCTGCCGCTGATGGGCCGCTTTCGTGGCGGCAGCCGCTATCGCCGGGGGCGTGGCAGCGGCGGCCCGGTCATCATCTGGGGACCGGGGCTGGGCGGCGATAGCTGGGGCAGTTCCGGCGGCGGCTGGGGATCGGGCGGCGGGTCCGGCTGGGGTGGCGGCGACAGTGGCGGCGGCTTTTCGGGCGGCGGCAGCTTCGGCGGCGGCGGGGCTTCGGGGGACTGGTGATGCGGGTACGTTTGAACGAAGCCGATCATGCACTGGTGACGGCAGCGGTCAAGGAGGCCGAGGCGCATACGTCGGGCGAGATCGTGACCATGGTCGCGCGCCGGTCCGACAGCTATCATGATGTGGGGTTGAGCTGGGCGGCGGCGGCCGTGTTCGTCGCGCTCGCCTTTGCCGCAGCCTTTCCGCATCATCTGCGCAGCTTCATCAGTGCGCTGATCGCTGACTGGGACCATGAACTGGCCGACTGGAAGATGATGACGGGCCTGCTGGGCCTGCTCATCCTCAAATGGCTGGTAGTGCGCTATCTGCTGGCGATCATGCCGCTGCGCATGGTGATGACGCCGCGCGCAACCAAGGCACGGCGGGTCAGGCGGCGCGCGATCCTGCTGTTCCGCACGGCGGCCGAAGCGCGCACGCGCGGACGCACCGGCATCCTTCTCTATCTCTCGCTGGACGAACATCGCGCCGAAATCGTCGCCGACGCCGCCATCAATGCCAAGGTGACGCCCGATGTCTGGGGCGAGGCTATGGTGGCCCTCATCACGCAGTTGCGCGCCGGAAAACCGGGCGAAGGCCTGGCCGAAGCCGTGCAACAGATGGGCGTCGTTCTGGCCGCCCATTTCCCGCGCGAGGCGGACGACATCAACGAACTACCCGACAGGCTGATCGAATTATGACCGACCCGGATCGCAATGCTCCTGAAGAAGTGATGTGGCAGGGCCGCTTCATCGCCGCCAAGACGCGCGGCAAATGGGAATATGTGTCGCGCGCGCGCGGCATCCGCGCCGCCGTCATTCTGGCGATCGACGAGGGGGCGGATGGCCCTCATGTCCTATTGGTCGACCAATACCGCGTGCCGCTGGGCAAGCGTTGTATCGAACTACCCGCTGGCCTTGTCGGCGACCATGATGCGGGCGAGGATAGCATGATCGCCGCTGCCCGTGAACTGGAGGAGGAAACCGGATATCGGCCCGACCGGCTGGTGTCGCTGGGCGAATATTACTCCTCGCCGGGCATGGTGTCGGAGAGCTTTACCCTGTTTCGGGCCGAAGGACTGGTTCGTACCGGCGACGGCGGCGGCGTGGATGGTGAGGATATTCTCGTCCATCGCGTCCCCCTCGACGGGCTACCGCAACAGATTGAGGCATGGCGAGCGCAGGGCTATGCCATCGACGTGAAGATGCTGTTGCTGCTGGGACAGTTGATAAAGGCATAGGCCTGCGGATCAGGGTAGCCGATAGCTGGTCGCCACGCGATCCAGCGCCAGCGTCAGCACCAGTTTGCCCGCACTACTGGGCCAGCCCAGCGCCCGTTCGGCGGCCGACACCCCCTCCCCCGCGCAGGCCACGCGCCATAATATATCGCTCAACCCCGCCCCGGCCGCCTCTATCGCGGCGTCGAAACGCGCTTTTGCATGTAATTGAGTTGCCGTTGGGTCGGGGCGACGATGGCCGGCGCGGCGTCCTTTTTCACGGGGCGCGCCATCCCAGCACATGGTCACACGGGCGCCGAGGCCAGCCCGTTCCCAATCGACGCGCAACAACTCCCCGGCCGCATGCTGGCGATCACTTACATGCCCCCGCGCATGCAGCCAGGATAATGGCGATTCGCCCAAATTGACCATGACCCGCGTCAACCGACCGTCAGGGTCGATAATCTGCTGTTCGACATGACGGACGGATGCAGAGGGAGCCGACATGATATTTCCCTGAAATATGAATGAAAATAGGGAACAGGCTTGCCATGAAGGATAAAGCGTAGGAAAGCGTAAAACCAAATAGGTTATCGATTGAGGCCATATGATCACCCGCATCCGCGAGGTTCGCAAAGCCAAGGGTTTGACGCTGGAACAGGTGGGCGAACTTTGTGACCCGCCCACTACCGCACAGACCATAGGACGGCTGGAGACGGGAACGCGGACCGTGTCCGTCAACTGGCTGAACCGTATTGCGCTGGCTCTGGGTGTGACCAGCGCGGAACTGGTTGCCCTGCCGGGACAGGCCGAAGTGCCGATAGCGGCTCTGCTTGGCCCGGACGGCGTGCGGGCGCCCACCCGGTCCATCGCCTTTCCGCCACAGATCGCGTCGGACGGCATGGTCGGCGTACAGGTGAACGCCAGCATCGGCGACTATCGCAGCGGCGATTCCATCTGGTGCCGCCGAATCGCGCCGGCCGAATATGGCAGCGCACTCAATCGCGACCTGTTGCTGCCCCGCCCGGCGGGTCGCTTCCTGTTCGGGCGGCTGATCGGGCGTGAGGGCGACCGTCTGCAATTGCTGCCACTGGGGTCCGGTGCGCGGCAATTGATCCTGACCGATCCGCCATGGGCCGCTGTGGCGGTGCAACTCGTCCGACGCCTCTAGTCAAATCGGCGCATGCCTCTTAACCCCATGCAAAAATCTGCCCGATAGAGAGAGGCTATGCCGCTGAACATCCTCATGCTCTCCACCCTGTTCCCCGACATCAGCCGACCCAATTTCGGCGTGTTCGTGGAACGGCAGGCCCGCGAACTGGCGAGCCGCGCAGAAGCCGACGTGACGGTGATCGCGCCGGTCGGCCTGCCGCCATGGCCACTGTCGATGGCGGGGCGCTATGCGCCGCTACGCGCCCTGCCCCGCAAGGAACGCTGGCGCGAACTAACCGTTTACCGCCCGACATTCCCGATCATTCCCGCCATTGGTGGACCGGCCAATGTCATCACCATGACGCGCGCCATCCTGCCACTGGTGAAGAAACTGCATGCGCAAAAGCCGTTCGATGTGATCGACGCCAGCTTCTTCTTTCCTGACGGTCCCGTCGCGCAGCGCCTGTCGAAGGCACTCGGTATCCCCTATTCCGTCAAGGCGCGAGGGGCGGACATCCATCATTGGGGCGTGCAGCGCAGCACTCGCAAAATGGTTCGCCGCGCAGGCGAGGATGCCGCAGGCCTGCTCGCCGTATCCGATGCGATGCGCCGATCCATGGGACGGATGGGCATGGATGAGGACAATATCCGGGTTCATTATACCGGCGTCGATCTGGATACATTCGAACTCAGCGACCGGGCGCAGGCGAAGGAGATGCTGGGCTTTTCCGGGCCGGTCGTGCTGTGCGTGGGCGCGCTGATCCCGCGAAAGGGGCAGGATTTGCTGGTCCGTGCGCTGCCCGCCCTGCCTGACGTCACGCTATTGCTGGCGGGTCAGGGGCAATATCGGCGGACGCTGGAAAATCTGGCGCAGGAACTGGGCGTGGAGCGGCGCATCGGTTTTCTGGGATCGGTGCCACATCATAAATTACCGCGCATATTCGCCGCCGCCGATGTGATGGCCCTGCCCTCATCGTCCGAAGGGCTGGCCAATGCGTGGGTCGAAGCGCTGGCCTGCGGCACGCCCATCGTCATCAGCGATGTCGGTGGTGCGCGCGAATTGCTGGACAGACCGGAAGCTGGGCGCATCGTCGAGCGCGAACCCGACGCCATCGCAGAAGCCATCAGCGCCATATTGGCGAACCCACCGGCGCCCGAAAAGGTCCGCGAAACTGCGCTGCGCTTTACCTGGGGGGCGAATGGCGACACGCTGCTGACGCATTTGCAGGGCCTTGCCGGGAAAAGCGCCTAACCCAATCTCGCACGACCATCCGGCGTGGGGAAGCGCCCTTCCGCGAAGGGCCGCTCTCCCCAACGCCATGGCGTGAGTTCGTCATAGGCGGGATTGGATATGGGCGCATGACGACGCAGGTCGAGCAGCCCATCCCCGGCATAGGCAGTCAGGCGGACATGTTCGCGGAAAATGTCGGCCGGACGCTCGAATGAGAAGGCGTCGCTCCAGCCCATGGCCTGCGCCACGCGGTTGACGATCCACCAGTCGGAATGCGCTTCGCCCGCGATCGGCAGCAGGCGGCGATGCCGGCTGATCAGGCGATCACAGTTGGTCAAGGTGCCGTCCTTTTCCAGCCAGGCGGCGGACGGTAGCAGGACATGCCAGCCACCATCCCGTTCCTGAAGCCGATCGGTCGAGCGGATCGAGAGCGGCAGGATGTGACGCGCCTGTGCCAGCCATTCGCCTGACGACGGATCGGTGCCCATGCTCCACAACGCCTTGATCCGCCCGTCTCGGATCGCGTCCAGCAGCGCATCCCCCTCCAACCCCGGCTCCTGCGCCAGCAGGCGCGCCCCCCAGAAGCGGGCGATCCGGGCGCGGGCGTCGGGATCGAAACCAGCATGAGCGGCCAGATCATCAGACATGCAGCCCACCTCACGCGCGCCCATAGCGTTAGCGCCGGAAGGAAGAGCGAAAGGCGTGGAACCGGTGCGGCCGATCCGCCCGGTCGCGAGATGCAGGTTGAGGATCGCCGCGCCAAGAGCCGCATCCCCTTCGCCGAAAATGGTCACGGCGCCGGTGGCGGATAGCCAAAGGTCGTAAAAGGCGCGGATGGCGGCAGGTGCCAGACCACAGGCGCGTGCCACCGACCAGACGTCATGCCCCGGCCCAATCCGATTCCAGAAACCGGGCGATGCCGATACGGCGCGGGCGAGATAGTCGGCGTCCAGCGCACCGGCATCGCGACAGCGCGCCAGAAGCCCAGCAAAGACTGTGCTGGCCGCGTCGGCCGGAATCGGCAGATAAAGGTCCGCATCCACATCCTGCGCCGATCCATCCGGATCGATCACGACGAGGCGACTGCCTTCTGCTCGTGCGGCCATCACCCGATCGAAAAGAATCGGGTGCGCCTGCGCCACCGTTGCCCCGGCCAGAATGATGAGGTCAGCATGGTCCACATCTTCCATCGTGGCGGGCATGACATCCTCACCGAAGGCGGCACGCTGAACCGCCGGGATAGTACCACGCCAGGGGGCATGAATATGGGCCGATCCGCAAAAGCCCTTCAGAAATTTATTGGCGGTATAATAATCCTCGGTCAGCAAACCGCCGCCGACATGCAGCGCGATGCTGCCGGGGCCATGACGCGACAGGATGGCAGAGAGGCGTCGGGCGATATGGGCGATGACGCGATCCCACCCGACACGATGCTGTCCGATATGGGGATGGAGCAGGCGCCCCTCCAGCATGGCCCCCTGATCGAGCGACAGCCCCCGCTCACACAGAATACCCATATTGACGGGATGAGTCGGATCGCCCTCCAGCCGTATATGGCGATCCGGGTCCGCACTGGAGCGCAAACCGCATCCCACCGCGCATTGGCCGCACTGGTTTCTGACCGCTGGCATGTCAGCGCAAGGGAGAAGGAGATGCGATCGTCACCCGACGCCTCTAGCCGATGATAAGCCGCTGCAAAAGCACGGCCTTGCGTCGGGTCGGCAGGACGCGCAGAAGGAACCGATGATCCGTTCCCTGTTGCGCGCCATCGCCCTTACCCTATCGATCGCCGTCCTGCCCGCACAGGCGGCCCCCGACCAGCGCGGGCCGCTGGTACTGGCGGCAGCGAGCATGCAGGAGGCGATGACCGCCGCCGCCGATGCTTGGGCGGCGCAGGGCCATGCCCGCCCTGTCCTGTCCTTTGCGGGATCATCCGCACTGGCCCGACAGATCAAGGCCGGGGCGCCGGCCGACCTCTTCCTGTCTGCGGATGAGGAATGGATGGACGATGTGGAAAAGGCGGGACAGACGGTGCGCGGCAGCCGGGCGACACTGGCGGGTAATCGTCTGGTCCTCATCACCCCGGCGGCGCATCCGGTGCGGCTGAAGATCGGGCGCGGCATGCCGATCGCACGGGCGCTGGGCAATGGGCGGCTGGCCATGGCCAATCCCGACGCGGTGCCTGCGGGCAAATATGGCAAGGCGGCGCTGACGTCGCTGGGCGTATGGCCCTCCGTCGCGGGGCGGGTTGCGCGTGGCGACAATGTGCGGTCCGCGCTGGCGCTGGTCGAACGGGGAGAAGCGCCGCTGGGCATCGTCTATGCCACCGATGCGCGGGCGAGCAAGAGCGTAGCCATCGTCGGCACCTTTCCCACCGGCAGTCATGTGCCGATCCGCTATCCCATCGCCCGGCTGAAGGCGAGCCGCAGCACGGACGCGGAACCGCTTCGCCGGTTCCTTCTGTCGCGGGCTGGCAAGGCGATTCTGGCCCGTTACGGGTTCAGCGCCAATTGAAGTGACGCACCCTTAGCTTCGCATATTTCCCGGCGATTTTGTCATTTTATTGCGATGGCCTGATCCTATCGGAAAGTCTCCTACACGCTCCAACACCCGCGTTACGACGGGGATAGTCGTTCGCAATCCTGTAGGACATCGGGACGGCACGTCCGCGCCAATATCGGAGCATGGCGCCGTTTTTGCGCTTCAATTGTCCCATCCGATCGTTATGGATCGTTGAATGAGGCACTATATCCGGTTCGACATATCGTGACGATGGGCCTGTCCCCTGAAGAATGGACGATCATTGCCCTGTCATTGAAGATCGGGGTCATAGCGGTACTGGCGATGTTGCCGGTGGCGTTCGCCATTGCATGGCTGCTGGCGCGTGGGCGCTTTCCAGGCAAGCTGCTGCTCGACACGCTGGTGCATCTGCCGCTGGTGGTGCCGCCGGTGGTGACAGGGTGGCTGTTGCTGATCCTGTTCGGCATGAACGGGCCGGTCGGGCGATGGCTGAACACATGGTTCGGCATCACCTTGCTGTTTCGCTGGACCGGGGCTGCGCTGGCGGCGGCAATCATGGCGTTGCCGCTGATGGTCCGCGCGATGCGCCTGTCGATCGGCGCCATCGACCGGCGACTGGAGGAAGCGGCATCGACGCTGGGCGCATCGCGGCTGCGCATCTTCTTCACCATATCGGTGCCGCTGGCATTGCCGGGGATCGTCGCGGGTGCGATGCTGGGCTTTGCCCGGTCGATCGGGGAATTCGGCGCGACCATCACGTTCGTTTCCGACATTCCGGGGGAAACACGCACCCTGCCCATCGCCATCTATGCCGCGTTACAAATGCCGGGCAATGAGGATGCCGTTACGCGGCTGGCATTGTTATCAGTGGGCCTGTCGCTGGGCGCATTACTATTGTCGGAATGGCTGGTCCGGCGCAGCGGAGGGGGACGCGATGGCCTTTGACATCGACGTTCGATTGCGGCGCGGCGAGCAGGCCATCGGCTGCTCCTTTGCCACCGACAGCGGGATCGTCGCCCTGTTCGGACCGTCCGGCGTGGGCAAGACATCGACGCTGAACATGGTGGCAGGTCTGGTACGGCCCGATGCGGGGCATGTCATTGTCGGCGGGCAAAAGCTGTTCGATGCCACAGCAAAGATCGACCTGCCCCCTGCCCGACGGCGATGCGGCTATGTGTTTCAACAGGCGCGACTTTTCCCGCATATGAAGGTTCGACGCAATCTGCGCTACGGTCGGCCGCGCGGCGACAGGGAGGGTGGAGTCGGCCCGCTGTCCCAGGACGCGCTGATCAATATATTGGGCATTGGCGCCTTGCTGGATCGCTGGCCCCCATCGCTATCAGGCGGCGAGGCCCAGCGCGTGGCGATCGGCCGGGCGCTCTTGTCCGATCCGCAATGCCTGTTGCTGGACGAACCGCTGGCCTCGCTGGACGAAGCAAGGCGGCTGGAAATATTGGAGATGATCGGGCAGCTTCACAGGCTGACCGCCATCCCCATCCTTTATGTCAGCCACGACCGGCGAGAACTGGACCATCTGGGCGGCGACATGGTGGAGATGGCATAGCGGGGTCAGCGCTGCCACCATGCCCCTTTGCCAGCGAGTGGTTCAGGCCGCATCATCCTGCATCCGGCCCGGCCGGACCAGAGGCAGGACCATCCGTTCATCCGCGATCAGTCGCTTGACCGCATTCTGGACCAGAAGCATGCGCCCTTCATGGCTGGTAAGTCCGCCATGGATCAGGCAGCGGTCGATCAGGACGCGGCGGAAAGCGGAATAGAGCGTCATATCCGGCGCCTTGGGTGCTTTCCAGAACGCATCGAGGCTGGAGCGATGGACGATGCCCGGCACCTTGTAGACGGCATGGCCCAGCACCGCGACCGGCTTAGCGCTGTTGAGCGCCAACGTGCCTACCGTGCTATTTACCGTAACGACGCCCTGCGCATTATTGACGACCAGCGCGATGTCGAGTTCCGACAGAAAATGGACACGACCCGCGATACCATAATGGCGCGCCAGACGACGGGTCAGCCTTTCCCATTGGACCAGCCCCGGATCGAGTGGATGACGTTTCACGACCAGATCGACATGAGCCGGCGCATGAAGGGCAAAGCTCTTCAGAACAAAGCGCAGCGCAGCCCGCATATTGCCGAAGGGCGAATGAATGCGGATCTGATAATCGGAATTCAATTGCAGCGGCAGGGCGAAATAAGGGCGATCCCCGACCTGTTCCCATATCTCGCGCGACCGCCGTTTATCGCGGGAACGCCGTGCCAGCTTCACGAACCAGCCCGCCGATTCCGCAAGGAAGCTGTGCGGCCGGTGGGTCCGGTAAAAGGGAAAATAAGGCGACATCATCGCGGCCGCCAGACCATTGCGCATCGTGCTGCGCGCGCGGGACCGGAATGTCGAGGGCACCGGCGGCAGGCTGTCGTCATATTCCGGCAACCCCTGCGCCTGTTCCAGATACCATTGCGGGTCGAGCGGCAAGGTCGAGTTCCCATTGACCCCTTCATCCTGCAAGGTCAGGAAATCCGGCCGAATATAGCCTTCCTCCACCACATGAACCCGCACACCGCGCAGGCGCGCCATGCCATGGGCCGAGGTATGATAGGGGCGACAATCGCCGAACAGGATCAGGTCGGACACGCCATGATTGACGATGAAATCATCGAAGAAGAGCGGCCAGTTACGAAACGTCCCGCGATAATCGGTCGCATCGCCCGGCCAGTCGACCTTGTCCCCACCATTGATGTTGATGCGCAGCGCGCGATGGCCATGTTCCCGCAACGCATCGGCCAGCATTGCAAAATAGGGACCATGCGGCCCCTGAAGGAACAGAAATGTCTTCACGGTCGGCTCAACCATGCAGATACTCAGCGGACAAGGTCATAAAACGTCGTAACTTCCCCTGTAACGCCCGCAACCGGATAAGCCAGTTGCCCTTGGGCGCCGATCCTTCCGCCATCCGTTCCACCATGATTTCGGGACCGCAAGGCAGCCGCGACACCGGATCGAGATAGCGAGGATAGAGAATGAGGGCGGCGGCCACAAGCTGATCCAGGCTCAATTGCCGTCCTCGTCGGGCGACTGGCTTGGCCAGATCACGGGTCAGCCCCCATCCGGCATAAAATGGCATGCCATGAACCGTGACGCGGCATCCCCGCATCAACGCTTCGAACCCGGTCAGCGAGGAGAGGACATGAACCTCGTCCACCGCCTGCACCAATTCCATCAGGGGCGCTGCGCCCCGGTCGATCACATCGGCATGAGCCAGCACCTGCGCATCGGACAAATGCCCCTTGCGATGCCCCGCCTGCACATCGGGATGCGGACGATAGATGATCCACGCATCCGGCTCCGCGCGGCGAACCCGCGTCAGGAAATCCAGATTGCCGTCCAGCCCGGCGCCGCCCAACCGCACCGATTCATCATCGTCGACCTGCCCGATGGCCAGTACGGTGCGCCGCCCGGCCGGCAAATCCATCATCTGCCCGCCATCCTGCCCATATTTGGTGACGCCGGTGGCACAGACGCGCGCACGCAGCTGCCTTGCCCGCTCCACCAGTGCGGGCGAGAAATCATGGGTGGCGAGCAGGGTTTCCAGATCGCTGGGCTGCCGCGCATTATAATAGATGCCGCTGCGGTCCACGACGACGGAGCCGGGCGGATGCAGCCCCGCGCCCAGACCACGGGAACGCAGGAAACCGTCTTCCACCCGCGCGATCGGGATAGCGCGGCTGACCGCTTCATCGACGGTGGAACCCGGCACCCGCGACGGCCAGATGGCGACCGTTCCCTTTCCATGACCCGCCCGGTGCAAGGCGAGAGAAGGCGACAGAAAGGGCGGCGATTTCTCGCCATCCCACAGAAAATGGGTGATCGCTTCCCGTTTCCAGAAGGCCATGCCGCTGGCCGCGACGATGCCGCGATTGCCATGGATGTGTCGGCGCCAGTCGGCGAGCAGGACGATAGCGTCGGCCACGTCGATCGCTTCTCCCGAGAAGGGATCGCGATAATGCGCCGCGCCGATCCGGTCGGCGATGACGGCGCGCAAGCGGACAGGGTCTACGGCGACACCGGCAGCATCGAATAATGGCACCCCCGAAAGGCCAGCCACCAGCGCCAGTTCATCCTCGATCGGCGCGCATACGGCCTTCGCCCCCGCGACCAGCGACCAGGGGTCGATCTGCCCGCGCCCCTGCCCGGCGCGCGGCACATGGATCACATGGGCGGGCGAATAGCGGGCCATCAAATCGGCGGGGGCCTTTGCGCCGTCCCGTACGACGAGCGACGCCGTTTCGCCCTTCCGTCCCCAAAAGCTGCCCCCCACACGCGCGGCGGCGAGGGCGTCGATCAGGTCGTCGGATATGGGCTGTCGTGGATCATCGGCGTCCGCCATCCTGCTGATCGCGGCGCGGGAAGCGGATATGCCGGGAAAGGGCGGCGAACGCAAAAAGGCAATGGCTTCCGGCCCGCGGACGCCCCCTGCACCCTGTACTGCTACCATGCGGCTCATGCCACGAAACTTCCCTGATCCGCTTCACCCATGAGCGCACACTATGACGAGGTCAAGGAACAGAAACCGTCACTTCTTCGATCATGTCCGTCACGATATCGAAATAGTCGCGCCAGTTGGGACCGCGCCAGTCGGCAATACGGGCGATCTGGGCGATGCGTTCGGGTGAATCGGGTCGGGAATAAGCCAGTATCTCTTTCATCCAGCCCAACCCGTCGAGCGGATCGATATAGTCGGGCGCATCCCCGCCCACTTCGCGATGGGCGCCGATGTCGCTGCAAATGACCGGCACCCCGGCGGACAAGGCTTCGACAACGGGCATGCCGAATCCTTCGGCGAAAGACGGCATCAACATGGCGCGGGCATGGGCGATCAACGCATGCATGCGGTCGTCCGACACCTCGCCCGCCTCGATCACATGACCGCGCAGCGCTTCGGCGCGCTCCAGCATGTCGATGACATTCTCATTTTCCCAGCCGCGCCGCCCGATCAGCACCAATTGCGGCGCGGTATCGCCATATTGTTCGACCAGCCGCCGCCAGATGTTGAGCAGCAGCAGATGGTTCTTCCGCGGCTCTATGGTGGAGATATAGACGAAATAAGGGCGTTCCGGCATCGGATTGTCGCGGGTGACGAACAGGTCCGGCGCATCGGCGCCGAAATGGGCGACCCGCACCACCCGCTCGTCCAGGCTGCGGTGCAGATGCGGCGCCAGCGCGTCCAGAGTCGCCTGACTGTTACCGATGATGCCCGCCGCGAAACGATCGATCGTGCGAACACGGCGCAGATGTTCGGCAGCGCCATCGGGCCGGGCGAATTCGGGATGGCTGAGCGGAATGACATCATGCACCAGCGTGACGAATTTTGCGCCCTCCGCCCGCAGGATGGCGCCGACCTTTTCCTGATCGTCCAGATGATGGGGCGATGCCTGAAGATAGACGCGGGGGCTGGTCGCTTTTGGCACAGGACGCGGGCGGGTGGCGAACATATGGCGGATCACCGCAGCACGGCTTTCCTGCATATTGGCGGCGTCGGCATTGCGCCATTTGGCAGCGGTAAAGGCCAGGAACTGACGCACCGCCACACCGTTCAGCCGCCCATAATAGCCACCGGCCGGATGCACCGCCGCAAAGGAGAGCCGATCGGGCAGGCGCTCCAGAAGTTCACGGGCATAGATATATTCCACCCGGTCGATCCCGGTGGGCGCGGGATGCGCCGCACGGGACAAAAGGCGGGAAATGTCGAGGATGACCTCCCCCTCCCCCCGCTGCCCATGGAACAGGGGACTGGCGCGCTTGGACCGCAGCGCGACACGCGCGCCGGGAGCGATGAAAGGGCGCAGGGGCATGTCAGCGCACGCCGTTGACGGGAAGCGAAGGCATCAGAAGTGCGCGCGAATCTCGTCGGCAAGCGCACGGAGCGCATCGGCGTCCGCCATCGGTCCGTTGCCATGGGCGGCGAAACCCGCCGGCTGCCCTTCCCAGCGGGGTACGATATGGACGTGGAGATGGAACACCGTCTGACCGGCGGGCGCACCGTTGAACTGCGCGATGTGCAGGCCATCGGGGTTCAGCGCGCCGCGCACGGCGCGCGCGACCTTCTGCACCGTCGCCATCACCTGCGTCAGGGCTTCCGGCTCGATTTCCAGGATATTGCGCGCCCGGGACCATTTGGAAATGACCAGACTATGCCCTTTCGACTGGGGCATGATGTCGAGGAAGGCGAGCGTATGCTCATCCTCATAAATTTTGGTCGACGGGATTTTCCCCGCGAGGATGAGGGCGAAGGGATTGCCCTCATCATATATGCCATCAAGGCTCATGGACGCGCCTTTTAACTGATATAATGGGCGCTGGTCTTAGCAGCGACTTCATCCGCCGTCACGCCGGGCGCGAGTTCGACCAGCTTGAACGGGCTTTCATGGTCAGGACGTTGGAAAACGCACAAATCCGTCACGATCATGTCCACGACATTCTTGCCCGTCAGCGGCAGGCTGCATTCGGGGATGAATTTGGGCGATCCGTCCTTGGACGTATGCTCCATCACGACGATGATCTTCTTGACGCCGGCGACCAGATCCATCGCGCCGCCCATGCCCTTGATCATCTTGCCGGGGATCATCCAGTTGGCGATGTCGCCATTTTGCGCGACTTCCATCGCGCCAAGGACGGTCAGGTCGATATGCCCGCCCCGGATCATGGCGAAGCTGTCGGCGGACGAGAAATAGGCCGACTGCGGCAATTCGCTGATCGTCTGCTTGCCCGCATTGATGAGGTCGGCATCCTCTTCCCCTTCATAGGGAAAGGGACCGATGCCCAACATGCCGTTTTCGGATTGCAGCGTCACTTCCACGCCAACCGGAATATGGTTCGCCACCAGCGTCGGAATGCCGATGCCAAGGTTCACATAGAAGCCATCCTGCAATTCCTTCGCCGCGCGCGCGGCCATCTCATCGCGATTCCAGGGCATTATTTCATCTCCTTCGCGGCGGGCGGTGCCCATCTCTTATCGGTGGGGAATATATCGTCGAAATCGCCCTTCAGGCCGCTGCCATAGACAGGGTTGGGCAGGACGAACCAGCCATTGCCCCACAGGCGCGCGATCTGCGGCGCCATGGTCGCGGCGCGGCGGGTGGCGGGCGCCGGATCGCCCATGTTGAACAGGTCGGAGAAGTCGCCAAGCTGATCGCCACCCATGGCGATCACGCAATATTTCTGCGAAATCGCCCAGCGACGGCCATCCTTGCGCGAACCCATGGCATCGTCGCCGCTCAGATAGAGCGTCTGGCCATGGACCGCTTCACCAAGCCCCGCAGCCGCAATGGCGCGAGCGGTAGCGGCGGCATTGGCGGCCGATCGGTTGGTGTTAAAAATCACGGTCACGCCCAGCGCGCGCAAGCCGGGCACGCCCATGTCCGCGCCCGGCACCGGGCCGACGGCGCCCTCGCCCGTCTTTTCCCATGCGTCCCAGTCGGCGGCATTATAGCCCTTGCCGACCAGTGCATCATGATATTCGAAACCGGTGTTGAGCATCACCGTTTCATCCACGTCGAACACGGCAGCAAACGGCTTGTTGCCGCATGGTTCATATTTCGGCGCAGCGAGCGTCGCTCCCTCCGCCAGCACGACGCTGTCAGCCGGACGCGCTTTGACCACGGCGGCAACATGGGTCAGCAGGGCATTCCACATCTGCACCGACAGGGCCGATGCTTCGCCAGAGCCGTAGAGATACTGCATGCCAGCCGGTGGATTGGCAGGCGACGGCGCACCCGCCACGGGCGCCTGTGGCGTGGTCGTCGCACAGGCGGCCAGCGGCGCCAGCAGAAGGGCGGAACACGCACGCATCTTCATGCGAATCACGCCGCTTCCTTCTGCCGCGTCGTCCGAAACTCGATCTTCTTGTCATAGGGCGCGCCCACGATCATCCGCTTCACATAGATGCCGGGCAGATGGATGGCGTCCGGGTCCAGCGTGCCAGTCGGCACGACTTCTTCGACTTCGGCGATGCAGATTTTCGCGGCGGTCGCCATCGGCGCGTTGAAGTTGCGCGCCGTCTTGCGAAAGATCAGGTTGCCGCTTTCGTCGGCTTTCCACCCCTTGATGATGGCGATGTCGGCAAAGATGCCGCGTTCCAGAATATAATCCTGCCCGTCGAAATTCTTGACTTCCTTGCCCTCGGCAACCTGTGTGCCGACGCCGGTCTTGGTATAGAAGCCGGGGATGCCCGCGCCGCCTGCACGGCAGCGTTCGGCCAGCGTTCCCTGCGGACAGAATTCCACTTCCAGTTCGCCGGACAGGAATTGCCGTTCAAATTCCTTATTCTCACCGACATAGGACGAGATCATCTTCTTGACCTGCTTGGTACGCAGCAGCTTGCCAAGGCCTTCGCCGTCGATCCCGGCATTGTTGGACGCGATGGTCAGGCCTGTCGTACCGGCATCGCGGATCGCATCGATCAGCCGTTCGGGAATGCCGCACAGGCCAAACCCGCCCGCACAGATATGCATTCCGTCAAAGAGCAGCCCCTCCAGCGCCGAAGCCGCATCAGGATAGAGTTTCTTGGCCAACGGAATCTCCTCTGCTCATTTATGCTGCAACTGCGCATAGGACGAGAAGGTCCATGGGTCAATTTTGCGGGGCGCTATCAATGTGCCTGATCCACCAGAAATCAGGTCGGGCGACTGGCCGCGCAAAGGACCAATATGCCCTTTACGAAAATGACGCCTTCGTCGATCAGCTTCGCCCCTTCAGGCAATTTCGGCGCACCGTCCACGCAGGGCGCGATCGACGCGAAATGCTCCGGCTTTGGCCCCACTCTGAATTTCAGAACCGTCATCTTGCTGCTAAAGTCGATTTCGACCAATGGCCCCGTCACCTCTTCCTGCGGCAAAACCGTGCCATTGATATAATCCAGATCGCAGGACGCCGGGATTTCCAGACTGTAATATTTGGGCATGGCATAACCCTCATGTGGCGGGGAGTAATTTCCCCAATTCGGTCAGAAAGGATTGCTGATCGGCTGCGGTGTCGAGTTCTTGCAGCTGGCGCTTAATCGCCAGCACGATGCCGCTTTGCCGCTCCTCGAACGGCTCCGCATCATTTTTGACGATTTCCAACTTCGCAGCGATAACATCCAATGCCGCTGAGTCCGCTGGCTCCGACATGCCTCGTATTTTCTGAACCAATGCATCGAGCGATTGCAGGACCGGCTTGTCCATTTCTTTGAACGTACCCAGATCATACGCCTTTTCTTCGGCATCGACCCGTTCCTTGCGCGCCACTTCAGCCACAGCACCGGCCGCCTTGGTCAGATCGGAAACGGCAGCATATATATTACCCGCCGCCTGCAATGCATCCAGCTCATAACCGGCCATGGCAAGCGTGAAGCGTTCTCCATTGGGATCGGCTTTCTGCGCGTTGATGATGGACGTCAGTATCTTGTCACGGCGCGCATCCATGGACGCTTCGATCGCGGGCAGAGTGAGTTGATAGAAAACATTTTTCTCGATGGAAGCCCCCGCCCCGATCGAAAAGGCGGCGCCAGCCGTGAGGCGTTGCGCCAGCTTCTTCCCGGCGAACGTCGCCCCGGTCGTCGCGCCCAGCGCCACAAGATCCGTACCTAATGCAAAACCCGTCTTTTCCTCATGCATTTGCAGTTTGAAGGCGCCGTAGGATTTATTGATCGCCTTGATGCATCCCATGATGACCCGATCACGGTGCTGACCGCGGGCTACACCCTGCAGGGCAGACCGCTCATTTTCCTGAATTTCCTCATTGCTGGGGCAAATGAAACCCGGCGTAATATCCGCTGCGGTGATGGGTCGCTGGACTGCCTTGATCGATGTACAGGCTCCCGATGCAAGCAAAAGCACCGGCACGCTTATAATTCGCGCAAACCCGCAAAGATCAATATTCGAAAAAATCGAACCATTCAGCATGATACGCCCCCGCATTCATGTCGGGAGCAAGCATTGCCTGATTCGTTCAGTCAATAATATGCAATCTGCATCCGTAACGGATGCAGATTTATGCGCGTATCATTTCAAATCCGATGAAGCCCAAAAGAAACAGCGGATGTTATTTCTAGCCCGTTCAGATCAGTCCCGCCAACGGGCTGGATGGGTCGGCATACATGCGCTTACCCATGCGCCCGGCGCGATAGGCCATGCGGCCAGCCTCAACCCCCGCCTTCATGGCGGCGGCCATCAGGACCGGGTCTTTCGCCTCGGCAATGGCCGTGTTCATGAGGACGCCGGTGCAGCCCAGTTCCATCGCCACCGTCGCTTCCGAAGCCGTGCCTACGCCCGCATCGACCAGCACCGGCAGCTTCGTCCCTTCGACGATCAGGCGGATCGTCACCTTGTTCTGAATGCCAAGGCCCGAACCGATCGGCGCGCCCAGCGGCATGATGGCGACGGCGCCCGCATCCTCCAGCCGCTTCGCCGCGATTGGATCATCGACGCAATAGACCATCGGCTTGAAACCTTCCTTGGCCAGCACCTCGGTCGCGCGCAGCGTTTCCACCATGTCGGGATAGAGCGTCCGCGCCTCGCCCAACACCTCCAGCTTCACCAGGTCCCAACCACCTGCCTCACGAGCCAGACGCAGGGTGCGGATCGCTTCCTCTCCCGTGAAGCAACCTGCGGTGTTAGGCAGATAGGTGATCTTTTTGGGGTCGATATAGTCGGTCAGCATCGGCGCATTGGGGTCCGACACGTTCACGCGGCGCACCGCGACGGTGACGATTTCAGCGCCCGACGCCGCCAGCGCGGCGGCATTCTGCTCGAAACTCTTATATTTGCCCGTGCCCACGATGAGGCGCGACCGGAACGTCTTGCCCGCGACGGTCCAGCTATCGTCATCGACCGCCGATACGTCGCCACCGCCCACAAAATGCACGATTTCCAGCTCGTCGCCATCCTCGACCATCACCTGCGCCAAAGTCGAACGCGGCACCACTTCCAGATTGCGCTCCACCGCCACCTTTTCCGGCACGAAACCCAGTTCGCTTGCCAGGCCCGCCAAAGTCAGCCCGGCCCGCACGCGACGATGCTCACCATTGATGTGGATGGAAATGGTGCCGTCGATGCTCACTGGATGCTGTCCCGTTCGTGCAAGAGGAAACGTGTCTCGACTTGGCGGGACACGAAGGGCTAAAGGTCGTGCCGCATATAGGGGCGCTTGCGTCCGGCTCGCAACCTGCAACCTTGATCCATCGGGAATCACCATGGCGGACATTCGCAAAATCTATGTTCTGAACGGTCCCAACCTTAACATGCTGGGGACGCGCGAACCGGAAATCTATGGCTATGACACGCTGGACGACATCGCCGACCGGATGGAGGATGCCGCCAGCCGCGCCCATGTGGAGATAGAATTCCGCCAGTCCAATCATGAAGGCTATCTGGTCGACTGGTTGCAGGAAGCCCATCGCGAGGGCGCCCATGCGGTCATCATCAACCCCGGCGCCTTCACCCACACGTCGATCGCGCTGCACGACGCGATCAAGGGCATTACGGTGCCGGTGATCGAAATTCACCTGTCGAACCCGCATGCCCGCGAGCCTTTCCGCCATAAAAGCTATGTCGGCATGGCGGCGAAGGGGACCATCGCGGGCTTTGGCGCCATGTCCTATATGCTGGCGCTGGAGGCGGCGCTGGAACTGTAACAGCACGCATTTGGACGCACGAAAGTTGCGCTTTGCCGCGAATGCGAATAGGCGCGGGCAGCAGAAACGATATTTACCGGCCAGGGACTTCACATGACCGACAAACAAGAAAAGGGCGCAATGCAGGTGGACGTACAACTGGTGCGCGATCTCGCCGCCCTGCTGGACGACACCAACCTCACCGAAATCGAGGTCGAGGACGGCGATCGCAAGATCCGCGTCGCGCGCAAAGTGGGCAGCGCGCCTGCCGCCGTCTATGCGCCTGCGCCTGTCGCGGCCGCTCCTGTTGCCGCCGCACCGGCTGCGGCCCCCGCCGCCGCTCCTGCTGGTGAAGCCGCTCTGCCGGCGGGCAATGTCGTCAAATCGCCGATCGTGGGCACCGCTTACCTCTCGGCCGAACCGGGCGCCGCCCCCTTCGCCCGCGTGGGCGCACAGGTGAAGGCCGGCGAAACCATCCTGATCGTCGAAGCCATGAAGGTCATGAACGCGATCACCGCGCCGACCGCCGGCACGGTGAAGGCCGTGCTGGTCGATAACGGTCAGCCGGTCGAATATGACCAGCCCCTGATCGTGATCGAATAAGGCCGCGTATCCATGGCCATCGAAAAACTGCTGATCGCCAACCGGGGCGAAATCGCGCTGCGCATCCACCGCGCCTGCCATGAAATGGGCATCAAGACGGTGGCGGTCCATTCGACCGCCGACGCCGACGCCATGCATGTGCGGCTGGCCGACGAAGCCATCTGCATCGGGCCGCCCGCAGCCAAGGACAGCTATCTGAACATCGCCGCGATCATTTCCGCGGCGGAGATCAGCGGCGCGGACGCGATCCATCCGGGCTATGGCTTCCTGTCGGAAAACGCCAAATTCGCCGAAATCGTAGAAGCGCACGGGCTGGCCTTCGTCGGTCCCAAGCCCGAGCATATCCGCACCATGGGCGACAAGATCGAGGCGAAGCGTACCGCTGGCGCGCTCGGCCTGCCGCTCGTCCCGGGGTCGGACGGCGCGGTCAGCGACGTCGAGGAAGCCAAGATCATCGCCGAGGCGGCGGGCTACCCCGTCATCATTAAGGCGGCATCGGGCGGCGGCGGTCGGGGCATGAAGGTCTGCACCTCGCCCGACGACCTTGAAACGCTGATGCAGCAGGCCGGTTCGGAAGCGAAGGCCGCGTTCGGCGACGCCACCGTCTATATCGAGAAATATCTCGGCAACCCGCGCCACATCGAAATTCAGGTGTTCGGCGACGGTAACGGCAATGCCATTCACCTGGGCGAACGCGACTGCTCGCTCCAGCGCCGTCACCAGAAGGTACTGGAAGAAGCCCCCTCGCCCGTCCTGTCGCAGGCCGAACGGGAACGGATCGGCGGCGTCTGTGCCAAGGCGATGGCCGACATGGGCTATCGCGGCGCGGGCACGATCGAGTTCCTGTGGGAAAATGGCGAATTCTACTTCATCGAGATGAACACCCGCCTTCAGGTGGAGCATCCGGTGACGGAAATGATCACCGGTCTCGACCTGGTGCGCGAACAGATCCGCGTGGCGGAGGGCAAGCCCCTGTCCGTGACGCAGGATGAAATCCGCTTCACCGGCCATGCGATCGAATGCCGCATCAACGCTGAAGATCCGCGCACCTTCGCCCCTTCGCCCGGCACCGTGACCAGCTATCACGTCCCCGGCGGCATGCATGTCCGCGTCGATAGCGGCCTGTATCAGGGCTATAAGGTGCCGCCTTATTATGACTCCATGATCGGCAAGCTGATCGTCTATGGCCGCACCCGCGAAGGCGCGATCATGCGTCTGCGCCGCGCGCTGGAGGAATATGTGATCGAGGGGATGAAGACCACCATCCCGCTGCATCAGGCGTTGCTCAACGATCCCGACTTCCTTGATGGCAATTACACCATCAAGTGGCTGGAAGAGTGGCTGGCGCGTCAGGACGGCTGATTGCTCTGTCATGCAGCCCGGCCGACGGTTCGGTCGGGCTGCATCCAATGACCCGATCATGGATTGAGGACGATATGAAGGCCACCATCTGGCACAATCCCAAATGTGGCACGTCGCGCAAGACGCTGGCGATCCTGGAAGAAACGCCGGGCGTCGAGGTTGAGGTCATCGAGTATCTCAAGACCCCCTGTAGCCGCGAAAAGCTGACCCAGTTGATCGCGGACGCGGGGCTGACCCCGGCGGAAGCGATCCGCAAGATGGGCACCGATGCGGAAGAAAAAGGGCTGCCCGATATGGATGGCGACGCCATTCTGGACGCGATGGCCGCTGACCCTGCCTATGTGAACCGTCCGTTCGTCGAGACGGAAAAGGGCGTCCGCTTCTGCCGCCCGCAAGACAAGGTTCACGAAATCCTCTGACATCTGTCTCGCATATGGCGCGATACACTCCTATGTTCGTCACCTGACGGATGAAGGAATATCCCCATGGCGCTGGACGAACCCACCCAATCCGACGACCGCCCCGACGACCGCAAGGTTGAGGGCGTTGCTCCCTATGACGGGCCGGCAGGCGGATGGGGTGCATTGCGGGCGGTGGCAAAGACTGTCCGGCAGCAGATGGGCGCCAGCACCGACACCCGCGCCCTGCTTCAGATGAACCAGCCCGACGGCTTCGACTGCCCCGGCTGCGCATGGCCCGACCCGCGCCACACATCCTCGTTCGAATTTTGCGAGAATGGTGCAAAGGCCGTTACATGGGAAGCCACGGTCAAGCGCGTCGACCCCGGCTTTTTCGCCAGCCACAGCGTCACCGACCTGTGGCAATGGAGCGACCATCAACTGGAGGATGCAGGGCGGCTGACCGATCCGCTGCGCTATAATCCCGACACCGATCATTATGAGCCAATCGCATGGGACGATGCCTTTGCCCGGATTGGCGCTGGCCTGCGCGCGCTGAACCATGCGGATCAGGCGGAGTTCTACTGCTCGGGCCGGGCATCGAATGAGGCGGCTTTCCTCTATCAGCTTTTCGCCCGCGCATTCGGGACCAACAACTTCCCCGACTGTTCAAACATGTGCCACGAAGCCACCAGCGTCGGCCTGCCCAAATCCATCGGCATCGGCAAAGGCACGGTGACGCTGGAGGATTTCGACAGCGCCGACGCGATTTTCTGCATCGGCCATAATCCGGGGACCAATCACCCGCGCATGTTGTCGACGCTGGCCGCGGCGGCCCGGCGCGGCGTACCGATCATCGTCGCCAATCCGATGCGCGAACGCGGGCTGGAACGCTTCAAATCGCCCCAGCATCCCAGCGAAATGCTGTCCACCGCATCGACCCAACTGGCGTCGGCCTATCATCAGGTGAAGGTCGGCGGCGACATGGCCATGCTGAAGGGCGTGATGAAGGCGCTGTTCGACTATGATGCGGCCGATCTGGCTGCGGGTGGCGACGGCATTCTGGATCGCGCATTCATCGCCGAACATACGGTCGGCATCGACGCCCTGCGCGCCGATATCGACGCGACCGGATGGGACGAGATCGAGCGTCGTTCAGGCCTGACCCGTGACGCGATAGAGAGCATGGCGACGGTTTATGCCAGGGCGGAGCGGGTCATCATCTGTTATGGCATGGGCATAACCCAGCATCGCCATGGCACGCAGAATGTGCAGCAGATCGCCAACCTGCTGCTGCTGCGCGGTAATATGGGCAAGCCCGGCGCGGGCATCTGCCCCCTGCGCGGTCACAGCAATGTGCAGGGCGACCGGACGGTGGGCATTACCGAAATTCCCGCCGAAGCGATGCTGGCCCGGCAGGATGCCTATTTCGGCATCACCAGCCCGCGCAAACATGGCCATAATGCAGTCGAAGCCCTGACGGCGATGCGCGACGGGCAGTCCAAGGCGCTGATCGCACTGGGCGGCAATCTGGCCGTCGCCATGCCCGATCCTGACGCCTGTTTCGCGGCCTTCCGCCAACTGGATCTGGCCGTGCATATCCTGACCAAGTTTAATCGATCCTGTCTGGTGCCGGGACGCGAGACGATCATCCTGCCCTGTCTTGGCCGCACCGAACTGGATGTGCAGGCGGGCGGGCCGCAGGCGGTGACGGTGGAGGACAGCATGTCCATGGTCCACGCCTCACGCGGAAAATTGAAGCCCGCCGCCCCTACCCTGCGGTCGGAACCCGCCATCGTTGCGGGCATGGCAAAGGCGACGCTGGGCAGCGACACCATCGACTGGGACGCCCTGATCGCCGACTATGATCGCATCCGCGACGGGATAGAGGCGGTCTACCCCGACTTTGCCGATTATAACCGGCGCATTCGCACCCCCGGCGGATTTCGCCTGACCGTTGGCGCGTCGGAGCGAAAATGGAACACGGCGGACGGCAAGGCGCATTTCATCGTCCATGACGGCACCGATCAGGACAGGGGTCATGCCGACGGCCAGTTGACGCTGACCAGCATTCGTAGCCATGACCAGTATAACACCACCATTTACGGCCTGAACGACCGCTATCGCGGCGTTACCGGCCGCCGCGACATATTGTTCATGAACAGCGCCGACATGGATGCGATTGGTGTCGCGCATGGCGAACGAGTCGATGTGATTGCTGGCCCCGATCGGGTGCTGCGCGATCAGGTGGCGATTCGTCATGACATCGCACGCGGGTCCATCGCGGCCTATTATCCCGAAGCCAATTGCCTGATGGCGCTGGACGATCATGACGGCAGCAGCGGCACGCCAGCCTATAAGGCGATCGCCGTGACAGTGGCGGCAGCGCAAAGAGAGACGGCCTGACGCACTTTGTCACAGCCCTGTAACGACGAGATGATTTCAGCGCTTGCTTTGACGGGCGCTCACGACTTAGCCTGTCGTTCATGGCAAAGGACACGACATTGGCGACCATCGCGGTCTACAGCCTGAAAGGGGGCGTAGGCAAAACCACCTTCGCCATCAACCTCGCCTGGGCATCGGCCAGCATTTCCAAACGGCGCACCCTGTTGTGGGATCTCGACCCGCAGGCGGCATCAAGCTGGCTCATTTCCACCGACATGAAGAGCCGGGACGCCGCGCAGGCGATCTTCAGCAAGGATGTGGAGGTGCGCAAACTGGTGCAGCCCTCCACCGTGCCGGGGCTTGACCTGATCGCCGCCGATACGTCGCTACGTGGCCTCGACCATCTTTTCCGGGAAATGGACAAGAAGAAGCGGCTGGCCAAGCTGATCGAGACGCTGGGTCGTGATTATGACCGCATCATCCTGGATTGTCCGCCGGGCCTGACCGAAACGAGCGAACAGGTGCTGCGCGCCGCAAACCTGATCGTCATTCCCGTCATCCCCTCCCCTCTGTCTCAGCGCGCGATGGGGGAAGTCGCCCGCTATCTGGTGCAGCGCGGCGGCGCCCATGCGCCGATCCTGCCAGTCTATTCGATGGTCGATCGCCGCCGCAGCCTGCACCGCAAGGCGCTGGAGGAGCAATCGGGCTGGCCCGCCATTCCGATGGCCAGCATGATCGAACAGATGACCGTGCGGCGCAAACCGCTGGGCGCGTTCGCCCCCACGTCGCCGCCCGCGAAGGAATTTGCGGCGCTGTGGACCATGGTGGAGCGACAGCTTCAGGGCGGCTGATCGGCCTGCGCTTCAAGCCGATCAGGCGGAACCGATTTTCGTCAATGCGTGCGGCTCGTCACCTTGGCCGTGCCGTCCGGCAATATCTGAATGAGGTGCGCGCTGTCATTGTTGCAATGGGCGCGCCAGCCTTTGACGCCGGGCGTGATTTCTGCCCGTTCTGCGCTCGTCACCTCCGGGCATGCCACGCCCCCGTCCCGGATCGCCTTGGCAAAGACGCCGTTGCGCAGATCGTCGGTCAGCGCCGCCACCTGCGCCGCAGCGCCCGTTTCCGGCGCGGCGACATTCGCCACCACCGATTGCTCGGCTGACTCGCCACAGGCCGACAAAGCCATCGGCAGGGCCAGCATCAGGGCGGGGAGGATAAGGCTGCGCATATTATTCCTTCGTGCCGATAAGGTCAGGCCCGACTCTGCCCGCTCCGTCCGCGATAATCAACGCAGCCGCGCGAGCAGAGGATATGAAAAAGGCGGCTGCATCGCCTGATGCAAACCGCCTGATCCTCATGACCTATCGCCGCGATCACGGGTCTTCGGTAAACAGGCACACCAGCGATTGAATACCCGTCTGGAAAATGAAGGGCACATCGTTGCAAATGTGCGAGCCGTAGGAATTGCGCTTGATCATCGCTGATGCCGGCGAAGACATGACCAGTACCGCCATGACGGCTGCCGTTCCCAAATATCGCTTCATAGCCATTCCTTTTTCAGATGCCAGAAGGTCTATCGACCTGTTATCCCCCAATTTTCTCCCCGGGCTTCATCCTCTGATCGCTGCATGACACCGTCAATGCCAGTCGCCCCGCGACAGGCACGATCCATCGCGATTTCCAATTTGTTGCTGATTTAAATTCAACAGAAACGAAACATCCCGCCAATCGGGCGGGATGTTCTCGTCACTTTCTTGCCGGTCAATCAGTCCCCAGACTGATTATGCCGCAATGTCATAGGGCCGGATTTCGCCGGTGAGGTAAAGGTTGCGCGCCTTTGACCGGCTGAGCTTGCCAGAGCTGGTACGCGGCAAAGTACGCGGCGGCACCAGTTCGACGACGCAGTTCATACCGGTGATGGCCCGCACCCGCTCGCGAATCTGATCGCGCAGGCGCGAGCGCTCTTCATTGTCCGACGTGCGGCAATGGACCAACACGGCGGGCGCTTCCTCACCACCCGGCGTCGTGATCGCGAAGGCGGCAATGTCGCCCTGCTTGAAGCCGGGAAGCTGCTCCACCGCCCATTCAATATCCTGCGGCCAGTGATTCTTGCCGTTAATGATGATCATGTCCTTGGCGCGGCCGACAATGTAGAGATAGCCGTCGGACAGATAGCCCATGTCGCCGGTGTCCAGCCAGCCATCAGCCATGCAGGCGTCGGTCGCCTCCTGATCGCGGAAATATCCGACCATCAGGCTGGGTCCGGTGGTCCATACCTTGCCGATCTGACGCTCGTTCAGGATGCCGCCATCCTCGTCCCGGATTTCCACGACCATGTCCTTGGCGGGCTTGCCGCAATTGACGATGGAACGGAAACGCTGCGGACGGCCTTCGGGCGCGTCGCCGCCGGACAGGTCGGTTTCCTCGACCAGTTCGACGATGATGCCTTCACCCGGCGGCATGATGGTGACGGCCAGAGTCGCTTCCGCCAGACCATAGCTGGGCAGGAAGGCGTTCGGCGAAAAGCCCGCGTCGCCAAAGGCGTCGACAAAGCTCTGCATCACGTCGGGGCGGATCATATCCGCGCCGTTACCGGCCAGACGCCAGCGCGACAGGTCGAACCGGTCGGCAGCCTTGGTCTGGCTCGACATGCGGCGCGCGCAAATGTCGTAACCAAAGGTCGGCGAATAGCTGATCGAAGTGCCTTCGTTGCGGCTGATCAGGTCCAGCCATGCCAGCGGACGGCGAGCAAAATCCTCGGTCTTCATATAATCGGTCGACACCTGATTGGCGACGACCGACAGGAAGCAGCCGACCAGACCCATGTCATGATACCAGGGCAGCCAGCTGATGCAGCGATCGCTGTCCTGCAACTGCATGCCATGGCTGTGCGCCGACAGGTTGGACAGCAGCGCATGATGCGTCACCGCGACGCCATGGGGGAAACGGGTCGAACCGCTGGAATATTGGAGATAGGCGATTTCCTCGCCCTTCGCCTGCGGCAGGTCGGCGGGGATCACATCACGCGCGATGAAATCTTCAAAAGCGATGCTTTCCACCGACTTCTGGCGACCGGCTTCGCCAGCCATATCTTCCAGTTCCTTGGGGAAAAGGAACAGCATCGGGTCGCAGCTGGACAGCTGGACGTTGAGCTGATCGATATAGCTTTCCTTGCCGCCGAAGCTGGTCGGCAGCGGCAACGGTACCGGCCAGGCACCGGCATAGACGATGCCGAAGAAAAGCTGCGCGAAGTCTGCGCCGGTTTCCGCAACCAGCGCCACGCGATCCTGCGGCTTTACGCCATGGGCGATCAGGCGATGCGCGCACGCGATCGCGTCGGCGCGCAACTCGCTGAACGGATAGGGACGCGCCAGATTGCCGCGCGCATCGTGAAAATTCAGCCCGCGCCCGCCCGTCGCCGCATAGTCCAGCGCCTCGCCCAGCGTCTCGAAATCCGAGAAGCGGCGCGGCAGAGCATCGGTGGTCGGCGTTGGTGCCATCATTTCTTGCGAACCCGTCATATATTGGTTTCACCCAATGTCATAAAATGGTGAAAGGCGCCCGCTAGCAGCTTTGGTCGCACCTTGCACCGGATATTGCATTCCAGCGTCAACCTTTACCCGATAAGGCGCGGTAAAATTCCGGCCCGACTGTGGCATAAACATGGCGCGTGGGGCATGAAGCAACGCCATGGCCGGCAAACGCCCCCCTCCACCGCTCGATGAAGCGGCCTTGCGTGATCTGGCGCTGCGTCATGTTGCCCGTTTTGCCACCAGCCGGGGCAAATTGATCGCCTATCTCAATCGCAAGCTGCGGGAACGGGGCTGGGGCGGCGAAGATTCCGCCGATCCCGAAGCGCTGGCCGACCGTTTCGTCGACCTGCGCTATATCGATGATGCCGGCTATGCGGTGATGAAAAGCGCCTCGCTGGCCCGGCGCGGCTATGGCGCCCGCCGCATCGAAGAGGATTTGCGCGCCGCCGGGATCAGCGAAAACGACCGGGAACAGGCGGACGCGCAAATCGCATCGGAACGTTGGATGGCGGCCGATCGCTTTGCCCGGCGCAAGCGCGTTGGTCCCTATGCCACCGGCCCGCTCGACCCCAAGCAACGGGAAAGGGCCATCGCCGCCTTCCTGCGCGCGGGTCATGACTATGCCATCGCGCGCAAATGGGTGGATGCCGCTCCGGGCGAGGACATGACAGAGGAATGATGCGCCACCAGTGAAGCGATTGGAAACAGTCCAGTTCCCATCCTGATGTTGCGCCCGGCCGCCACAGGAGCCAGTTCAGGGGCAACATATCCTTTCTGGAAGGCTTATCCGTGAAGAAAATCGGCTTTCTGTCGTTCGGCCATTGGTCAAACGCCCCCTATTCCGCCACCCGCTCGGCCAGCGACGTGCTGCTTCAGTCCATCGACCTTGCGGTTGCAGCCGAAGAACTGGGCGCGGACGGCGCCTATTTCCGCGTCCATCATTTCGCGCGCCAGCTCGCATCGCCCTTCCCCCTGCTCGCCGCGGTCGGCGCAAAGACCAGCCGTATCGAGATCGGCACCGGCGTCATCGACATGCGCTACGAAAATCCGCTCTATATGGTGGAGGATGCAGGCGCCGCCGACCTGATCAGCGGCGGACGGCTGCAACTGGGCATCAGCCGCGGATCGCCGGAACAGGTGATCGATGGCTGGCGCCATTTCGGCTACGCCCCCGCCGAGGGACAGAGTGACGCCGATATGGGCCGCCGCCACGCCGAAGTCTTCCTGCGCCTGCTGAAAGGCGAAGGCTTCGCCAAGCCCAACCCCAATCCGATGTTCCCCAACCCACCCGGAATGCTGCGGCTGGAACCCCATTCGGACGGCCTGCGCGATCGCATCTGGTGGGGGTCTGCATCCGATGCGACCGCCGTCTGGGCGGCGCAGATGGGCATGAACCTGCAAAGCTCCACCCTGAAAGCCGACGAGACGGGCGAGCCGTTTCACGTCCAGCAGGCGAAGCAGATCCGCACATATAAGGAAGCGTGGAAAGCCGCAGGCCATGCGCGCGAACCGCGCGTATCCGTCTCCCGCTCCATCTTCGCGCTGATGAATCAGGACGATCACGACTATTTCGGACGCGGCGACAGCGCGGACAATTTCGGCATTATCGACAATATGCGCGCCGTGTTCGGCCGCTCCTATGCGGCTGAGCCGGAACAGTTGATCGAACAACTCAAGGCAGACGAAGCCATTGCCGAAGCGGACACGCTGTTACTGACTGTCCCCAACCAGTTGGGCGTCGCCTATAACAGCCATGTGATCGAATCGATCCTCAAACATATCGCCCCGGCCATGGGATGGCGTTGAGGAGCCGATATTGCTGATCATTCAGGCAGTTGGACAAATTCGGGCGCACCGTTTCCGGCCTTTTTGATCGGTCGATACTTGGTGCGGATTGCCCGGAAACGATCGTAAATTCCTCCCCTATAAGGATGGGGGACCATGAAGTGGTGGAGGGGTGTCCCGCCATCGATAGGATGACACCCCTCCGTCTGGCCTTCGGCCATCCACCTCCCCTTTTAGGGGGAGGATGGACCGAAAGCGACCAATTGTTGCTCTTGGGAGGGACGTCATCCTGAACTTGTTTCAGGATCCATTTATCCAGATTGAGCAATGGATTGGGCCGCTGGATGGATGCTGAAACAAGTTCAGCATGACGTAGTTTGAGCGTCTTAAACCCACCCACCCCGGACACACCCCAATGTCCGGAATGCGCCCGCACTACCGAAGAAAGGGATGACAAAGGCTGTTATCCCTTCCGGGACTTCATCGTCATTAACCGGATACCAACTTCACCCTGACAAAAGCCTGTTCATGTTCAACGGTTTCAGGGGCCGATCTTGAAGACTATCTTCCTTTGCATGGCGTCGCTTGCCATCACGACGCCGGCATTTGCTCAGAACAATGCCAATTTCGAAGGACCCAAGGTCGGTGTGATCCTTGGCTACGACACGACCAATTTCGAATATCAATATGATGACGACGATGATGCATCCTACAGCATCCATGAATCGAAGGCCGGTCTGCTCTATGGCGTGACGGCTGGCTATGATTTTGCGCTGGGCAGCAACGCGATCTTCGGTATCGAGGCGGAGGCGAGCGATTCCACCGCGAAATTCTCGGCCCGCGACCTTCTCTATGACGGCGACAAGCTGTCGCTGATGGCCGACCGCGACCTTTATGTCGGCGCGCGCATCGGTGTCGCTGTAACGCCTACCATGCTGCTCTATGCCAAGGGTGGTTACACCAACGCCCGCATGAAGCTGCGCTATTCCTATGCCGGGGACAGCGCCAGCGTCGGCGACAATCTCGACGGTTATCGCGTGGGCGGCGGCGCGGAATTCACATCCGGCACCCATTTCGCCCGCGTCGAATATCGCTACAGCGACTATGGCAAATATACCTATCGCGAAGATGGCATCATCCTCGACACCGACACCAAGGTTTCGCACCATCAGGTCGCGGTGACGGGCGGCCTTCGCTTCTGACGCCCGATAAGGCGGCTGATCCTGGCCGCGCTGCTTTCCCGTCCGTTCCGGGATTTAAGACCCCCGACCGCCTGTGGCGGTCGGGGGTCTTTTCATATCGCGCATCCTGCGCACGGGTGTCGCGCGGGCATCGCTGCATTGGCGCATCACCGGCGCAATCCTCGCGACCTGTAGGAAGATGCGCGAGCCACTGTGAACTTCGGTCGAACCGCTCCAATCATATTCATACTCCCCCTTCGTTTCGAATCACTTTAGGCATGCACCCATGAATTTGCGCTCCGCTCCTTTGCTCTCCGCCCCCTTATTTTCTGCCATCGCCCTGCTGGCAGCCTGTTCGGGTGCGAACAAGGCGGCTGAGAATGAAGCGCAGAGCGTCGTTGCCACATCCACCATTCCGGTCGTCGTTCGTTCGGCGAAGGGAACGCATCGATTCGATGTGGAAGTTGCACGGACTGAAGCGGAGCAGGAAAAGGGGTTGATGTTCCGCAAGGAACTGGGCGACGACGCCGGCATGCTGTTTCCCATGGACCCGCCGCGCACCGCCAATTTCTGGATGAAGGACACGCTGATCCCGCTCGACATGATCTTTGTCCATACCGACGGCACCATCGCTTTTATCCAGGCGAATGCGGAGCCATATTCGCGCATTCCCGTGTCCGCCGGCGTGCCGGTGGCCGCCGTGCTGGAACTGCGTGGGGGACGCGCCGGGGAACTGGGCATTGGCGAGGGCGACCACCTGTCCTGGGGCGGATGCGCCGTGCCGGCGGACAAGATCGCGACCGACCTGAATTTTTGCCCGGACGCGGGTCGCTGACGCCATATCTTCCTTGCCGACATGCTCCACAGAGGCTAAGCGCTTGGCCCATGGGTATCCTGGCTAACATCTTCACATGGTGGAATGGCGCCACCTTTGGCACCTGGCTCTTTACGGCCCGCAAGGGAACGAAAGTGGGCGAGGATCATCAGGGCAACGTCTATTATGAAGGCGGCGTCGATCCCAACGGCCTGACCCGCCGCTGGGTGATGTACAAGGGCGCCAATGATTCGAGCCGCGTGCCGTCCGAATGGCATGGCTGGCTGCATCACTCGATCGAGGGCGCGCCAGAGAGCTTCCTGCCCCCCGCCCGTATCTGGGAAAAGGAATTCACCCCCAACGCCACCGGCACGGCCAATGCCTATCGTCCGTCCGGCGCCCTTGAAAAGGGCGGCCAGCGCCAGAAGGCGACCGGCGATTATGAGGCGTGGAGCCCCGACGCGGCATGACCGGACGTCCGGCGGGGGCTTTCCCGCCGATCCTGTTTACCGTTCCGATGCTGTGCGGCGCGCTTGCCTTGGCAGGCTGTGGCAAGAATGACGTGCCTGTTGCCAATCAGACCGGCCCGGTCAAGGTGGAAGGCGCGCCAATCGCCTCCGCTGAAAACGGATCTCTGCCCGGCACGCCCATGGCGGAACGCAGCGCCGTCATCGGCCTGCTCAACAAGCGCAACGGCCTGACCCGCGACCTGACCATGAAGCCGGGCGAAGCGCTGCGCGTGGGCGATGCCATCGTCCGCCTGCTGGCATGCGAAACCACCGCGCCATGGGAAAATGTGCAGGAAACCGGCGCCTTCGTGCAACTGGACGTGCGGTCCAGCGCGGACGGAAAATGGCGGCGCAACTTCTCAGGCTGGCTGTTCCGCGATCGGCCTGAACGCAATGTGGTGCAGCACCCGATCTATGACGTCTGGGTCAAAAGCTGTGCGATGGAATGGCCCGAAAGCGGCCCCGATACGGTGAAGCTGGGCGGCAAAAGCGAGCCGGCATCGACGGGTTCGCGCGATAGCGGATCAAACGCCAGTGAAGCCGCTGCCCCTGCCCCCGCCGACAGCGCTCCTGCACCGGCACCCAGTTCCACCCCCTCGACGGCCGCGCCCAGCAACTGAAGATAGGCGCGCTGGCTGATTTCAACTGCGCCCATGCTGCGCAGATGATCGGTCATGAACTGGCAGTCCAGCAGGGTGAAACCGCCGAAACGCAACCGCGCCACCAGCCAGGCCAGCGCCACCTTTGACGCATCGGTGCGGCGCGACACCATCGATTCGCCGAAAAAGGCGCGGCCGAGCGCCACGCCATATAATCCGCCAACCAGCGCATCGCCGTCCCACACTTCGACCGAATGGGCATGCCCTATTTCATGCAGATGGGTGTAGGCCCGTTCGATCTGATGATTGATCCATGTCGAGGGACGATCCTGCGCCGCCTCCGCACATAGTGCGACCATGCGAGCGAAAGCGCGATTGGCGGTGACACGGAAGCGATCACGACGAATGACCTTCGCCAGCGAATGGGACAGATGGAAGCCATCCAGCGGCAGGATCGCCCGCTTTCGTGGCTCCACCCAATAGACCTCGCTCGCCTCGCGGTCGTCAGCCATCGGAAAAACGCCGATGGAATAGGCCTGTAGCAAAACGAGCGGGTCGATCATCATTCGCCTGTCAGGATAGGCAGCGGAGGCTCGGAACGAAAGCCCCCTGCTCCCTTCATTTCAGAAGCGTCTGTTCCCAGAACATCAGGCTGGTCCAGAATTGATAATCCTGATTGACCTTCTTGGCGAAGCCATGCCCTTCATCCTGCCCCAGCAGGTGCCAGGCCATGCCGCCCTTGTCGCGGACTGCCTTCACCATCTGTTCGGCTTCGCTGGCGGGAACGCGCGGGTCGTTGCCGCCGGTGACGACCATCAGCGGCAGATTGAGTTTGGCCACCGACGTCAGTGGCGAGATTTCCATGAGCTTGGCCCGCTGTTTGGGATCGCGCTCATCGCCATATTCGACGCGGCCCAGATCGCGGCGATAGCTTTGGGTGTTTTCGAGGAAGGTCACGAAATTGGAGATGGCGACCACGCAGTTCGCGGCCTTCAGCCTGTCGCCATAGCGGATGGCCACGGCATAGCACATATAACCGCCATAGCTGCCGCCGGTTTCGGCAAAGCGCGTCGGATCGAGCGCCGGGTCTTTTTCCAGCCGGTCGAGGAAAGCGCCGATGTCCCTGACCGAATCCTCCCGCTTCCATGGCCCGTTGTCCAACCCGACGAAGCGCTTGCCATAGCCCGACGAACCGCGAACATTGGGCAGGAAGAGCGCGATGCCCAGTTCGTTGAGCAGATAATTGTTGCGGCCAAGGAAGGTCGGCTGCGACTGTCCCTCCGGCCCGCCATGGATGGAGATAATGAGCGGACGCTTACCGGGGAATTTTGCCGCATCGGGGCGATAGAGGAAGCCGGACACCGGCGTACCGTCGAAACTTTTGACCTCCACCAGTTCCGGCTCGACATTTTTGGTGACGTCGAGACCGCCGGTTTCGCTGCGGGTCCAGCGGGTGACGGCCAGAGTGGCAGGATCGATGGAATATGCGTCCGCCGCGCTTTTGGCAGCGGTGACGCTGACGCCGATGGCGCCCCATGGCGCGATCTTCACATTGCCCATCTGCCCTGCCGGCAGTCCAGTGACGGTGCGAACGGTGCCGCTTTTGACGTCCAGCAGCTTGAGGCGCGCCACGCCGGCCTCATTGACGATATAGGCGACGAAGCTGCCGTCCGGGGCGATGTCGAAACTGTCGACGTCCCATTTAGGTTCGGGCGCGACCGCCCGGAATGCGCCGGATTTGAGATCGACCGTACCGAGTCGCTGAAAATCCGATCCTTCGTCCGATGTTACCCAGAGCGTACCGTCCGGGGCGAAGTCTGCTCCGCCATAGGCAATGTCCTTCCGGTGATCGCCGAGCGCCGTCAGCTTGCCGGATGCGACGTCCAGCAGCCACAAATTGCTCTTGGTGATGGAGAGATACTGGACGACGACCGCCTTCGTGGCGTCGGGCGAGAAACTGGAAATCTGCCAGCCGCCGCCTTGCACCTGTGCGACCATGCGGTCGCTTTTGGGATCGCGGGGATCGATGATGTAGAGATCGCTGTCGGCGCCGTTGCGGCGGGTGGAGCTATAGCCGACATGCGATCCGTCCTGCGTCCAGGCGCCCATCTGGTTGCGGCTCTTGCCATCGGTCAGCAGGGTTAGGACACCATCCTTGAGCGTATAGAGCTGAAAAAACTCGCCGCCGCCGACATCCTTCATGACGACCATCGTGTCGCCCTTGCCCGGCGCCCAGCTTGCCCCCGAAATGCGATCCACCTCGAACGTCAACTGGGTGCGGTCGCCGCCGGGCATCTTCACCTCATGCACCTGCACCGTATTGCCGAAACGGGTGGTGATGAGCATGGAGCGGTCGGTCGGGTTCCAGCCCTGAAAGGCGGCGGTGCGAAATTCCAGATAGGGGCGGGTCTTGTCGGCGAGCGTGACCGGCACGGCCGGGATGCCGTCGGCGACGATCGCGGCGGGCTTTTCAACCGTCGCATCCTGTGCCTGTGCGCCCATCGATGTGACCATAAGCGGGATGATGCCGGTGACGGCAATGCGGATCGAACGACGCATGATGGCTTCCCTTATTCCCCTGTGAAGACTGTAGCTTGCTATGGATGCTATCAGCCGCTGGCAAGCGGATCAGCGCGATTGACTTGAAGGGACAGGCTTATACTGTCCCGCGCCATGACCAAACTCCGCCTTTCGGCCCTGCCGATCCTTTCCGCCATCGCCCTTTCCTCTTTCGCCGCGCAGGCCGCCGATACCGGCCCCTATGACGCCCGCATCGCCAAGGTGCTGAAGGCGACACCCCTGATAGACGGGCATAATGACTGGCCCGAAGCGCTGGCCGAAAAGGCCAAGGATGCGCGCTGGACGATGGACCTGACCAACCTCGACCCCAAACAATATCACACCGACATCACACGCCTGCGCAAGGGACAGATTGGCGGGCAATTCTGGTCCGTATGGGTGTCCGCCGACCTGCCGCAGGTGCAGCAGGTGAAGGATACGCTGGATGAGATCGGCATGGTCTATAACCTCGCCGAACGTTACCCCAATGATTTCACGCTGGTCCGCACCGCCGCACAGTTGCGCGCCGCGCACAAGGCCGGCCGGATCGGATCGATGATCGGCGTGGAAGGCGGCGGCCAGATCGACGGCAGCCTGGCCGTGCTGCGTGCCTATCATCAGCTTGGTGCATCCTATCTCACGCTGACGCACAGTCGCACCATCGAATGGGCGGACAGCGCGACCGACAATCCGCAGCATGACGGCCTGACCCCGTTCGGCGAGAATGTGGTGCGCGAACTCAATCGCCTCGGCATGCTGGTGGACCTGAGCCATGTGAGCGAGGCGACGATGCTGGACGCGCTGCGGGTCAGCACGGCGCCGGTCATCTTCTCTCACTCCAACGCGCGCGCCCTGTGCGACACCCCCCGCAACGTGTCCGACGCGGTGCTGAAGCAGGTGGCGGCCAATGGTGGCGTGGTGATGGTCAATTTCGCCGCGCAATATGTGTCGGAAGCGCGTCGCGTATGGGGCGCTGACCGCAGCGCGGAGATTGCCCGCAATAACGCCCCGCCCTTTGGCGGGCTGCATATCGGCGATCCCAAGGGCGCGGACAAGGCGCTGGCGGACTGGGAAGTGGCCCATCCCGAACCGGTGACGACGATCGCACAGGTCGCCGACCATGTCGAACATATCGCCAAGGTGGCCGGGGTCGATCATGTCGGCATCGGCAGCGACTTCGATGGCGTCGGCGCTCTGCCCGAAGGATTGGGCGGGGTTCAAACCTATCCCGCGCTGCTGGCCGAATTGATGCGTCGCGGCTGGAGCGACCGCGGCATCGCCAAACTGGCCGGCGAGAATGTGTTGCGGGTGATGGAGGCAGCCGAAAAGGTCGCCGCCGCACCGGCGAAGAAGGGCTGATCCCCTCCCCCAATTTGTTGAATGAAAATGCGAAGTGACCTACCGTCATCGTGACGATGACGGTAGGTCACTTCGTCATAACCAACTGAAACAGCGATATTCTATTCGGTTTTTTACCTACAACTTCTACGGGAAGTTCACACCATCTGCGCGCGCATGACGATGGGGCCAAAGGGGTAAACGGTTCAAAGACCGGATGGGAGTAAGTCGGGAGACAGGGCGTAGGGCAGCATTTTCTGTCGCCTGTTGGATCGATTTTTCAGCAATGAAATCGGGTTAAATCACTCATCTCCGTTCGTTTCGAGCGCAGTCGAGAAACGGCGCGCTGATTGTTTCTCGACTTCGCTCGAAACGAACGGATCAATACAAAATCATCAAGCTCTAGCCCCACCACCATTCTTACTCCGTTCGGGCTGAGCAAAGTGCAGCCCCGTTCGACTGCCTGCTTGCAGCAGTCGTTCAGGACAGGCTTCGACAGCCTCAGGGCGAACGGATTTGCCAATACCCTGCTGTAATCGTTCAGGCCTTTTGCGCCTCAGCAACGAGGGCCAGCACGCGACCGGCATGTTCGCGGCGGCAGATGAGCAGGTCGGGCAAATAGACGTCCTGCTGATTATAGACGAGCGGGCTGCCGTCTATGCGGGAGGCGTGGAGGCCATGGGCCAGTGCCACCGCGACCGGGGCCATGCTGTCCCATTCATATTGACCGCCGGAATGGAGATAAATGTCCGCCTGCCCCAAGATGACGGCCATGGCCTTGGCCCCGGCGGACCCCATCGGCACCAGTTCGGCGTCCAGTTCCCCCGCCACGGCGATGGCTTCGGCGGCGGGTCGGGTACGGCTGACCACCATGCGCAGTTTTTCCGGCGCTGGCGGGACTTCCCGAGGCTGATCGGAGCGCAAGATCGTGCCGCCATCCAGCCCCGGCAGAGCCACAGCGCCGACGACCGGCACGCCATCGACCGCCATGCCGACATGCACGGCCCAGTCGGCGCGCGATTCGCCATATTCGCGGGTGCCGTCAACCGGATCGACGATCCACACGCGCGACTTGTCGAGCCGGGTGCCGTCGCACTTCATCTCTTCGGACAACAGGCCGTCATCGGGCCTGGCTTCGCGAAGGCCATGGACCAGAAACTGGTTCGCCGTCTGATCGCCCGCCTTGCCCAGAGCCTTGGCCGAGAAGAGGCCGGAATCCCGCACATCGATGAGGATGCGACCGGCGATCTGCGCCAGATGGGCGGCCAGATCGCCGTCGGTCATCGGCTGGTCCGGTTGAACCACGGCCTCCGTCATGGGATGAGCCGCGCGACGATCAGGTCGGCCGCTTCCTCTGCCGTCAGATTGGCCGTGTCGATGCGAATTTCAGGATCGACCGGCGCTTCATAAGGGCTGTCGATGCCGGTGAAATTCTTGAGTTCGCCAGAGCGGGCCTTTTTATAGAGTCCCTTCACGTCCCGCGCCTCCGCATCGGCGAGCGACGTGTCGATATGGACTTCGATAAACTCGCCCGGCTGCATCATCTGACGCACCATATCGCGTTCCGAGCGGAAGGGCGAGATGAAGGCGGTGATGACGATGAGGCCCGCGTCGGTCATCAGCTTGGCCACTTCGCCCACACGGCGGATATTTTCCACCCGGTCGGCATCGGTGAAGCCCAGATCGCGATTGAGGCCGTGACGGACATTGTCACCATCCAGCAGGAAGGTGTGGCGGTTCATCCGCGCCAGTTTCTTTTCCACCAGATTGGCGATGGTCGATTTGCCCGCGCCCGACAGGCCGGTGAACCACAGCACGGCAGGCTTCTGATTCTTGAGCGCGGCATGATGGTCGCGGCTGACGTCGGTCGCCTGCCAATGGACATTCTGCGCCCGACGCAGCGAGAAGTGCAGCATCCCGGCCGCCACGGTCGCATTGCTGATCTTGTCGATCAGGATGAAGCCGCCCAGCGTGCGATTATCCTTATAGGGTTCGAACACGACCGGCTTGTCAGTGGACAGGTTGGCGACGCCGATGGCGTTCAGTTCCAGCGTCTTGGCCGCCAACTGGTCCATCGTGTTGACGTTGACCTGATATTTGGGCTGCTGGATGGTCGCACTGACGGTTTGCGTCCCGATCTTCAGCCAATAGGGGCGACCCGGCAACATGGCTTCGTCGGACATCCAGACGATGGTGGATTCGAACTGGTCGGCCACCTGGGGCGGATTGTCGGCCAGCGCGATCACGTCGCCGCGCGAACAATCGACTTCATCGGCGAAGCAGAGGGTGACGGACTGACCGGCGACGGCTTCGTCCAGATCGCCGTCGAGGGTCACGATGCGGGTGATGCTGCTGGTCTTGCCCGAGGGAAGGACGCGCACGGCGTCGCCGGGCCTGACCGAACCCGTCGCGATCAGGCCGGAAAAGCCCCGGAAATCGAGATTGGGGCGATTGACCCACTGTACCGGCATGCGGAACGGCTTTTCGGCGTCGGCGGCGCTGTTCACCTCCACCGTTTCGAGATGATCGATCAGCGTCGGTCCCTGATACCAGGGGGTATTGTCGCTGCGCAGGGTGATATTGTCGCCCTTGAACCCCGAAATCGGGATCGGGGTGAAGCGGGTGATGCCGAGTTCGCTGGCGAAGGCACGATAGGTCATGACGATGCGGTTGAAGATCGCCTGATCGTAACCGACCAGATCCATCTTGTTCACGGCCAGCACGATATTCCGGATGCCCAGCAGATGGGCCAGATAGCTGTGCCGGCGGGTCTGCGTCAGGATACCCTTGCGCGCATCGACCAGGATGACGGCCAGGTCGGCGGTGGACGCGCCCGTCACCATGTTGCGGGTATATTGTTCATGACCCGGCGTGTCGGCGACGATGAATTTGCGCTTTTCGGTCGCGAAGAAGCGGTAGGCGACGTCGATGGTGATGCCCTGTTCCCGCTCGGCGGCAAGGCCGTCGACCAGCAAGGCGAAGTCGATCTCCTGTCCCTGCGTGCCGACCTTCTTGCTGTCGGCCTCCAGCGCGGCGAGTTGATCCTCGAAGATCATCTTGCTGTCGTAGAGGAGGCGACCGATCAGGGTCGACTTGCCATCGTCCACCGACCCGCAGGTGATGAAGCGCAGCATCGTCTTATGCTCATGCACCTTCAGATACTGGTCGATGTCCTCGGCGATGAGGGCGTCGGTCTTATAGATGGGGTCTGCCACAACGTCGGTCATGTCACTTACCTCGTCATCCCGGCGAAAACCGGGATCTCATTGTTCTTCGGGGAGAGGTTCGGCCTGGAGGCCCGCGGCCCCGGCCTACGCCGGGGTTGACGCTTCGGAATGCTGCGCATTCCGTGGCGCGTCAAAAATACCCCTCCTGCTTCTTCTTCTCCATGCCGGCGCCACCGGCATCCTTGTCGATGGCGCGGCCCTGCCGTTCGCTGGTGGTGGTCAGCAGCGTTTCCTGAATGACGTCGGGCAGCGTCTTTGCCGTGCTTTCGACCGCGCCGGTCAACGGGTAGCAGCCCAGCGTGCGGAAACGGATGGAGCGCATCACCGGCTCTTCGCCCGGTCGCAGCGGGAAACGGTCGTCATCGACCATCAGCAACATGCCATCGCGCTCCACGGTCGGGCGCTGTTCCGCGAAATAGAGCGGCACGATCGGCACATCGTTCAGATGGATATATTGCCAGATGTCGAGTTCGGTCCAGTTGCTGATCGGGAAGATGCGGATGCTCTCTCCCTTGTTCTTCTTGGCGTTGTAGAGGTTCCAGAGTTCCGGCCGCTGGTTCTTGGGATCCCAGCCGTGCGAGGCCGTGCGGAAGGAAAAGATGCGTTCCTTGGCCCGGCTCTTTTCTTCGTCGCGCCGCGCGCCGCCAAAGGCCGCGTCAAAGCCGTAGAGGTTGAGCGCCTGCTTCAGCCCCTCCGTCTTCCACATATCGGTGTGGAGCGCGCCATGGTCGAACGGGTTGATGCCCCGCTCCTTCGCTTCCGGGTTTTGATAGACCAGCAATTCCATGCCGCTTTCACGCGCCATTCGATCGCGCAGCTTGTACATTTCCTGAAATTTCCAGGTCGTATCGACATGCAGCAACGGAAAAGGCGGCGGCGAGGGATAGAAAGCCTTGCGCGCGAGATGCAGCATCACGGCGCTGTCCTTGCCCACGCTGTAGAGCATGACCGGCTTTTCCGCTTCCGACACCACTTCCCGCAGGATGTGGATGCTTTCCGCCTCAAGTCGTTCCAGATGGGTCAGGGTCTTTGCGTCAGCCATTGCGTCCTCGGACAAGTGATGGCCGCGCCATGGCACAGCGGAAGCAGACTGTGGACCCCCCGTGCGAGGGGCGGGCGGCCGCAGCGTTCTGCGGCAGGCGCCAGAGCAGCGAAGGGCGTACTATCCGCCAGCCTCAAATCACCCCTTCCCCTCCGCATATTCGGGACGAAAAATGCCGGAAAACCGGGATTTTTCCATCTGACGGGCGCCGACACCCATGTCGGGCGCATGGCTGTGCCAACCCCCCGGCGTGAAGGGCGGGTTTAGACGGCGCAAGAAATCATGGGGCCGTTACCGACCCCCTTTTCAGGCTACGGCCGGCTCCAGCAGGCGGATGGTGCCTGCGTCCGCGTCCATTTCCGCCTTTGCGCCGACCGGCAGGCTGAACTGGCTGGCGACATGGCCGAATTGCGCGCCCTGAAACACCGGGATGCCGAGCGGACGCAGATGCTGGTCCAGCACTTCCGACAGGGTGAAACCGCCATAGCTGGCCCCGGCCGGCCCGCAGTCCGTGCATTGGCCGAAAACGACGCCCGCGAGTTTGCCCAGCACGCCGCCCAGCGCCAACTGGGTCAGCATCCGGTCGATGCGATAGGGTTGTTCGCCAATATCCTCGATAAAAAGGATCGCGCCGGTGAAGTCGGGCATCCATGGCGTTCCCATCAGCGCAGCGAGAACGGTCAGGTTGCCGCCGAGCAGACGTCCGGTTGCCTTGCCGGAGCCAAAGGTGCGGATGCTGCCGATACGCTGGACCAGCCGATCCTCCGTCCCGACCGGATTGGTGAAGGTGGGCGTCGCGCCATCGAAGGCGACGGCGCGGAAATAATCCCACGAAAACCGGTTCCATCCACTCGATGCAACGGGGCCGTGAATGGTGGTGAAGCCTGCCTTGGCGGCGAACGCGAGATGCAGGGCGGTGATGTCGGAATAGCCGATCAACAGCTTGGGATTGGCGCGGATGCGCGCGAAATCGAGATAGGGCAGGATACGGGCGCAGCCCCAGCCGCCACGCACGGCAAAGACCGCCTTCACATCGGGGTCGGCATACATGTCGTTGATGTCGGAGGCGCGATCCGCGTCCTTCCCCGCCAGATAGCCATAGCGGTCGGTGAGGTGCCGGGAGGGTTTGGGCTTCAGGCCCATGGCGATGATATTCTGCTTTACCGGCTCAAGATCGAAAGCGTCGTCGGTAAAACCCGCCGGTTCGATCAGGCCCACCGTGTCGCCCGCGCGCAAACGGGGCGGCTTTATCAAGGTGGCCGGCGAAGTCGTTGTCGGCGCCTTCGCAGCCATGAGCAAAGCGGCGCTACCGGCGATCAGGCTGCGGCGATCCAATATCATCGTCAATATTTCATCCCATCTTTACGATCATGAAGCCCACCCGACCGGATGCCAGAAACACGCATCCCCACATAGCGCGAGGGTCCGGGCGATAGGGGCAAGGTCGATTCCGGGCATGGCGCCCTCTCCTGCTGCTGGCCAAAAGGCTTGGCATTCGCTAACGCGGCGGGATGAACAACGCCAGCACCAATGACGTCGCGACGATCGCCAGCCAGCTCATCGCATGCCCGTCCGTTACGCCTGCGACGGGGGAAGTCTTTGCCGTACTGGCGGCGATGCTGGAGCCGCTGGGTTTCACGGTCGAGCGCTTCGTGACCGGCGAGGCGCCGGACGGGCCGGTGGAAAATCTGCTGGCGTGGCGCACCACCGGCAAGGGACCGCATTTCGCCTTTGCCGGGCATCTGGACGTGGTGCCGCCGGGACCGGGATGGACCAGCGAGCCGTTCGCGCCGGAAATTCGCGGCGACCTGCTCTATGGGCGCGGCGCGGTGGACATGAAGGGGGCGATTGCCGCCTTCGTCGCGGCGCTGCATGACCTGCCCGAAGATTTGCCCGGTACGATCAGCCTGATCATCACGGGCGATGAGGAAGGCCCGGCCGTTTACGGCACGCTGGCGCTGATGGAGCGGATGGCGGCACGCGCGTTGCGCCCGGAGCTGTGCCTAGTGGGGGAACCGACCTCTTCTGCACGACTGGGTGACGTGGTGAAGATCGGCCGCCGCGGGTCGGTGAATATGTGGATCAGGGTCAAGGGCGTGCAGGGCCATGTCGCCTACCCCCATCTGGCCGACAATCCGATTTCGCCGCTAGTCCGCATCCTGTCCGCCATCGAAGCCGAAGTGCTGGACGAAGGGACCGACTGGTTCCAGCCCAGCAATATCGAGATCACCGATCTGGAAGTCGGCAATGCGGCGCATAATGTCATTCCGGGTCAGGCGACGGCGCGTATTTCCATCCGTTTCAACGACCGGCATAGCGGCGCATCGCTGATCGAGCGGATCAGCGCCATCGCGGCCGTCGAGGGTGGAACCGTCGAGGCGAAGATCAGCGGCGAACCGTTCCTGACGGAGCCGGGCGCGCTGAGCGGGCTGGTCAGCGATGCGATCCGTGACGTGACGGGCGTGGAAACGGAATTGTCCACCACAGGCGGCACGTCGGACGCCCGATTCCTGTCCCGCCTGTGCCCGGTGGTCGAATTCGGCCTGAACAATGCGACCATGCACAAGCTGGACGAAGCGGTGGCGGTGCAGGATTTGCGCGACTTGCAGCGCATCTATGCGCTGGTGGTCGAACGGGCTCTGACGGCCTGAGATCGTTCAGGCGGTCATGCCCGGCAGATCGCGGGCCGGACGCAGCGTATAATGATCGATATAGTCCTGCTCACGAGCGGGACGGGCGATATGATAGCCCTGAAACTGGGTACAGCCGATGACGCGCAGCATGTCCATCTGCGCCTCCGTCTCGATACCTTCGACCACCACTTCCATGCCCAGCCCCTGAATGAGGCCGATCACCGCGCTGCATATGGTGCGTGCTTCGGCTGAAATGGCGATGTCGCGAACCAGCGAACGGTCGATCTTCACCCGGTCGACCGGCAGTTCACGAAGGCGGGAGAGATTGGAATAGCCGGTGCCGAAATCGTCGATGGCAACCCGGACTCCTTCACGGCGAAGGGCGGCGAGTTGCTCCAGAACCCGTGGCTCCATCTCCATCGCCAGAGATTCGGTGATTTCCAGTTCCAGCATGGCGGGCGGCGTATCATGCGCCGCGATAGCGTGGCGCAGGCGCAGGAAGAAATCCGCCTGCGCCAGTTCGCGGGCCGAAATATTGACGGCAATGCGCTGCCCGATGCCCGCTATCGCCCAGCGGGTGGCGGTTTCGCAAACCCGGCCCATGACCCAGTCGCCAAGAGCGACGATGGCGCCACACTCCTCCGCCACGGCGACGAACGCGCCGGGCATGACGAGATCACGCTCGGGATGTTCCCAGCGGACCAGCGCTTCGGCAGCGACGACCTGCCCGGTGGCGACGTCCATCTGCGGCTGAAATTCGAGGAGAAATTCGTCGCGTTGCAGGCCCAGCAACAGATCACGTTCCAGCTCCGCACGATCCGCCGCTTCCAGCGCCAGTTCGTCGGTGTAGATTTCGGCCCTGCCCCGCCCCTGATGCTTGGCATGATACATGGCGATGTCGGCGGCGCGCAGCAGCGCAGGCAATGTGTCGCCATGATCGGGGTAGCAGGCAATGCCGATCGACGCGCCCAGATCGACATGCTGGCTGCCCAGATCGAAGCGTTCACCCAGCGCGAACTGAATGGCGCGGGCAATGCGCGCGCCCGCGTTGCGACCCGAAAGATGCGGGAAGAACATGGTGAATTCGTCGCCGGCGAGGCGACCGATCACCGCATCGCCCACGCCAGTGCTGACCTGCGCCATGACGACTTCGCGCAGGCGCCCGGCAACACGGGCGAGCAACTGATCACCGGCGGCATGGCCCAACGTGTCATTCACCGCCTTGAACCCGTCGAGATCGATGAAGAAGAGGGCCGCCATATCCTCCCCCTCCCGCTCGGCCAGATGCCGTTCGACCTGACGGCAGAAGCTGGTGCGATTGGCAAGGCCCGTCACCTGATCGAACAGGGCCAGCGTTTGAACATGATCCAGATTGGTGCGGACCTGACTGAACAGGCTTTGCATCGCCACCGACAGGTCGGGCAGTTCGCGCGCAATGTCGACAGGCACCTGGGATTGCAGATCGCCATGGGCGGCGGCCAGCAGCCTTTCCGTCGCGGCGTCGAGGGCCGTTGCAGTGGTGGCGATGGTGCGACTGGCCGAGGCCCAGCTCATGGTGCCGCATAAAATGGCGATAATCAGCGCACGGCCGACCGTCAGCAGGTCATCCTGAGGCCCGCTGCTGTAGCTGAGGACCAGCGACAGGATGAAGACCAGCGCCCCCGCGGCGCAGGCAAAGGCAGCAGCGCGGCTTTTCAATGTCACGCCCTGCATATGCCTCCCTGTCCCGCTGTGGCTCCCACGGGAAAGACCCGATCAAGAAGTTTTGCAGGACAGTGGTTAAAAAAGGCTCAGCATCGGTGACAGAAACAGTTATTTTTTGCGGCGCAAAATGACGTACAGGGCGCCGTCTCCGCCATGTCGCGGATGGGCGACTCGGATGCTGGCGATATGGTCGGCATAGGGGCCGCTTTCCAGCCAATGGCCGATTTCGCCGCGAATTGCGCCGCGCCGGCTTTCCGCATTGCCGATGCCACGTATCTTTGGCGGACGGCCGGTGACGACGAGCAAAGTGCGCGCTCCCTGCGCCCATGCAGCAGAAATCAATTGGTTAAGGCGGGCATGCGCGGCGGAAAGCGTGTGACCATGGAGATCGATGCTGAAATCGGGCGTCAGATTGCCGCCACGAATGCGTTTTTCCCAGGTCGAATCGAGCGTGGCCGTGGGGGTACGAACCGGCATCGCCACGGGAGCCATGAAGGGCGGGGGCGGCGTGGCCGTGACCGGCTTCGCCTTTACGGGCGAAACGGGCATGGGCTGCGGTCGAGCGCCGGGCCTGAGCGGCCGAACCGTACGGGCCAGCGCTTCCCAGAGCGCCTGCTCATCGGGAGAAAGAGGCCGCCGCACCATGGCCGAAGGCTTACGGCCGAACGAGCCGGGCGCTCGATCCGATCGGCAGCAGGATGAGGGCGCTTCCACGGGCAGCCATGCCCCCTGCTACACCCCGTGCCCGATCGCCGGCGCCCCAGAAGCTGTCGAAGCGATTCGCACCCTTGATCGCGCCCCCGGTATCCTGCGCGATCCAGATACCGTTGGGTTCGGCGCGGTCGAGGGAAAGGAGGACAGGTGCGCCCATGGGAATATATTTGGGATCAGCCGCAACGGTTGCTTCCGGCGTGACGGGCACGCCCATCGCGCCCAGCGGCCCGGCGCCGGTCAGTTCGCGAAAGAAGACGAAGCTCTTGTTTTCATTCATGATCGCCGCACCCTCGGTCGGGTGAGCGCGCAAATATTGCATGATGTCCTGCATCGACCCGGCCTGAATGAGGCCACGATCCTTCATCAGCTTGCCGATGCCGGTATAGTCACGGCCATTCTGACCATCATAGCCGATCCGCATGACGCCGCCATCAGGCAGCTTCAGACGGCCGCTGCCCTGAACCTGAAGGAAGAAAAATTCGACCGGGTCGGCCGCCCATGCCAGTTCCAGACCGCGCCCGGCGAGAGAACCGGTCACAATCTGCGAGCGTTCGTCATAGGGGACGAGGTTAGTGCCCTGCACCTTGCCCCGTACCGTCTTGCCCTTGAGCGCGTCGCTGAACGCACCGAGATTGACGTCGATCAGGTCATTGGGGCGGCGATAGATGGGGACGTCATAGCCCGATTGACGGGTGCGCGAACCGGAGATTTCCGGCTCATAATAGCCGGTGACGAACGCCTTGCCATCGCCCACCTGCACCGCTTCGAAATAGCGGGCGAAAAATTCATTGGCCGAGGATTCAGGCCAGCTCGATGCGGCGGCGCAAGCATTGTTCCAGTCTGCGCCGCTGGTGAGGCCGCTCTGATCCGTGCGCTTCATCAACGAGGGGCAGGACAGGCGGAAAGCGGCCAGCGCCTGACGCGATCGTTCACCCGGCGGCATCAGGCTGGCGACATCGGGACCACGGGTGATGCCCAGCGCGGCTGCGGTATCGGTCGCCAGTTCCGGATCGGTTGGCGTGACGACCGGCAGGGTCGGACGCGGCGTCGATGGAACGGGGCGGGTTGCAACTTCGCCGCCCGGTCGGGACGGCGCAGGGCCGCCGGCCGATGGCGGAATGACCCCACCCGCGCAGGCGGACAGCATCAGCGCTGCTGCGAGCGCGCCCCCCGTTTGACGACGGATCATGCTTCGTCGGTTTCGCTGAGCTTCCAGTTGGGGTCCGCGCTGCGAATGTCGCGGGTAAAGGTCCAGATATCGCGCGTACCGACCGCATCGGTCAGCGACCCGGCGACAACATTGCCGTCCTGATCGCGGGTAACAGCGCTGATGTCCGCTTCGAAGCGGAGAGCCACCTCGGCAATGCGGCCATCGACCGAAGCGGAGACGATCTGCGCCTTGTCGATGCGGACGAGACGGTTGTCGAGGACATGGCCATCGGCTTCGCGAGCCGCGATAGCCTCTTCGAAAGACGCAAGCACGTCAGCGTCGCAGAGCCATTCGAGTTCCTGGCGATCACCACGCCAGAAAGCCTCCAGCACCATCTTATATGCGCTTTTGGCGCCTTCCACGAACTGGGGCACATCGAAGCTGCGGTCGGCAGCGATCAACGCGCGAACCCCCGCTTCGGCGGTCGGGGTGATGAGGCCGTCAGCCAGACGCACCGAATCGCCGCCGCCTTCCGCCATGGGGCGCGGCGCAAGCACCGTTACCTTGGCGCGTTCTTCCGCCGGACGCAGCGCAGGCTCCTGTTCATGGCCGGTGCGTTTGCCCAGCACGGAATAGAGCCGCAGCGCCAGAAAACCGGCGATCATGGCGAGAATGACGATCACATACACGGAAGGCTATACCCTTTGCGTGGAGACATTGTTCCGGCCAACATAGGCATGTTTGCCCACAACTTCAAATAGGGGCTTGCCCCGGAAATGACGCCTGTCGGTAAAATTCCGGGCATTTTTGTGAATGAAGAGCGGATTGCCCTGCCTTTGCGCCCCTGCTAAGCGCGCGGGTCAGCCGACCGGGGGTATATGTACCGCCGGGACATCAGGGATTTGAGGATTTAAAGATTATGGCCGACGAAGCCGAAACCACCCCCTTCATCACCAGCCAGCTCAATGGCGCCGACACCACGCCACAGATCGCGCTGATCAGCCAATATGTGAAGGACCTGTCGTTCGAAAATCCGAACGCCCCGGCCGTCTATCAGTGGCAGGAACAGCCGCAGATCGACGTGCAGTTCAACATCGGCGCCGAGCGCGTGGGTGACGAAGTGCTGGAAATCGCGCTGAAGATCGAAGTGAAGGCGATCGCACCGCAGGGCACCGCCTTTGCCGTGGAGCTGCTCTATGCCGCGCTGTTCGGCATGCGCAATGTGCCCGAGGAACAGATTCAGCCGTTCATGCTGGCCGAAGCGCCCCGCCTCGTCTTCCCCTTCGCTCGCCGTGTTCTGGCCGATGCCGTTCGTGACGGCGGCTTCCCGCCGCTGCTGCTGGACCCGATCGATTTCGGCGCGCTGTACATGCAGCAGGCCGAGCAGATGCAGGCGACCGCAGGTGAGCCGGCCGGCAACGCCTGATTTCGAGCCTGATTTCGGGTCTGACTACAGGATGCCTCTGATTTCTGCTTGGGCGAGGCGAGAGTCTCGCCCAAATGTCGAATCGCTGCTCTCTTCCAAAAACAGAGCAGCCTTTCGACAAGCTCAGGGCGAACGGAACGAGGGATGATCTTATGAAACTCGTTCGCGCTCTTGGTTCCGTTGGCGGTTTGACGCTGGCGAGCAGGATATTGGCGCTGGTGCGCGACTCTCTGGCGGCGCGCTATGTCGGTGCGGGTTTTGCGTCCGACGCCTTCAACGGCGTCGCGTTCCGACTGCCCAACATGTTTCGCGCGCTGTTCGCAGAGGGTGCCTTTTCCGCCGCCTTCATCCCGCTGTTCAACCAGAAAGCGGCGGGCGACGGCGGATTACCCGCCGGTTACGATTTTGCGCAGCGGGCGCTGGCCGTGTTGTTGCCGGTGCTGATCCTGTTCACCGCCGCGATGATCGCGGCGGCATGGCCGCTGACATGGGCCTTGTCCGGCGGATTTTCGCGGCAGAACCCGACTGCGGAGCAATTTGCCTTCGCTGTCATGCTGTCGCGCATCACCATCCCCTATCTGGCACTGATTTCGCTCGCTTCGCTGCTCGGCGGCATCCTCAATTCGCTCGACAAATTCTGGGTCAATGCGGCGGCGCCGATCCTGCTGAACATCTCCATGATCGCAGGACTGTGGCTGTTCCACGGGGCCGACGAATATGAGACAGCGCGGGTGCAGGCCATGTCGGTGACGATTGGCGGCGCGCTGCAACTTTTATGGCTGATATGGGCGTGTCGGCGCGCGGGCGTGTCGATGAAGCTGCAACGGCCTCGCCTGGACGGCGATGTGCGCGAGTTGCTGCGCAAGATTTTGCCCGCTGCCGCTGGTGCCGGCGCGTCGCAGATCAACCTGCTGATCTCCACCGCTCTGTCGGGATGGCTGCTGGCGTCCGGTTCCATCACCTATATCTATTATGCCGACCGGCTGAACCAGTTGCCGCTGGGCCTGATCGGCATTGGCCTTGGCACCATATTGCTGCCCACCATATCGCGCATGCTGTCCAAGGGGCAGGACGCCGAAGCGATGGAGACGCAGAATCGGGGCATCGAACTGGCCCTGTTCCTGACGCTGCCGGCGACGGTCGCGTTCCTGACCGTGGCGGAGCCGATCGTGCGCGGGCTGTTTCAATATGGCCGGTTCAGCGCCGACGACGCGATGCGATGCGGATGGGCGCTGTCGGCCTTTTCCATCGGCCTGCCATCCTATGTGTTGGTGAAGGTGCTGACGCCGGGCTATTATGCGCGGGGCGATACGAAGACGCCGGTGCGCTATGCGATGCTGTCCATCGTCATCAACATCGTCGGCAATATGGCGATGATCCCGACGCTGGGTCATATCGGGCCGCCGCTGGCCACCGCCCTGTCCTCCACGGTCAATGTCGCGATGCTGTATCGTACGCTGGTGGCGCGCGGGCATTTCAGCGCGGATGCGGGATTGCGGCGGCGCCTGCCCCGCCTCGCGCTGGCGGCGATCGTGATGGGCGGCGCGCTATGGGCGGGCAAAGGACTGTTCGATCCTTGGCTGAGCGGTCCCATGCTCGGACGTTATGTGGCACTCGCCCTGCTTGTCGGCGCGGGCGTGGCGCTGTACGGGCTGGCTTGTGTCGCGACAGGCGCCTATCGGCTGTCCGACATCAAGGCGCTGATGCGCCGCAAAAGTGCAACTTCATAAGAACGGATCAAATTCCATGCGCGTCCTTTCCGGCATCCAGCCGACCGGCAATCTGCACCTTGGCAACTACCTCGGCGCGATCCGCAACTGGGTGAAGATGCAGGATGAGATGGAGGGCGACAGCCAGTGCTTCTTCTTCCTCGCCGACATGCATTCGATCACCGTGCATGAAGGGCGCGAACAACGCATCCGCAACGTGCGCGACATGGCCGCCGCTCTGGTCGCCGCCGGAATCGACCCGGACCGCAGCGTGCTGTTCAATCAGGCGCGCGTGCCGGCCCATGCCGAGTTGTGCTGGTTGCTGAACGGCACGGCGCGGATCGGCTGGCTCAATCGCATGACCCAGTTCAAGGACAAGGCCGGCAAGGATCGCGAAGGTGCGTCGGTCGGGCTGTTCGTCTATCCGGTGCTACAGGCCGCCGACATCCTGCTTTATCAGGCGACCCATGTGCCGGTGGGCGAGGATCAGAAGCAGCATCTGGAGCTGTGCCGCGACATCGCGACCAAGTTCAACACCGATTTCGGCGTCGACCTGTTCACCCTGCCCGCGCCGATCATTCCCAAGGAATCGGCGCGCATCATGTCGTTGCGCGACGGCACGGCGAAAATGTCGAAGTCGGACCCCAGCGACATGAGCCGTATCAACCTGACCGATGATGACGACGCCATCATGGCAAAGGTGAAGAAGGCCAAGAGCGATCAGGAAATGCTGCCTGAAACGGCCGAGGGACTGGTCGGACGCCCGGAAGCGAGCAATCTGGTCGGCATCCTGGCCACCTTGACCGGCCGCACCATCGATGCGGTATGCGCGGAATTTGCCGGCAAGGGCTTTGGTGCGTTCAAGCCGGCACTGGGCGAAGTGCTGGTCGAAACGATGCGTCCGATCCGCGCGCGCTTCAACGAGTTGCGCACCGACGATGCGATGCTGGACGCGATTCTGGACAAGGGCGCAGCGAAGGCCGCGGCGGCGGCCGAACCGACGCTGCGCGCAGCCTATGACGCCATGGGCCTGATGCGATAAACATAGGGAGTGACCGGCGGGCAGGACATCGCCGGTCACTTGTCCTCGTCGACCTTTTCAAAGCCCAAGGTTATGCGGATTTTCTGACGGGTCGGGGTGCCGGCGGCATCCCTCTGAATCGGATAACGACGGCCAAGTATCTGATTGGAACATTGACTGAGGTCAGGGGATGGCTGTCCGTTTACGGTGATCCGGCAATTGGTCGCCATGCCGTCCGGTTCAACATAAAATGTCATGATCGTTGTGGTCGGCAATGGTGGCAGCATGCCTGTGCCAACGTCCGGCAGTCGCCATGTAATGCGGCCTGTATAGGTATCCGCTATCGCTTTGCCCGCAGCATTGTGCGCCGGCTTAAATCGGGCGCGCTCCATGAGTTTGGCGCAGGTGGCATTGTCCAGACTGGGCGCACCACTGCTGGTCGTCACGGTGCATCGAGTCGGCACGCCCCTGACATCGATCGCCAATTCAAAGGCGACAACCCCTTCCTGCTCCGCTCGCTGCGCATCAAGGGGATAGTCGGCATCGGTGAGCCAAACACCCGGATTGCCATCGGGCGTCGCGCGATCCTGCGAGTCGGGCGCCGGTGCGGCAGCAAGAAGGACAGGTAGAACAGCGAGCAACAGCGAGCGGAAGGCGATCATGTTGCTCTTCTGCAACGGTTTCCTCGTCTTTGCCAGCGGGATGACGGATCGGAACTAGCAGCGGCGTCCTGTATTTGGGGGACATGGTTTGCGCCCGTTTGGTTTTCCTGCGCGTTCAAACGATGTTCAGTTGCGTTTTGCTAACGTAAGGCGCAAAACTAAATTCAGGCATATGCCTGTTACAGGACGCAGAAAAATGACCCGTTTCAAGAAGTTCGGTCTGTTCGCGGCGCCAGCACTGGCTTTGGTGGCCCTTTCGGGCTGCGCCACCTCTTTCAAGGCGGACGTCGCCCGGTTCCAGCAGCTCCCCGCTCCTGCCGGGCAGAGCTTTGCCATTGTCGCCGATAATCCCAATCTGGCTGGCGGCCTGGAGTTCGCGCACTATGCATCGATGGTTGGCCAGCGACTGAGCCAGACCGGCTATGTCGTGGCGAGCGATCCCAAGAGCGCGGACCTGATCGTGCGGGTTGCCTATGATGTCGACAATGGCCGCGAAAAGGTGCGCTCGACCGGTTTTGGCGCGGGTGGCTTCGGCCCCTATGGCGGCATGGGCCGGGGTGGCCGCTGGGGTCGTCCGTGGGGTTATGGCTTTTATGATCCCTGGCTGTTCGGCGGCGCGGGCTATAATGACGTGTCCAGCTATACCGTCTATACCAGCGACCTCAGCATGAAGATCGATCGCGCGGCCGATAATCGCCGCCTGTTCGAAGGCAAGGCCAGCGCCCAGTCGCTGTCGAACAAGCTGACCTATCTGGTGCCTAACCTGATCGACGCGATGTTCACCAACTTCCCCGGCCAGAATGGCGAGGATGTAAAAATCACCCTGCCGCCCGAAAAGAAGGGCTGACAGGCACGAGCTTACCGGGACGGCTCCCAGCCATAACCCGAACAAGGCCCGGCGCTCCGATGGAGCGCCGGGCTTTTTTGATGATCGGCCACCGGTTGGCATGCGTTGAAATCGATGGCAGTTTTTGTCATTGTGGCCATTCAAGGAGATTTCAGATGGCCAGCATGAACATTTCGCTGCCCGATCCCATGCGGGATTATGTGCAGAGCCGGATCGACAATGGTCAATATGCCAGCATCAGCGACTACGTGCGCGACCTGATCCGGCGGGATCAGGGACATATCGTCGATGAAGAGCAATGGCTGGCCGATCTGGATGCTTCTATCGAGGAAAGCCTGAAGGAAATGAACGCCGGTGGTGGCCATGATCTCGATAAAATATGTGCGGTCCTGATCTCCAACATCGGTACGCCTACGGCCATCAAGAAGACGTAAGATGCACACACGCCTGTCGACGCAGGCTATCCATGATCTCCAGCGGATCAGCGATCATATCGCCGTCGATAATCCTGCCCGAGCCGTCAGCTTTATTGAAGAATTAAGGGACGTTGCGAAGCGAATAGGCGCGATGCCACACGCATTCCCCCTAATCCCGCGCTATGAACGTCATGGCATCCGGCGGCGATCCTACAGAGGCTATGGCATTCTCTACTCAGCGCAGCCCGATCAAATCTTCATTCACCGGATCATTGGCCCCGGTCAGGATCATGACCGCGCTCTACGTCTGAAATAGATGCCATAACCCCGCTTTATGGGTCAGGGATAAATTTCATTGCCCTGTTCGCTCCCGCGCGGATAGCGTGGTGCCGTTCGTTGCCATGGATGCAGCATCTTATCGGGGGAAAATCGCCGCATGTCCTTGACCGTTCGCATTCTCATCGCGCTGGTGCTGGGGCTGGCCTGTGGCATCGGTCTGGCCGAATGGGGTAAGGGATGGGACGCGGATGTGATCGCTGTGGCGCAGCCCATCGGCAAGGCGTGGCTGGGCGGATTGCAGATGCCGCTCATTCCGCTGATCTTCGCGTTGCTGGTGACGGGGATCGCGCAGGCCGCGACCACAGCGCGCAATAATGGCATGGCGGGACGCGCCATCGGCCTGTTCGCGATATTGCTGGTCGCGTCCGCCGCCGTCGCCGCGCTGGTCGGCACGCTGATGCTCCACCTGTGGCCCGTGCCCACCGGTGCGGTCGGCGCACTGGCTGGGGCCGGCAAGGTTGCAGAAGTCCCGGACGTTCGCCCCTCGGCCGAATGGCTGCTGGGTTTCATTCCGGTCAATCCGCTGAAATCCGCCAGCGAAGGACAGGTAGTCGCGGTCGTGCTGTTCGCGCTGATCTTTGGCTTTGCCGTCACCCGCATCGCCGACACACGCCGGGCGCAACTGACCGAATTTTTTCAGGCGCTGGCCGATGCGCTGCTGGTGGTGGTGCAATGGGTGCTGTGGCTGGCGCCGCTGGGCGTATTTGCGCTGGCGCTGGTGGCAGGTGCCCGGTCGGGCCTGGCGACAGCGGGTGCCCTGCTCCATTATATCGGCTTCATTGTCCTCATCTGCCTCACGGTGACGGCTTTGGTCTATCCGCTGGTAATGATCTGGGGCCGGATCAGCCCGGCCCGCTTTGCCAAGGCTGCCGTGCCGGCACAGGCCATCGCCTTTTCCACGCAAAGCTCCATCGCATCGTTGCCCGCCATGATTCAGGCCTGCGACGGACCGCTGGCCGTGCGGGATACATCGCGTAGTATCGTGCTGCCGCTCGCCATTTCACTGTTCCGCATCACCAGTCCGCCAGCCAATCTGGGCGTCGCCCTTTATGTGGCGGCGATGAACGGTGTGGCATTGGGACCGACGCAGCTGGTGATGGGCGTGCTGGTCGCCGCGATCGTCAGCCTGGCGGCGGTCGGCCTGCCCAGCCAGATTACTTTCTTCACGACAACCGGCCCGATCTGCCTTGCCATGGGCGTGCCGGTAGAAGCTCTGCCGCTGTTGCTGGCGGTGGAAACGGTGCCGGATATTTTCCGTACCGTGGGGAATGTCACCGCCGACATGGCGACCGCCCGAATCATCGATCAACAGCAGGCGTAGCCAAACAGCCGCTTAGGGCAGGCGACGCGCCGTGATGATCTTCACCGGGACTTCAAGCATCTGCCCCTTCATCACGCCCTCCCCCTTTGTGGCGGATTTGGGGGCGATCAGGATAGATTTTACCACGTCCAATCCCTCCACCACATGGGCGAAGACAGCGAAACCCTGATTGTCTCCGGCCGCTTCGGGATGGGCGTCCATGGCCGGCATCTTGCCTAGCACAACGAAGAAATCGCCAGTAGCGCTGCCGGGCGCATAACGGGCCATGGAAAGGGCGCCATCATCATGGGAAAGGCCCGTCTGGCTCGTCGCTTCATGCCTGATCGGCGGCAGGACGCGCTTGGGATCATTTTGCGCCCCGCCCTGTACGAAGCCATAATCGGCCGCGCCGACGCCGCGATAGAAAGCGGTCCCATCGAAACGCTTCTGATCGACATATTTCAGGAAATTGGCGGCGGTGATCGGCGCCTTGTCGAGATGGACGGCGATGACGACGCGGCCCGAGTCCGTCTCCATCGCAACACGGACATCGCCGACCGGCGCTACGGGTACAGGCGCCTGCGCCAGAGCAGGTGTGGTGATGAAAAAGGCGAGCAGAAGGGCGAGTTGGCGAATCATGGCGCCAGCCTAGCCATTATGGTGCCGCGCGCCAGAGGCGCGCGTCCGATCAGCTTTCGAGCTGACGCAGGAGCGCGCGAACGTCAGCATCGATGTCGGGATTGCTTTCCCGCAACTGTTCGATGGTGCGGACGGCATGGATGACCGTGCTGTGATCGCGACCGCCAAAGATGCGACCGATTTCGGGGAGCGAGCGCGGCGTCATCTTCTTGGCGAGATACATGGCGACCTGACGCGGGCGGGCGACGGCGCGCGCACGGCGCTTGGACCGCATTTCGGATGCATCGATCCGATAATGGGCGGCGCACGCCTTTTGAATTTCATCCACCGTGATGCGGCGGGCGTTGGCACGAACAGCGTCGGCCAGCATGCCCTGCGCGAAATCCAGATCAATCGAACGGCCGGTCAACTGGCCATAGGCGACCAGCTTGTTGAAGGCGCCCTCCAGTTCGCGAATATTCGAACGGATCGACCGGGCCAGGAAGTCGATGACGGCATCGGGCACCGGCGGATCACCCGCCACGGCGCGCTTGGCTTCCAGAATGGCAAGGCGCAGGTCGAGATCGGCCGGCGCGATGTCGGCGACCAATCCCCCGGCCAGACGCGAAAGAATGCGCGGATCGATCGATTCGAGCAGCTGAGGCGCCCGGTCGGCAGCCACGACGATACGCGCGCCGCTGTCGATCAGATCGTTGATCGTGTGGAGAAATTCCTCCTGCGTCGATCCCTTGCCAGCGATAAACTGAATATCGTCGATCAACAGCAGATGCGCGGCGCGCAGGCGCGCCTTGAACGCCATCGTGTCATTGGCGCGCATCGCGTTCACAAACTCCATCATGAAGCGTTCGGCGGACATGTAGAGAACCGGTGCGCTCGGCGCATGAGCGCAGAAAGCGGCCGCGATGGAGTGCAGCAGGTGCGTCTTGCCCTGCCCTGTACTGCCATGGATGAAAAGCGGGCTGAAGCGCGGCTGCGCCTGAGCGGCCATAGCCTGCGCTGCGGAAAAGGCGAGCCGGTTGCTTTCGCCGACGATGAAATCGGCAAAGCCGTGACGCGGCTGAAAATTGCAGGCGGACGGCGCGGGCTGAGCATCGGCGACCGGCGCCGATTCGACATGCACAACCTCCAGCAAGCGCGGACCAGTCACATCAGGCGCACGGCGCAGACGCACATCACGAACGCCGGCACCGGCAGCACGCCACGCCATACGCAGGCGATCACCAAACTGACCGGATACGAAATTGGCGCTGAAATCGGTGGCCACGAGCAGATCGATGGTCTGGGTATCGGGGCAATAGTCGCCCAGGCACACGGGCTTCAGCCATTGATCAAACATGCGTGCGCCCAGGTCGCGGCGCAGGCCGGCACGAATGCCCGCCCAGACGGAATCGAGACTAGCATCAGCCTGCGCATCCAATCCGTCCTGCCAGTCAACCACGCGCACAACATCCTTCATCGACTTCGCGACCCCACCATTACGCCCCCCGTTCGCCGGGCGAAAAACGCGACAAAGATACCCCACCGGCAAGACCCCCGCCTTGCCGAGCAATTCGTACCATTCATTCTCAAGACGACCGCGCAAAGGTGATTCGACTGCGGCCGGAGGTCAGAAATAGACAGGCGCGCAGGCCCGGATCAAGGGCGCGAACCTTCAAAAAAATGAAATAAAGCCGTTGACTCGGCAAACCCACGGAAATTGGGGAGAGAATAAAAAATCACACAAAAACAGTAATATAAATGATTAATTCTTTATTGCAGCGCGTCGAATCGTGGGAAAAGCGCCAATTGCAATCATGACCGAATTATGAAGCCATGACGAAAAGCCCGCTTCGGCATGCCGAAGCGGGCTTTTCGAAATCTAACAAATCCCGTCAGGGATTTAGGCGATCGCGCTGACGGCCTTGGTCAGACGGCCGAACTTGCGCGCTGCGGTGTTCTTGTGCAGCACGCCGCGGGCAACGCCGCGAGCCAGTTCAGGCTGAACGGTCTGAAGGGCGGTCGCGGCAGCAGCCTTGTCACCGGCGAGGATGGCGGCTTCCACCTTCTTCACCAGGGTGCGAATCCGGCTGACGCGGGCACCATTGATTGCGGCGCGGCGCTCGTTGCGACGGATGCGCTTCTTGGCTTGCGGCGTATTGGCCATTCTATTCCTCGGTTCTCATCAAATCTTTGGAAGAGGCCAACCGGATTCGCCGATCTGCCTCGTGAAGGTGCGCCCCTTACAGGTGATCGTGGGATGCGTCAACCAGCGTGCGTGATGCTATCGCTGACATTTCGGGCAGAAAAAGGTCGACCGACCGCCATCGATGCGACGTTGAACCGTGCCTCCGCAAAGGCATGCCTGCCCTTCCCGGCCATATACGCGCCATTGCTTGGAAAAATAGCCCAGTTCGCCGTCCGGCCGCGCATAATCGCGCAAAGTCGATCCGCCCGCGACGATGGCCGCCGCCAGCACATCCCGAATCGAATCGACCAATAAGGTCAATCGCACCCGGCTGATCTTGCCCGCCGCGCGAGTCGGCGCGATGCCCGCCATGTTCAGTGCCTCACACACATAAATATTGCCAAGCCCCGCCACGATCCGCTGGTCCAACAGAGCCGCCTTGATCGAGGTCGCCTTTCCCGCCAGCACGCCTGCCAGATAGGCGGCGTCGAAATCCGTCCCCAGCGGCTCTGGTCCCATGCGGGTGAAAGGAGAATAGCTGGTCCAGCCGTCGCTGCGCACCAGATCGACCGAACCGAAGCGGCGGGGATCATTGAGTGAAAGGAGACGTCCGGCAGCGGTTTCCAATATCAGATGATCATGCGTGCCGATTTCCGTCGGATCGACTCGCCAGCGGCCCGACATGCCGAGGTGAAAGATCATCATGTCGCCCCGATCGGTTTCGACAAGCCCATATTTGGCGCGGCGCGACAGGGCGGTGACGGTAGCGCCGGTCAGCCTTTGCCGCAGGTCGACGGGGATGGGAAAACGCAGGTCCGCACGGCGCGGCTCCACACGGGTCAGCACCGCCCCTTCAAGGACAGAGCGCAGGCCCGCTACAGTGGTTTCGACTTCGGGAAGTTCAGGCATGACCATTATCTAGGAAGTGATGGGACAATTGCAGCATCTTGGCTGGAACAGCGACGCAACTCTGTCTAGAGGGCTAAACATGAACGACACAGCATCCTTCGGCTATCGCGACGTCGATGCCGCTGAAAAACAGGGCATGGTCCGCGAAGTCTTTTCCAACGTCGCGAGCAAATATGACCTGATGAACGACGCCATGTCCGGTGGCGCACATCGATTGTGGAAGGATCAGTTCGTACGCCGGGTGAAACCGCGCCGGGGCGAACAGATATTGGATATGGCCGGCGGCACCGGTGACATCGCGTTTCGCATGTACAAGCATGGCGCCGACATCACCGTGTCGGACATCAACCCCGAAATGCTGGCCGTGGGCGTCGAGCGGGCGAAGAAGAAGGGCTATGAAGGCCTGATCTGGTCGGAACAGAATGCCGAGGAGCTGACATTCAGCGACAAAGCGTTCGATGCCTATACGATCGCATTCGGCATCCGCAACGTCACTCATATCGACAAGGCGCTGCGTGAGGCGAATCGGGTGCTGAAGACCGGCGGGCGTTTCTTCTGTCTGGAATTTTCCACCACGACATGGCCGGGCTTTTCGGATGTCTATGACGTCTACTCGCATAAGCTGGTCCCGCAACTGGGCAAGCTGTTCGCCAATGACGCCGACAGCTATCGCTATCTGATCGAATCAATCCGTCGCTTCCCGCCCATGCCCACATTCGAGGCGATGATCCGCGACGCCGGGTTCGTGAATACCAAGGTCGAACCGATATTGGGCGGGCTGGTCGCAATCCATAGCGGATGGAAGATCTGAAGCCCGCATGACCGCGCATATCACGCATCTCTGGCGCCTCATCAAATGGGGCCGAACGCTGGCGCGGCATGGCGCGCTGACCGGGATCGAGCGTGATCCGTTAACCCCTGCGCCGGTACGGCGGCTGGTGCGGATCGCCCGTTTCGGCGCGCGCGTGCCCAAACAGCCGCGCTATGCCGATGCGTTTCAGTCGATCGGTCCGGCCGCGATCAAGCTGGGCCAGACGCTGGCGACGCGACCCGATCTGGTCGGCGATCATGCCGCCAACGACCTGTTGCGATTGCAGGACGCCCTGCCCCCCGTGTCGTTCGATACGATCCGGGCGCAGATAGAGGCGAGTTTCGGCCGTCCGCTGGAACAAGTCTATAGCCGGTTCGACGAAGTGCCGGTTGGAGCCGCATCCATCGCGCAGGTCCATCGCGCCGTCACCACCGACGGGCGCGACGTCGCGGTCAAGGTGATCCGCCCCGGCGTGATCGACCAGTTCAACCGCGACATCCAGACCTATGAATGGGCGGCCGCCCATGTCGAGCAACTGGGCGGCGAAATCGCCCGGCTGCGCCCCCGCCTCGTCATCGCAAACTTCAAACGCTGGACCACCCGCGAACTGGATTTGCGGCGCGAGGCCGCGTCAGCATCGGAACTGTCCGAGGCGATGGAGGCGATGCCGGGATATTGCATCCCCGCCATCGACTGGGACCGCACGACCGGCAAGGTCATGACGATGGAGTGGATCGACGGGATCAAGATTTCCGATCGCGCCGCCCTGATCGCGGCGGGCCATGATGTGAAGGACATCGCCGCCCGCCTCGTCAACGCATTCCTGCGGCAGGCGATTGCCGAGGGATTCTTCCACGCCGACATGCATCAGGGAAACCTGTTCGTGAAAGCCAATGGCGACATCGTCGCCATCGATTTCGGCATCATGGGGCGGATCGACCGGCGCGCGCGCATGTGGCTGGCCGAGATTCTCTATGGCCTGATCACCGGCAATTATAAGCGCGTCGCCGAAATCCATTTCGAGGCGCAATATGTGCCGGCCCATCATAATGTCGCCGAGTTCGCCACCGCCCTGCGCGCCGTGGGCGAACCCATGCGCGGCAAACCTGTGCGCGAATTGTCGGTCGGCGGGATGCTGGACGGGCTGTTCGCCATCACCCGCGATTTCGACATGCAGACCCAGCCGCACCTGCTGTTGCTGCAAAAGACGATGGTGATGGTGGAGGGCGTGGCGACCGCGCTCGACCCCGACATCAACCTGTGGGAGACGAGCGGCCCCTATGTGAAGGGCTGGCTGCGCGACGAACTGGGGCCGGAGGCGAAGGCCGCCGACACGCTGATCGAAAGCTGGCGCACGCTCCAGCGTTTGCCGGGTTTGGTGAAGCGCATCGAGGACGCCTTCCCCGAAAAGGGCGGCGCACCGCCCCCGCCGCCACTGGGCGAGGTCAAGCTGATCCGCGTGGGCGGCGGATGGCGCTATGCGGTTGTGGCCGTGGTTGCAGCCGTGGCCGGGGCTGGCGCGATGTGGGGCATGCAATTGCTGTCATGACCAGCCGGCGGGATCATTCCTATGCCCGCCTGCTTCTCACATCGCTGCCGATTTGCTGGATCACCATAGCTGCCCCCGCATGTCTGCATGCAGGCTAATAGACTGGACAAGCGGGGGTAGCACGACCAAATGTGCGATCGATCATGACCCAGCGCGTCCTTCTTATCATATCGGGCGGTATTGCCGCCTATAAGTCGCTTGAACTGGTGCGGTTGCTGCGCAAGCGGGGCATCGCCGTGCGGGCGGTGCTGACGCAGAGCGCCACGCAGTTCGTGACGCCGCTGTCGCTGGGCGTGCTGACGGAGGATCATGTCTATGGGGATATGTTCGACCTGAAGGAAGAGCGCGAGATCGGGCATATCCAGTTGTCGCGGCAGGCCGATCTGGTCGTGGTGGCGCCGGCCACCGCCAATATCCTGGCTAAGATGGCGGGCGGGATCGCCGACGATCTGGCTACCACCCTGCTCCTCGCCACCGACAAGCCGGTGCTGGCCGTGCCGGCGATGAATGTGCGGATGTGGCATCATGCCGCGACCCAGCGCAATCTGGCGCAGTTGCGCGCCGACGGCATCCGCATCATGGAGCCGGACGATGGCGCCATGGCATGTGGCGAATTCGGCAAGGGTCGCCTGCCCGAGCCGGAAGCGATCGCGGCGGAGATCGAGCGATTGCTGGCGCTGCCGAAGGTTGCCGATCCGCTGGAACAGTTTGTCATCAACCATCGGGATTTCGCGACAGCCCTTGAGGCGAGCGGCGCCTTGGCCGGGAAGCATGTCTTGATTACCGCCGGGCCGACGCATGAGCCGATCGATCCGGTGCGGTACATCGCCAATCGTTCTTCAGGCAAACAGGGCTTTGCCATTGCCGCCGCCGCCGCGAGGGCTGGCGCGCGCGTCACGCTGGTTGCCGGGCCGGTGAACCAGCCGACGCCCGCCGGGGTCGATCGGGTGGATGTGCAGACGGCACGGGAGATGATGGCGGCGGTCGAGGCGGCGTTGCCCGCCGACGTCGCGATCATGGTTGCCGCCGTGGCCGACTGGCGCACGGCCGATGCCGCCGATCAGAAGCTCAAGAAGGATGGATCGGGCAGGCCCGCGCCCCTGACGCTCGTCGAAAATCCTGATATTCTCGCGACGCTGGGCCATGGCGCGCAGCGCCCTGCCCTGTTGATCGGTTTTGCGGCCGAGACACAGAAGATCGCCGAACATGCGCAGGCGAAACTGGCGCGCAAGGGCGCCGACTGGATCGTCGCCAATGACGTGTCGGGCAATGCGATGGGCGGCGATGATAATGCGATCCAGATCGTGACTGCCCAAGGCATAGAATCATGGCCGTCCCTGCCCAAAGGCGAGGTCGCGCAGAAACTCATCGAAAAGGTTGCCCATGCCCTCTCCCCTGTCGCCGATTGAAATTCAGCTCAAGCGCCTGCCCCATGGCGAAGGGCTGCCCGTTCCCGCCTATGCCACGGCCTATGCCGCCGGGATGGACGTGGTGTCGGCGGAGGAACTGGTACTGGAACCGGGCGCGCGTCATGCGGTGGCGACGGGTTTCGCCATGGCCATTCCCGAAGGCTATGAAGTGCAGGTGCGCCCGCGTTCCGGGCTGGCGCTGAAACATGGGATCAGCCTGCCCAATACGCCCGGTACGATCGACGCCGATTATCGCGGCGAATTGAAGATCATTCTGATCAACCTGGGCGATCAGCCCTTTCCCATCAAGCGGGGCGACCGCATCGCGCAGCTGGTCGTGGCGCCGGTGCAGCTTGCCAGCTTCGCGCTGGTCGATATGCTGGACGAGACCGTCAGGGGAGAAGGCGGCTTCGGTTCGACAGGAGTATGATTCCATGACGATTCTGCTTTCGCTGATGCTGGCCGCTGCCCCGATGACGGGCGCCGCGCCACCGATGCCGCAGGATATGTCCAATGTGCCGGTGATCGAAGGCTGGTTGGGGCGCAAAATTTCACCTCGCTGGTCGGAAGAGGTTGCCCGCGCCTATCGCAAGGGTGATTGCAGCGGCGCGAAGCCCTATCAAGGGTCGCAATTGCTGGAAATCGAAGTCCTGTTCCTGCTGTCGGGCGACGGCAAGCCGCTGAAGATCGCGCCGGTCAATGCGCGTTGCCCCGAAGTGGAAAAATTCGTGAGCGGGCGCATATTGGGCACTTTGCGTAACAGCTTTCCCAAGAGCGGATCGGCCGAGCCGCAATGGATGCGGTCGCAGGTACGGTTCCTGTGGTCGGATGCGCCATGACGCTGACCGACGATCAGCTTGACCGTTATGCCCGCCACATCATCCTGAAAGAAATTGGCGGCGCGGGTCAGGCCCGGCTGCTGTCGGCGGACGTCGCGGTGATCGGCGCCGGCGGCATCGGCAGCCCGGCCATCCTTTATCTGGCGGCGGCGGGTGTCGGCACCATCCGGGTGATCGATCATGACGCGGTGGCGCTGTCCAACCTGCAACGGCAAGTTCTGTTCGGCACGGATGATGTCGGCGCGCCCAAGGCGGAGGCCGCGATGGCGGCGGTGGCGCGGCTGAACCCGGACGTGAAACTCATCCCCATCAACGCGCGGATCGATGCGGACAATGCCGGACTGATGCTGCGCGACGCAGATGTGGTGCTGGACGGGTGCGACAATTTCGCGACCCGGCTGGCGGTGGCGGATGCAGCGCAGAAGATGCGGATGCCACTGGTTTCGGCGGCGGTTGGGCCGTTCGAGGGGCAGTTGGCCACCTATCGCGGGTGGGAGAAGGACAAGCCCTGTTACCGCTGTCTGGTCGGCGCGGCGGAGGATGCACCTGAACGCAACTGCGCCGAAACCGGGGTGATCGGCGCACTGACCGGCGTGATGGGCAGCATGGCGGCGCTGGAAGTGATCCGCGCGCTGGTGCCTTTTGGCGAGGATATGGCCGGGCGACTGATGATCGCGGACCTGATGTCGATGCGGTTCCGCACGCTGAGCGTTCCCAAAGACCCGGCTTGCCCCGGATGCGCGGCGGAACTGTGCGCCCCTTAAGGATTATCGTCACGACCCCGGATGCGGAGCGATTGCGCGGGGCGTTGATGCTGGCGAGCGCACAGGCGGCTTTGTGTGGTGCGGCGGCGATCTTCCTGCAGCTGGATGCGGTGACGCTGGTGCGGGGGCCGATCGCCGCGCCGTGCGATGCAGCGCATCAGGAGGCAGGACTACCGACATTGGCGCAATTGCTGGAAGAAGCGATGGCGCTGGGCGTGGAGATCAGCGCCTGTCAGAGTGGCATGGCGGTGCAGGGCATGACGGTGGCGGATTTGCCTTTTGGAATGCGTGTGACCGGGCCGGTCGCCTTTCTTCAGGCGACGGCGGATAATGCCCGGCTGCTGATCGCCTGAATTTCAGCGAATGATGGGCAGATAGCGCCGCAGGTCAGGCGAGGTGCCGTGCGAGGCGGCGACGGACCGCATGTCCCCTGCCCCATCCATGCCGGTCGCGGGCATCAGGCCGCTATGGGCGACGCCCCACAGGGTTGCGAGGCAGAGCAGAACCGCAAAGCCATAATGATGGATTTTCATTGCCTGCCCTCCTTTCCCGATGGGTGGGGAATATCGATCTTGCAGGCGAGGGACAAGAGCGGTTGGTGCGGGAGATGAACGGCGAGATGGACAATTTTGGCCATTTTCGTCATTGCCTTAAGTTGTATATACAGATTTTTCGGTGGATGGCGGAAGGCTTATTCTTCCGTCTCTTTATTTTCCGCCGAGAAAATATCCTCGATCCGCAAGGCGAACAGATCGGCGATGCGGAAGGCGAGCGGCAGGGACGGATCATATTTGCCCGTCTCGATCGCGTTCACGCTCTGGCGCGAAATGCCCAGATGGGCGGCGAGGTCGCTCTGGCTCCAGTCCCGTTCGGCCCGCAAAAGCCTGAGCCGGTTTTTCACGCACAGGCTCCCTTGCCCATCTGAACCCGGTTGACCAGTTGCCCCACGACCAGTCCGATGCACCATAAGGGCCAGACGAAGAAAATGGGAAGCGCCGGCACGTCGGTATAGAGTTCGAGCAAGCCCCAGATGCTGGTGATCGACAGCGCAAAGCCGGTGGCGACAAGGAATTTGCGGACCTCGAGCATGCGCAGATATCCGTCGTCCAACTCGACCAGCAGCCGCGCCATCGCCCAGATCCAGCCCAGTGCCGCAAAACCGGGAACAAGCGCCAGCGCAACCGTTGCGACACTGGCAGAGGCATGATCGGGGATCAGCACCGACGCCAGCGCCACAGCGCCGACATAGACGAGGCTGAGCGGGATCATTCGGCGCATGTAACGGCGATAGGCCGGGTTGGTAGGCGTAGCGGGCATGGTCAAGCACTCCTGACAAAATGACAAGTTAGCTTTACAGGCCCTTCGCCGATCATGTCAAGGAAACATGACATTCGAAAGGTGAGCGGACCGCAATCGTGGAACGGGATGGCAAGGCAGAGCCGGCAAGACAGACCGGCATGGCGATGGCATCAGAAGAGCAGCCCAAATCCGGGGGCGGTGCATAGAATGGACCCAGATATACGCTTAGCGCCAGCAGGCCCGCTCAGGCGTCGTAAAACACCTGATTTACCCGCATAGACTTTGACCGGGTCGGGAAATCACCCTCTTTTTAGGAAACACCGGGACGATAGCTGCCTGGTGTCTCATTGTCCTGATCTCGCGTCATACTCGCGGCGCGCAACTTCCATGGCCGGCCAGTTCTCACCGATCCACTGAGCGAAAAACTCAAGGGGAGGCAGCATTCCTTTTCCCATAAGGCTCAGCTCATATTCGACCCTCGGGGGGACCTCGGCGAAGTAATGGCGCACTACCAAGCCGTTCCGCTCCAGCATCCGTAGCGTAAGCGTCAGCATCCTCTGGGAAATCCCCGCCACGCCGCGTTTTATCTCGGAAAATCTGAGCCTGTTGCCCGGCGTTTGCGCTAACAGAAGGATGACGAGAATGGTCCACTTGTCTCCGAGGTGGGTCAGCATATCGTGCGGGGCGCAGGACAAGGCTCGGATACCGCGAGAATCCCCCTCGGAGCGCTCCGTTACGATCGTCGACATAGGTTCTCTCCATGTAACCAAGGCACCACCATGTGCCGTCTTGTGCAGACCGGAACCTGGTATAGTTATGTTACCATCGATGGTTACACATAGGAACTAGCGTGAAGAATATCGGAATCATCGGGGCAGGGCATGTCGGAGAGGCGCTCGCTCGTCGTCTCGTCGAAACGGGCTACATGGTGAGGGTCGCGAACTCCCGAGGCCCGGACAGTCTCGCGACGTTTGCACGGAGGACGGGCGCCAAGGCCGTCGCCATCGCCGACATTTCGCTCCGGGCGGACGTTCTCATCATCGCCATCCCGATGGCACGCATCGCCGACTTACCGAAGACCGTGATCGCGACGCTGCCGCCAGGCGCGATCGTGATCGACGCGGGCAATTATTATCCGCTGCGCGACGGGCCAATTCCAGCGATCGGGGCCAGCCTGGCAGAGTCCCAATGGGTGTCCCAGGAACTCGGCTTCGCGGTAATCAAGGCGTTCAACAACATCATCTGGTCAAACCTGGCCACGGGTGGCAAGCGCGCAGGCGATCCCAATCGCATTGCGTTGCCCGTCGCCGGTGACGATCCCAAGGCCCGGGCCGCCATCATGCAGATCGTGGAAAAGCTGGGTTTCGACGCCGTCGATGCGGGCTCTCTCGCGGAATCATGGCGCCAACAGCCCGGACAGCCCGCTTATTGCACCGACCCGACGCGCGACGAACTACCGCTGCTGCTGCGGCGCGCCGATCGAGCGACGGCCCATAAGGGCCGAGACCGGGCGTCGAAAATATTGGCTAAACTGCCTGATGACTATCCGGCGGATCAGCTTGTCCGCGTTTCGAGGATGTTCGTGGGGCTGGACAAAATGAAGCCGAGAAGTTGGCTGGCCGTGCTGCGACTTGGCATGGCGCTTCTACGGTCTCCACGTTAAGCTCGCCATGCGACAGCGGCTGACCGGCAGCCTTTCCAAATTGCGTTTTTGGTATGACGGCAAACACATGTTGTCGGACAGGGTTCGCTCCCGCTTTGGGGCGTGGTGCTAACGGGATAGCAGAATGTGCGCCAAACCCTGCCGCTTTGATCGCCTGTACGAAAACCTGAAACCGGGGATTTGCCGACACCCGACTGCGTTAGCGCATATCCCGGCCCGTTCTATGTGTTGACCCCAAACCCGGACATGACCGCCAGAAGCACGCCATGCCGCAAAGCGACGTCATGACAGAATAGGCGCCGATAGGAACCGCACTCTGTCGGGATGATGCCGGACCTGCGTCCCTACATTATCCAGGATGTATATTCACTGTATCGCCTTGATCTGCTGCCTTGCGTTTCTGGCTTCGGCGCAAAATTCATTCGCATCTCTACAGCGTCGTTCGAGCGCTTCGACGGATTCCCTCCATTGCTGCACCACATAGGGGTCGTCGGCGATCGAGGGCGAAAACATCTTTCGGCCGATAGGCTGAGACGAGGGCTGGCCTGACTGCGGGAGAGGCCGGGCCGGAGCCTGTCCATTTTCCGTGCGTTGCGACACAAGCATGCCCAACAGAAAAAATGCGGCAGCCCCAACCGCCAGCCCGCATCCGATCAGGATTCGCCTTGCATTGCCCACGCCATTCTCCGTCGCCCACATTGGCGTGCATCCGCCGGAGCCTATCACAGCGTTCCGCATTCACAGGACCGCATTTCCGTCTGTGGCCCGAAATCAGCACAATATAGGCAGCGTGATCACCGGCAGCGCGCCGCTTGCCGGAGCCATGTTAAATCAACTTGGATCAGCCCGATCATCAATCATTTTCGGCATGATGTGAGCCAGCCGGGCAGAAATAGACAGACAAGCCACTGTTTTTACTTATATATCCTGCCGCAGTAGCAGCCCTTGCCCTTACCCCACCATGCTGTGACCATGGGGCCACAGGCATCCGTAATTCCCCTCCCGTAGTTGATAATAGTTCTGAGTAGCGTTAGGTGCGCGCCGATCAGTGACATTCGTCAGCATTAAAAGGGAAATATATGGCCTCGGTTCGCTCGCTCGCCATTACTGGTGTCGCACTTTTCGCCCTGTCGGCAGCGACCTCCGCCGCTGCGCAGGCGCCTGCGGATAATGGCGCAGACCAGACGGATGCGTCGGAAATCATCGTGACCGGCGTGATCAATGCCGGCACGAAGACCGAGACGCCCCTGGTGCAACTGCCGCAGCCGGTGACGATCATCCCCGCCGAGCAGTTCATATCGCAGGGCGCCATCAGCATCAGCGACACGGTGAAATATGCCGCCGGCGTGCTGGCCAATCCCTATGGCCGCGACACCCGCGTCGACGGGTTCAACATTCGCGGCATCGACGCGCTGCAATTCCGCGACGGGATGCGCGACATTTTCAGCTACTATGCCAGCATCACGTCCGACCCCTATAATTTCCAGCGGGTGGAAATCGTGCGCGGCCCGGCATCCGTGCTGTTCGGTCAGGGTTCGATCGGCGGCCTCGTCAACCTGGTTTCCAAGACGCCGGAGTTCAAGATGGGCGGCGAGGTCAACCTCGTCTATGGCAGCTATGACCGCAAGGAAGCGATGGCCGACGTCAATGTCGCGCTGACCGATACGCTGGCCGTGCGCGGCGTGGCGCGGGTGCGCGACGCCGACACCTATGTCGACAATGTCTCCGACGACCGCGTGATGTTCGCGCCGTCGATCCGCTGGCAGCCCACGCCCGACACCGACATCGTGCTGAACGGCCTGTATCAGGAGGATGACACCGGTTCGACGTCGCAATTCCTGCCCATCGTCGGCACGTTCCGCCCAAACACCGCCTATCCGCAAGGGACACTGGACAAATATACGTTCGTCGGCAAGCCGGGATGGTACCGTTATGACGGCCGGTCGTTGCAGGGCGGCGGTTCGATCACCCACAAATTTTCCGACGCGGTGCGCCTGAGCATGAAGGCGCGCTATATCGATAGCGACCTGCGCTATAATTATCATGGCGTCGACAGCTATACCTACCCGACCGATCCGTTCCTGCCCTATGCCAGCTATGGCACCTATGGGCGGACCATCGGCATGTCGTCGAGCGCGTCGCGCGCCCGGATGAATGTGTTCTCCACCGACAACAACCTGCAATTCACGTTCAACACCGGCGCGAATATCGAGCATAAGCTGCTGGTCGGCATCGATTATAGCTGGAACAAGGTGTCCAAGCAGACGACCTATGGTTCGGGCGAGATCGTCGACCTGTACGACATCGATTATGACGCCCTGTCGGCCTATGAGCCGAGCGGCCCGTTCGTGACAGACTCGCAGAAGCAGCTGGGCGTCTATGTGCAGGATCAGATGCGCTTTTTCGACCGGGTGTCGGTGGTGCTGGGCGCGCGGCGCGACCGGGTAACGTCATCGGCCGGGACGACCGATCATGCCACGACGTTCCGCGCGGGCATTATCGGTGAAGTGGGCGCAGGCTTCTCCCCCTTCTTCAGCTATACCGAGAGCTTCCTGCCGGTGGCCGGCACCATCCAGAATGCCGACGGTTCGACAGGCGGCGCCTATCGCCCGCAGACCGGCACGCAGTTCGAAGCGGGCATGAAGTGGCAGCCGGAGCCGAACACTCTGGTCACGGTCACGGCATTCCATATCAAGGAACGCAACCGTGTCCTCTACCTGCAAAACAACGCCACCACCCAGTCGGGCGAGCTGACCACCAAGGGCGTCGAGTTCGAGGCGAGCCACACCCTGCCCGGCAATTTCGAGTTGCTGGTCAATTATGGCTATAATCAGCTGAAGTCCGAAGTGAACAGCAGCCTGGACTATATGCCGCGCCACACCGCGTCCATCTGGTCCACCAAGACGTTCGGCATGACGGACGATGCGCAGCTGCGGCTGGGCGCGGGTGTCGTTTATAGCGGCAAGAGCAAGTCGACGGGTCAGGTCGACCCCTATGGCCTGAACCCCGCTATCCCGGCCGGCACGCTGTACACGATCGTCATCCCGTCGCGCACCACGGTCGATGCGCTGGCGGAAATCAACTGGAACAGCTGGCGCTTTGCGATCAACGCGACCAACCTGCTGAACAATCAATATTATGCGTCCTGTCTGGCGCGTGGCGATTGCTTCGTGGGCGCGCCGCGCAACGTGATGGGGACGATCGGCTATCGGTTCTGAGGATGGAGGCGATGCGTGAACTGCGCGCCTGAACCGGCACGGATCATGCAATTTGCCTGATAGAGGAACGTCCCCCTTCTATTGACAGGGGGGACGGCCCATTTATGGGGAAGGCGCGGCCCGTGCGGCTGCGCCTTTTGCTATTTTACAGAAAGATTTCCTGTGTCCGCCATGCTCAAGATCACCCTGCCCGATGGTTCCGTGCGTGAAGTCGCGCCCGGCACTACTCCGGGGGATATTGCAGCGGCGATCGGACCGGGGCTGGCCAAGGCGGCGATCGCCGCGCGCGTCGACGGCGAATTGCGCGACATCATGCGCCCGCTGGAACAGGATTCCCACCTTGCGCTGGTGACGGCGAAGGATGAGGCCGATGCGCTGGAACTGGCGCGGCACGACTTTGCCCATGTGCTGGCGGAAGCGGTGCAGGCGCTGTTCCCCGGCACGCAGATCACCTTCGGCCCGGCAACGGACGACGGTTTCTATTATGACTTCGCGCCCAAGGATCGCCCTTTCACCGAGGAAGACCTGCCCGCGATCGAGGCGGAGATGCGCAAGATCATCGCCGCCAACAAGCCGCTGCGCCGCGAAGTCATCGCCCGGGACACGCTGATCGCGCAATGGGAAGCGGCCGGTGAGACGTTCAAGGCGCAATGGGCCGCCGAATTGCCGCAGGGCGAGGAACTGACCGTCTATCATTCGGGAGACGGATGGTATGATATGTGCCGTGGCCCGCATCTGGCCTCCACCGGCAAGCTGGACCCGGCCGCGTTCAAGCTGACGCGCGTATCGGGCGCCTATTGGCGCGGCGATCAGAAGAATGCGATGCTGAGCCGCATCTATGGCACGGGCTGGCTGAACAAGAAGCAGCTGGCCGAGCATCTGACGCGCCTCGAAGAAGCGGGCAAGCGCGACCATCGCAAGATCGGGCAGGAAATGGACCTGTTCCACCTGCAACAGGAAGCGCATGGCAGTGTGTTCTGGCACCCGATGGGCTATATCATCTGGCGCCAGCTGGAAGCCTATATGCGCCGCGCCATCGACGATGCGGGCTATCGCGAGGTGAAGACGCCGCAGGTGATGGACGCGCGCCAGTGGGAAGCGTCGGGCCATTGGGGCAAATATCGCGAGAATATGTTCGTCATCCCCGACGAAGTGCCGAACGTCGCGGACGAAGGCCCGCTGGTGTCGGACGATGCCGACTGGATGGCGCTCAAGCCCATGAACTGCCCGGCGCACGTCCTGATCTTCCGTCAGGGGATCAAGAGCTATCGCGACCTGCCGCTGCGCTTCTATGAAAATGGCTGCTGCCACCGCAACGAGCCGCATGGCGCGCTGCACGGCCTGATGCGCGTGCGCCAGTTCACGCAGGATGACGCGCATATCTTCTGCCGCGAGGATCAGATCGTCGAGGAAGTGCGCGCTTTCTGTGCGCTGGCCGACCGGATCTACAAGGATTTCGGCTTCACCTACTCGATCAAGCTGGCGCTTCGCCCCGAAAAGCGGTTCGGCACGGAAGAAATGTGGGACAAGGCGGAAGAGGAACTGCGCAACGCGGTGGCCGCCGCAGGTCTCAACACGCCCGAATATGGCTGGGAAGAATTGCCGGGCGAAGGCGCCTTCTATGCGCCCAAGCTGGAATGGCATCTGACCGACGCGATCGGGCGGACGTGGCAGGTCGGCACGATCCAGTCGGACCGGGTGCTGCCCGAACGACTCGACGCCTCCTATGTTGGCGAAGATGGCGAACGGCACCGCCCGGTCATGCTCCATCGCGCCATTTTCGGCAGCTATGAACGCTTCATCGGCATATTGATCGAACATTATGCGGGCCGTTTCCCGCTGTGGCTGGCGCCGGTGCAGGCCGTCGTCGCGACCATCGTGTCGGACGCCGACGACTATGCGAAACAGGCGGTCGACAAGCTGCGGGCGGCGGGCATTCGCGCCGAAATCGACGTCCGCAACGAGAAGATCAACTATAAGGTGCGCGAGCATAGCGTCGCCAAGGTGCCGAATTTGCTGGTCGTTGGACGACGCGAGGCGGAAGAAGGCACGGTGGCGCTGCGTGAGCTGGGCAAGGAAGGGCAAAGCGTCCTTTCACTCGACGATGTGATCGCACGTCTTGCAAAAGAGGCGCTGGCACCCGATATAAGGTGAGGCAGCAATGCCATAGGGTCGGTGATTCCGCATATGTGGAGGCGCCGACCCCTTTCGGCTTTGCCCAAAAGCCGCTAAGAGCCGTCCGTTTCTGGAAACGACCATAGGAGATATTGCTATACGTCCCCCGATGATGCGCCGCCCGCTGGCGCCGCCGCCGAAGTCCGGCCCCCGTTATAACGAGTTCATCAGCGTGCCCAAGGTGCGCGTGATCGACGACGAAGGCGAAAATCTGGGCGTGATGTTTACGCAAGAGGCGATCGAGCAGGCCTATGAGGTCGGCCTCGACCTCGTCGAAGTGTCTCCGAACGCCGATCCGCCAGTCTGCAAGTTCCTGGACATCGGCAAGTTCAAGTACGAAGCCCAGAAAAAGGCGAACATCGCCCGCAAGACCCAGAAGACGCAGGAACTCAAAGAGATCAAAATGCGTCCGAACATCGACGATCATGACTATGAGACGAAGATGAAGAAGGTCCATGACTTCATTGGCGAAGGCGACAAGGTGAAGATCACCCTGCGTTTCCGTGGCCGCGAACTCAGCCACCAGCAGCTGGGCATGAACCTGCTCCAGCGCGTGGCCGAAAATGTGCAGGAAATCGCGAAGGTCGAAGCCTATCCGCGCATGGAAGGCCGCCAGATGTTGATGGTGCTGTCGCCGAAATAAGGCATATTTCCCGCAAGGGAGAGATAATCGGGCGGGGTTCGGCGACGAACCCCGCCCGATTGCGTTTGGAGGCAGCCAGACGGCTGAAGCGCGATGCGTTCAATTCCGAAGCGGGGCGCGCGCTGTAAACCATTGTCGTCGCATCACCTGATGCGGAGCCGCAGGCCAGCGCAGCCCGATATTGACGCCTTCCCTGCGGAACTGTATTATGTTGATAATACAGAAAGGCTTTCCCTTGTTCCCGCTATTGCTGATTTCCGCTGCGGCGTCGGGCGCTGTTCAACACACTATCCCGGTCGAGCCATTCCATGCGGTGGACCTGTCCATCAAAGCGATCATGCGGGTTGAGCAGGCGCCTTTGACAAGCGTCGTGGTGACAGGTGATCCCCGCCTGGTGCCGTGCGTATCAGCCAGCACGCAGGATGGTCGCCTGACCATCGGCTGGGCCGGACGGAGCGACCGGGCCGTGCAATCACAGGCCGCAGGCGATACTGTCATAGTCACCGCCCGCACCAATTGCGATCGGCGAAACGGGTCGCAGTCCCTTATCATCGAGGTGTCCGCGCCGGACATACATGCCGTCGACATCACCAGCGAAGAGGGAGGCAGCGCCGAAATCCTGCCCCTCCGCACGAAGGACTTTGCCGCCAGCATTCATGGGCGCGGAAGCATCACAATCAACAATCTGCACGCCAGCAACGCGCAATTGTCCATCGACGGCATCGGCCGCATCAAGGCGACCGGTGATGTAGGGACGCTGGCCATCCGCATCCCCGGTTCGGGCGCAATCGACACAGCATCCGCCCATGCCAGCGCGCTGACCATCGCGATTGCAGGGCAAGGCGATATCGCAGCGACCGTCGATGGACCTGCCACAGGCACTATCGGCGGCAAGGGGCGCATCGTCGTGCAGGGTCGGCCCCAATGCGCCATTCGCAACATGGGGAAAGGGCAGGTAATTTGCCCCGCCGCGATCCCCCATGGCGGTTGAAGGTCGCGGCCTGCAATTCCTGTCATGATTACCGATTGATGCCCGCCGTCATTGGCATAGAGTCCCGAGGAGGAGCGCGCAGGATTCATCATCGGAGGAATGGATAGAAATGCGGATGATCGCTTCGCTGATAGGTGCGACCATGTTGACTGCGGCGTCCCCCGCCCCACGGGAAACCTATGTCGAAACCCCCGGTCCCAATGGCCCCTTGAAAGGCACGATGCTGTCACCGGCCGGATCGGATGCCCCCGTCCTGTTGATGATCCCCGGTTCCGGTCCCACCGACAGGGACGGCAACAACCCGCTGGGCGTCAAGGCGGCATCGCTGAAATTGCTGGCGGAAGGGCTGGCCGCCCAAGGGATTGCGTCGGTTCGTATCGACAAGCGCGGCATGTTTGCCAGCGCCGCGGCCGTACCCGACGCCAATGCCGTTACGATCGATGACTATGCGACCGACGTTCATGGATGGGTGGAGACGATAAGGCGGCAAACAAACGCCCGATGCATATGGGTGCTGGGACATAGCGAGGGCGGTCTGGTGGCCCTGAGGGCCGCTCAGAGCGGTCAGGGCATATGCGGCCTGATCCTTGTATCGACGCCGGGCCGTCCGCTTGGCACCGTGCTGCGCGAACAGTTGAAGGCGAACCCCGCCAACGCCCCGTTTCTGGATCAGGCCGATAGCGCCATTTCTTCACTGGAAGCGGGGAAGCATGTCGATGCCGGCACGCTTCACCCCGCGCTGGCGCGGCTGTTCCGGCCCAATGTTCAGGATTTCCTGATCAGCGAAATGGCCATCGATCCGGCGAAACTGATCGGCGCGTATAAGGGCCATGTACTGATAGTACAGGGCGACAAGGATATTCAGGTCGGGACCGCAGATGCCGAACGGCTGAAGCAAGCCAGCCCGGATGCCACATTGACCATCCTGCCAAACAGCAATCATGTCCTGAAACTGGTCACATCCGATGATCGCATGGCAAATGTCGCAACCTATGCCGACCCTGCCCTGCCGCTGACGCCGGAGATCGTGCCTGCCATTGCCCATTATGTAAAAGAGGCGAAATGACGATGGCGTGATGGGCGCTGGACATATATCGCGCTCGCCCCGTTACCGCATTTTCGCGATTTGGGCGGCAATGGCGGGCCGCGAACATATGCCCCTGTCAAAGGCGTTCGGGTGGTCGCGCCGGGTGCAGGCGGGCGCGATCGCCTGTTCAGGGATCATGTCGAGCGGTTCGACATTCACGTCCCGGCGCGCAATGACGATGCGCAGCTTTGCGACATAGCCATCCCATCCCCGTTTGTCAGAAACACCAGCGAGCGATTGTTCCGCCCGGTCGAGCAACTGCTGTGCTTCACGAAACCGCCCCATCTGCCGCGCCGCATTGGCGGCGCGAGCCAGCAGCCATGTCCGATCCTTCAGATCGCTTGTCGCGGCGAGCTTTTGCACTTCGCCGACGAACAAGGCCTGATAGCGCCGGAGTTGCGCGTCCGTGTTCGTGGTGGACGGTGGAGTCATGGCACCGGGCGACACTTGCCAGATGGCGGACAGGAGCAGGCCAAGGCTTTGCGACTTTGGACGCCCCAATCGGGTCGCCAGCCAGTAGGCGCGATAATAGGTCGTGTCCGTATCGATCAGGCGCAGATAATCGGGGGTGGCGATGATGCCGGTCAGGGCCGTCACCTCCTCTGCGGAGAAAGTGTCGAACAGCAGCAATTTGTTGGTCGGGCATTCCGGCACGGGGAAAGGCAGCGGCAGATAGCTGTAGGGCTTGCCATCGGGACGTTCGCCATAGGTGCTGTACATGGTCGGTTGCCATGCCGAAAAATGTTCACCGCCTACCGGGCAGACCATCTGTTGCGGACCGCCATGCAGCGGTGGAGGCGGTGGTGGGGATTGGGCCGGTGGAGACTGGGTGGATGCGGTCTGCAACAGCAAAGCAAGCAACAGCATCATTCATATCCTGACCGGCGACCGGGATGGTCAGGCTAAACGGGCGGACGACGCGATACAATATGCGGTTTCGACCATATGTTATGGAAGGGAATTGTTGGAAGGCAAGCAGGCAACCTCTTCCATCCTGCCATCTCCTCAATAGCTCTCTCACCCCTCTGCAATCCGGCTTGACCACGCCCTGCGCGCGGCGCACCCATGGCATATGAGAAACCTGCCCGCTCGCGCCGCTTCGCGCACCGCTTTCGCCCTTGCCGCCACCCTCAGCCTGACCGCCTCCCCCATCGTGGCGCAGACCGACACGATGATGAATGAGCAGGTGAAATCCTATGACTGGGTGCGGCCGCAGGCGGACTATGTGCGGCGGGTGGTGATGGTGCCGATGCGCGACGGGACCAAGCTCTATACCGTCATCGTGTTTCGCAAGGGCGTGAAGGATGCGCCGATCCTGCTGAGCCGCACTCCCTATAATGCGGACAAGGCGACCAGCCGCAACCGCAGCCAGAAGATCGAGGAAATCCTGCCGGTGATGGACGCGCCGTTCGTCAATGACGGCTATATCCGCGTCTATCAGGACGTGCGCGGCCTGGACGGATCGGAAGGCGACTATGTGATGAACCGGCCGCTGCGCGGGCCGCTCAACAAGACGAAGGTCGATCACGCCACCGACGCCTATGACACGATCGACTGGCTGGTGAAGAATGTGAAGGAAAGCAATGGGAAGGTCGGGATCACCGGTTCCTCCTACCTTGGCTTCACATCGCTGATGGCGCTGATCGACCCGCATCCTGCGCTCAAGGCCGCCGTGCCGCAAAGCCCGATGGTTGATGGATGGATGGGCGACGACTGGTTCCATAACGGCGCGTTCCGCACATTCGGATTCGATTATGATCTGGGCCAGACGGTGAAGAAGGGCGGCGGCGCCGTGCCGAAGGGGACGGGTGATGAATATAGCGCCTATCTGGCGGCGGGATCGGCGGGCGATTATGCGCGGGCCTATGGCCTCACCGACCTGCCCGTGGTGCGCAAGGTGCTGGAACATCCGAGCTATGACGCATGGTGGCAGGGTCAGGCAGTGGACAAGCTGCTGGCGGCGCGCACGCTGACCGTGCCGACGATGCTGGTGGTGGGCCAGTGGGATCAGGAGGACAGCTATGGCGCGCCGGCCGTCTATCGCGCGCTGGAGGGGCAGGACAAGAATAATGACATGTTGACGCTGGCCATCGGGCCGTGGCGGCACAGCCAGGTCAATTATGAGGCGCGCGAACTGGGACCGCTGAAATGGGAGGGCGACACCGGCCTGCAATTCCGCATGCGGTACATGAAGCCTTTCCTCGATTGCCATTTGAAGACGCAGGCGCCCGCTTGCGACACCCCGCCGGTGCTGACCTATGCCAGCGGCATCAACCAGTGGGAGGTGTCGAAACAATGGCCGGCCGGTACCTATACGCCGCTCTATCTGGGTGAGAATTTCGGCCTGAGCTGGACCAAGCCGCAGGCGGGCAGCGACAGCTATGTGTCGGACCCGGCCAAGCCCGTGCCGATGCTGCCCCGCCCCATCCATATGCAGGGCGAGGAATGGCGCACATGGCTGGTCCACGATCAGCGCTTCGTCGACGGGCGGCCCGATGTGCTGAGCTATTCCACCGGGACGCTGGACAAGCCGGTGCATATCAAGGGTGCGCCCAAAATGGACCTGCGCGCCGCGACGACGGGGCAGGACAGCGATTTCGTCGTGAAGCTGATCGACGTCTATCCGCAGGAAAATTCGGCCGATCCGACGATGGCGGGGTATCAGCTGGGCATCGGCATCGAGATTTACCGGGGGCGCTATGTCCATGGCTTTGCGACGCCCGCGCCGCTGGAGCCGGGCAAGACCTATAGCTTCCAGTGGCAATTGCCTGAAGTGAATCATGTCTTCCTGCCCGGACACAAGATCATGGTGCAGGTGCAGTCGAGCCTGTTCCCGCTCTATGACCGCAACCCGCAAAGCTGGGTGCCGTCGATCATGGACGCCAAGCCCGGCGACTATGTGAAGGCGACAGAGACGATCCAGCGCGGCGGCGACGCGGCCAGCGCGGTATGGTTGCCGATCGCGGGGGATTGAAGGCAGAACCGGCAATCGGATTCAGCAATATCGCCGCCAGTCCAGTTTGCGCGCTGGTCGATAACCCTCCCCTGTAAGGGGAGGTGGCAGGCGCATGGCGCCTGACGGAGGGGTGTCCCGCTATCGATGGCAGGATACCCCTCCACCGCCTTCGGCGGTCCCCCTCCTCTTACAGGGGAGGAGTATAGATGCTCCTGTCAGGCGGAGGGCTTGTCCTTGTAGAGGCTAGGAAAGATCGCCTTCAACGCTTTGACTTTGGCGACGTCCCAGCGCTGAATATAGGGGTGGCGCGGGTTGCGGACCATGAAGTCCTGATGGTCCGGGGCGGCATCCTGAAAGCCGGTGAAGCGTTCGACGCGGGTGACGATCGGCGCTTTCCACAGGCCCGATTTTCCCATCTGGTCCAGATAAGCACGGGCCGCCTTGTCCTGCTCCGCGTTCAGGGGAAAGAGCGCGCTGCGATATTGGGTGCCATGGTCAGGCATCTGATAATTGAGGGTGGTCGGATCGGCGACGACCGAAAAGAAGATGCGCAGCAGCGTGCCGTAGCTGACGACTTTGGGATCATAGGTGACGCGGACCGACTCGGCAAAGCCGGTGTCGCCCATGCTGACCTGCTCATAATCGACGCGGCGGTTGCGCGGTCCACCGGCGAAGCCCGATTTGACGAGGTGAACGCCCTGCACATGGGAGAACACGCCCTCGACACCCCAATAGCAGCCGCCGGCAAAGACACCGGTTTCCAGCTTGCGGGTGGGCGCCGCGTCGATCAGCGGCGCGGGCGCCAGCAGCGCGGGTTCAGAATGTGCAGGAGAAGCGGCGGCCAAGGCCGCCAGAAACAAGGGAATCAGGCGTTCAGAGCGAAGCCGGGCCATGAGTCGCGGTCGACGCGATGGCAGGCGGCGCCAGCGTGGGCGCCTCTTCCTGATGGAAAGCGATCATCGCCACGGCGCCAATCGCAAATCCGCCCAGAAAGCGGAGGAACAGATCGGATTTCAAAAACGCCTTCATGGCCATAACGCCCTTCTTTAAGTCCTTCTGCGGCCTGTACTGGCCGATGCCCTGCATGATGACGCCTTGCTCCTGTATGAACCGTTCGAGATCCGGGAATGGATTTCGATCAGTGCATCGAAGAGAACGACCAAAGCCATGCGGGCTTTATAGGTTTCACTACGCAACGGGCATATAGCGCGCCCGTCGTCTTTCGCAAGACGCCGCAGCGCGAAAAGGACCGTTTCTTTTTTGTGACGATTGCGGAAAATATTTACGTTTAGGGCCGGGAATGACCCGGCCCCAAGCCTGTTCCAGTCCTGTTGCGTTGCGGGAAAGAGGATGATGCCCCTCCCCCGCACGAAGTCGCTTACTTCAGCGCGGCGCAGGCTTCCTGAATACGGGTGCAGGCCTTTTTCAGAACCTCGTCCGACGTCGCATAGCTGATGCGGAAGGCGGGCGAGAGGCCGAAGGCAGCGCCATGAACGGCGGCGACCTTCGCCTCGTCCAGGAAATAGCCGATCAGCGCTTCGTCGCTGTCGATCAGCGCACCTTTGGGCGTGGTCTTGCCGATCAGGCCGCTGGCGTCGGGATAGACGTAGAAGGCGCCTTCGGGCGTCGGGCAGTCGAGGCCCGGCGCGTCGTTCAGCATGGCGACGACCATGTCGCGACGCTTTTTGAACACGGCGTTGCGGTCTTCGAGGAAATCCTGCGGCCCGGTGAGCGCGGCGACGGCGGCCGCCTGGCTGATCGAGGAGGGATTGCTGGTCGATTGCGACTGGAGCTTGCCCATCGCCTTGATGATCCATTCAGGGCCGCCAGCGAATCCGATGCGCCAGCCGGTCATCGAGAAAGCCTTGGAACAGCCGTTGACCGTCAGGGTGCGGTCATAGAGTTCCGGGCAGACCTGCGCGATGGTCGAGAAAGGCGTGGGCGCGTACCAGACATGCTCATACATATCGTCGGTCATGACCAGCACATGGGGGTGACGCAGCAGCACGTCGGCCAGCGCCTTCAGCTCGTCCGCCGAATAGGCCGCGCCCGAGGGGTTGGACGGCGAGTTCAGCATGACCCATTTGGTGCGCGGGGTGATGGCGGCGTCAAGCTGGGCCGCGGTGATCTTATACCCCTGCGACGCCGGGCCTTCGATGAAGACGGGCGTGCCGCCGGCGAAGTTCACGATGTCGGGATAGCTGACCCAGTAAGGGGCCGGGATGATGACTTCATCGCCAACATCAACAGTGGCCACCAAAGCGTTGAAAAGTGTGTGCTTGCCACCCGAGTTCACGCTGATCTGGCTGCGCTTATAGATGAGGCCGTTGTCGCGCTTGAATTTGAAGGCGACGGCTTCCTTCACGTCGGCAGTACCATCGACATCGGTGTAGCGGGTCAGATTGTTACGAATGGCGGCAATGCCGGCCTCTTTCACAAAATCCGGCGTGTCGAAATCCGGTTCGCCGGCGGAAAGGCCAATAACGTCCACGCCTTCGGCTTTGAGCGCATTCACACGGGCGCTCATGGCGAGCGTGGCGGAAGGCTGGATGCGACCGAGGGCTGCGGAAGTCTGGCTCATGGTAATAATCTTTCTCCAGAGCGATTTCGAAGCAGGCAAAATTGCCTGCTGCCTGCGAAATCGCGACCAAATACAATGAATCCCCTAGGCCCGCATGATTAGCGGACGCGACGCCCCTTAGAGCGCAACGGACGCAGGGGCAACCGCCAGATGGGCGGGATTGGCTTTAGAGCAGGAAAGCGCGGCTATCGCGACAGGGTGGCGGCGACCATGCCGCGCGCGGCGTTGCCGATAAAGAACCCTTTTTCAAGATCATGGACGCGCAGATCGGTTTCGATCGCTTCGCCCATCTCAATCAGGCTCTGACGCAAAATGCCCGGCAACAGGCCGCGCGACGCCGGTGGCGTGAGCAATTTCTCGCCCCGTTCGACGAAGATGGAGGAAAAGCACCCCTCTGTCAGATAGCCGTCGGCATCGGTCATCAGCACTTCGAACGTGCCGCCGCGTGCCAGCGCATCGGCATAGACGCTGCGGTCCGTGGTCTTGTGACACAGGCGCAGATCGTCGGCGGACGCATTGCGGGGAACGACGGCGACCGGCACGATCGCCTGTGGCCAGGTGACATGATCGCGCACCTCAATAGCGACGGAAGCCTGTCGCGATACGAGCAGGCGGATGCGGCTGCGGTCGCGCAGACGGAAGGTTGCGGCCTGAAGTTCGTTGCGCACGGCATGCCGATCAAAGGCGAAACCCAGCGCATCCGCGCTGGCTTTCAACCGGGCGAGATGGAGTTCCAGCAACCTGATCCCTTCGAGCGGATCGAAGGCCATGGTTTCAATAAGATCGTAGCGTCCGTCAGCCAATGCCATGACGTCATTCCATGCCTGCGCCAGCGGCGCTGTCAAGCTGTCAGGAGGTGAGAAAACGGCCCTTGGCCAGACATTCGGCCCATTCGGCCTGCGCATCGGAGTCCGCGACGATGCCGGAACCCAGGCCGAGGCGGGCGGTGGCGCTACCTTCCTCGATCGACAGGGTGCGGATGGCAACGTTGAACGCGGCGTCCCCCTCCGGATCGATCCATCCCATGGCGCCGGTATAGACGCCGCGCGGGAAAGGTTCGACCGCATCGATAATCTCCATCGCCCGCACCTTTGGCGCGCCGGTGATGGACCCGCACGGGAAGAGGACGCGCAACACATCGACCGGGGACAGGCCGGGCAGGATGCGGGCGCGCACGGTCGACACAAGCTGATGCACGGTCGGGAAGCTTTCCACCCGGAACAGGTCGGGCACGACCACGCTGCCCGCGCGCGACACGCGCGACAGGTCGTTGCGCAACAGATCGACGATCATCAGATTTTCGGCGCGCTGCTTTGTATCCGACGCCAGCCAGCGGGCGAGTTCGGCATCCTGCTGCGGATCGGGAGAGCGGGTCGCCGTCCCCTTCATCGGCCGGGCGGTCAGCTGGCCGCGCACCTGCGTAAAGAAGAGTTCGGGCGAGAAGGACATGATCGTCTGGCTGCCGGTGCGGATGATACCGCCATAGCCAGCGGCCGCGCGGGGACGCACGGCGGCATAGAGCGCCAGCGGATCGCCCGTGAAATCGATCTCGCACGGGAAGGTCAGATTGACCTGATAGATGTCGCCGGCGCGGATATAGTCCTGCACCGTCTGAAACGCGGCACGATGGGCAGCTTCGTCGATCAACGGGCGCAGCGGGCCGGTGCTGGCGGCGGTTGCAGGGGGCAGCAACGAGGGAAGCTGACCGGACGCTATGCGCCGCACCCCTTCGAACAGACCGAACCACAGGAGCGGCGCGGCATTATTCCCATCGCGATTGGCGTCATGGCGGTCGGCGATGGGCGCCAGCCGCCCCTCCAGCGCGAGACCGGCCTCATAGCTGATATAGCCCGCGACATGCAGGCCCGCTTCGCGCGCGTCGGCGATCCGGTCCAGCGCGGGCTGAACCTCTGCCATGCGATAGGCGGTGATGGTATCGACAGGGTCGCGATAAAGGCGCGCGGGCGCGGGATTGCGCGCACGGGCATCATCGCACAGCATATAGGCTTCGGAAGGACCGGGCAGGCGCATGACGCCCCCTTTAACAGGCTTTTCGTGGCGCGAAAGGGCGTGTGAAGGGACCGGCGATGTTGCGTGACGGCCCCGCAGCGATTAGCCAGCAATCATGACTGACGGACCACCGCCCCGCCCGCTTGGCCCAGCGATCGCCATGGGATTGCGCGGGCGATGCCCCGCCTGTGGCGAGGGGCGGCTGTTCGGCCGTTTCCTGAAGCCGGTCGCCGCCTGTTCGTCATGCGGCCAGCCATGGGACGGGCATCGGGCCGACGATTTCCCGGCCTATATCGTCATCCTGTTGCTGGGCCATATATTGGTGCCGCTGATGATCGAGGTGAACAGCGCCCTGTCCATCCCGCTTGGCTGGCAGGCGGCGATCTGGCCCACGCTGGCCGCGATTTTGGCGGTCGCGATGATCCAGCCGGTAAAGGGCGCGGTCATTGCGTTTCAGTGGGCAAAGCGGATGTACGGATTTCGGTGAGGACTGCTCGACATTCAGCCCTGGCGGGCTGCAAATGGCGAATTTCCGTGCTTCCGGTGCTCACGTACTTTAAGTACGCTGCGCTCCGGGTCACGAAAATTCACCATTTTCGCCACACCATCTTCTGAATGTCGAGCAGTCCTGACCAGACTTATGCCGGCTGGAGGATGAAGTTGCGTTCCATCGCTTCGCGCAGCGATTCCTCGATCGAGCGGCGACCTTCGGCGCCATGGGTGACGACCGTCGTGTCACAGGTGGCGACGCATTCGCCCTTTTGAAAGGCGGCGGAGCTGATCGTCCAGCTCGTCCGGCCGATATGGCCGATCGCGCAATGAATTTCGAACGGATAGGGGAAATGCGATTCCTGAATGAAGTTCAGGTTCACATTGGCCACCAGCCAGCGAACGCCCTGTTCCTGAGGATGGCGCCCCAGATGGTGATGGAAGCGGATACGCGCGGTTTCGAACATGCCCGAAATCGCCACATTATTGATGTGGCCCATGGTATCGAGATCCTGAAAGCGCGTATCGATGCTGGTGACGAAGCGATAGGCTTCGGGAGCGAAGCGCCAGGATTCGGGTTTGGCCATGTCCTGTTATTCCCTGCAATGTGATAGTGTCGCCTCATAAGCGTCACGGTTCGTTATGCAATCATACCCATAAAATTGCCGCAACTGCGACCTTTATGACACATGTAAAATAGAAGTGCGTTTCGTGACACATCTGTCATCAATGCGTCTTCGTTTCGTCAACGTCACCACATCGGTCTGCAACATCGCCCACCTAGGGCCACCCCCAACGCATCGCCGCGCAGGCGATTGCCAACAGGGGAAACACATCATGCGTCCGATCACAGCCTTGCTGCTCGCCTCCACCATATTGGGCGCCGCGCCCGCCTTTGCGCAGAATGCCGCCCCCGCCGATGCGGCCGATGCGCCGGCCGACAGCGCGGAAATCATCGTGTTCGGCCGCGGCGAAACGCGGCAGGTGCAGGAAATCACCACGCGCGATCTCGTGACGCTGACGCCGGGCACCAATGCTCTGAAAGCCATCGAAAAACTGCCCAGCGTCAATTTCCAGTCGGCCGACCCGTTCGGCAATTATGAATGGTCGCAGCGCGTCACCATCCGCAGTTTCAGCCAGAACCAGCTCGGCTTCACGTTCGACGGCATTCCGCTGGGCGACATGAGCTATGGCAATCATAACGGCCTGCACCTGACCCGCGCGATCAGCAGCGAGAATATCGGCAGCGTGCGCGTGTCGCAGGGCGCGGGTTCGCTCGGTACGCAGGCGACCGGCAATCTGGGCGGTACGGTGGAGAGCTTTTCCGCCGATCCGGCCGATTATCTGAGCGGTGGCGCGTTCGGCGCGCAGGGCAACCTGACCTATGGCAGCGACGAAACATGGCGCGCCTTTACCCGCATTGCGCTGGGTACGCGCGACGGCATTCGCGGCTATGCCTCCTACGGCTATGGGTCGACCGACAAATATAAGGGCAATGGTACGCAGGACCAGCATATGGGCAATGCAAAGGTCATCATCCCCGTGGGAGAAGCCAAGATCGACGGCTGGCTGAGCTATTCGGACCGCCGCGAGCAGGATTATCAGGACATGTCGATGGGCATGATCCGTCGCCTCGGCTGGGATTGGGACAATACGTCGCCCGACTATGCCCGCGCGATCGACTATGCCAATCGCCTGAACGACGTCGATCTGGTCAGCAACAATGGCGGGTCGCCCTTCCCCGATGGCCTTTATGACTATAGCGGCGCGAGTGTCGCGGGTGGTCAGGTCTATCCGGGCAATGTCACCAGCGCGGACGACGCCTATTATGACGCGGCCGGCCTGCGCAAGGACTGGCTGGGCGCGATCGGCCTGACCACGCCGATCGGCGAACAGGCGACGTTCAAGATCAAGGGATATTATCATAAGAACAGCGGCATGGGCCTGTGGGCGACGCCCTATACCCCCAGCCCCAACGGCGTGCCCATGTCGATCCGTACCACCGAATATGAGATGGACCGCATCGGCGTGTTCGGCAGCGTCGACTATACGCTGGGCATTCAGCAACTGAGCGTCGGCGCATGGTATGAGAACAACCAGTTCAATCAGGCGCGCCGCTTCTATGCCTTTGCCAGCAGCACCAATCCGGGCCTGAGCTTCCGCGACTATCCCAAGAACCCGTTCGCGACCCAGTGGGAGTTCGATTTCACCACCGACACGTTCCAATATCATGTGCAGGACAAGATCGACCTGGGCATGGTGACGATCAATCTGGGCTGGAAGGGTTTTCAGGTTAAGAACAAGGCGGAAGCCATCGTTCAGGCGACCTTCCCCGAGGGCAAGATCAAGGCGCAGGACTGGTTCCAGCCCCATGCCGGTTTCGCGGTCGAACTGTCGCCCGAAGCGGAAATCTTCGGCGGCTTCACGCAGGTTACGCGCGCATTCGCCAGCGCCACCACGACCGGCCCCTTTTCGACCAATCAGGCCGGGTTCGATGCGATCAAGGATGACCTGAAGCCAGAAACGTCCGATACGTGGGAACTGGGCCTGCGGTACAACACGTCGCGCTTCAATGGTACGCTGGGCGCCTATCTGGTCAATTTCAAGAACCGCCTGCTGGCCGTCACGGTTGGTAGCCCGATCCAGGGTCTGGCCTCCGCGTTACAGAATGTCGGCGGCGTGCGCGCCGTGGGCGTGGAAGCGGCAGGCACGTTCAACCTCGGTTCCGGGTTCAACCTCTATGGTTCGTACAGCTATACCGACGCGACCTATCGCGACGATGTGCTGAACAGCTCCGACGGGACGCTGGTCGCCGCGATCAAGGGCAAGACCGTGGTCGACAGCCCCAAGCATATGGCGCGCGGCGAATTCAACTATGACAATGGTCCGCTGTTCGCGCGGGTCGGCGTCAATTACATGTCGCGCCGCTATTACAGCTACACCAACGATGTGTCGGTACCCGGCCGGGTGCTGGTGGATGCGTCGATGGGCTATCGCTTCACCGACAAGATCGAAGTGCAGGTGAACGCATCCAACCTGTTCGACAAGAAATATGTCGGCACGATCGGTTCGGGCGGCTTTGGCAATAGCGGCGACGCACAGACATTGCTGGTCGGCGCGCCGCAGCAATTCTTCGTCACGCTGAAGGCCGGGTTCTAAACAGAAAGCACCGTTCGTTTCGAGCGCAGTCGAGAAACGCTTCTCGACACGCTCGAAGCGAACGGCGGTGGAGACATGATCTTGAAAAATTTTGCGCTGATCCCCCTCCTCCTCGCCAGTGCCGTCCCGGCGGTAGCGCAGGCAGAGCCGGTGCTGCTCATTTCCATCGACGGGTTGCGGCCCGGCGATGTGATGGAGGCGGAGAAGCGCGGCCTTTCCATCCCCAATCTGCGCCGCTTCCTGACGCAGGGCGCGCATGCGTCGGGCGTGACCGGCGTGCTGCCGACGCTGACCTATCCCAGCCACACGACGTTGATGACGGGGGTTGCGCCCGCCACGCACGGGATCGTCGCCAATAATAGTTTCGACCCCATGGGCATCAATCAGGGCGGCTGGTACTGGTATGCGCAGGATGTGAAAGTGCCGACCCTGTGGCAGGCCGCCAGCAAGGCGGGGCTGACCACCGGCAATATCCACTGGCCCGTCAGCGTCGCGGCCAAGGAGCTGAACTGGAACCTGCCGCAGATTTGGCGCACGGGGCATGCAGACGACGCCAAGCTGCTGGACGCGCTGGCGACGCCGGGGCTGAAAGGCGAACTGGAGACGGCGGTCGGGCAATCCTATGCCATGGGCATCGACGAAAGCCTGACGGGCGACCAGAACCGCGGGCGCTTTGCCGCCGCGCTGATCGCGAAACATAAGCCCGAATTCCTGACCGTATATCTGACCGCGCTGGACCATGAGCAGCATGGCGTGGGACCGGATACGCCGCAGGCCAAGGCGGTGCTGGAAAAGATCGACGCCATCGTCGGCGATCTGATCGCCGCCGAGCAGAAGGCGCATCCCGACGCGGTGATCGCGGTCGCGAGCGACCATGGGTTTGAAGCGACGCATACGGGCGTCAACCTGTTCCGCCCGTTCATCGACGCGGGCCTCATTACGCTGGACAGGGATGGCAAGGTCGCGTCCTGGCAGGCGATGCCGTGGATTTCGGGCGGGTCGGCCGCGATCATGCTGGCGCGGCCCGACGATGCCGTGCTGACCGCGCGGGTCAGGACGCTGCTCGACACGCTGGCGGCCAATCCCGCCAACGGGATCGATCGGGTTGCCGACCGGGCCGAAGTCGCCCGCCTGGGCGGCAATCCCCAACCCAGTTTCACCATCAACCTGAAGCCCGGCTTCGTCACCGACATCTTTCGGGGCGCCAGCGCGCCGGTGGTGGCGCCGACGCCGGTCAAGGGGATGCACGGTTACTTCCCCGGCCCCGCCAATCTGCAATCCACCTTGCTGCTGATGGGCAAGGGCGTGGCGAAGGGCAAGGATCTGGGCCGGGTCGACATGCGGGCCATCGCCCCGACGCTGGCGAAGGTCATGGGCGCGCAATTGCCGGACGCGCAGGCAAAGGCGATCGATCTGGAGTGAAGCGGGGAAACGATCCGTTGCGCGGCGGCCGATAGACTTGGTTGCGCAGGCGACATAATTTGCACCCCAGTTATTTCGGGGACATTTCATGCCGCAACGTTACAGCCAGATCGCCATTGTCCTGCACTGGGCGATCGCCCCCCTGCTCGCTTTCCAGATCAGCGTCGGATGGGCGCTGGAGAGTCTGGGCGCGCGCGGCTTTTCCCTGTTCCAACTGCATAAGTCGGTGGGGATCAGCATATTGGTGCTGACGCTGGCGCGGATCGTCGTGCGATACTGGAAGCCGCGCCCGGCCAAGCTGGAAGGCGGATGGCAGGGCGCGTTGGCGTCGGGCGTGCATGTCGGCCTCTATGCGTTCATGCTGGGCGCGCCGCTGACCGGATGGGCGCTGGTATCGACGGCGAAGGTCAAGGTGCCGACGCTGATATTCGGGACCATTCCCCTGCCCCACCTGCCGCTGCCGGCCGCCAGCCATCGACTGGCAGAGGGTGGGCATAGCCTGATCGCATGGCTGGGCATCGCGCTGTTCGCGCTGCATGTCGCGGGCGCGGTGCGGCACCATTTCCTGATGGGTGATGGCCTGATCTGGCGGATGATGCCGCGTCGGTCGGTGGCGTTGCTGGTCGGGCTGCCTGCCCTGATCCTGGTCGGTTTCGGGGTGGGGCGCGCCATCCTGCCAGCACCGGCGCCTCCGGTTGTCCCCGTCGCATTGGCGGATAACGGAACGACGGCGGATGACATGGCAGAGGACGGGGACGATGCCGTCGACAACGCAGCCATGGCTGCCGGCAACGCCGACAATGGAATGACCAACGTCGCCAATGCCGTTGTCGCCGAGGACGCCCCGGTCGGGCCGCCCCCCGCATGGACGGTGCAGCCCGGTGGCCGGATCGGCTTTTCGGTGGGCAATGACGGCGAGGCGATCAGCGGCAGCTTCGGTAAATGGACCGCCGACATCGTGATGGACCCCGACCATCCGGAGAGCGCCACCATCAAGGCGGTGATCGACATGGCGAGCGCCAGCGTGGGCGATGCGTATAAGGACGGCATGCTGCCGGGCGACGAGTTTTTCGGCGTGGCGGCGCATCCGACCGCGACCTTCACCGCGACGGGCGCGGAAAAGACCGGCGCCAATGCCTATCGCGCCAAGGGCAAGCTGACGCTGAAAGGCGTATCGCGGCCGCAGAGCATCCGCTTCACCCTGTCGGGCAGCGGCGACACGCGCAAGGTGACGGGATCGGCCAGCATCCTGCGAGCGCCGTTCGGCGTGGGCAATGGCGACAGCAGCAATGGCCTTGCCCCACAGGTCGCGCTGGACTTCAGCTTTACCGCCAAAAAGAAGTGACGGACATGGCGGGCGCTTCCGAAAAGGGGGCGTCCGCTAAGGGCCGTTCGTGGGGCTTGCCGCTTCTCGACTTCGCTCGAAGCGAACGGGGTTGGGATTGAGCAAGCCGACGGAGGCGATGGGGTAGCAATGGTGCGGCCAGAGGGAGCGCCATCGAACCCGTCAGGGTTCGCAAGGCCGAACGGCCGCCCGAGCTTATGCGAGGATAGCCAAGCGGGCGGATGCCCGCGCCGGCACCTGAGGCAAAAAATAATGGTGCGCCCAACTGGATTCGAACCAGTGGCCTTTGGATTAGGAATCCAACGCTCTATCCTGCTGAGCTATGGGCGCGGCCGAGGTCGCTCTATTATGCCGGGGCGAAGGCGTCAATTCTTGGCCTGCGGCGGAATGACCGGAAGTGGCAGGGGGGCGACTTCCACGCCTTCGGCGATCAGGGCTTTCGCTTCGGCCGGGGCGACTTCGCCATGGATGCTGGTGCGGTCCTGTTCGCCATAATGCATGGCGCGGGCCTGATCGGCGAAGTCGGGGCCGACCCAGGTGGAATTTTCCAGCACTTTCTGTTGCGCCTGCCCCAGCGCCTCAATCAGGGCGCGCATCTTCGTTTCGTCGGCCGTGCCCATGGGGACGGGCGCTGACGGCGACTCTGCGCCGGGTCGAGGGGTGTCGGGGCGGCTGTTGCCCTTGGCAGCGACGGCGGGCGCCATCAGCGCCTTACCCACGCGCATGTCGCCGCAGATCGGACAGGCGAGCAGGCCGCGCGTTTTCTGATTTTCATAGTCCGCGCTGGAGCCGAACCATGCTTCGAACACATGGCCCTGCCCTTCGCATTTCAGGTCGAAGACGATCATGCCAGAACAATCATGAAAGGGTAACATCCGCCGGGATGGTGCGGCGATTGGCGAGGGCAGGCACGCGGCTGCGAACATCCGCGATGCGGGTGAGGTCGAGATCGACGAGGCCAAGGCCACTCTCGTCCCCCATGTCGAGCAGCACTTCGCCCCATGGGTCGATGGCGATGCTGTGACCATAGGTGGTGCGGCCGTCCTGATGGGTACCGACCTGTGCCGTAGCGATGACGAAGCAACCCGCCTCGATCGCGCGAGCGCGTAGCAGGACGTGCCAGTGCGCCTTGCCGGTCGGCACGGTGAAGGCGGCCGGCGTGAGCAAGATGGTCGCCCCGGCATTGGTGAGCGCGCGGTAGAGATCAGGGAAGCGCATGTCATAGCAGATGGAAAAGCCCATCCGCCCCCATGGCGTGTCGGCCGCGACCACCTGTTTCCCCGGCCCATAGACCGAAGATTCGCGCCAGCTTTCGCCGGTGGCGAGATCGACGTCGAACAGATGGATCTTGTCATAGCGGGCGCGGATGGCGCCGCTGTCATCGATCAGGAAGCTGCGGTTGGCGCGACGGCCGTCGGCGCGCTCGTCCTTCAGTGGCAGCGAGCCGATATGGACCCACAGCCCTTCGCGCGCGGCGGCTTCGCGCACCTGCGCCAGCACGATGTCCTCCGCCTCGTTGCGCAAAATGTCGGCTGCACGCTGACGGTTACTGTCGAGATAGCCGGCCATTTCGGGGGTGAAGAGCATGTCGGCACCCTCCCCCTTTGCCCGCTTCGCCATCTCCACGATGGCGGCGGCATTGGCGGCGGGATCGATGCCGCTCGTCATCTGAAACAGCGCAGCGCGCAAAACCGTCTTGTCCAAGATCAGAGGCCCAGCATCGGGTCGAGCTTGCCCGCACGGTTGAGTGCCGCCATGTCGTCGCTGCCGCCGATATGGGCGCCGTCGATGAAGATTTGCGGGACGGTGGTGCCACCATTGGCGCGATCAAGCATCTCATCCCGCCTGGGACCGCCCATCGTGATGTCATATTCCTCGAACGCGACGCCCTTGCTTTCGAGCAACGACTTGGCCCGCGCGCAGTAACCGCACCACGCCTTGGTATAGATTTCGACTTTCGCCATGAGAATGCTGCACTCCTTGCCCCCGAAATTGGCGGAAAAGCGCCTTTTGTCAATGTGCGCCGTCGCGTGGCAGCGCCCGTGCCCAACAAAGGAGGCGGATTTCGGCCACGCCGGCGCGCCGCAATGCCTTCGCGCAGGCGGCCGCCGTCGCGCCGCTGGTATGCACATCGTCGATCAGGAGGATGCGACGCCCCTTCAGGCCATGGCCCGGCGCCAGCGCGAAGGCACCCTTTACCGCGCGTGCCCGGTCGCGTCCGCCCATGCCGCGCAAAGGCCGGGTGGCGCGGACGCGGCGCAGCGCATGGCGATCCACCGGCAGGCCAGAAAGGCGGGAAAGATGCGTGGCGATCAGCGCGGACTGGTTGAAACCGCGATGCCATAGCCGCCAGCGATGGAGCGGCACCGGCACGATGATCGGCGGATCATCGCCCATGTCAGGCAGATGGCGCAGCATGTACCGGGCGATCAGCCGGGCAAGGCCGATGCGACGACCATATTTGAGCCGCAGCGCGACGGTGCGCGCCACATCGCCATAGGCCAGCACCGCCCGCGCGCTGTCGAAGGGCGGCGGATAAGCGAGGCAGGCGGCACATTCCGCCCCCGCACCGATGTCGTGCGGGAATGGCGCGCCGCACCGTGCGCAACAGGGATCGCCCAGAAATTCCATGCCGCCCCAGCAGGCCAGGCAGAAGGAATAGTCCGCCTCCACCACCGATCCGCAGCCCGGACAGCGCGGCGGCAGCGCATAGTCGAGCGCCGGGCGGATCGCCGCTTTCCAAAAAGAGGTCTTGAGAAGCGGAGTAAGAGCCATCATCTGCCTTGTCGCCGCCAATCCCCCGATGCACAAGGCCCGCCATGTCCTCCGCTGCCCCCGATAGCCTGCCCGAGATTTTCGACCGTAGCGTGCGCGCGCGCCACCGCGACCGGATGATGCCGCGCTTTGCCGAACATGATTTCCTGCACCGGGCGATGCTGGACGAGATGCTCGACCGGCTGGCCGATGTACAGCGCGACCTGCCCGAGGTGTTGCTGATCGGATGCCCGGACGGCAGCGCGAAGGCGGCGCTGGAGGCGATGGGCAAGAGAGTGGCGTGCGTCGATCCCGGCTTTCTGGCGGCGCGGGCGGCGGGCGGCGTACAGGGAGACGAGGACGCCCTGCCCTTTGCCGACGAGAGTTTCGATCTGGTGATCGCATGCGGCACGCTGGACAGCGTGAATGACCTGCCCGGCGCGATGATCCTGATGCGGCGGGTGTTGCGACCCGATGGATTGATGCTGGCGGCCTTTGCCGGGGCGGGCAGCCTGTCGCGGCTGAAAAGCGCGATGCTGGCGGCGGAAGGCGACCGGCCGACCCAGCATGTCCATCCGCAGGTGGATGTGCGGGCAGCGGGCGACCTGCTGAGCCGTGCCGGTTTCGCGATGCCGGTGGCGGACAGCGACGCCTTGTCGATCCGCTATGGCGACATCGTGCGGTTGATGCACGACCTGCGCGGCATGGGCGGCGGCCATGCGCTGACCACACGGCCAAGGCCGCTGACGCGCGAGGTGCTGATGCGCGCGGCGGCCCATTTCGCCGAGGCCGCCGACCCGGACGGGCGCACGGCGGAACAGATGGTGCTGGTCTATCTGTCGGGGTGGAAACCCGACCCCAGTCAGGCTGGCCCGGCGCGGCGCGGCAGCGCGACGGTATCGCTGGCGGCGGCGCTGAAGGGGAAGAATTAGGGTCTGACGGAGTTCATCGGTGCGGCGCCCTTTGCCAGTTCCCCCACGACCGGCGGATCGATCAAGTCGCGACCGTCCCAATCCTGACCCGTGCGGCGATATTCGACATGGCTGGCGCGGCGGAAGGCGGCGCCGTCCCACACGATGACCTGTAGCTCAATCTCGTCATTACGGTGGACGTGGAGCCAGTTGAAGCTCTGCGGCTCGTCATTGCGAAGGCGTGTGGAGGTGGCGGTGCCCGCCTGAATGACCAGCGCGCCACCGCTATGTTCGACCATGCGGTCGGCGGCCTGCGCATAGGTGCGGTGGAAATGGCCGGCGAGCGCCAGATGCACGCCCGCTTCGCACGCGGCATGGACGGCATCGTCATGGCGACCGACCGCTTCGCTGAGTTCGCTGCCCCGGCCGATCGGCATGGCGAAGAGCGGATGATGGGTGACGAGGATGCGGGTCTTTTCCGGTGACACATCGGCGAAACGGTCGCGCACCAGATCCATCTGATCATGATTGATCCGCCCATCCTTCACCGTCAGCGACCGGGCGGTGTTGATGCCCAGGATCGCGACTTCCCTGTCCTGATAAAAAGGGCAAAGATCATGGCTGATATAGCGGCGATAACGGGCCAGCGGCCGGGTGAAGCGGCGGAACAGGTCATAGAGCGGCACGTCATGATTGCCCGGCACGACCAGCGTGCGCAGGCCCGACGCCCTGAGCCGGTTGAGCCATGCGGCGGCGGCACGAAATTCCGCCACGCGCGCACGCTGGGTGAAATCGCCGCTGATGACGACGAGATCGGGGCGACGTTCCTGCAACCATGCGGTGGCGGCATCCACGATCCTCTGATCGTTCGCGCCAAAATGAATATCGGACAGATGAGCGATGCGGGCCATGAGAGAGTAACGAATCCGCGCCATATGGTTTCCCGGCGGACCCAAATCCCTTTCTTAGAGTTATTGCGACATGGAAACGAAACCCCTCCCCAAGGGCGCCGTGCTGGTCGTCAACGCCCATAGCCGTAAGGGTCAGGATCTGTTCGCGCAGGCGAAGGAGAAGCTGGAAGCGGCGGGCATTCGGCTGATCGCCGCCCATGCGGTGGAAGACCCCACAAAAATGGATGAGACGGTGCGCGGCGCGGTGGCCGATGGCGCGCCGATGGTGATTGTGGGCGGTGGCGATGGCTCCATGTCCGGCACGGTCGATGAACTGGTGGGCAAGGATGTGGTGTTCGGCGTCTTGCCGCTGGGCACCGCCAACAGCTTTGCGCGCACGCTGGGCCTGCCGCTCGATCTGGACGGGGCGGTGCGGACGATCGCGAGCGGGCGACGGCGGCGCGTCGACCTGGGCATGGTGGACGATGATTATTTCGTGAATGCCGCCTCGCTTGGCCTGTCGCCGATCATCGGACGGACTGTGCCGCACAAGCTGAAACGCTATCTGGGACGGATCGGATATCTGATCTGGGCGGTCAAATGTTCGGTCGGTTTTCGCGGGTTCCGACTGGTGATCGACGATGGCAAAAGCGAGCGGCGCATCTGGTCGACGGAAGTGCGGATATTGAACGGTCCCTATCATGGCGGGGTCGAATTGTCGGACCATGCCAATGTCGATACCGGGCAAATCGTAGTGCAGGCGGTCGTGGGGCGCAGCCATATGCGGCTGGCGTGGGACTGGTATGCGAAATTCTTCAAGCTGCGCGATCGGGACGCCCATACCGAGGAATATCAGGGACAATCCTTCCGCATCGAAACGCGCCCGCGCCAGCGCATATCGATCGATGGCGAAGTGCTGGCGAAGACGCCGGTGACGGTGAAGGTCGCACCCGGCGCGATCGAGGTCGCAGCACCCGTCTAGGACATATGCGCGACGTCGGGCCATGGCAGCCGCCATTATGCGCCAGGCATTTTCGGCAGAATCGACCACTCGGTCCACCTGACGACTGCGGCAAAATCGGTAAATATGGGAAAATGGTGGAGCCTAGGGGGATCGAACCCCTGACCTCGTCATTGCGAACGACGCGCTCTCCCAGCTGAGCTAAGGCCCCAAAGGTGGGCTGCCTATAGGCGAGGCCTTTTCGCCACGCAATGGGTTTCACGCAAATTTTCGTGGCGCAGGGCGGCAGCGGCGGACCGTTGGAAGCGCAGGACATTACTCCTGCGTAACGCCGGGAACGATGATTCCCCTCACCCATTGATGCCCCGGACGGCGCGCAGATCGCACCGTCGAAAGACAGACCAAGGAGACGGACAATGGGTTATCAAGGCGGACGTCGCCCCTATGGCGAAGATCGCTACGCCACCGGCTGGGATCGCGGAACCGACAGGGTTCGCGGCCAGCGCGAATGGCGCGACGAGCAGTCATCCCGCTATGGCACGCGCGGTCAGTTCGGCGGCCCCGATTATCGCCGTGACGACTATCGCCGTGAACCTGCCGGATATGATCCGGAAGATCGTGGCTTCTTCGACCGCGCGGGAGATGAAATCCGTAGCTGGTTCGGCGATGAGGAAGCAGAGCGCCGCCGCGAATATGACGATTATTATAATCGCCCCTATGGCGACCCACGCGACCAGTCGAGCCGTATCGGATTCGCCTCTGCCGCCAACAGCACCCGCTATCTGCCCAATCGCGGCTATGCCCCCTATACCGGCGAACGCAGCGGTTATGGCAACGAAGATAATGGCTATCGCAACCCGGCCTATGGCGCGCAGCATGATTTCGGGTCGCACCATGACAGCAACTATCACGCATGGCGCCAGCAGCGGATCGACGAGTTGGACCGCGACTATTCCGATTATCAGCGCGAAAATCGGGATCGCTTCAACAGCGAATTCGGGACATGGCGCACTCGCCGCGGCGAACAGCGTCAGGCCATTGCCCAGGTGCGCGAACATCAGGATGTGGTCGGCAGCGATGGCGAGCATGTCGGAACCGTCGACAAGCTGCGCGGTGATCGCATCATCCTGACCAAGAATGATGCGGATGCGGGCGGCGTGCATCATTCGATTCCATCAAGCTGGATCAAGTCGGTGGATGCGACGAAGGTGACGCTGGAAAAAACCGCCGATGAGGCTCAGACCGCGTGGCGTACCGAGCGCGAACAGAATGCTCTGTTCAGTGACCGTGAGCAGGACCGTTCGTGGCGGTCAGACGACAGCCGCACCGATGCCACGGTGCGCGGCACGGGTCGCTATCGCTGATCCATCATAGCATGAAGGAAGGGCTGGCCAGACGATGGCTGGCCCTTTTTGCTGCCACCCAGATCAGGGCAGCAACAGGCTGGAGTCGCCATAACTATAGAAGCGATAGCCGTTCCCAATGGCGTGGCTATACACGGATTGCATTTTTTCCGTGCCCATCAAGGCACTTACCAGCATGAACAGGGTCGATTTGGGCAGGTGGAAATTGGTCATCAGCCCGTCGACCGCGCGAAAGCGGTAGCCCGGCGTGATGAAGATGCGGGTTTCGTCGGCGAAGGGGCGGACGATACCGTCCTCTCCGGTGGCGCTTTCCAAGAGGCGCAATGATGTTGTGCCGACCGCGATCAGGCGGCCGCCTGACGCGCGCGCCGCGTTCAGGCGATCGGCGGTTTCAGCGTCGATCCGGCCCCATTCGGCGTGCATACGGTGATCGTCGGTATCGTCTGCCTTCACCGGCAGAAAGGTGCCTGCCCCGACATGCAGCGTCAGCGTTTCCGTGCCGATGCCCGCCGCCGCCAGCCCGGCCATCAATTCCGGCGTGAAGTGCAGCGCGGCGGTCGGAGCGGCGACGGCGCCGTCTTCGCGTGCGAACATCGTCTGATAATCGCTGCGGTCCCGTTCGTCGGTGGGGCGCTTGCTGGCGATATAGGGGGGCAGCGGCATGCGCCCGGCCCGTTCCAACAGGATTTCGACCGGCTCGTCGCCTTCAAAGTCCAGCGTGACGCCGCCATCCTCGTCGCGCGGCCCGGCAATGGCGGTGACGCCTGCGCCGAAATCGATCCGGTCGCCCGCGCGCACCCGCTTGGCATTGCGCAGAAAGGCCTGCCACTGGCGTAGCCCCTGCCGTTTATGCAGCGTCGCGCCGATGCGCGCTTCGCCCCGCATCCCTTCCAACTGGGCGGGAATGACCTTCGTATCGTTGAAGACCAGAACGTCGCCCGGCCGCAGCATCGATGGCAGGTCGCGCACGATGCGGTCCTGCATCGGTTCGTCGCCCTGAACCAGCAGCATGCGCGCGCTGTCGCGCGGCGAGGCCGGACGGAGAGCGATATTCTCCGTAGGCAGGTCAAAATCGAACAGATCTACACGCATGGCTTCGATGCCCTTTCGGGCGCGATTACTTCTTCTTGGGTGCGGGCTTCTTGGCCGCCGGTTTCTTTGGCGCGATCGACGGGGCGTCGATGATCGACGGCGCTGCGGGCGGCGGCGGCGGTGCGGCCGTTACCGGCGGCTTGCCGTCGCTTTCGATCGACGCCTGAAGGATCACGCTGGGGTCGGCCGGCGGCTCGCCTTCATGAATGGCATCGACATATTGCATGCCTTCGATCACGCGACCGAACACGGTATATTTCTTGTCGAGTTGCATGCGCGGCAAAAGCACGATGAAGAACTGGCTGTTGGCGCTATCCTCGCTCTGGGCGCGGGCCATCGACACGGTGCCGCGCAGATGGGGCATCGGATTGAATTCGGCCTTGAGGTCGGGAAGCTGCGAACCGCCGGTGCCATCCCCCTTGGGATCGCCGCCCTGCGCCATGAAGCCGGGAATGACGCGATGGAATTTCAGGCCGTTGTAAAAGCCCTGCCGCGTCAATTCCTTGATCCGTTCGACATGGTTGGGTGCGATGTCCGGGCGCAGCTGAATGCGGACGCGACCGCCCGAGGACAAGTCGAGATCCCAGATATTCTGCGGGTCGGCCGGTACGGTTGCCGGCGGCAGCTTTACCGCGACTTCCCCTTCCAGCGATTTCAGATTCTGCTGCGCGCGCGCAGCGGCCTCCGCCTTCTTCATCTGTTCAGCGTTGCCACCGCCCTGAGCATAAGCCGCGCCCGAAACGGTAAGGGCGGCACCGATCGCCAGAGTCTTGAGCGCCAGAGTGAAACGCATGAAATGAACTTTCCTTGATCCTTCGGCCCGCGGGGCCACGCGCCCTGATAGCGTGCTGATCGCGATTGGCAACTGAACGCAGGCTGAGCGGGGCTTTTACCCCTCTCTTATCCCTCAGCTCTGCCCCTTGCGTCCGATCAGTTCGACGCGCGCCGTCACCTCGTCCCTTACTATGGGACTGACGAATTTGTGGATCGGGCCGCCATAGAGGGCGATTTCCTTGACCAGACGCGATGCGATCGGTTGCAACGACACATCCGCCATCAGGAAAACCGTCTCGACCCGGCTGTTGATCTGCTGATTCATGCCCGCCATCTGATATTCATATTCGAAGTCGGCGACGGCGCGCAGCCCGCGGATGATGACGCTGGCCCCCTGCGATTCGGCAAAGTCCATCAGCAGCGAGTTGAACCCGGTCACGACGATTTCGGTGTCGATGCCCGCACATTCACGGCGCACCATTTCCAGCCGTTCCTCGTCGGTGAACATCGGCGATTTGGAAATATTGGTAGTGACCCCGATCACCAGCTTGTCGACCAGCTTTGCGCCGCGCCGGATGATGTCCATATGCCCCAGGGTGATGGGGTCGAATGTGCCGGGATAGACACCGATACGCTGTTTGCTCATGACGTTTAGCGGTCCCTCTCCACAATATAGTCGGCAATGGCGCGCAGCAGGTCGGCCTCTGGCCCATAGCCGTGCAGATGCGCCTTGGCCTGTTCAACGAGCAAACGCCCCTGCTCCCGCGCCCGTTCCACACCCAGCAGCGAGACGAAGGTTTCCTTTCCCGCCGCCGCATCCTTGCCCAGCGCCTTGCCCGCCAGCACAGCGTCGCCCTCCACATCCAGCAGATCGTCGGCAATCTGGAAGGCAAGGCCGATGTCGCGGGCATAGCCATGCAGCCGGGTGCGACGATCGTCGGGAATACGCGCCATGATGGCGGCGGCATCGACGCAGAAGGCGATCAGCGCGCCGGTCTTCAGATTTTGCAGCCGGGTGACAGTGGGCAGGTCGAAGCGGCTGTTTTCCGCCTCCAGATCCATCATCTGACCGCCCGCCATGCCAGCGGGGCCGCTGGACAGAGCCAGCGCCTTTACCAGTTCGATGCGGACGAACGGGTCGGGATGGCAGGCCTCGTCCGCCAATATCTCAAACGCCAGATCGTGCAGGCAATCGCCCGCCAGGATCGCCGTCGCCTCATCATAGGCCTTATGCACGGTGGGTTTGCCGCGCCGCATGTCGTCATCGTCCATGGCCGGCAGATCGTCATGGATCAGAGAATAGACATGGATGCATTCGACCGCGAGGCCGACCCGCATCACCGATTCGTCGGACAGGTTGAACAGGTCGCCGGTCGCCCGCACCAGCAAGGGGCGCAGCCGCTTGCCACCGCCGATCGCCGCGTGACGCATCGCTTCATACAGGCGATCGCGCGCATCGTCCGGGATGGTTAGCAGACGATCGAACGCCGCATCAATCTGTACGGCGACCCCGGCGGCGCGAAGTCGCACCATGTCGGTGGCGGAGGCGCCCCCTCCCCCGGCCATCACGATCAGTCCGCGCCGAACGGCTGCGCGCCGGTAACGGCGCCGCTGGCATCGACGGTCAGCTTCGCGATCCGCGCTTCGGCCGCCTGCAACCGTTCGGTGCAGCGCTTGCGCAATTCTTCGCCGCGGGCATAGAGCGCGATCGATTCATCGAGCGGTACGTCACCGCTTTCCAGTCGCCGCACAATCCCCTCCAGCGCGCGCAATGCCTCCTCGAAAGACAGGGTTGCAGGATCGGGTGCGTTATTAGTCTCGTCCATCGCCATGCCGCATCCATTGACCGCCACCACACCCCCGGTCAAGTCCGCGCGCCAGTTGCCCGGACGAATGATGCATTGCGGGAGCGTATGTCATCAAAACGTCATGACGTCATACCAACCGCATGGCGGACAATGGCCGTTTTTGCGTTGACCCCCATGTTGCACATGCACATAAAAGGATCGCTATGAAATCTTATCTCCCCCTGATCGCCGTTGCCGGCCTGACCCTGCTGTCGGCCTGCAACAAGAGTGACGAACCCGAAGTCGTGGGCGGCCCGGCCGACCCCATGGCCAACCAGCTTGCCAATGCGGCGCCGGTCGAGCTGCCGCCGTCGGTCAAGGCCAACAAGCAGTTCCGCTGCAAGGACAACAGCCTGATCTTCGTCGACTATATGAGCGACGACAAGACGGCGCTGCTGCGCACCGAAAAGGCCGGAACCCCGACCAAGCTGTCCGCCCCGGAAGCTGGCCAGCCCTTCACGGCCGAGGGTGGTTTCACCGTCGATGGTTCGGGTGACAAGGTCACGATCACCGTGCCGGGCAAGGCTGCACAGGCCTGCCACGTCTGATCTTTACATAAATCGGGACAATAGCGGGCCGGACCTTCACAGGTTCGGCCCTTTTTATATCCGCCAGCTTTGAGCGCTTTCCTGAACAGCAGATAACGAAGCGGTTCAGGCTTGTGCCACGCCGTTCATGGCAATCCTCGAATCACAGGATAAAGGTCGAGGAAAAAGATCATGAAGTTCAGCAAATCCATCATGGCTATCGCCATGGGCGCCGCCACCGTCAGCGCCACCGTTCCGGCGACGTCTTTTGCCCGTGACCATGATCGCGGCTGGCATCGCGACGATCGCGGCCGCGACTATCGCCGCCATGACGACCGTCGCGGCTATCGTGGCGACTATCGCTGCCGCAAGTCGGGCGGCACCACCGGCCTGCTGCTGGGTGGCGTAGCCGGCGCGCTGCTGGGCCGGGCCGTCGACACCCGCGGCGATCGCGCCACCGGCACCGTCGTGGGCGCAGGTGCAGGCGCCCTCGCCGGCCGCGCCATCGATCGCAACGGTAGCTGCTAACCCGGCGCAGAAAGAACGAATATGGGGCGCGGCACATCCGTCAGGGGTGCCGCGCCCCATTGTGATTCGGACACGCCCCCGCTAAAGGCGCGGGCATGTCCAGCACCGCATCCCAGATCACCCCGGAAATCGTCGCCGAACATGGCCTCAGCCCGGAAGAATATGACCGCGTACTGAAGGCGATCGGCCGTGAGCCGAACCTGACCGAACTCGGTATTTTCTCCGTCATGTGGTCGGAGCATTGCTCCTATAAATCATCGAAAATCCATCTGATGAAGCTGCCCACCAAAGGCCCGCAGGTGATTTGCGGTCCCGGCGAAAATGCCGGCGTGGTCGACATCGGCGATGGTCAGGCCGCCATCTTCAAGATGGAGAGCCATAACCACCCATCCTATATCGAACCCTATCAGGGCGCGGCGACGGGCGTCGGCGGCATTTTGCGCGACGTGTTCACCATGGGCGCGCGTCCGGTCGCGAACATGAATGCCCTGCGCTTCGGCCGCCCCGACCACCCCAAGATGAAGCATCTGATCAGCGGCGTGGTGCATGGCATTGGCGGCTATGGCAATTGCGTCGGCGTGCCGACCGTGGGTGGCGAAGTGAATTTCCACCCGGCCTATGACGGCAATATTCTGGTCAACGCGATGACCGTGGGCGTCGCCGACACCGACAAGATTTTCTATTCGGCCGCATCGGGCGTCGGCAATCCGATCGTCTATGTAGGGTCCAAGACCGGCCGTGACGGCATCCATGGCGCGACCATGGCGTCGGCCGATTTCGGCGACGACGCCGATGCCAAGCGTCCGACCGTGCAGGTGGGCGACCCCTTCACCGAAAAGCTGCTGATCGAGGCATGCCTTGAACTGATGGCGTCCGACGCGATCGTCGCCATTCAGGATATGGGCGCGGCCGGCCTCACCTCCTCCTCGGTGGAAATGGCGTCGAAGGGCGGCGTCGGCATCCACCTGAAGATGGACGACGTGCCGCAGCGCGAAACCGGCATGACCACCTATGAGATGATGCTGTCGGAAAGCCAGGAGCGCATGCTCATGGTGCTGAAGCCCGGCCGCGAAGCCTTTGCCGAGGCCATCTTCAAAAAGTGGGAACTGGACTTCGCCGTCATCGGCCATGTCACCGACACCGGCCGCATGGTGCTGGAGCATAAGGGCGAAATCGTCTGCGACATTCCGCTGGCTCCGCTGGCCGACGATGCGCCGCTCTATGACCGTCCCTCCATGCCGAAGGACGAGTATAAGCTGTGGTCGAAGGTCGAGCCGCTGGGCGAAATCGGCGAAAGCGACGACATCGGCGCCGATCTGGTGACGCTGATGGGGTCGCCGGACATTGCCAGCCGTCGCTGGATCTGGGAACAATATGACCATACGGTCGGCGCCGACACGGTGCAGCGCCCCGGTGGCGACGCCGCCGTCGTGCGCGTCCATGGCAGCGGCAAGGGCATTGCGATCAGCACCGATTGCACCCCGCGCTATTGCTATGCCGACCCCTATGAAGGCGGCAAGCAGGCGATTGCCGAATGCTATCGCAACCTGTCTGCCGTGGGCTCCACCCCGCTGGCCGTCACCAACTGCCTGAACTTCGCCAATCCGCAGCGCCCCGAAATCATGGCGCAGCTGACCGGCTGTCTGGAAGGCATGGGCGATGCCTGCCGCGCGCTCGACTTCCCGATCGTGTCGGGCAACGTATCGCTCTACAATGAATCGAAGGCGACCGGCGGCGGTTCGGCGATCCTGCCGACCCCGGCCATCGGCGGCATCGGCCTGCTGGCGAATATCGACGTGATGGCGACCGTCGCGTTCAAGGGTGAGGGGCAGGACATCGTCCTGATCGGCGATACCGCCGTTCACCTCGGCCAGTCTCTGTGGCTGCGCGAAGTGCAGGGCCGCGAGGCGGGCGATGCGCCCAGCGTCGACCTGAGCCGTGAACGTCAGGCCGCCGATCTGGTCCGCGCGCTGGTCGGCGCTGGCGAGGTCAATGCCGTGCATGACGTATCGGACGGCGGTCTGTTGGTCACGATCGCGGAAATGGCGCTGGCGGGCAAGGTCGGCGCGACTATCGAACCCGACTGGGACAATGACACGCTGCTCGTCGCGCAGATGTTCGGTGAAGATCAGGGCCGCTATGTCGTGACCGGCGATGCCGCCGCGATCATCGCCCGCGCGCAGGCCGCCGGCATTCCCGCGACCCGCATCGGCGTGACCGGCGGCGAGGCCGTGACAGTGGGCAATGCGGACGAGAATATCGGCTGGGCCACGCTCAGCGATCTGCGCCATGCCCATGAGGGCTTCTTCCCGGCGCTGATGAACAACTGATATGAAGAAGGGCGCGGGATCGATGATCCGGCGCCCTTCTTCATTAAGCGATAGTTTGATCCGTTCGTTTCTCGACTTCGCTCGAAACGAACGGCATTCAGCAAGTCGTCAGCCCGTATAGCGCCCTTCGGCGACCCAGCGTGCGGTCAGCGCGTTGGCGGCTTCCACATCCTGCGGGAAGTCGACTTCCTGCCAGTCCAGCCCTTCGATGGACACGGTGCCGACGCGGTTGCCCTTGGCGATGATGTCAATGGCGCGCAGATACCAGCGCTCCACCCCTTCGGGCGTCCGCATCATCTGATCCACCTGATTGCGGAAGATCGCCGGGCCTTCCCCGGTGAAGGCCAGCATGCCGATCGATTCGGCGTTAGTATCGGGCGGCAGCAACCGCTTGCCGATGGCATGCAGGCGGCCGCTGGCGTCGCGGTTCACCTTCATATCATCGTCATCATAGTCGCCCGCCTTCACGTCCACCGTGACGGTGATCGCATCCTGCGCCCCGGCGATCAGCTTTGCGACGATCTCATCCGACACGATGGTATCGCCGTTCAGGATGATGAAGTCCTCATCCATCTCTTCCCGTGCGATCCAGCAGGTGCCGAGGTTATCGGCGACCTGAAAGAAGGGGTTGAACAGGGTGCGGATGCGCGCGCCGGTGTCGCGATAGAGTTGCAGGGCATGATCCTCCACCCGTTCGGTGCGGAAGCCGGTGACGACCACGATGTCGGTCACGCCATTGGCCGCCAGCGCGGCGATTTGCCAGCTGATGAGGGTGCGGCCGTTGAAATCGATCATGCATTTGGGCACGTCGCGGGTCAGCGGCAACAGGCGCGAGCCTTGGCCCGCCGACAGGATGATGGCTTTGCGGATGGTCATGCCCGCCCATTAGAATGGAATTTGGCCGAAAAAAAGGCGGCTTCAATCTGACATCTACTACGCCTAGATAGGCGCGCAGACGACAGAAGGCATCAAAGCATCGTGAAGTGGAAGGGCAGGCCCGCCGGAGCGCAGGACGGTTTCTCGCGCATTCTGGCCAATACCGGCTGGCTGCTGGGCGGCAAGGGCGTGGGTGGCGTGCTGTCCCTGGCCTATCTCGCCATTGTGACACGAACGCTGGGGGTCGCGGATTTCGGCCGTTTTGCACTGGTGCTGAGCGCCGCCACCGTCATCAAGACCATCGTCAGTTTCGATAGCTGGCAGATTGTGGTGCGTTACGGCCAGCAACATCTGACCAATGACGATGGCGATGCGCTGAACCGGGTTTTACGATTCTGCATCCTGATCGACCTTGCGTCCGCTGCGGTAGGTGGCCTGATCGCGGCGGTCATCATCGTCGCGTTTCACAATCTGCTGGAATTGCCGCCCGGCATGGGGCTTCAGGCATGGCTGTTCTGCATGGTGATGATGATTACCATAAGGTCCAGCCCGACGGGCGTGCTGCGCCTGTTCGACCGTTTCGATTCGGCCGCTTTCGCCGAAACCATGATCCCGGTCGGGCGGATGATCGGCGCGGGCATCGCCCTGCTGCTGATGCCGACGATCACCGGCTATCTGATCGCCTGGGCGTTTTCCGAACTGCTTTGCGCACTGGCCTATTGGTGGCTGGCGTTGCGGGTCGGAGCCGGACGCCTTGGCCGCTGGACCGCCGGACGGGCCATGGATGCGCGGCATGAAAATCCGGGCATCGTCGGTTTCCTGACCGCCACCAACCTGCAAACCACCTTGTCGTCGGTGGGGCAGCAGGTCGCGGTATTGATCGTCGGCCTGTTCGTCGGCCCCACCGGCGCGGGCCTCTATCGCCTTGCCAATCAGCTTGCCAATTCGCTGACCAAGATTTCCAGCCTGCTGTCCCGCAGCATCTTCGTCGAATTGTCGCGCACTCATGCAAGCCATGGCGGCGAGGCGCTGGACGCCCTGTTCCGCCGTACCAATCGACTCGCGCTGGCGGCGGGCGCGGTCATCATCCTGCTGATCGTGACCATCGGCCGTCCGCTGCTGGGACTGGTGGCGGGCCATGAATTCATTGCCGCCTATCCGTTGCTGGTACTGCTGGGCATATCGGCCTGTATCGACCTGATCGGGGTCAGTTATCGCCCGCTGCTGATGGCGACCGACCGGGCGGGCCTGTCGCTGCGCATCACCTTTGTATCGACGCTGCTGCTGCTGGGGCTTCAGGCGGCGCTCTTGCCGCTTTATGGCACGCGCGGGGCAGCGATGGCCAATGTCGTCGCTTCGCTCGCCGGCTTTGCCATGATGGGTCTGGCCAGCCGACGAGCGATACGCGGATAGTCGCTTTTTACTCGGCTTCCTCGATCGGGGCGCCGGGACCGTTCTTCAGGATGGATTCGATGGCGTTCTTTGCGCCAGCCTTGCTGGCATAGCCCTCCGTCCAGAAGATCAGTTCGCTATTATATTTGAACTTCGCGACGAACTCGCCTGCCTTGTTCTTCTCGATCACGAATTTGTGCGCCATGGGCATACTCCTTCAAGTATTTCGCTACCGAAACCGTTCCGGACGATAGAGCGCCGCGTCGATGCCCGCAATGGCCGAAGGGGTCGCCTTTCCCTTGACCAGAGCAGCGGCCAGCAGCGCGGCGGCCGGCGCCGTCTGAAAGCCGAAACCGCCCTGCCCCGCGAACCAGAAGAAACGCAGCTCTTCCGGCTCGAAGCCATAGACCGGCACGCGGTCGGGCGCGAAACTGCGCAGGCCAGCCCATTCATGGTCTATGCCACCAATGGGCCAATCCACCGCTTCCCCGAACCGGGCGATCGCTTGTGCCACGGCCAGTTCCTCGGGTGCAGCGTCACAGGGCGGCGACGGCTCCTCATCATGGGGGGTCAGCCAGACGCGCCCTTGCCCCTCCGGCTTGAAATAAAATTGTTCACGCAGGTCCATCACCAGCGGAAGGTCGGGCGATGGCAAGGTCGGGACGCGCAGTTGCACAACCGTCCGCCGCAACGGCATAATCCCGACCGGGGGCACGCCGCACCGCAGCGCCACCGCGTCCGCCCAGGCACCTGCCGCATTAATCAGCATGCCGCAATGAATGGTGCCGTCGCGCGTTTCGATGCGCCAGCCATCGCCTTCTCGCCGGGCGGATTCCAGTCCTGCCGACAGGCGCAATTGACCACCTCGCCTGCGAAACTGGCGCAAATAGGCCTGATGAAGCGCCGCGACGTCAATGTCCTGACAGCTTGCCTCCAGCAGACCCAGCGTCCATTCGGGCCGCAATCCCGGCACCAGCGTGGAGGGATCAATGATCTGAAGATCGACCTTGCCGGCGAAGGCCGCGATCATCGCATCGCGCGCATCCTCATCCGCTGCACGGCCGATATGCAGCGTCCGGCGCGGCGACAGAAGGCTGCCCTCATGAAAATCAGGGTCGGGGCTGGCCAGCATCGGTCCCGATGCGGTGGTCAACGGCTGTATCGCCGGGCCGCCATAGGTTTCTTCCCAGAAAGCCACCGATCGCCCGCTGGCATGATAGCCGGGCCGATCCTCCATCTCCAGCATCAGGACATTGGCGTCACCCGCCAGCTCCGCGCCCAGACTGGCGCCCGCAATGCCTGCACCGATGACGACGATGTCGGGATGATTCAACGGGCAACCTCGTCCAGAAAGGCGTCGATGCGGGCCAGCGCGTCGAGCCGGACAAGGTCCAGTTCCCGCAGGATTTCATGCGCAGCCTCTGCCCCATAGACATGCAGCCGGGCGCCTGCAATGCGGGCGGCCACCGCACGAATGGCCGGGGTGGACACCAGTCGATCGGTTTCCGCCGCCAGGATCAGCAGAGGGACCGTCAGCCGCGCCAGCCCATCCCCCTCTGCCAGAGTACGGGTCGAATCGAGCGCCTGTGCCACCCAGTTCCAACTCGGCGGTCCCAATGCGATGTCGCGGCTATGATCGCGCCACCAGATTTCGTCGGCATAGCGTTCCGGGTCGTGCGTCAGGCGTTTTTGCCGCATCCGCCGCTGCCGTTCCGATCCCTCCTTCTGGGTCCAGGCCTGATGTTCCCCCTTACCCAGCGCCAGCATCGCATGCGCGATCGCGACCGCCAGCCATCGCGGCATGGGCGCGGTGTGCAGGCCCAGCATCGGCGCGACGGCAATGGCGGCATCAGGCGGCATGGCCCCTTCTGCCAAGGCGCGGAGCAACATATGGCCGCCCATGCTATGCCCCAGCATCGCCGTCGGCCCGCTGCCTTCCGCCCGCCAATCCGCCGCCAGCGCTTTGAAATCCGCAATCCAGTGCGCAAAATCATCGATATGGCCACACATCGGATCAGGCGTCAGGCGGCCCGACCCCCCCTGTCCGCGCCAGTCGAAGCTGGTGACGGCCCATCCCCGTCCCGCCCAATGCTGGATCACCTCCAGATATTTTTCGATCATGTCGCCGCGCCCATTCAGAATGAGCATGCGCCCCCGTTCGCCGCTGCCCAGCCGATAACGGCGGATCGGCCAGCCATCGGGCGCCGTCCAGTAATCGAGAAGGCCACCCATGGGCCAGGCGCGCCGGTCGAAGGGAAGGTGGGGCAAGTCGGGTGAATCCATAATGGTCATGGTTACGCTTTGGTAAGTCATATGGTCTACATGAAGTCCCCATGTCGGGGGAATTTTTCAGACTGGGCCTGATTGCCGCTCTATGCATGTTGCTGATCGCCGCAGCGATCACCGACCTGCGTTCGCGCATCATCTCCAACCGCCTGAACATAGCCATCGCCGCGCTGGCCCCTTTATGGTGGCTGGCAAACGGGCTGGACCCTTGGCCGGGCATGGCGATCCAGTTGCTACTGGGCGCCATCGTCTTTGCCCTGTTCGCCGGATTGTTCGCATTGGGCATGATGGGCGGCGGCGACGTGAAGCTGCTGGGCGCGCTCGCCCTGTGGTTCTCGGTGCAGACGACGCTCAGCCTGTTGATGCTGATGGCGATACTGGGTGGCGTCGTGACGCTGCTGACGGTGGTCCACCATCGCGTCAGGAAAAAGCCGGGCCAACCCGAGATACCCTATGGTGTCGCCATATCCCTAGCCACCCTTTGGCTGATTGGCGAACGATATCTTAACCAATTTGCGTGATGTGTGTGCCCTGAGGGGCAATATACCCGCTTGAGGGAGCGAATTTCGTCATGGATGCAAAGAAGATCGTGCTGCTGGTGGGGGCGCTTATCATAGCGGTCACTACAGCCTTGCTTGCGCGCAGCATGTTGAGTTCGTCGGGATCGCCACAGGTCAATGCCGCGTCCATGCCCACCGAGGCAGATCAGCCCCATGTGCTGGTCGCGGTCAAGGCGCTGCCGGTCGGCACCATCCTCGATCCGGAGAGCTTCCGCTTTCAGCCATGGCCCAAGGATCTGGTCGAACAGGTCTACTTCCTTCAGGGCGAAGTCGATCCGGTCAAGCTGGCAGGCAGCGTGGTTCGCACCGCCATTTCGGCGGGACAGCCGATGACGCAGGGCGCGCTGGTCAAGCCGGGCGATCGCGGTTTCCTGGCAGCCGCACTGGGCGCCGGCATGCGCGCCGTCACGGTTCCGGTTTCGGCCCAAAGCTCCGTTGCCGGCTTCGTCTTTCCCGGCGACCATATCGACCTCGTCCTGACGCAGAGCGTGTCCGGCGGCGGCGACGGCGATCCGCTCAAAGTATCCGAAACCATCCTGCGCAACCTGCGCGTTCTGGCCACCGACCAGCGCATGGACGCCATGGGGCCGGACGGCAAGCCGGTCGTCCAGACCTATTCCAACGTCACGATCGAAGTGACGCCCAAGATCGCCGAAAAAATCGCCGTGGCCCAGACCATCGGTTCGCTGTCCATGTCGCTGCGTTCGATGGCCGACACCACGTCGGAGCTGGATGCGGCCATTGCCGGCACCGACATGAACCTGCCCGATGGCGCAAGCCCGACCACTGAAAAGGCGATGCTGGCCAAGCTGTCGGCGCGCCCGGTCGATCGCGGCTCCACCTATTCGACCGGCGCCGACGTGTCCCGCTATCAGCGCAGCTCCGTTCCGGCAAAGGCGGATGCACCCATGCCCGCCGGCGCGACGGCCAATGGCGCCCCGGTCGGCACCGTCGCCTTCAAAGGCCCAGTTATCCGCATTGCCCGCGGCACCAACGTGACCGAAGTTCCGGTCGGGGGGAAGTGAGATGAAGACCGTTCGCAACCTCGCATCGCGCGTCGCGGCCCGTCCGCTCGCCGCCCCGGCGATCGCCGTCACCCTGGCTGTCGCCTGCGCCATGGCCCCGACCGCTGCGCTCAATGCAGCAGCGTCCGCCATGCAGGACAATGCAGTCCTTCTGTCAGTCGGTGGCAGCCGGGTCATCAACCTGCCGGCCAAGATGTCCGACGTCGTGATCGCCGATCCGGAAATCGTCGACGTCCATGTCCGTTCGCAGAACCAGCTTTACCTGATCGCCAAAAAGCCGGGTGAAACCACCGTCTTTGCCACCGCAACCAATGGCAAGGTGCTGTTTTCCGGTACCGTCCGCGTCGGTAACAACCTGACCAGCATCGACGACATGCTGCGTCTGGCGATGCCGGAGTCGAATATTGCTGTGAACAAGATGAACGGCATGGTTCTGCTGACCGGCACGATCAAGGCGCCTGAAGACGCAGCCGAGGCCGAACGCCTGACGCAGGCGTTCGTCGGCAAGGATGTGACCGTCGTCAGCCGCCTGCGCATGGCCACCCCGCTTCAGGTGATGTTGCAGGTCAAGATCGCGGAAGTTTCCAAGGATCTGGGCCACAAGATCGGCATGAACTGGAAGACGCAGGATGGCAGCGGTGGCAAGTGGCACGGCGGCCTGGGTGGCGGCACCCGCGATGCCGTGACTTTCAACGACGCCGGTGGCGGAACGTTCAACTTTGTTTCCGATGGCGGATACAGCATTGGCGGTGTCGCCCATATGCTGGGCATGGATATTGCTGCCGTGCTGGATCTGGCCGAATCGACCGGCCTGTCCACCACGCTGGCTCAGCCCAACCTGACCGCGCTGTCGGGTGAAACCGCCAGCTTCCTGGCGGGTGGCGAATATCCCTACACCGTCAACAACGGGCCTTCGTCGGGCAATAGCATCGAATTCAAGCAATATGGCGTGCAGTTGGCCTTCACGCCCACGGTATTGGCCGATGGCCGCATTTCGCTGCGCGTCCGCCCCACCGTGTCCAGCCTCGATTTCTCGGTCAATGCCAGCGTCCCGGCGCTGCGCAGCCGCACCGCGGAAACCACCGTGGAGCTGGGTTCGGGTCAGGCCTTCATGATCGCAGGTCTGCTGAACAACGAAGCGTCGAACAACATCAACAAGGTGCCCGGTATCGGTAATATCCCGATCATCGGCAGCCTGTTCAAATCGCGCCAGTTCCAACGCAACGAAACCGAGCTGGTCATCGCCGTCACCCCCTATCTGGTGAAGCCGATGAACGCATCGGACCTGCATCTGCCCACCGATGGCTTCCGCAACGCGAACGAGGGTCAGGGGTTGTTCCTGCAACAGCAGCATGACGGCGTCAGCGGTGCGCGTCCCGCGATGCCCAGCCGTGCGCCGGGCGGACAGGTGCCGACACCCGGCCCGCAGGCCTCGACCTCGACACCGGTTCTCGCCCCACGTGCCGACGCCAGGAAGTCCGGCAAGGACAGTTCGGCCACCCCCGGCTTCAGCTTCTGACGGAAGGATAAAGCGACATGACCACTCTTTCCATCAAGACGCTGAGCGCTCTGGCCCTGATGGCGCTGCCGCTCGCCGGTTGCATGACCGATACACCCAATCGCACCGTGGATTCGATACATCAGCCGGTGGTCAGCTACGCGGCCTATACCTATGATGTTCAGGCCGGTGCGAGTGACGCGCTGTCCCCTGCCGAAGCCGTGCGCCTCAACGACTGGCTGGTTTCGATCGGCCTTGGCTATGGCGATCAGGTCGCGATCGTATCCGACGGCTATTATGGTCCGACGCTGCGTGACGGCATTGCCGATGTCGTGGCGCGCCACGGCCTGCTGATCGGCGAAGATGGCACCGCGGCCGCCGGTGCAGCGCCGCAGGGATCCGTCCGACTGATCGTACGCCGTTCCTCGGCCCATGTGCCGGGCTGCCCGGACTGGAGCGACAAGCAGGAAGCCGACACGGATCTGGCCGTGTCGTCGAATTACGGCTGTGGCGTGAACAGCAATCTGGCCGCCATGGTCGCCGATCCCGAGGATCTGGTGCGCGGTCAGGGCACGGAAAGCGAATTGCGTACGGCAACATCGAACCGCGCCATCTCCACCTATCGCGAAAAGCCTCTGACCGGCGCAGGCGAACTCAAGAAGATCACGGCAGGAGGCCAGTAAAATGAACGCTCCCTGGAAACCCGGTGGCGCCGGCCCGCGCGATCCGTTCCACGCTTTTGTGTGCGACGATCATAGTTTCGACCTGCTGCGCGCGGTTGCATCCGAACTGGGCTGGCCGCCGGAAAAGGTGAACAAGGGCGGCATGCGCAACGCGGTGCAAAGCCTGTCGATCACCGCTTCCCCGCAAATCCTGTTCATCGACATGTCGGAAAGCGGCGATCCGCTGAACGACATCAACAGCCTGGCCGAAGTATGCGAACCCGGCACGGTGGTCATCGCCGCAGGACAGGTGAACGACGTGCGCCTGTATCGCGATCTGATCGCCAGCGGCATTCAGGACTATCTGCTCAAGCCCTTTGGCGCGGATCAGTTGCGCGATGCGCTGACGCAGGCGCAGGCCGTGTTCATGGCGCCGCGCGACGTGGCACCCGAACGGCCGCACATGACCATTTCGGTCATCGGGACGCGCGGCGGCGTAGGGGCATCCAGCATCGCGACTTCGCTCGCCTGGTTGCTGAGCGAGAAGAAGAAGCGCCCGACCGCTCTGCTCGACCTGGACGTCCATTTCGGCACCAATGCGCTGGCGATGGATCTGGAGCCGGGCCGTGGCCTGACCGACGCGATCGAAAATCCCAGCCGCATCGACGGCCTGTTCATCGAACGCGCCATGGTTCGGGCGTCCGACACGCTGGCGATCCTGTCGGCCGAAGCGCCGATCAACCAGCCGCTGATGACCGATGGTGGCGCCTTCTACCAGTTGCTGGAAGAATTCCGTCTCGCCTTCGAATGCAGCGTGATCGATTTGCCGCGCAATATGCTGATCCAGCATCCGCACCTGATGGGCGACGTCAACGTCACCCTGATCGTGACAGAATTGACGCTGGCATCGGCGCGCGACACCATCCGCCTGCTTTCGTGGATCAAGGCCAACGCACCACAGTCGCGCATCATCGTAGCCGCCAATCGCGTCCATCCCGGCTCACCGGAAATCAGCCGCAAGGATTTCGAACAGTCGATCGAGCGCAAGGTGGATGTCATCATTCCGTTCGACCTGCGCATCGCGTCGCAGGCGGCGAAGCTGGGCAAAACGCTGGCCGAAACCGCAAAGGGCAGCAAGGTCGGCGCGGCCTGCATCACCCTGATGGATCAGGTGTTGGGCGCAGCGGCAGAGCATGACGGCGGCGACACCGCAAAGGGCGCCGGCAAAAAGGGCGATTCCCTGCTTGCCCGGTTCGATTTCAAATCCCTGATGCCCAAGCGCGGCAAGGACAAGGCAACCGCGCTGGACGATTGAGGAAAGGCCGCCGTTCCGATGGACGGCATGGCCGGTAAGAGGCAGGCGACGAGATGGATAGCAATGTAATCCTATTGGTGGTGCTGATGACGACCCTGTTCGGGGTGGGCATCGTGGCATTTGCCGGACCGTCGCCGGACAAGGCGCGCAAACGCCGCGTTGCCCTGATCCGCGGGCGCCATAGTGAATCGACCGAAGCATTGCTGGAAGCGCGCATGCGCAAGGCCATTTCGAACCGCCCCGGCGGCACCGAAATGAAGATGCTGGTGTCGCTGATCCCCAACCCGGAAAACCTGACCAAGCGGATCAGGATGACCGGCAAGAAATGGACGCTGAGCCAGTATATGACGGCCAGCGCCCTGACCTTTCTGGGCGTGACGGCGTTTTTGATGTTCCGGGGATTCCCGTTTCTGCTGGCGCTGATGGTCGGTCTGGCCGCAGGGCTGGGCCTGCCCCATCTGTGGGTCGGGCGCCTGATCAACAAGCGGATCAACAATTTTACCGTGAAATTTCCCGATGCGCTGGAATTGCTGACGCGCGGCCTGCGGTCTGGCCTGCCCATCGCAGAGACGCTGGGCATCGTGTCGAGTGAAATTCCCGGGCCGGTCGGTGAAGAATTCAAGCTAATCACCGAACGCATCAAGATCGGGCGAACGATGGAACAGGCCTTGCAGGAAACCGCCGACCGGTTGGGCACAGCGGAATTCCAGTTCTTTGTCATCACCCTGTCCATCCAGCGGGAAACGGGCGGCAACCTGGCCGAAACACTGTCGAACCTGGCAACGGTTTTGCGTCAACGCGCGCAGATGAAGCTGAAAATCCGCGCCATGTCATCGGAATCGAAAGCGTCCGCCTATATTATCGGCGCGCTGCCTTTCCTGGTGTTCGGCATGATCTGCTACATCAACTTCAATTATATGAGCCCCTTCTTCACGCCGGATCCAATGGGCCTGTTCGGCCTGTCGATGATGCAGGTGGTGGGCATAGGCGGTGCGTGCTGGATGGGGATTGGCGCCTTCATCATGGCTCAGATGATCAATTTCGAGATTTGATGCGGGAGGCACGGAAACTATCATGAACGCTCCCCCGCCCACAGCCGGCACATTGTTCGGACTGACGGCGACCGATGTCGGTACGCTGCTCGCCGCGCTGGCCACGCTGGCCATGTTGTTCGCCCTCTACGCAGTGATGACCGTGCGCGACCCGATGGCCAAGCGCGTCAAGGCGCTGAACGAACGGCGCGAACAGTTGAAGGCGGGCATCACCGCCTCAACGGCGAAGCGCCGCGCCAAGCTGGTCCAGCGCAACCAGACCACCGACCATATGCGGTCCTTCCTCTCCAGCCTGAAAGTGTTGCAGGACGATCAGCTGAAGGATGCGCAGATTCGTCTGGCACAGGCCGGTATCCGGTCAAAAGATCTGGCCGTCGCCGTCATCTTTGGGCGCATGATCATGCCCATCGTCATCGGCGGCCTTGCGGCCCTGTTGCTGTATGTCGTGGGCATCGAACCCGAATGGGGTCCGTTCAAACGCTTCTTTGCCTTCGCCGCTGCACTATTGCTCGCCTACAAAGCGCCTGACCTCTTTATCAACAACAAGATTCAGAAGCGCTCGGCCGCCATTCGCAAGGGGCTGCCGGACGCCCTCGATCTGCTGGTCATCTGCGCCGAGGCGGGCCTGACCGTCGATGCCGCATTCAACCGCGTGTCCCGCGAACTGGGCAAGGCCTATCCCGAACTGGGCGATGAGTTTCAGTTGACGGCGATCGAACTCAGTTTCCTGACCGAACGGCGCATGGCGTTCGAAAATCTGGCAACCCGAGTGAAACTGGATGCGGTCAAGGGCGTGGTCACGACCATGATCCAGACGGAGAAATATGGCACGCCGCTAGCCTCCGCGTTGCGCGTGCTGTCGGCCGAATTCCGCCATGAACGCATGATGCGCGCGGAAGAAAAGGCCGCCCGCCTGCCAGCGATCATGACGGTACCGCTGATTCTGTTCATCCTGCCAACCCTGTTCGTCGTCATTCTTGGTCCGGCGGCCTGCTCCATCAGCGCCGCTTTCTGACCGGGCCGTAAAAAGTTGGAGAGAGGGTGCGCGCTTGCCGTAGCGTCGCCCGATGACCCGCCCGCCCCGCCATAAAAAGGCGGTGGCGGGCGCGGTTTTTCCCGATTATCCTTCTGGCAAAAGACCATGGAGTGGATCGCATGAAAACGGCCAATATCGCCATCCTTACCCTGACCGCCGCTTTTGCAGGCATCGTCGGCAGCGCTGCGCAGGCGGCCCAACCCGTCACCGGCCGATGGGCCACCGTCGATGGCAAGGCCATCGTCCAGATCGCACCATGCGGCCAACATCTATGCGGCAAGATCGAAAAGATCGTGAAGCCGACCCCCGGCCGCCCCCAGACCGACATCAAGAATCCGGACCCGGCGCTGCGTTCCAAGCCGCTGGTCGGCCTGGCCCTCTTGTCCGGTTTCAAGGATGATGGCGACCTGTGGCGCGGCACCATCTATGACCCGGAAGGCGGCAAAAGCTATACCAGCAAGGTCAGCCGCAACAGCGACGGCACGTTGAAGGTGCAGGGCTGCATCGCGTTTTTCTGCAAGACTCAGACATGGACGCCGGTGCGGTGATGGTTCGGCGCCGTTCGTTTCAGCCGATGGCGAGAAGCGAACGGCGCGTTTAGATTTGCACCAGATGCGCGACGTCCTTCGCGCTTTCCTGTGCGATGCTGCCCTGACGGATGATGCGGCCATTCTGCATGGCGCTGTAGCGATCGGCAAAACGCCATACGAAGTCGAGATATTGTTCGACCACCAGCACCGTCATGCCCAGTTCGTCGCGTACATGCACCAGCGCCGCTTCAATCTGTTGCACGACATTGGGCTGTATGCCCTCGGTCGGCTCATCCAGCAGCAGCAGGCTGGGTTCCCCGGCCAGCGCGCGGCCGATGGCCAGCTGCTGCTGCTCGCCGCCTGACAGGAAGCCGGCGGCGCGCGTACGAATGTCCCACAGCTTGGGGAAGAGATCGAAAATATGCTGCGGCACCTTTGCCGCGCCCTTGCCGCGCCCGGCCAGCGCCGAGAGACCGGTTTCCAGATTTTCCATGACGGTCAGATGCGGGAAAACATGACGCCCCTGCGGCACGAAACCGATGCCGGCGCGCGACCTTTTATGCGCGGGAAAGCCGCTGATATCCTGCCCCGCAAAATGGATCGTCCCGCCGACGGCCGGGCGCGTCCCCATGATGGCGTGCAGCAGGGTCGTCTTGCCCACGCCATTGCGGCCGATCAGGGCCATGACCTGCCCCCGCTCCAGCGTCAGGTCCACGTCCCACAACACCTGACTCTGGCCATAGGCGCTCGACAGGCCGGCGATTTCGAGCAGCGGCCCGCTCATGCGGTGTGGCCCAGATAGACGGCCGCGACTTCCGGGTCGGCGCGAACTTCGGCGATGCTGCCCTGTTTCAGGAAGCGACCCTGATGCATCACCGTGACGGGCGCAGCCAATTGTTCGACGAAGCTCATATCATGGTCGATCACCAGCACGGTGCGACTATCCCCCAGGCTCAATATCAGTTCTGCGGTACGACTGGTTTCCGCCGGTCCCATGCCAGCCGTCGGTTCGTCCAGCAGCAGCAGTTCGGCGCCCGTAGCCAGCACCATCGCGATTTCCAGCCATTGTTTTTCGCCATGGGCGAGGGTTCCGGCCTCCACCCCGGCACGATGGGTCAGCGCCACCATGTCCAGCGCTTCGTCCACCGCTTGCTTCTCCTCGGCCGGGATGCCGGTACCGAAACTCTTCCACCAGCGGCGGTCTTTCCGCGCGGCGAGCGCCAGATTGTCGCGCACGCTCAATGTCGGAAGCACGCCGGGCGCCTGAAATTTGCGGCAAATCCCCCGCGCGACGATCTGCTGCTCAGGCAGGCGATGGATGTCCTCTCCTTTGAAGATGACGCGCCCTTCGCTGGGCCGTACCCGGCCGATGATCGTGTCGCACAGCGTGGACTTGCCCGCGCCGTTGGGACCTATGACGACGCGCCGTTCTCCGCGATTGAGCGTCAGCGAGAAGCCGTCCAGTGCCTTGAAGCCGCTATAGTCGATGGTGACGCCATCGACGCTGAGCAACAGGTCGGAGGTTGCGGAGCCGCTCATGCGCCCTTCCCCTTGAACAGACCCGCAAGGCCACGCGGCAGGAGGGTGACGACAAAGATGAACAGTGCCCCCATCAGATAGAGCCAGAGTTCGGGGAAGGCGCTCGACACCGCATCGCGTGCCAGATTGACCAGCAACGCGCCGACGACGGCACCGGCAAGGCTGTACCGGCCACCAATCGCGACCCACACCACCATCTCGATCGAGGGGACGACGCCGATCAGGGCGGGAGACACGACCCCGGCATGCAGGGTGAACAGCGCGCCGCCGACCCCGGCCAGCATCGCCGCAATGGCAAAGGCGACGACCTTGAACGGCGTGGGGCTGTAGCCAAGGAAACGCACGCGGTTTTCGCCATCTCGCGCGGCGCGCAGCAACATGCCGAAGCGCGACGCCAGCAGCCAGCGCAGCCCGATGAAACCAACGCACAGCAGCGCCAGAGTCACCCAGTAAAGGCCCGTCGGCACGCCGGGGCTGGAGAGGCCAAAGCCGAAGACAGAGTAGAAATCGGTGAGGCCGTTGAAGCCGCCGGTCACATCCTGCCGCGAGATGATGAGCGTGGCGAAAGCCAGCGCCATCGCCTGTGTGATCAGAGCGAAATAGGTGCCGCCGACCCGACGATGGAACACGGCCCAGGAAAAGAGCGCGCCCAGCAAAGCGGGAACCAGAAGGATCGCGAGGATGGTGAAGATCGGGCTGGCAAAGGGCGTCCACCAGAGCGGCAGGCTTTCCCGACCGCTCCACAACATGAAGTCGGGGATTTCACCGGCGGGCAGGTCCGCCACCTTCATGTGCATGGCGATGGCGTAGCCGCCGAGGCCAAAGAACACGCCCTGCCCCAGGCTCAATATGCCGCCATGGCCCCAGATGAGGACGATGCCGAGCGCGACGATGCCCATGGCCATGAAGCGTGCCAGCAGGTTGAGGTCATAGGCCGACAGGGCAAAGGGCGCGGCGATGCCGAGCGCCAGCAACAGCCATGGCAGGACCGGCTTTACCGGGTCCAGACGAGCGGAGAGGATGGACAGATCAGGCATCGAGCTGACGGCTCTTGACGGCGATCACACCCTGCGGGCGGACCTGGATGAACAGGATGACGAAGACGAGCAGCAGCATCTGCGCCACGCTCACATCGACGAAGATTTGCGCTAAAGCCGCGAACAGGCCGAGGATGATCGCCGAGGCGGTCGTCCCAACGATGCTGCCAAGGCCGCCCATGACGACGACGAGGAAGGCGGGTATGATATAGCTTTGGCCGACGCTGGGCGTGACGGGGCCGAGCAGCGCCAGCATCACGCCGGCAAGGCCCGCAATGCCCGAACCGAGGCAGAAGACGGCAAAGTCGACCAGCTTCACATCAATACCGCTGGCCGACGCCATCATCCGGTCCTGATTGACGGCGCGGACGAGCAGGCCGATGCGCGATTTGAGCAGCAGCAGGGCCAGCGCACCCAGCACCAGAGCGGCAATGGCGATGATGAACAGGCGGGCGGACGGCAGGGTGACGCCGGCCAGCGTGAAGCTGCCCGCCAGCCATTCGGGCGCGCGCACTTCGACCCCGATCGCGCCGAACAGGTCACGTGCCGCCTGTTGCAGGATCAGGCTGACGCCCCAGGTCGCCAGCAATGTGTCGAGCGGACGGGCAGACAGGCGACGGATCAGGGTGGACTGAATGAGGCCGCCCATCGCCGCTGCCCCCACAAAGGCGACCGGAATGGCGAGAATGATGCCCGCTGCCCCCGGCACGACCAGCAGGGTCATCCAGGCGAGATAACCGCCCAGCATCAGCATTTCGCCATGGGCCATGTTGATGACCCGCATCAGGCCGAAAGACAGCGCAAGGCCCAGCGCCGCCAGCAGATAAAGCGAGGCCAGCGATGCGCCGTTGAAAAGCTGATTGAGGAAAAGAGCGTCCATTATGTTGCGTTTCCTGGTCGCCGAAGAATCTTGGGCGCCACATCACCCCGAGTCATCCCCGCGAAGGCGGGGATCCATCTCCGGCCATATCCACCACCGCAGGGTTGGGGGATGGATTCCCGCCTTCGCGGGAATGACGATGTTTTTACAGGTCGGGCATCCACCATGCCATAAAAGGAGATGGGATTGCTCACCCCACAACCCCTCAGAGCTTGCAGCTCTTGCCGGGGAAGGCGAGCGCGTCATAGGGTTCGGGCGCCAGATCCTTGCCGCTGTCGGCGATGATCTCGAACTGGCCGTCGCCCTTCAGCTTGCCGATATAGGCTTTCTGGGTCAGGCTCTGGTTCGCGGCGAAGCTGACCTTGCCCATCGGCGTGTCAAAGCCGCCGAGCGTGGCAGCCGCCTTGCGTACCGCGTCGGGATCGAAGCTCTTGGCCTTTTCGACGGCAGCCTTCCAGGCATAGACATCAAGATAACCATGGACCATCGGATCGGTGATGGCGGCATCCTTGCCGAACTTGGCCTGATAGGCGGCGATGAACTTCGCGTTCGCGTCGCCGGGCAGGCTCTGGAAATAATTCCATGCGGCAAAGCTGCCCTCGACCAGCGCAGCGCCCATCGCCTTGGCTTCCTGTTCGCCGATGGAGAAGGACATGACAGGCATCGTCTTTGTGCTGATGCCGGCGGCCTGAAGCTGTTTGAAGAAGGCGACATTGCTGTCGCCGTTCAGCGTGTTGATGATGATGGCGGGCTTGGCCTGCGCGATCTTGGCGATGACGCCCGAGAAGTCGGTGCCGCCCAGCGGCACATAGGCTTCGCCCAGCACCTTCATACCGTCCTTTTCGATATGCTTTTTCAGGATCAGGTTGGCGGTGCGGGGATAAACATAATCGGAGCCGACCAGGAAATAGCTCTTATAGCCCTGGCTCACGGCCCATTCGAGCGCGGGAAGCGCCTGCTGGTTGGGCTGAGCGCCGGAATACATGATGTTGGGCGAGCATTCATTGCCCTCGAACTGGACAGGATACCAGAGCAGGTTCTTGGTCCGCTCAAACACCGGCAGCATCGCCTTGCGGCTGGCGGAGGTCCAGCCGCCGAAGACGGTGGAGACGCCGTCGCTTTCGATCAGCTTCGACGCCTTTTGCGCGAAGGTGGACGGATCGGATGCGCCATCCTCGACCAGCGCGTTGATCTTCTTACCCATGACTCCGCCGGCTGCGTTGATTTCCTCGATCGCCAGCATCTCGGCATTTTTCACGGTGATCTCGCTGATCGCCATGGTGCCGGTCAACGACTGGAGAACGCCGACGGACACGCTGTCGCCGGACGGCGCACTGGCATTGCCGCCACCACCCGAACAGGCAGTCAGGGCGAGCGCGCCGGCAGTAGTGGCAAGCAGGAGCAGCCTGGAACGGATCATGGTTTGAAAGTCTCCCCCGTGGCAGGCCGGACGTGGCGCTGCGGCAATCTGGATGTCCTAAAGGCTATGGAATGCCGCCATCCCACCGTATGCGTCATTTGACGTAGGCTTGCGCGCCGGGCTTGGCCGTAAATCCGGTCCGTGACGAACAGGGCAAAAACCATGGAAGCAGAGGCCGGGGCAGCGAGCGTCGGTGAGCGTATCAGCGGGCCATCTGTTGGCAGGCGCAAGGCGCTGATCGGACGCATGGTGCGCGATCCGCTCTTTGCTTTTCTGCTGGCCGGGATCGGCCTGTTCGCCGGTTATCAGATCGTGCAGCGGATGGAGACGCCGCCACTGATCTTCACGCCCGAGATCGAGGCGGCAGCCGTTGCCGATTTCGAAACGCTGACCGGGCGCAAGCCCACGACGGCCGACCGGGCAAAGATGAAGAAGGATTATATTACGGAAGAATTGCTGTTCCGCGAGGCGATAGCGCGCAACATGCACCTGACCGATGGCGAGACGCGAAAGCGGCTGGTGGACAAGGTCCGTTACCTGATCGCCGGCGCCCCGCCCGAACCGGGTGAAGAGCAACTGATCGATTATTACGCCAGTCATCCCGACATGTATCGCGCCGAACCACGCAGCAGCTTTACGCAGCTTTTCTGGCAGGAAGAACCGGCCAATCCTGCCCTGCTGCTGACGAGACTCAACAATGGCGAGTCGATCAAGGGGGATGATTTCTGGCTGGGTAACGACTTCCCCCGCTATGGTGATTCAATGGTACGGGGTATTTTCGGTCAGCCCTTTGTCGAGGCCGTAAGCAATGCCCCCGATGGACGCTGGATCGGCCCGATCCGTTCAGCGCGCGGATGGCATTTCGTGCGACGCAGCGAGCGTATGCCGCAAGCCATGATCCCCTTCCCCCGGATTCGGGATCAGGTGCGTCAGGATTATATGAACGCGCATGGCGAGGCGGCGATCGACAAGGTTCTGACCGGCCTGAAAGACAAGTTCGATGTGGCGGAATAGGCTGTGGCTGGTTTTGTTAGCATTGGCGGCATGGCTGCCCGGCGTGGCCCATGCGGACATATTCCTGTCGGCCGATTTCGCGCTGACGCGGAACGAAGAACCCAATAGTTATGAATTTACCGCTGCGGTGCCGGAAGCTGTCGCTCAACCCACGTCACCAACCTGGCCAGCGGGGTGCCGACAAACGAGCATGTCGCGCCAGTCCAGCAATGGCAGAGCGCAATATGCGTATGAAATCACATGCGATCGCGGATTTACGGCCGAGGATGTAATCCGGACGCCATGGAAAGCGGATGGCGCGCGCTTCGTCACCAATGTTCAAGGCGTGCAGGTCGATCGCAGCCTGACCGGCGACGCCATGGGGATCATAGTGCCGGTCGGCGAAACCGCAGCGACCCAACGCCCTCTGTCGCAAACAGCGCGCGAATTCACGGAGCAAGGCATCTGGCATATCTGGCTGGGCTGGGACCATCTGGCCTTCGTTCTGTGCCTGACGCTTCTGGCGCGGGGCCGTGCGCTGCTGTGGCTGATCAGCGCTTTCACGCTGGGGCATTCCGCGTCCCTTGCACTGGCCTTTTACGAACTGGTGCATGTGCCTGTGCCGCCCGTCGAAGCCGCCATCGCCCTGTCCATCGCCTTCATGGCGCGTGAGGCCTTGCTGGTCGGCATGCAGGGGCCGGCATCCGCCTTTCGCAGGCAGATCATCGTCGTCGCTTCGTTCGGCCTGCTCCATGGGCTGGGCTTTGCAACCGCATTGGGGGAATTGGGCGTCCAGCCCGGCGAAAAGCTCGCCTCGCTCATCTTTTTCAATATTGGCGTCGAAACGGGTCAGCTGATTTTCGTCGGCGGCATCACGGCTATCATGGCCGGGCTGACCATGGTCAGGCTGGCGCGACCAAGCCGCGCAGCCGCACTTTACGCCGTCGGGGCGATTGGCTGTTTCTGGATGATCGATCGCATCGCCGGTTTCGGCGTCGCCTGACCGTCAGTTGCTGCTGAAGCTTGTGGCAGAAAGGCTGGAAAGAGGCATGGCATCCAGTGGAGCCGGGATCGACGGCTCTGTCGCAGCCAGTTCCAGCAAGGCACGCAAGGTTTCGGGACGCGCCCGGCCACGGACTTCCGAAGGGATGCGAGCGCAACTATTGGCGGCAATGCCGGCCATATTGGCGACCGCAAAGCTGACGCCATAGAGATTATGCTGTTGCGGCACCCCGGCAATCGACCGGGGGAAAGGAGACGCGAAAAATGGACCGGGCTGGCCATTTTCTCTCAGAGCGAATTGCTCACGCGGCATGTGAGGATCTGGCACCACCCCCAGCACCTGCGGCAATCGACCGGGATAACAAGCTGTTTCCTGATTTTCCCACGCCGAAACGATCAACGTTCCGACTGCCAGCGCTCGCTCTGCTGCAACTTCGAACAGGTGGCGATGCGCGGGGTTTGTGGTGCCGAGGCTGAGGTTGATGATGTCGACGCCAGCCTCCACGGCCCGGTCGATCGCGATGATCAGGGCGCGGGCATTGGTACTCAATGCGTCATGGAACACACGAACAGGCAAGCAGAGAACATCGGGCGCCTGATCCTGGATCGCAGCAGTGACGGCCGTGCCATGCCCCAACCTGTCCAGAATCGCGTCATCCCCATCGAAGACGCTGCCATCCTTGCCAACGGCAAAGCCGGGCAGAAGCCGACTGGGATCAATATGAGGGTGCGCCATATGCACACCGCTGTCGACGACGGCCACACGAACCGGGTCAGGCATGTAGTTCCTCCCGATTCTGCTGCATTGTCACGTGGCCGTTTTCGACCCTCACGACATGGTCGGCCAACTGGGCCAACGCCGGTTTGTGCGTGATGACGATTATTGTAGCCGATGGCAAGGCCGCTCGCAGACGACCGGCGACAAGTTGTTCTGTTTCCTCGTCTAAAGCTGATGTCGGCTCGTCGAGAATCAATATTCCGGGCTGACGCAGCAATGCACGTGCCAGCACGATACGCTGCCGCTCCCCCGCCGACAGAGCCATGCCTCTTTCGCCGGCGGGCGTATCATAGCCCGCAGGCAACCGGGCTATGAAGGCATCGAGGCCAGCGGCGTGGGCGGCGGCCTCAATCTGAACCTGTGTCACGTCGGGCAACGCAAAACCGATATTGGCGGCGATCGTATCGTTGAAGAGATAGGGCGACTGATCGACGAGGATGATTTCGCGCCGCAGATCGTCCAGGCGATAGTCGCGTATGTCGCGTCCGTTCACCAGCACCTGCCCGGCAATCGGGTCGAGATAGCGGACCATCAGGTCGGCCATGGTGGACTTGCCCGCGCCGCTGCTGCCCAAAATCGCGCACAGGCTGCCCGCGGGGATCGTCAGGTCGATGTCGTGGAGGACAGTGCCACGATCATAACCCATGGCGACATGATCGAACCGGATTTCCCCCGCCTGAGAAAGCGGCACGGCATCGGGCCGTTCTGTCACATCGGGTTTGGCATCGAACAGTTCGAAGATACGGCCGAGCGACACGCGGGCAGAGGCCAATCCCGACGTCAGGCCCATCAGCGTCTGAATGGGGGACAGCAGGCGCATATGATAGGTCATGAAGGCGACGAGCGTGCCGATGCTCATGCTGCCATCTATGATGCGCCAGCCGCCGTAGAGGATGACGGCGGATGTCGCGACGGTCATGAGCGCACCGGGCAACGCGCCGGTCATGAAGGATGCGACCTGCATCCGTAACATGGTGCTGACAAAGGCGTCGTTGCGCTGATTAAAGCGGGCGATTTCATGCTCCCCGGCGCGCAGGGAAGCGACGACGCGCATGCCCATCACCGTATCGACGAGGAAACTGCCAAGGTCGGCGCCCTTTTCACGCATGGACCGGGTGAGGTCGGTCAGGCGGCGCTGATAATAGCGGAAGGTCGCGAGGCTGGCGGGGACGAGGATGACGCTGACGAGAAACAGCCGCCAGTCGAGCCAGAGCATCATGGCGACGCAGCCGACGAAGAAAAGAAGGTTGCTGATGACCGAAAGCAGGCTGTCCGATGCGATGCGCTGCACATCGCTGACGTCGCTGTTCATGCGGGATATGAGGTCGCCCAGACGGAAGCTGCCGTAGAAGCGTGGCGACAGCGTCTGGAGGTGACGCAGCAACGCGGCACGAATATCATAGAGCATCGCCGCCGATAAAGAGACATAGCGGTAGCTGGCGAGGATGTTGACGCCGAAACCCGCAATCGTCAGCGCCACCATGATGCCCGCAATCCGCAGCAGCGCGCCCATGTCGCGCCGGAGCAACGCCTGATCGATCATCAGTTTCGACAGATAGGGTTGGGCGAGGCCCAGCGCAGTCGAGAGCAGGCTGATGCACAGGACCGTGAACAATGCGCCGCGATAGGGGCGAAGGAAGGGAAGCAGCCGGCGATAGGCGTTCCAGTCGGCGACGGGTGCGCCGGGGACAGGGTGGCGGCTCATGCCGCGTTCCGGCGGGGGATCAGGCGGAAGCCGTCCAGAAGATAGCGGGGTTCGGGCATGTGGGCGAGCAGCGCGGTACACCAGCGATGACCGTCCATCAACGCCGCATGCTGGGCACGCCACCAATCCCCCTGCCCGCCGGTCGCATAGAATTGCGCGCAAAGGAGCAGATGGCGGCGCATGGCCGCGATCAGCATGGAGCGATAATGGAGGAGCAGTTCGTCCCGGTCGCCACCCTCCGCAACAGCGGTGATGACGGCGCAGGCGAGGATCGCTTCGCGCACCGACTGGGCGGTGCCGTCGCCGCAAATGGGATCGAAGCCGAGCGCCGCGGTACCGCAGGCAAGCCAGTCATCGCCGCAAAGAGGCAAATGGAGGCGGGGCGCCGCCATGAAAGGGACCGAGGTCGCGCCAAGCGCATCGACGGCGGGAGCGATCAGACTGCTCTGCGCGAGCAGGTCATCCAGCGATCCGCCGACGCCGAGCAGCCAGCCATGCCCCGGATCGGCAGGAACGAGGAAGAGCCAGCCCTGTTCTACGGCCTCTACCCTGCCCTCCTCCACACAGGCCGGATCGCGTAGCCTGACGCGGGCGGCAATGGCGTTTCTTTCCCCAAAAATATGGAGTTCGCCGTCCGGCAAGGGCGGTGCGGCATGGATGGTGAAATCGGGAAGAGCTGCGCCAGGCAATATGGGGTCAGAGCAATTGCCAAGCGCGTTCTGGACGCCCTGTTCCGATGCAAGCGTTGCCCCATTGGCGACCAAGACAGGGGCGCCACCCCAGGCGATCACGCGGCGACGCAGACGAGGCAGATCGGCGAACAGGTCAGGCCGGTCGAATACGCCGCGGATCAAAGCCAGTGCCGCATCGCTCAGCACGATGGTCGGCACTGGCGGGCGGTAGTTCATTTCGGTTGCGACCCGAAAACCCGCCAGGGTCAAAAGATGGGCGCAGGTCGTCGCGGCTATGCCGCTGCCCTGAAGGCTGACGATCCCCGCGCCCTGCGTCACGGCACCGCGATCAGGCCTGCGCCAGTGGCGTCATTACCCAGATCCCAGGTGGTTTCCAGTTTCAGCGTCTGGGCATCATAGACTTCGATGTCGTAGCTGGCGCCATAGATATACAGCTTCTTGCCATCCAGCGACATGCCGAAGCGGAAGCGCGAGCGACAGGGAAATTCCGCCTTGTCCACGACCGCATTGGTGGTCATGTCCATATGCCAGAATTCACAGCGTTTGGACCCCAGCGTGCCGTTGGTGACGACGGTATAGGCCTGTTTGCCGTCCGGCGTGAGTTGCAGGCCCGCCATGCCCGCAGGCGCAGGACCGATAGGTGTGAAGTCGAACTGACGGCTGTTGAGGTCGAAGCGGGCGACACCGAAGGTCTTGTTATGAATATAGGGGTCGGATGCGTTGAACAGCGACACGAACTGACCGGGCGTACGAACATTGTCGATCGCCCCGCCAAAACCGACATTTTCAAGGCCGGTGCCTTCGGGCTTGGCCAGATCGATACGGTCCACGACCTTGAGGCTGGCCAGATCGAGGATCAGCACTTTCTCGCCGAACATGTAGAGATATTTGCCGTCAGGCGATACTTTATAGGCCGAGCGATAGCCGCCGCTCGACCGTTCATCTTCCTTTTCTACCTCACCGGTGCGGACGATCTTCTTCAGCTTGAGATCGATGACGCCGTACATCGGCTTGCTGACCTTGTACTTGTCGATTTCCTTGTCGAAGCGGGTGATGAGCGTGTAGAAATAGCGCCCCGTCGGGTCCGCAGCCCCACCCCAGAAACGATAGCGGGTGGCGCCATCGTTCAGGCTGAATTTGTTGACGACCTTGCGCGTGGCAACGTCGATCACCTCGATCCCGCTGGTGGTGATGGTGCTGGTATAGATGTGCTTGCCATCGTCGGACAGCAGCATGGAGGTCGGCAGGCCCGTGTCCAGCTTGATCTTGCCCGTGACCGATGCCGACCCTTCATCGAAGACCAGCAACTCGTCGGGATAGACCCCCATGAACAGGGTGGCGGCAGGCGCCGGGAGGGCAGCGAGCGCGGCAAGACCGGCAGCGAAACCCGAGGCGAGAATATTGCGAATTTTCGGCATGGCGCGGCTCACGGGAAAACGAGGTCGAGGTTACGCCAGTCCTTGGTCGCGGTGGCGCAGTTGCTGGCCCAGTCGGGCGAATAATTCACATGGTCCGGCACCTGAACGGGCCAGAAGCAGGTGACATAGCAGTCATAGATGTCGCGCTCGACCGGCTGGCACAGGCCCGCCGTGCCGCCGCCCGCATCGACTTCCCAGCCGGGCGAGAAGGACAGGGTGCAGCCCATCGGCACATGCGGCCGGGGCTGCTGCTGAAGCGCGACGACATCATCGGCGAGATCGTCGGCCGAGGCGCCGGACGCCGCCGCCACCTCTTCGATCTGCGTCACCGCTTCGTCGATCGCGCGCGCCTTCTTATTGATGGCACGAAGATGCTTCATGACAGACCCTTTCGTTCAGCGAAGCGTTCGAGAAAGCCGGGATTTTTGACCGACAGGACACCGTAGATGCGCAGACAGGTATCGGTCCATTGCCGTATCCAGTCGCAATAATGGAGGTTGGCATGGCCGGTATCGCCATAACGGACAAATGCCTCATGATGGCACCCGCCCGCGCAGAGCGGCCGCGCCCAGCAGCTTTGGCAATCATATTTCGCCGCGACATGGCCGCGTTCCAGGAAATCGCCCTGTTTACCGCGATCGATGCCGGTGGAGACATGACCCATGACATGGGTGTCGGCATCGGTGAAGCGATGACAGGGCGACAGGTCGCCCGAGGGCGACACACCCATCAAACCCATGCCCGCACCGCAGGGATGCGATTTATTGACGCCCGAGATCAGTTCGCTGATCGTTTCGCTGACATTGGTGAAGCCATGGCTTTCCCCGCGCAGCGCATGTTCCAGCCATTCCTCGGCCAGTTGGTTGAACTGCGCCAGCACGCTGTCCATGCCATTGGCATCGAGCGAATAGGCGCGTTCCTCTCCCGTCGTCACCGGGGCGAAACCGACCTCATGAAAGCCCAGTTCTTCCTTCAGATGACGGAAGATGCGGACGACATCGGTGACGCCCTCCGTCAGGGTGACGCGCGCGGTGATGGCGCGGGTCTTGTGATGAGCGATCAGGGTACGCAGGCGCGGCTCGATGACCGCATAGCTGCCCTTGCCATTTTTATAGACGCGATGCTTGTCCTGCAATTCGGGCGGACCATCCATCGACACGGTCACGCCGATGCGGTTGTCGGACAGGAAGGTCACGATGTCCGGCGTCAGCAGCGTGGCATTGGTGGTCAGGCTGTAGGTAATCCCCTTCCCCGCTGCCGCCGTCGCTTCATTGGCATAGTTGACCACATCGCGCAGTAGCTTGAAATTCATCAGCGTTTCGCCGCCGAAGAAGGTGATGTGAACCGCCTTGCGCCCCACCGCTTCCTTGATCAGCAGATCGACCGACGCCTTGGCGGTGTCCAGCGTCATATATTTGGGCTTGCCGGACGGGGTCGCGATCTTGTCCGCGCCAAATTCATAGCAATAGGTGCAGGCGAGATTGCATTGATTGGTGACGTTCAGCACCAGCGCCTGAAGCGGGAAATCAGCGGGTGGCGCCTGCGGCATTTCAGCCAGCGGCGCGCCATGGCCGAGGTGGATCAGGCGCGCAGCGCGCAGTTCGCGCACCAACCCCTCAGCCTCCGCCTGATCGCGGCCATCGGCCACCAGTTCGCGCACCAGTGCGGCGTGGGTCAGATCCTGCCCATCCAGCCGATCAAGGACCGCGCGCACATCTTCGTCGATTTCGAAGATGGCGCCGGCGCTGACCAGATAGATGAAGTCGCTGCCGCCCGCATCGAAGCCATGATATTCGGCGCGGCGATAGCTGGGCGCCTGCATGACGGTCATCGCGACACCTCCGGCTGATCCCAGCGCTGATACATGGGGACGGTGACGACGAGATAGGCGCGGGCGCTCAGCGGCTTGCCGAACTTGTCCTTCGCATTCTTCGCCGTGGCGACGGCCCATACTTCGCCATAATTGTTGCGACCGAAGCGACGGGCCGGGTTCGGCCCCTCCTCCGCCGGGGTGAAGAAGGCGCTGGGGCTAAGCGCGCCGACATATTTGGTGTCATCATCATAATAGACCGACATGAATTCCTGCATCGACCAGGTGGCATCGATCGGGCCGAGCGCGACGTCGTCGCCGGTGTTGGGCTTTCCATCGAGGCCATTGTCATAGCCGATCGCCTCGAACTGCTGATAGCCCTTGGCGAATTTGATGCCGCCGAGGCGGGCCAGCGCGGTTTCCGGTGTCGCTTTGATGAAATCGATGTTGCGATAGACCGGGAATGCCTTTTCCAGAACCGCTCCAGCAATGGCGACGTCGCGCTGACCGGCGGTTGCAGCAGGCGTCACGTCCGCCGTCACGACCAACTCGGTCGGGCTGGCGGACAGGATCTTCGTGGCGGTGACACCCATGCCAAGGTCGATGTCGGCGGGCGTGAGCGAGGCTGGCAGATTATGGCCGAGAATGTGGAATTGCGTCCCCTTCGTCCCGGCCTTTACCGGGCCGGGCGTGACGGCGAGAATGGCGGGCGCGGCGGTGGCGCGCACCAGTTTCACATCATAGCCGAATTCCTGATACTCGCCCCAGAACCAGCGGCCCATGGCGCTTTGCTGATCGGGGGCGAACCACATGGTTTCGCGGGCTGCGCTGCCCATGTCATCCGGCTTCGCAGCCGTCGCGCCCTTGGACGAACCACGCCAGCTATAGCCGGCATAGATGATGCCGGTGCCGGTGCGGGTCATCGCAGCGCCGCCCGCCAGCGGACGCAGCGTGGTGCTGGTCACGAATTCGTCAGCAGCCTTGCCGGGCTTGACGCTATATTCGCCAACGAAGCGCCCCTGCCCCGGCACGGATGCGACGACCAGCCATTCGCCAGCCAGACGCGGCGTTTTCTGACGCGCGCTCCAGGCCGCCCATTCGGGGGTATGCAGGCCCGCGACCTTGGGCAGATAGGTCAGCGCATATTCGCCGCGAGTCAGCTTGTCCTTGGGATCGCGGCCGGCGGGCTGTTCAGCATCTTCGGCCGGGCGGCGATATTGGGCGTCGGCCTGCGAATAAAGGGCGACGTGCAGATTTTCGAGATTCTGCCATTCCAGTTTCGACCGGCGCCACGACATGGGCTGCGCATAGGCGTGGCAGCTGGCACAGGCGCCATGCATCGTCTCGTTAGGAATGATCGTTTCGTCGATGATCCGCTTTTCGGGCAGATACATGACCGTCTTGGCTTCTTCAGGCGCGAGGCCATGCGACGAGGCCAGCGACTTGACGATGGTCCGGCTTTCTTCGGGGGTGATATCAAGGCCGTTGAGGCGCACCATACGCTTGATCGCCTGCGCCCAGCCTTCCGGCGTGGTGCGGACCCAGCTGATGCGGGACAGATTGCCCTTGCCATCGGCGGTGTGGCAGCTGCCGCATTTTTCCTTCACCAGCGGATCGGCGACCGGGATGCCCGGTTCGCTTTCCTTCATGGTTGCGCCGTCCGGCCCGCCATCCGCCTGCGCGAACACGACCGATGCCGAAAACAGCGCCAGCAACCCGAATTTCGTAATCGGAACCCGCTTCACCCTGAATGTCCCCCTTGGCCGCCCGACCTATATGATCTGGGCGCAATGATAGCCTAGACAGGCGCTCGAACGGCGCCATTGCCCAAATAACGTATAGCCCTATGATAATCCGCCATAGAAAACTGGACGAACGTCAGGATTTTTTCTTTTCCCCGTAATAATCGTCCTGCCCATGTTCGGACGACACCGGATTCCAGTAGCGCGGGGGCAGCCCCTTCTTGCGCATGGCGATGCCGGTCAGGCAGGCGTTGAGCAGATAATTGCTGTTGAGCGCCGTCTTGTAACTGGTGTCGAGATAGGGCGCGACTTCGACGATATCGATGCCGGCAATGTCGTTTTCCGCGCACAGGCGGCGCATGATCGGCTGAGCCTCTCGCATGGTGAGGCCACCGGGAACGGGCGTGCCGGTGCCGGGCATGAAGGCGGGATCGAGAACGTCGACGTCGAAACTGATCCACAGCTTTTTGGCGTTCTGACGCGCTTCGGCGATGGCGCGTTCCATCACCTTGTCCCAGCCATGCTTCTCCACTTCGACCATGGTGTGGTACCGCATGCCCTTGTTGCGCATCCAGCCGAAGGTTTCGAGGTCGGGACCGCGCGCGCGCAAGCCGACCTGGATATAATCCTGCGGCCGCACATGCCCTTCATGCAGGACGCGGTAGACCGGCGATCCATGGGTGATCCAGTGGACGCCGTTGCGGCCGACATCATAATGGCTGTCGAAATGGACGACGCTGACATTGCCCTTGCCATGCACGTCCGCCGCCGCCGCGACATTGGGATATTCCAGGCTGTGGTCGCCCCCGATGACGATGGGGATGGCCCCGGTCTGGGCGATTTCGCGCACCATGTCCCGGACATGAGCGACCGAGCGCTCGGTGCTGTTCTGATCGATGGCGATGTCGCCATAGTCGGCGATTTCCAGCACGGAGCCGGGGTTGATCATCGAATACATGTCATTGCCGCCCGCGCCGCCCGTCATGCGCAGCGCGCGCGGCCCGTCGATAGCGTTGCGCCAGCCTGACCCCATATCGAGCGGGGCGCCGACGATGGCAACGTCGATCTTGCCGGCCTTGAGGTCTTCGGGCGTCATGGCGACGGGCGCCCCGGCAAAGGTCGCGAAGCCGCCGCGACGGCCACCGATGTAACGACCAAGGTCCATCGGGCCTGCATCACGCTTTGGGTCCATGGTGAGCGGGCGCTTCGCCTTCCAGGCATTGAACCAGGCGGAACGGGTATCGAGCGGGATCGTCTTAGCGTCACGACCTTCCTGATATTCCACCTGCGCATGCAGGGCGGCGATCGCGTCGATATAGGCTACCAGATCGGCAGAGGGGAGCGTGCGGATACGATCGAACAGCACGTCCTTTTCGACATAACGGCCGGTGCGTCCTTCCTTGATCAGGGCGACCTTTTCGGGTGCGATGCCGGACAGTTTGGCCATGACGTCGGCGGGAATCTCCATGGGCTTGGGTTCGCCCATGATATCTTCCTGCGGCAGGGGCTGCGGTGGGTTGGGCGTGTCAAAACCATTGCCCGCAACCACGGACGCGGCGGCCGCTGCCGCGGCCATGCTCCACCCGGTTATCGCATTGATCGATGGCATGAACGCCCTCCCCTCTGATTGATGTCAGCGCTTGGCCGTTTGAACCGGCTTTGCGCCGGTCTTGCGCATGGCGATGCCGCTGAGGCAGGCGTGCAGGATGTAATTGGCGCTCATCCGCGTGACATAGGTCGGGTCCAGGATCGGCGCGGTGTCGAGCAGGTCGAAGCCCACTACCTTGGTTTCCGAGCAGAGCTGACGGACCATGGGAATGGCTTCGCGCATGGATAGGCCACCGGGAACCGGACGACCCGACGCAGGTGCGTCGCCGGGATCGAGGACGCTCATGTCGAAGGAGACGAAGACATTCTCCGGCCCCTTCTTGAGACCTGCGATCAGATCCTTCGTCACCGACTGCCAGCCCTTGTCCTGAATGGCACCGGTCAACACCAGCTTTGCGCCGGCATCGCTCAGCCGCTTTTGCGTGGCGGGACCGGCGTCACGGCCATGCAGGCCGACCAGCGTCACGTCGCTGCCCCGCAGAAGATTGGCCTGCAACAGGCGGGTCAGCGTCTGATTGTCGGAGATCATATGATCGCCGTCCAGCTCCGCATCCGCATGGGCATCGAACTGCACCAGCGCAACCTTGCCCGCGCCATAGGTGTCGACCATCGCCGCCACATCGGGGAACATCAGCGTGTGATCGCCGCCCACGACGAAGGGAATGGTGCCCACGCTCGCCATTTCGGCGACCATCGCACGGATATGATCCAGCCCCCGGTCGGGCGCCATATAGTCCGGCGTCAGATCGCCATAATCGGCGATCGAGAGGACAAGACCCGGATCGATACCGCCATCAGCGTCGGGACCGACCAGCCCGTCCATATTGCGCAGCGCCGAGGGCGCATGCTTGGCATCGCGCCAGCCCGACGAGAAATCGAGCGGCACGCCGACAAAGGCGACCTCCACCTTGCCCGCGACCAGATCTTCCTTGCGGATGGCGACAGGCGCGTCGGCGAAGGTAGCGACGGCGCCCTTCTGGAACATATAGCGTTTGAGGCTGAACGGACCATCGTCACGCTTCAACTTGTCGAACATCTTGGGCCGCAGGGTAGTGCCTGCGTTCCAGCCACGCGCCTGCGGATTAAGGGCGATTTCGGACGGATCGCGGCCTGCCTTGAACTTGCTGTCCTCCACCACCGCCATCAGGCCGGTTGCATAGGCGTCGACATCGGCGGCGGAACGGCCTGCAAGAGCGACCTTCAGCTTCTCAGGCGTCAGGCCGAACCGTTCCAGCATGGCGGGATCGGACAGGAACGCCTTTTTATCGGGCGAAAGGGTCGCCAGCGGATCGGCGTCCTGCGCGAGGGCAACGCCGCCCGACATCGCAAGGACAAGGGCGAGAGCGGCGCTACGCGCCAGCAGGGTGGTGCGTGCCATCAGTTCTTCTTCCCATAATAATTATCAAGGCCGTGATCGACCGAGACAGGGTTCAAATAGCCGGGCTTCAGCCCCTTCTTGTGCATTGCGATACCCGCGAGACAGGCGTTCAGCAGGAAATTGCTGTTGAGCGCGGTCTTGTAACTGGTGTCGAGATAGGGCGCGACTTCGACGATATCGATGCCGGCAATATCGTTCTGCGCACACAGGTTGCGCATGATCGGCTGCGCCTCCCGCATGGTGAGGCCGCCGGGGACCGGCGTGCCGGTGCCGGGCATGAAGGCGGGATCGAGAACATCGACGTCGAAGCTGATCCACAGTTTCTTGCTATTTTCCCGCGCTTCCTTGAGCGCGCGGGCCATCACCTTGTCCCAGCCCCATTTCTCGACTTCGACCATGGTGTGATAGCGCATGCCCTTGTTGCGCATCCAGCCGAAGGTTTCGAGATCGGGACCACGCGCACGCAGGCCGACCTGAATATAGTCGCTGCCCTTCACATGCCCTTCGGAAATGACGCGATAGACCGGCTGGCCATGGTCGAGCAGGTGAACGCGGCCACGACCAATGTCGTAATGGCTGTCGAAATGGATGACGCTGACATTGCCCTTGCCATGCACATCGGCTGCCGCCGCGACATTGGGATATTCCAGGCTGTGATCGCCGCCGATGACGATGGGGATGGCTCCGGTGCGGGCGATTTCACCCACCATGTCGCGGACATGATCGACGCTGCGTTCGGTCGAATTCTGATCGATGGCGATGTCGCCATAATCGACGATCTTGAGCGCGCCATTGGGGCTGATCATCGAATACATATCGTTGCCGGCCGCCCCGCCGGTCATGCGCAGCGCACGCGGCCCGTCGATCGCATTGCGCCAGCCCGATCCCATGTCGAGCGGAGCGCCCACGATCGCGACATCGACCTTGCCCGCCTTCAGGTCTTCCGGTGTCAGCGCGACGGGCGCACCCGCAAAGGTGGCAAAGCCCCCACCCCAGCCGCCGACATAGCGGCTCAGTTCCACCGGGCCGGGATCGCGCCGGGGATCGAGCGAACCGGGACGCTTCGCCTTCCACGCATTGAACCAGGGCGACCGGGTGTCGAGCGGAATGGAAGCGACATCGCGACCAGCCTTGAACTCCACCTGTTCATGCAGCGCCTGCATCGCGGCGATATAGGCCTTCGTCTCTTCGGGCTTGCCGGTACGAATGCGTTCGAACAGCTTATCCTTTTCCACATAGCGCCCGGTGACGCCGCTCTTGAGGAAGGCGACCTGTGCCGGATCGATACCGGCCAGTTTTTCCTCCACATCCTTGGGCAGTTCCATGGGCTTGGTACGGCCCATATCATCTTCCGGGATCATCTGGCTGGCTGGCGTCCCGGCATTGGGCATGTGGGACGGCAGGTCGCCCGCCACCGCAGCGCCGATCGCCGCGATGCCGGCCATGCTCCAACCCGTAACGGCGGTCAAAGAAGGCATGTCATTCTCCAACCCACACTGGCCAGGGGCGCAGCGGGCAAAGACAAAGGAATCCGGGCGCTGAAAAATTCCGCCCCACAATCCGATGGGTAAGCGTGGAGGGGCGCCGATCCCAATGGGGTATTTGACGTAGAATTGCAGCGAACAGGGATAGACGAACAACCTACGTCAAATGCCCCATGTTTGTCGCCCTGCCCAATCCATAGCCTCCCCCACACTGAAAAAAGTCCGAGATGGCATGAAGCCATCCGAACGATCCTGACCATGACATGCAGCAGGGACGGGCAGCAGGTCGGGACAGGAAACAAGCCGGCGCCCGCAGGAGAGGGAGTGTGCCGGGGGAGCATACAACAACAAGGGGAACAACATGTCGTATCGCGCAAAGCTGAAACTGGGACTATTGTCCGCGACGATCATTTCGAGTGCCGCCATCGCCGCACCCGCCATGGCGCAGGGCGCCGCCGCCGAAGACAGCGACACCATCATCGTCACCGCCACCCGCCGCAGCACGACCCTGATGGAAACGCCGATCAATATCTCGGCGATCGGGGCGGAGCAGTTGGAAGCCGAACGTATCGACGACATCAAGGATCTGGGCGCGTTCGTTCCCGGCATCACTGTGACCGATACCGGCCCGCGCGGCGCAGCCACCATTATCATGCGCGGTCTGGCATCCGACGGCTCTGGCACGACCGGCAGCAATTCCAACAGCGCGATCGGCACCTATCTGGGCGAAGTACCGCTCTATCTCGACTTCAAGCTGATGGACATTGAGCGCGTCGAAACGCTGCTGGGTCCGCAAGGCACGCTTTACGGTCTCGGCACGCTGGCGGGCGCGATCCGCTATATGCCCAACCGTCCCGATGCGAGCAAATTTTCCGTCACCGCGCATGGTCGCGCCTATGATGTCGCGCATTCCAGCGGCCTGGGTTATGTCGGCGACGTCACGCTGAACATTCCGCTGATTGCCGACAAGGTCGCTTTCCGCACCACCACCGGCTATTATTATGACCCCGGCTTCATCGACAATCCGTTTCTGGTCAAGACGCTGGGCGTGTCCATTCCGCAGCCCGGCACGCTTGAAAATCCGGCCGGTACACAGGCCCAGCGCGACGAGAATTTCAGCCCGCGCAAGGACGTGAACTTCGAAAAGACGTTCAGCACGCGCAACCAGTTGGGCGTCACCGTTCCCGGCTTCAACGCCTATCTGAGCTATGTCTATCAGCAGACCAAGACGGACGGCGAACAGTCGAACAGCAATGGCATATTCGGCGAAGGCAAATATGAAAATGCCGCCCGCATGCTGACGCCGTCGAACCGCAAATCGCAGTTGATCAGCCTGGAAATGGAAGCCGAACTGGGCGACATCGCACAGGCGATCTGGACTTCGGCCTTCACCAAACAGCGTGTCCGTTCGGTAGGCGACGTCACCAACCTGCTGCTCGAACTCGATTATGATTATGAGCTGTTCCCGGCCTTTGCCGGTTACACCACAAGCGGTTCGAACAAGCGCACCCAGTTCAATCAGGAAGTCCGCCTGGTATCCACCCATGGCGGCCCCTTCAGCTGGGTCTTGGGCGGGTTCTTCAACTATCAGAAGTTCCGGGCGAACGGCGTCGAAACCCTGCCGGGCTTTGCGGCATTTGCCGCGTCGCCCACCGGCAGCGATATTTATGGCGGCTATTATGACGGCCTGAACCGTCCCGACGATGCCGAATATGTGTCGTTCACCCGGTCCAAGACGGAAGAACAGGCCGTATTCGGCGAGTTGACGTTCAAACCGACATCGAAGTGGCAGATTACCGGTGGTGGCCGCTATTTCCGTTATGACACGTCGATCACCGGCGGTTCGGACACGCCGATGACCCCGGGTGGCCGTCGTCGCATGCCCTATCCCAGTCTGGAAATCGCATCTTCCCGTGTTCGCAGCGGTTCGGCCAATGATGACGGTTTTGTGTGGAAAGCAAATACATCCTACACCTTCTCCCCACAGTTCATGGCCTATGCCACCTACAGCACAGGCTATCGCATCGGCGGTGTGAACCGTGTCGTGCCGTGCATCCTGCCGCTGCCGCCGGGCCAGAATCTGTGCGCGCTTCCCAACGAGCTGACCTATGAACCGGACAAGACCAAGAATATCGAGCTGGGTGTTCGCGGCTCGCTGTTTGGCGGGCGCCTGACCGGCACCCTGTCGGTGTTCCAGGTGAAATGGGATGGCATTCAATTGGGCAGCCAGACGGTCAACGGTCAGATCGGGATTACGGCCAATGCCGGCAAGGCACGCAGCCGCGGTGTCGACTTCTCGTTCAACGCCCGCGTGACCGACCAGTTCACGCTGCGCGGCAACTACAGCTATCTGGACGCCAAGCTGACCGAAGATGCGCCTGACCTGTTGTCGCCCTATAGCGGTTCGGGCAGCGTCTATGCTGGCGATCGCCTGCCCGGATCAACCAAGCATAGCGGCGCCATCGCAGGCACCTATACAGTTCCGATGGGCGACAATGCGCTGGCACTGAACTGGACCGCCACTTACACCGGCAACCGTTTGACATCGCCGGGTGGCCGCGCCGGTGGCGAAATGCTGCCGTCCTACATGCTGCATCGTGCATCGATCACGTACCAGACCGATGTGTGGGATCTGTCGATCTTCGCCAACAACATCTTCGACAAATATGCAATTTCCGGGACTGCGAGCGATCTGACCCGTGCAGGCATCGTCAATGACGGGATCATCTATCGCGGCTACGGCTATGGTGTCGTGCAACCGCGCGTGATGGGCGTCGAAGGACGCATCAAATTCTGATGGCTTGGGCAGGAGCGGTCATCTGGCGGCTCCTGTCACATTCATAAGCGCAAACGAAAAGGGGCGCCGGTCCAACTGGAACGGCGCCCCTTTTCATACCGGAAGAAGATCAGTCGACCGCGATCCCCTGCCCCAGCAGCCAATCCCGTGCCGGGGCGAGAGCATCCTCATAGCGTTTCCAGCGGGCGACGGCATCGGCGTTGAGCGGACGGCGAACCTGCGCGGCGCTGGGCGTAGCGACGGCAGCCTTATTCTCGTGGAAGGACAGGCAGGCCGCGTCCCATTCCAGACCACAATGATCGAGCAGGCGGCGCGTTTGCCCCTCCTGATCGGCGACCAGTTGCTCATAGGATGTTTGCAGCACCCGGCCGGGATAAAGACGATCCCACAGCGCCATCAGCCGGTCGAACCGCGCATAGTAACGCGCCGTATCCATCAGGTCATAGCTATAGGCATAATAGGATGACTGAGTGGCGAAGAGATTTTTGTAATTGCTCCAGATCGTATCGAGCGGATGACGGCGCAGGCAGATGATGCGCGCCTGTGGCAGGGCCGACAGGATATGGCCGATATAGAGGAAATTGGCGGGCAGCTTGTCGATGAAGCGGGCCTTGCCCTGTGGCCGGTGATGGCTGGCGCGGGCCATATAGGCCTGTCCCATGGCGGCGGGATCGGCGCTGGCGCTGGCGGTGATGGTCGGCGGGTCGATCACAAGGCGCGAAGGCGTGGCAGCCAGTTGCTTGACCGCGACGGGCATTGCCTGAAGCTCGCCAGCCGATCCGACCTGTGGGTGGGAAGACAGGATGCGGTCGACCAGCGTAGTGCCGGTGCGCGGCATGCCGGTGATGAAGATGGGCGAAGGATCATCCAGCCCCTGTCTCCATCCACGCGGCAGACCGTCAGCGAACAGCGCCTCAATCGCGTCGAAGATGGCGGCATCGCTGGCAAAGTCATAGCCAAGAGCCTGTTTCTGCGCGACGTTGGCGGTGGAAAGATAGGCGAAGGCATCGGCAGCGTTGCCCATATCCTCATGGCTTTTGGCGAGGGCGTAGCGGATGCGCAGGCTGTCCTCTGGCCGTTTCGCGTTCCCCAGCGCAGCCTCCAGCCGGGGGATATTGTTCGCCTCCATCGTCTGACGAGACAGGATCGTCAGCGCATAATGAACGCGGGAATCGCCGGGGTTGGCCCGCAGGATCACTTCATAATGGCTGCGCGCCGCGTCGATCCGCGCGGTGAAACCGCATGCCGCCGCGAGATTGTAGCGGAAGCCCAGATTGTCCGGCTCACCCGCCACCGCCCCTTCGAAGGGGAGGATAGAGCCTTCATGATCGCCAAGCCGCGCCAGCACACAGCCGATGGTGTCGAGCGTCAGCGGATCGGCCCCGCCCTTGACCAGCGCCTGCCGCGCCGCCTCCCCGGCCTCCCCATCGCGGTGGAGCAGAATCAGCAGCCTCGCATATTGGGCGAAATGTTCGGCGGTGCCGCCGCGCGCGATCGCCTGTTCCAGCATGGGGATGGCGCGAGGGACGTGCCCCGCCTCGGCCGCAGCCATGCCCAGCAGGAAGAATCCGGCGGGGCTTTGCGGCTGTGTCATGGCAAGCTGCTGCGCCGCCTGCGCCGCAGCGGGAAGATCGCCCCGCTCCAGCGCCGCGCGCGCCCGTGCCTCCAGCATCATGCCGCCCCCACCGTGAAGCCGATCACCCGTTCAAAGACCCAGAAACAGCCGACGATGCCGGCGCCATACAGTGCCGCCTGCCTTACGGGACGATCATAGTCGAACAAGGACGCCAGCTTCATCACGGCCAATACACACAGGACGAAGATGAGCTGTCCCAGTTCAACCCCGCCGTTGAAGAAGAGCAGACCCGACAGGCGCTCACCCGGCGCCACGCCTAACTCGCGCAGCACGGTCGCAAAGCCGAGGCCGTGGAGAAGGCCGAAACCCGCGACGACCGCAAGCTGACGACAGCGACGGTGCGGATCGCTCATGTCATCGCCCCGCGCCCGGATCGCTTCACGCGCCATGAAGGCGATGGACAGGGCAATGACCGCCTCGACCGGCGGCACCGGCACTTTTACGATGTCGAAAAAGGCGAGCGCCAGACTGAGCGAATGGCCGATGGTGAAAGTAGTGACGAGCAGCAGGAGAAATCGTCCCCGCGCCAGCAGGCAAAGGCACAGGACAAAGGCGAGATGATCCCAGCCGCCCAGAATATGGACGATACCCTGCCAGGTATATTCGACCGCGACCTGCGGCAGGGTGCGGCTGCGCGCTGCGACCTCCCCAATCGGGAGAGAGAGGCTGTCGCCATCCGACTGCAACGCCTGTTGCACGCGGACCCCGGTGGCGGTGGAGAGGAAGGTCGCGCCATCCACCGGCCATGGCGTGACGATGGCATCGTCTGCCCGGATCGAACGGTCGCAGGCAATGGTGATGGAATAGCGGGTCATCACCGATTCCGTCAGCTTATCCCGACTGGCCTCATGGCAGCCATCGGGCAGGCCGAGCGGTTTGTCGCTGGCAAGGACCGATGGGACCGAGGCGCTGAGGTCGAAACTGCCCGGCTCCATCCCCTGCTGAATGGTGAAGTCGCCGAGCAGGAAGACATCGGCCCGCGCCGGGGCGGAAAAGCCCAGCGCCAGCAGCAGGATCAACAGCGCATGGCGCAGCATGATCAATGCTCCACCTTGATGCGATATTGGTTCTCCAGCCGCTCAACCTCGGTTTCGACAAGGCTGCCGGTCTGCTGTGCCTGATAATCCTGTTTCACCTGATCGCGTACCGCCGTGTAGGGCAGCAGGGCGGACGGCCCACGGCCACGCACGCGGGCAAAGTGCCAGCCGCGCGTCGATCGGATCGGGCCGATCCATTGCCCGGCCGGCGCCTTTTTCAGCGTATCGAGGAAGGGCTGACCGAACATGCCGCGCAGCATAGATTCGCCATAATCGGGCAGATCATGCCCCATCCAGAAATCGTCGCCCTTCACCGTTCCGCCGCTATTCAGGGTCGCGAGCAAGGCGGGCGCGTCGGCAGGCTGTTTCTCGAAAAAGACATGATCGACCGACAGGCGGGCTTCGGCCTGATACAGGTCGCGATGATTGGCATAATAGCCCATCAACTGATCCTCGCTCGGTTCCGGCGGCGCGCCGGCGATCATGAAGCGAACGCGGTCGATCAGCCGCTGTTTCGTATTCTTGTCGGTCATGTGCATGCCGCGATCCACCGCCTCACGAAACAGCAGTTCGTCGGCCACATAATCATGGATCAGCTTGGCCTTTGCCGGTTCATCCGGCTTCTTGCCGGTCATCATTTCATAATCGTCGGACAGGCTTTTCTGAACCGACAAAGGAACGTCGATGGTTTCGCGCCGGGCGCTGACCACCCAATAGAGGGCGAAGATGGCCCCCGACACGATGATGAAGACCAGAAAGGGATCGCGCGCGGCCAATGCGCGTATCCCGTTATTCAACCCACGTAAGGGGGCAAGCAGAGGGCGCATGCGCGCATAACCTTTCCAATTTCCGTCCGACATGCCGGGCGCTGACAGGTTATGACGATCCTGGGGAATGCACCCCCTACGTCAAATGACGGATAGAAGGGGATAACCCATCCGATCAGGCCAGCATCTCCGGCGTGATCGGCAGGCTGCGAATACGCTTTCCCGTCACCGCATGGATGGCGTTGGCCAGAGCGGGGATGACCGGCGGCAGCGCCGGTTCGCCAAGGCCGGTCGGCAGATAATCCGTCTTCACAAATTCGACGATGATATGCGGCGTGTCGTTGATCCGCAGAAAGGGATGAGTGTCATAATTGGCCTGTTCCACTGCGCCCGCGACCTGCGTGATCGCCTGCCCGGCGAGCGCCTGCCCCAGCCCCTCGATCACCGCGCCCTGACATTGGTGCAGCGCGTTGATGGGGTTGATGATGTGGCTGCCGACATCGCCTGCAACCCAGACCGTCTTCACCTTCGGCGCGCCATCGACAATCTCGACCTCCAGCACTTCGGCGAAATAGCCCGCATGGCTGAAATAGAAGCCGAACCCCTTGCCGCTTCCTTTGGGCAGGGACTTGCGATCGGCCCAATTGCCCATGGCAATCGCCTTTTCAATCACCCCGATCGCGCGGCTGGGCAAGAATACAGGCCGACCATCGGCGCCAGGCGCCGGGTCCGTACCACCGCGCAACAGTTCAAGCATCAGGGTGGGCAAATCCTTGCCCGCTGCCTGTGCCACTTCGTCAAGAAACGCCTGATGGACAAAGCCCTGCGCATTGGAATTGGGCGCCCGCAACCAGCCCGTGGGCATATTGGTGGCAAGGAAGCTCTGTTGCAGCAGCGCGTTGTCGACGAAGCCCGCGGGAAATTCCTGAGGCGGGAGGCCCGCGCCGCGTGACGGTTTTCCATCCGCACCGAACGTCACGCAATGATCGTGGAAAGCGATCAGCTTGCCCGACTTGTCCAGCCCGGCGCGAAACGCATGCCAGCCGCCGGGGCGGTAGAAATCATGCTGAATGTCATTCTGACGATTATAGAGCAGCTTGACCGGAATGCCGGGCACCTGCGCCGCGATCAGGGCCGATTGCACCATATAGTCGTTCATCAACCGGCGGCCGAAACCGCCACCGACGCGGGTGAAATTGATGCGGATTTTCTCGGGCGGCAGGTTCAGCGCCTTGGCCACGAGACCCCGTCCATTTTCAGGATTTTGGGTCGGCGCCCAGATTTCGATGGCGCCGTCCTTGAACAGGGCGGTGCAATTTTGCGGTTCCAGCGTGCCATGGGCGATGAAAGGATAGCTATAATCGGCCGTGACCGTCTTTGCCGCACCGGCAAGAGCGGCATCCACGTCGCCCGCGCGCATGACATCGGCGTCCGCCTTGCCCTTATGCTTTTGCGCGGCCTGCGCCGCATAGCTTTCCGTTGAAAAGCCGCTGACGGCGCTGATGTCCCATTCGACCTTCAGCGCATCGCGGGCCTGATTGGCGGTCCACCAGCTTTTGGAGAGGATGGCGACGCCATCATAGCTGGATTCAGGCGTGCCATCGCCCTTGATCGGCAGGACATGGGCGATGCCGGGCATGGCCCTGACCTCATCCAGATTGGCGGATATGTAGATGCCGCCAAAGGCCGGACAGGTTTCCAGCACGGCATAGAGCATGCCGGGCTGTTTCGCGTCGATGCCGAACAGGGGCTTGCCCGCGACGATGGCCGGCGTGTCGATACCGCCGATCGACTGGCCGATAATATGGAAATCGGCCGCGTCCTTGAGCTTCAGGGATGCAGGGTCGGGCGCTGGCAGCTTTGCCGCAGCGGCAGCGAGGTCGCTATACGCCATGGCCTTACCCGATGCGGGATCAGTGACCTTGCCACCGGTGGTCTTGAGCGTTTCAGGCGCCACGCCCCATATTTGCGCAGCGGCAGCGACCAGCATGGCGCGGGCGGCGGCGCCCGCCTGACGCATGGGAATCCATTCGCGTGGGGTCGTACGGCTGCCCCCTGCGCTTTGACCACCGAAAATCTTCTGGTCTGCATGGGTCTGCTCGATCGTCACCTGCGCCCAGTCGACGTCCAACTCCTCGGCGATCAGCATGGGCAGCATCGTCTTTTGTCCCTGCCCCATTTCCGCATTTTTCGCGCCGATGATGATGCGATTATCGGGCAGGATGCGAATGAAGGCGGTCAGCAAGGCGGGTGCGCCTTCATCCGCCCGTGCCAGCGGGACCGACAGGTCGAAAAGCAGGCCGCCGCCCGCCAGCAGCGATGCGGAGATGAAGGCGCGGCGGGAAAGAGTGGCGCTCATGCCTGCGCCTCCGCGATGCCGGCTGCTTCCTTGATGGCAGCGCGGATGCGGACATAGGTGGAGCAGCGGCAGAGATTGCCCATCATCGCAGCATCGATTTCTTCATCGCTGGGTTTGGGCGTTTCGGTGAGCAGAGCCGTTGCGCTCATGATCTGGCCAGCCTGACAATAGCCGCACTGGGGAACATCCAGCTTCACCCAGGCATCCGATATGCGCTTGCCGACATCGCCCTGTCCCACAGCCTCAATCGTCGTGATGGCACCGCCGTTCACGTCGCCCAGCAATGTCTGACAGGAGCGCACGGCATTGCCGTCGACATGAACGGTGCAGGCTCCGCACAGGCCCGCGCCGCAACCGAATTTGGTGCCCACCATATCCAGATCTTCGCGCAGCACCCACAGCAGCGGCTTGGCAGGATCGCCCTCCACCTGTCGCTTGGTGCCGTTGATCGTCAGCGTGACTGCCATGATGCCCTACCCCCAAATATCACGCCTAAAATGCGTAATCATTCCGCCTTGTCCAGCGTCGTCTTGCCCAGCGGGATCAGGACAGTGCGGGCGCACCGGCCGGTGCGCCTTCCTGATGCACGCCGACCGGATCGACCCGGCATAACAGCGCCTCTAATTGTGCCCGCTTACCGATGCTGCCGCGTGCCAGCAATCGGCCACGCGGATCGACGAGCGCAGCCGCAGGACGATCCGTAACACGGAAATCAGTCCCGATCGCCGGATTAAGGATGATGTCCGTGTCGCGAATGCGATGTTGACGCAGCATGTCGCCATAATCCTCCACCCGGCCATCCGCCACGAACAACAGGCGCAGCCGCTTTCGATCCGTCAGTGCCAGAGCATCCCGAACCGCCGCACGACTGGCAGTACAGGCGGGCCGGATGAAGAGCAGCAATTGCGACCGACCGTCCGCACTGGGGCCGCCGATTGTCAGCATGTCGCCAGCCAGAGTGGGCGCACTCACGACGGGCGCGACACCGGCCCGCACTGGCTCGACAATGTGGGGAGCGGCCGCAGATCCGACATTCTGCAAGGCGCGCACCTGACGCATCAAAGCCACCACCGCCACGATCAGCAGTATGACGATCATCCACAACAGGAAAAGTGTCGCAACCAGCACCTGAACGCCATGCCCCGCAAAGCCATTGATCCAGCGTCGCTGGCTAAACCTGCCCCCTCGCCCGCTCGATAGGGTGTTTGACGTAGAGTATCGGCATGACTTCATGCTATCGCAGACATGGGATCGTTCGCAGGATCCTTTCGGCGATGGCCCCGTGCCGTCGCGGCAGGCATGTACAGCATAACAAGGTTCCCAAACCACCTGCCGAAGGCCCGGCCTTTCCTATCGGGAAGCCGGGCCTTTCACTTCCTACCGACATCCTACGTCAATCGACCCATTGGCGCCGTAACAAGCGACGCATAGCGTGATGACCAATTGCGATCTGGGGGACGGCCGGCCATGCGTTACAAACATCTGATCCTGAGCGGCCTGCTCGCCGCGACCGTCATTTCGTCGGCGGCCGTCATCGCGCAGTCGGACAAGCCCGTCATTCCCGCCGCTCTGGAAACCAAAATTAAAGGACTGAGCAAGGAGAAGCGGGAGTTTCTGACGTCCGAGCCAGCCGAGATGTTCGCCGGTTCCTATGACAAGCTGTTCAGTCGCCTTGCGACCAAGACACCGCAGGAAATCGACATCTATATTCAGGCGATGATGGATTCGGTCGAAGCGGCCAAATATAATCCCAAAACCGACATGGCGGCGATCCCGCTCGATACCGGGAATGAGAATTTCAACGGCTGGAAACTGCGGCGGCCGCAGGGGCTGGAAGGCAAGCGGGAACCCGGCCCGATCGAACTGAGCTATTATGCCCATGGACGCGGTGCCGGCATGTATGCCGGGGGCATCGCGACATTTGCCGGAGCGCCGGTCGCCATCTATCCCGAAGACCTGATCGCAGGGAAAGTCGACGTCGCCATCGTCGGCGCGCCGCTGGACATGGGATCGGGCTATCGCGGGGCCAAAGGCGGTCCGGGGGCCATGCGCAACCAATATGGTGCGGGCGGCGTCGACATGTACACGATGGTCGATCCCGACAAGGAACTGAACATCGTCGATTATGGCGACATCGCCATCGACAATATGAGTACCGAGCGCAGCGTGCAGCATGTGCGCGAGCGGGTCGCCGAAATCGCCAAAACGGGCGCCACCCCCTTCATTGTCGGCGGTGATCACAGCCTGGAATATGCCGACGTCGCGGGGCTGGCCGATGTACATGGCAAGGCCAGTTTCGGCGTCGTCCATTTCGATTCCCACTATGACGCGGGCAAGGGTGGCGTCCATTTCATCACCCATGGCGCCCCGGTCTATCGCGCGGTCAAGGAAGGCCATGTGCTGGGTAAAAACTATATCCAGGTCGGCCTGCGCGGATCATGGCCGGGCAAGGAAGGTTTCGAATGGATGCGCGACAATGGCGTACGTTACCATGCCATGCCCGAGGTCGAGAAAAATGGATGGCAGGCGACGATGGAACGGGCGCTGAAGGAAGCGCGTGAGAGCGGCAAGAAGCTGTATGTGTCGTTCGACGTCGACGTGCTGGACCCGGCATTCATCCCCGGCACCGGCACGCCGGTCGCAGGCGGCCTGACCATGCGGGAAGCCATTCCCATCGTGCGCCGGCTGTGCGCCGAAAATGAGCTGGTCGGGTTCGAGATCGTCGAACTGGCGCCGGTGCTGGACCCGACCTATCGCAGCGCGCTCAACGCCAACACGATCATGCACGCCTGCCTGACCGGCGTCGCCATGCGCAAGAAGGGCATCAAACAACTGAATTACCTGTCCGACCTGACTACCGAACATGGCCAGCCCTATTATGGAGAAAAGGCAGCGAAGGAAGGCAAGGCCGAGAAAATCGATCCCAATTTCGGGCGGCCGCGCCGCCCCACCACCTGATCGTTCAGCGGATTGTCCGGGCAAGACGTTCTGCAAAAAGGGAAAAGGCCACCGGCGGATAGCGGCGGCCTCTTCGTTCCATACGTCATATGCCCACTCCCCTCCCCATCCTTCGCTGATCACAGGTTGATCATGACTGCGCAAAGCGCCCTCCGTCCGCCTCCTCCTGCCCGGCACCAGCGCGTCAATGGCCGCGCCATGGTCGCATTCGGGCCGCATGGCATTCGCGACATGATGCAGGTGGCCCCGGCGCGACTGTTGTTTCCCGATGGACGAGACGGCGATTTCCCGCTGGCAGTCACGGTCACGACATCGGGCGGTCTGACCGGGGGCGATCGGCTGGCGCTGGACATCCATGTCGATCCGGGCGCGTGCGCGACGATCGTACCGCAGGCCGCAGAAAAATTGTACCGCGCCCTGCCAGAAGAGGAACCTACGCGCATCGATACCCGCATCAGCATCGGTGCGGGGGCGACGTGTGAGTGGCTGGCGCAGGAAGCGATTTTGTTCGACCGCAGTCGCATGCGCCGATCGCTGGAGGCCGATCTGGCCCCGGACGCACGGATGCTGGCGATGGAAATGCTGGTACTGGGCCGCAGCGCCATGGGCGAGCGCTATGAAAACGGCCTGATCCACGACAGCTGGCGCATTCGACGCAATGGGCGGCTGGTCTGGGCCGATGCGCTGCATGTCGAGGGAGACTTTGCGGATCAGGGCCGCGCACCCTTTGGATTTGGCGATGCCGGTGCGATCGCGACTCTGGTCTATGCTGGCGCGGATGCGGCCGACTATCTCGATCTGGCCCGGACGCTGGTGGAGGCGCCAACCGGGGGAGCCACCAGTTTCGACGGACTTTTGATCCTGCGCATGACCCGCGACGACCCGCAGGCGTTGCGCAAGGATGTGATGCGGGCGGCGGGCGTATTGCGCGCCGCCATATTCGGGCTATCCCCTTCCATGCCAACAATCTGCTATTGCTGAACCTATGAACCTCACCGGACGGGAAAAGGACAAGCTGCTGGTCGCGATGGCCGCGATGGTGGCTCGACGCAGGCTGGAGCGCGGGGTGAAACTGAACCATCCCGAAGCGATCGCCCTGATCACCGATCATGTGGTCGAAGGGGCGCGGGACGGGCAATCCGTTGCGGCACTGATGGCCAGCGGCGGGCATATATTGACCCGTGATCAGGTGATGGAGGGCGTGGCGGAGATGATCCACGATATTCAGGTCGAGGCGACATTCCCCGACGGCACCAAGCTGGTCACGGTCCACAGGCCGATCCGATGATACCGGGTGAAATCATCCCGGCAGCAGGCGACATCCTGTTGAACGAAGGACGCGACGCCATCACCCTGTCGATTGCGAACAGCGGCGACCGGCCGATACAGGTGGGTAGCCATTATCATTTCGCCGAAACCAACCCGGCGCTGCTGTTCGACCGGGAGGCCGCGCGGGGATACAGGCTCGACATTCCGTCCGGCACCGCCGTCCGCTTCGAACCGGGACAAACGCGGGACGTCCAGCTTATCCCTTATGCAGGCGGGCGCACGGTCCTCGGTTTCCGTGGCGACGTGATGGGGAAACTATGATGCCTATAGCTGCCGTTCGCTTCGAGCGTGTCGAGAAGCGGGTAACGCGCACGGATCGTTTCTCGACTGCGCTTGAAACGAACGGAGGAGTGCGTCAATGCCCGTAAGCATGACCCGCCGCGCCTATGCCGGCATGTTCGGACCGACCGTGGGCGACCGCGTAAGGCTGGGCGACTCTTCCCTCCTCATCCGGGTGGAGGAAGACCGGACCATCTATGGCGAGGAGGTGAAGTTCGGCGGCGGCAAGGTAATCCGCGACGGCATGGGCCAGAGCCAGATGAGCCGTGCAGAGGGCGCGCCCGACACGGTGATCACCAATGCGCTGATCCTGGACCATTGGGGCATCGTGAAGGCCGACGTGGCGATCCGCGACGGCATGATCTCCGCGATCGGCAAGGCGGGCAATCCCGATGTGCAGCCGGGTGTCGACATTCCCATTGGTCCCGGCACCGAGATCATCGCGGGCGAAGGGCGCATCCTGACCGCAGGCGGGATCGACGCGCATATCCATTTCATTTGCCCGCAACAGGTGGACGAGGCGCTGAATGCCGGCATCACCACCATGTTGGGCGGCGGCACCGGGCCTGCGCACGGCACGCTGGCCACCACCTGTACGCCGGGTAGCTGGCATATCGGGCGGATGTTCCAGGCGCTGGAAACCATGCCGATGAATTTCGGCCTGTTCGGGAAAGGCAATGCCAGCCAGCCGCGCGCGCTGGAGGAAATGATCAGGGCCGGCGTGTGCGGCATGAAACTGCATGAGGATTGGGGGACGACTCCGGCCGCCATCGACTGCTGCCTGACGGTCGCGGACGAATATGATATTCAGGTCGCGATCCATACCGATACGCTGAACGAAGCGGGCTTCGTCGAAAGCACGGTCGGCGCGTTCAAGGGCCGCACCATCCATGCCTTCCATACCGAAGGTGCGGGCGGCGGCCATGCGCCTGACATCATCAAGGTGGCGGGGCTGCCCAACGTCCTGCCATCCTCCACCAACCCGACCCGGCCCTATACCGTCAACACGATCGAGGAACATCTCGACATGCTGATGGTGTGTCACCACCTTGATCCCCGGATCGCCGAGGACGTCGCCTTCGCCGACAGCCGCATCCGGAAAGAGACGATCGCGGCGGAGGATATTCTCCACGATCTGGGCGCCTTTTCCATGATGTCGTCGGACAGTCAGGCGATGGGGCGCGTGGGTGAGACGATCATCCGATGCTGGCAGACCGCCGACAAGATGAAGCAGCAGCGCGGATCACTGGGGACGGACGACGCGGACAGCGACAATTTCCGCGCCAAGCGCTACATCGCCAAATATACGATCAACCCGGCCATCGCCCATGGCATCAGCCATATTGTGGGGTCGATCGCGGTCGGAAAACTGGCCGATCTGGTGCTATGGTCGCCCGCCTTCTTCGCGGTGAAGCCCGATCTGGTGATCAAGGGCGGCAGCATCGCGACTGCGCCGATGGGCGATGCCAATGCCAGCATCCCGACGCCGCAACCCGTCCATTATCGCCCGATGTTCGGCGCGCTGGGCCGTGCGGGCGCGCTGTCTGCGGTGCATTTCGTATCGGCGGCGGGCATCGCGGAAGGCATTGGCGAGCGGTTGCAGCTTGCCCGCCCGCTGGAGGCGGTGCGCAACACCCGTGGCGGCATCGGCAAGGCATCGATGATCCTGAACGATGCGATGCCGCATATCGAGGTCGATCCCGAAACCTATGAAGTTCGGGCCGACGGCGAATTGCTGACCTGCGAGCCGGCGAGCGTTCTGCCATTTGCTCAGCGATATTTCCTGTTCTGATGCGTATGATGCAACATCATTCCTCCCCCTTAGGGGGAGGGGGACCGGCGAAGCCGGTGGAGGGGTATTCCGCTATCGATAGGATGACACCCCTCCGTCAGGGCTTCGCCCCGCCACCTCCCCTTCCAGGGGAGGATTTTAAAGGTATTCCCTCATGCTGACCGTCCATGAAGTCATCCCTTATGGTCACTGGTCCGAACCGGCGGACGACCATATCACGCTGGACCATGATGCGCGGCATCGGCGGCGTTGGTATTATACGGCCGACCATGGGACGGCGTTTCTGCTCGACCTGCCCCGCGCAATGGTGCTGGGCCATGGCGATGCGCTGCAATTGTCGGACGGGCGGCTGGTAGAGGTGCTGGCTGCGCCGGAAGCCTTGGTGGAAGTCACGGCCGACAGCACAGCCACGATGGTTCGCCTCGCCTGGCATATCGGCAACCGGCATTTGCCCGCCGAATTGCACCCCCATGCCATCCGGCTGCGCGACGATCATGTCATCAATGCCATGCTGGAGGGGTTAGGCGCGACCGTGACGAAGATTAAAGCCCCCTTCACGCCCGAAGGCGGCGCCTATTCCGGCGGCGGGCATCACCATCATAGTCATGAGTATGATGATGGCCATGGTCACGGGCATACGCATGATCATGGCCATCATCATCACCACGACCATGCTGGCTGACACCAACCTTCATCGCCTGCTCGCCTGGACGTCGCCCTCCTACCCGGTGGGCAGCTTCACCTATAGCCACGGGCTGGAGACAGCCGTGGAGGACGGACGTGTCCGCACCGCCACCGATGTCGCCGCCTATGTCGAAGCCGTGCTGGCGCGCGGCGGTGGCTGGGTGGACGCGGTGCTGTTCGTCCATGCCCATCGCGCAGTAGAAGATGCGGCGGCATTCGACGCCATTGCCGAACTGGCTGCCGCCTTTCGCGGCAGCAGCGAGACGGCACTGGAAAGCCGGCAGCAGGGCGGTTCCTTTCTGTCAGTGACGCGCAAGGCGTGGCCGCATCCCATGCTCGATGTCTTTGCGCAGCGGTGGGGCGACTATCCCGTCGCGCATGTCGCGGTCATGGCGCTGGCCTGCGCAGCCCATGGAATCGCGCTGAAACCCGCTCTTCATGCCTGGCTGCATGCCACCGCCGCCAATCTGGTGTCGGCGGGCGTGCGGCTCGTCCCGCTCGGCCAGACCGACGGGCAACTGGCCCTCGCCGCCCTGTCCCATGCCATTCCGACGATTGCCGACAAGGCGCTCGTCACGGCCATCGACGATCTGGGAACGGCGGCGCCCGATCTGGAACTCGCCTCCCTCGCCCATGAAACCCTCTATACAAGGCTTTTCCGCTCATGACGTCTCATAACGGCCCCTTACGTGTTGGCATCGGCGGCCCGGTCGGATCGGGCAAGACCGCGCTGACCGACCGGCTCTGCAAGGCGATGCGCGATCATTATAATATCGCCGCCATCACCAACGACATCTACACCCGCGAGGATGCGGAGTTTCTGACCCGTTCCGGCGCGCTGGTGCCCGAACGCATCATGGGCGTGGAAACCGGCGGTTGCCCGCACACCGCCATCCGCGAGGATGCCAGCATCAATCTGGCCGCCGTGGACGAAATGAGCCGCAAATTCCCCGGCCTTGAAGTCATCTTCATCGAGAGCGGCGGCGACAATCTGGCCGCGACCTTTTCGCCGGAACTGGCCGACATCACCATCTATGTCATCGATGTGTCGGCGGGCGACAAAATCCCGCGCAAGGGCGGCCCCGGCATCACCCGGTCCGACCTGTTAATCATCAACAAGATCGATCTGGCACCTCTGGTCGGCGCCGATCTGGGGGTTATGGACCGCGACGCGAAAAAGATGCGTGGCGAGCGGCCGTTCCTGTTCACCAACCTCAAGGAACTGATCGGTCTGGATGCCATCATCGACTTCATCGTCGCGACCGGCGGCCTGCGTCCCCGGCCCGCCATGGCGACCGCCGACTGATGGATCGCGCCGCCTATGTCCTGCGCGAAAAGCGACTCTATAATAAATGGGTCGCGAGCCAGACATTGGAGGATTATGCGCTGCGCTATACCGCCGACAGCGCACGGCGATGGTCGGCGCGCAGCGTCGCCAGCACGGCGATCGGCGCGACCGCGTTTCTGGCGTGCGAGGCGATCGGCGCATCCATCACCCTGACCTATGGCTTTGCCAACAGCGTCGCCGCCATAGCCGCCGCCGTGGTGCTGATGTTCGCCATCGGCCTGCCCATCGCCTATCATGCCGCACGGCATGGACTGGACATCGACCTGCTGACGCGGGGCGCGGGTTTCGGCTATCTCGGCTCCACCGTGACTTCGCTGGTCTATGCCAGCTTCACCTTTCTGCTATTTTCGGTCGAGGCAACCATCATGGCGGTCGCGCTGAAAGCCATGACGGGCGTACCGATGAGCATTGCCTATCTGGTGAGCGCGGTCGTCGTCATCCCCATCGCGCTCTATGGCATGAGCGCCATTACCCGCTTTCAGGCGGCAACCCAATGGGTGTGGATCGCGCTGCAAATGGCGCCGATCGCCTATATTTTCTGGGCGGGCCAGCCGGCGTTGGCGGAATGGTCGCGCTTTACCGGGCAATTGGGCGCACCGGATGGCAGCGTCAGCCTGCTCTATTTCGGTTTCGCCCTGTCGACCCTCTTGTCGCTATTGCCGCAGATTGGCGAACAGGCGGACTATCTGCGCTTCCTGCCCGCGCGGGAAAAAATCGGCAAGGGCCGTTGGTGGGCGGCGATGCTGGCCGGGGGGCCGGGATGGACGCTGATCGGGGGTATGAAACTGCTGCTCGGTTCATTCCTCGCCCATTTCCTGATCCGCAGCGCCGCCGCGCAAAGCGAGGCGGCCAGCCCGACAGCCATGTTTCAGGCGATCTATACCAGCATGTCGGGTCATGCCGGACTGTCGTTGTTGCTCACGGGCCTGTTCGTCATCATCTGCCAGCTCAAGATCAACGTCACCAACGCCTATGCCGGGTCGATCGCCTGGTCGAATTTCTTCGCTCGCCTGACCCACAGCCATCCGGGCCGCGTCGTGTGGCTGATCTTCAACGTGTTGCTGGCGCTGTTGCTGATGGAAGTGGGGATATTCGACGCGATCGAGGCTATCCTCATCCTCTATGCGACGGTGGCGGCGGGATGGATCGGGGCGCTGGCCGCTGACCTCATGATCTCCAAGCCGCTGGGTCTGTCGCCTCATGGCATCGAATTCAAACGCGCCCACCTGTTCGACGTCAATCCGGTGGGAATCGGCGCGATGCTGTTGTCGATACTGGTATCGGGCGCGGCGCATTTCGGCCTGATTGGGGTGCTGGCACAGGCATTTGCGCCCGTGATCGGCATGGTCGTCGCCTTCACCGCTGCGCCGATCATCGCGCTGGCCACCCATGGCCGATATTATATCGCCCGACGGTCGCGATGGAGCGAGGGTGTCACCGAGCAAAGCTGCATCATCTGCGAAAATCGGTTCCAGATTGCGGACATGGCGCATTGCCCCATGTATGCGGCGCCGATCTGTTCGCTGTGCTGCACGCTGGAAGCGCGATGCCACGACCGATGCAAGACGGATAGCCGCGCGACGGAACAGGCCGCGCGCTGGCTGGAAAGGCTGCTGCCGCCGGGCATCGCACGCTATGTCCATACGCCGGTCGGCCATTTCGCGATGGTCATGGCGATCATCACCATTGCCAATGCAGGAATGATGGGCGGCATTGCGTGGCAATTTTCACGCCGGATGCCGGATGCCGCGCCAGAGATTCAGGGGTTGATGCTGGGGCTGTTCCTGCTCTTCTCCCTGTTCGGCGGGGTCATCGCCTGGATGATCGTGCTGGCGCATCAAAGCCGCCGGTCAGCGATGCAGGAAAGCGAGCATCATGTGCAGAAGCTGGTGGAAGAGGTGATCGCCCATGACGTGACCGGCGCCGAACTGCAAAAGGCGAAGGAGGCCGCCGAAGCCGCCAATGCGGCGAAAAGCCGTTACCTCGTCAGCGTCAGCCATGAGATACGATCGCCGCTCAACAGCATCTATGGCTATTCCCAGTTGATGGAGCGCGGCCATGACATCGCCCCAACCGAAGCGGCCAAGGTGATCCGGCGGAGCGCGGAACATCTGACCAATCTGGTCGAAGGGTTGATGGACATTAGCCAGGTGGAAAGCGGCGTGCTGCGCATCAGCAGCGAAACGGTGCGCCTGTCCCCGTTCGTCGATCAGATCGCCAATATGTTTCGACCGCAGGCGCAGGCGAAGGGGATCGAATTCCTCTATGAACGACCTGAACAACTGCCAGATTTCGTCCGCACCGACCAGAAACGGCTGCGACAAATCCTGATCAACCTTCTGTCCAACGCCATCAAGTTCACCCGGTCGGGATCGGTCACGTTCCGGGTGCAATATCGCAGCCAGATGGCGACATTCGACATCATCGACACCGGTATCGGTATCGCTTCGGACGACCTGAAACGGGTATTCGATCCGTTCGAACGGGGCAGCAATCCCGACGCACAACGACAAAAGGGCGTGGGCCTTGGCCTGTCCATCACACAAGCGCTGATCCAGATATTGGGCGGCGACCTGTCGGTGGTCAGCGAGGCCGGCAAGGGGACGCAATTCACCGTCCGGCTGATGCTGGGCCATGTCGCCAATCCGGCAATGGATAGCCAGCCGATCGAACGGATTTCGGGATATGAAGGGGCGCGGCGCAAAGTCCTGCTGATCGACGATGATGCCGCACAGGTCGCCGTATTGCGCGGTTTGCTGGAGCCGCTCGATTTTCAGGTGTGGGAAGCGCTGAACGGACGGGACGGGCTGGACATCGCAGCACGGGAAAGTCCCGACATCATATTGCTGGATATTTCCATGCCCGGTGAATCGGGCTGGGATATTTGCCGCGCCCTGCGGGAAAAACTGGGTGGCAAGGTGCGGATCGTGATGGTTTCCGCCAACGCCCATGAATTTCACCGTGGCGGCGATGGGCGCGCAGCGCATGATATGTTCCTGATGAAGCCGGTCGATCTCGACGCGCTGCTGGATGCGATCGCCGACCAGTTGCACATAAGATGGACCGGAGACATGCCGCCCCAGACAGAGGCCGCGCAGCCGGACGAGGACGGTCCGCCGTTGCCCCAAGAGGCTCTGCCACTATTGGCCGAGATCGAGCAGAAGGCGACGATCGGCCATGTACGCGGGGTAGAGGCCAGCATCCGCGCTCTGGAAGCCGCCGCACCCGATGCCCGGATACTGGTCGCCCGCCTGCTCGCCCATCTCGACCGCTTCGACCTCAAGGGGCTAATCAAAACCATAAGGGCCGCCCGATGATCTCTGCTCCCCCTCCCCGCACCGACACCGTTCTGGTCGTCGACGATACGCCGGAATCGCTGCGATTCCTGACCGATACGCTGGAAACGGCGCAGATTTCCGTGCTGATCGCCACCAGCGGCGACGCAGCGCTGGAACTGTTGGACCATGTGACGCCGGACCTTATCCTGATGGATGCGGTGATGCCCGGACTGGACGGATTTGAAACCACCCGCGCGATCAAACAGATGCCAAAGGGGGCGCCGGTGCCGATCATCTTCATGACCGGGCTGACCGAAAGCGAACATGTCGTCCATGCGCTGGAGGCAGGCGGCGTCGATTATGTGCGCAAGCCCATCGTGGTCGAAGAATTGCTGGCGCGGGTGCGCGTCCATATGGCCAATGCCCGCCAGACGCAGGACAGCCAGTTCGCGTTGGACGCCACCGGCCGGAATCTGGTGAGTGTCGGGCAGGATGGCCGCCTGTCATGGAGTACGCCGGGCGCAGACCGGCTGATGGATTTTCTGGAGCCGGGGTGGACAAGAGGGGACGGCCAGTTGCCCCAGATATTGCGCACGCAGGCGCAGCGACTGGCGCAAGACGAGCAACCAGCCGGTGCGACTGCCAAGGTCGAGGGCAATGGCGGCGACACCATCGAACTGATCGTCATAGGTCGCCCGCGCCCCGACGAAGTGCTGATCCGCCTCAACCATCTGGACCCGCAGGCCGACATCGGTCGTCTGCAATCGCATTTCGGCCTGACCCAGCGGGAGGCCGAAGTGTTGCTGTGGATCAGCTATGGCAAGCCCAACCGGGTCATCAGCGAAATATTGGTGATCAGCCCCCGAACCGTGAACAAGCATCTGGAACAGATTTTCGAGAAACTGGGGGTCGAAACACGCGCTGCGGCGGCAGCCTTCGCCGTGCGGGTCATCGCCCATTGATCGACGCAACATGCTCCAGAAGCATTTCGCTACAAAGCGGACATTGAACCGAGATTAACTTGCACACGCCATTCTGCTAGGTTGCAAACGATTGGCAGGAGCAGCAGGGCGGCGGGCAAGGTGCATTTCGACCTCAATATGTTGGCGGTGCTGGCGCATTTGTTGCGGACCCAGAGCGTTACGATGACAGCAGACCGACTTGGCGTCAGCCAGCCGTCGGTCAGTCGTGCGCTCGCCCGGCTACGTGAGTTGTTCAACGATCCGCTGCTGGTCCGCACCGCGCGCGGCATGGAACCCACCCGGCGCGCCGAACAATTGCTGGAGCCGTTGCAGCAATGGCTGGCCAGCGGCAATGCGCTATTGTCGCAACCCGGTTTCGATCCGGCCAAACTGACTCGCCGTTTCCGCGTCGCTTCGACCGATTTCGGCGTATCTGCTGTGCTTGGCCCTGCCCTGCCCGCCATCCATCAGCAGGCACCCGGCGCCGCCATCGATATTCAGCCCCTATCCGCCGATATATTGACGCGGCTGGCGGCCGGAGAAGTCGATCTGGTCATCAGCGGCCTCGACAGCGATCCGTCTCTGGCCCATGAACGCTATCTGTTCACCGAGGGGTTTAGTTGCGTCCTCTCGCCGCAGCATCCACTTGCCAACAAGCCAGCGGATATTCCGCTGACCACCGAAGAGTTTCTGGCTTTCCCCCATATCAGCATGGTGGTCAGCGATATCGAATTCGACCGGATCAACATGCGGTTGGGCAAAGCGGCCGAACGTCGCCGGATATTGGCCCGCCTGCCCTATTTCCATACGGCGCCCCACATCATCGGCGCGTCCGATGCCATCATGACGCTGCCCGACAGGTCCGCTCTGCCGCTGGTACAAAGCCATGGGCTGCGCTGTCGCAAAGCCCCCGACTTCATCGGCACATTCGATTATAAGCTATTGTGGCACGAACGCGCCCATCGTGACCCGGCCATCAACTGGCTGTGCGATATGATGTCTGTCACAGAAGAATTCGGCCCCGGCACCGTACACGCCCTATGTGCGTGATCCATTCATGGTCCCGGACAGGCTGAACGCCCCTACCCTTTCAATATCGTCTCGATCAGGGTCACGTCGGCGGGCTTGTCGGCATCGATGCAGGCTTCGGGGCTGGCCATCGCAACAAGGCGCGCGGTGAGGCCGAAGCGGCGACCGATCCGGGCGATACCACCGCGCAGGGTCGAGATGCGCAGCAGCGCGCCGATCAGCGCCAGCGGACCGAAGGCAGTCAGGATTTTCCAGCCTTTCTTGCGGTCCTGTTCCACATCCTGCCACAGAGCAATGATGGCGCGGGCCTTGTCGCTGCCGAACCAGAAGATGTTCGCGCCCGACCACCAACCATCGCGGAATTTGAGCCATGTCCGCCGCGAATCCGGATAACACGCCAGCAAGGTCGCCCGCTCCACCATGGCAACGGCGATGTCGGCCCCCTGCGCCTCGCCCACAAACTGGTCGAGCATGGCGCGATCCAGCAGCACATGATCCGCCGTCGTCAGCAAGAGGGGATAGGTCGCCACTCCCCTCGCCATCAGGTCGAGCAGCGACGCGGCGATCCCCTGCCCGCCCTGTTCGAACCGCACGCGCGCATGGCTGGCCAGCCATGCGGTGGCGGGATCGGCCGCGAACAGGTCGGGCCGCTGGGTCAGGATGACGACATCGCCAATGGTGGGGTGATCGAGCAGGGCGCGGGCCGGGCGGTTGATCATCGGTTCGCCCCCAACTGGCACCAGCGGCTTGACCGGAACGCCCGCCGCCACGGCAAGCGGATCGGGAATGGGGCGCGCGCCCGCGAGCAGGATGGCGGTAACAGCTACAGTCATCGCCGCGCGTTAGCCCAGCGCGTCATCGACGCAAAGCGGCTTATTTGCCGCTGGCCACCGGAGCGGTTGCCTTTTCCGATGGCGCGTCATGCAGGCCGACGCGAAGTCCGCGATATTGCGCCAGTTTCGCACGGAACGCGGCCAGATCACGCCCGGCCAGTTGCGCCGTCGTGGTGAATTTGATCGACAATGGGTTGATCGTATGGCCGCCGCGATAGACTTCATAATGAAGATGCGGGCCGGTCGACAGGCCGGTCGACCCGACATAGCCGATCACCTGTCCGCGCCGCACGCTCTGCCCCGACACCGCCGCGATGCGGCTCATATGGGCATAGCCGGTGGAAATGCCGCCGCCGTGGCGGATGCGGACATAATTGCCATGGCCACCATGCCGCCCGGCATAATCGACCACGCCATCGGTGACGGCATAGATGGGCGATCCGTAGCGCGCGGCGAAATCGACGCCGGCGTGCATGCGGGTATAGCCCAATATCGGGTGACGCCGCTGGCCATAGCCCGACGATATGCGCCCGGAAACCGGCTGCGTCAGCACGCCGCGCCGTTCCCCCACGCCCGACGCCTCGAACCATTCGGTGCGGCCGTTGAGCGTCCATTTGAGCATGTCCACGGCCTTGCCGCGTGCGCGCCGTAGCCCGGCATAGAGCAACTCGCCCACCTCGACATCGCCGGTTTCCGCGCGGCGATATTCGGTCACGATGTCATAACGGTCGCCAGCGCCGATGCCGCCCAGATCGACCTGTTGCGCGATGACGCGCAGGAAGGCCTGCACCGCCTTGGGCGGGGCGCCCGCTGCGCGGGCCGATCGATAGATGCTGTCACCCACCACGCCCTGAATGCGCAGCGGCGTATTGTCGACGCGAATGGGGATGCGTTTGACCTGAAGCGTGTCACCCACGCGCGCCAGTTCGACCGACAGGTCAAGGCGGGCGCGGAACGCCAGACGATCAAGCGGCCGGGGCCGGTCGCGGCTGGCGCGGCGGCCCAATAGGATATCCAGCCGGGTGCCGGGCTTTACCCCGTCGTCGATGTCGCCGCCGACCAGCGATTGCACCGTCGCCACATCATTGCCGCTGACACCGGCACGCGACAGGGCGCGGGCCAGCGTATCGCTGCTGCCGATCTGGGCATTGAGTTCAATCTGCGGCCGTTCGGGCGTTTCGCGCAACGGCTGGACCGCATCGGTCGCGCCCATATGGCGTCCGCTGTCGGCGCCCAGCGCCAGCGGCGTCGTCATCTGACTGCGCACTTCGTCATATTGGGCGTCGCTCAGCGTCGAGCCGGGCGCGCCGGGAACGGGGTGGAAACCGGGGGAGAGGTAAAGGGCGGTGGCGCACAGGCCGAAACAGGTGGCAAGGCCGCGAAACCAGGTGAGGCTGCCGATCCGCTGGCCCAGATCGGGGACCAGTTCAACCTCATCGGCCCATTCGCGCAGTCGGGTGCGCCAGTCCTGCGGCATCGGGACCGACCCGCGACGCAGCGAATCCGCCAACCACAGGGATGCGGACGCGCCGCCCTGTTGCGATTCCAACTGGCCTTCCTGAAACAAACCCGCGACCCCCAAGGGTATTTTCATTGCGACGCAACGGCCCCCGCGCCGTGCGTCGGGCGCGACTGTTGTGAACGCACAGGGTTAAAGTCAATTTAAGACGCACATATGACGCATTTTCTTGCGACGGGCCGTGCGTGTTGACGGACGGGCGCAACGCTTTTGTGGGAAAGCGCGAATCCCCTTGCCCGCCCGCCTCGCCTGCCCGACATAGGGGTCATCATGGTTTCCTTTGCCCGTTCGTCCGTTACCGCCGTCCTTGGACCGACCAATACCGGCAAGACCCATTTGGCGGTGGAGCGCATGTGCGGTCATAGCAGCGGCATGATGGGCTTTCCGCTGCGCCTTCTGGCCCGCGAAGTCTATGACCGGGTCGTCGCGATCAAGGGGCCACAACAGGTCGCGCTCGTCACCGGCGAGGAAAAGATCGTGCCGCCGGGCGCCCGCTATTTCCTATGCACCGCCGAATCCATGCCGATCGGTGGTGGCAGGGAGGCCGGACCGAAGGAGGATTTCGCTTTCGTCGCGCTGGATGAAGCGCAACTGGGCGCTGACCCGGAACGCGGGCATATCTTTACCGACCGGCTGTTGCGGGCGCGCGGCCGTGAAGAAACGATGATCCTGGGGTCGGCCAGCATATCGCGGGTGGTGAAGGCGCTGGTGCCGGACGTGGAGATTATCGGACGACCGCGTTTCTCCACACTGTCCTACGCCGGCGCCAAGAAACTGTCCCGCCTGCCCAAGCGATCCGCCATCGTCGCCTTCTCCGCCGAGGAAGTCTATGCCGTGGCGGAAATGCTGCGCCGGTTTCGCGGCGGCGCGGCGGTGGTGATGGGCGCGCTCAGTCCGCGCACCCGCAACGCACAGGTACAGATGTTCCTGAACGGCGATGTCGATTATCTGGTTGCGACCGATGCGATCGGCATGGGGCTGAACCTGGACGTTGCGCATGTTGCCTTTGCGTCGCTGCGCAAGTTTGATGGGCGGCGCTCCCGGCGCCTGACCGTCAGCGAAATGGCACAGATCGCCGGGCGCGCAGGACGGCATCACAAGGACGGCACGTTCGGCAGTCTGGGATCGGAGGAAGGCGACGCTGCCTTCACCCCCGAAGAGATAGAAGCGATCGAGGCGCATCGTTTCCCGCCGATCGAGCAGCTTTTCTGGCGCAATGGCACGCCCCGCACCGATCGACTCGACCATCTGATCGCCGATCTGTCGCAGCGGCCCGAGCGCCCCGAATTGCGCGCCGCGCCGGAAGCGGTGGATTTTTCGGTGCTGAAACGGATGGCCGACGATCCGCTGGTCATCGAACGTACCAAGAGCCAGCGACAGGTGCAGCGGCTATGGGCCGCGTGCGGCCTGCCCGATTTCCAGAAGCTGGGCGCGGAACATCATGGCCGCATCGTGGCGCGCATCTGGCGCTTCCTGTCGGAGGGGACCGGCCATATTCCGCGCGACTGGTTTGCGCAGCAGGTGGCGCGACTCGATTCGGTACAGGGCGACATCGATACGATTTCAGGCCGGATTGCCGCGGCGCGCACATGGTCGTACATCGCGCATCGTCCCGACTGGCTGGCCCATCCGATGGAAATGGCGGAGCGTACACGGGCGCTGGAGGAAAAACTGTCCGATGCGCTGCATGCCGCGCTGACGCAGCGTTTTGTGGACCGGCGCACATCGGTTCTGCTACGGGATATGGGACAGAATGCGGCCAACTTGCCCGTGACGGTGGACCCGGACGGGACAGTGGGTGTCGATGGCGAGACGATCGGGCGACTTGACGGATTTCGTTTCTCGGTCGATCCCGCTACGCGGCATCAGGACCGAAAGATGTTGTTGGCGGCGGCAGAAAGACGCCTTGGAAAGGTATTACGAGTGAAGGCAGACGAATTGGTGGCGGCGGCGGATACGGATTTCGCCCTGCTGGACGTGGCGGGACAGGCGCCGGGCATCGCATGGGGCGAAACGCCGGTGGCAACGCTGCTGACCGGGCCGACCCTTTTGTCGCCGGCCATCCGGCTGGACAGCGCGCTGATGGCGCTGGGGCAGGATGTGCAGAAGCAGGTGACGCAACGTCTGACCCACTGGGTCGAGGCGCAGAAGCAGAAACATATCCTGCCGCTGGTCAAGATGCAGGAAAGCGCCGCCGATCCGGTCGTGCCGGCCGTGGTGCGCGCGGTGTTCGCGCAACTGGCCGATGCGGGCGGCGTCATCGCCCGTACCGAACTGGACCCGGCGCTTGTCCATCTGGACAAGGAACAACGCCATCTGCTGCGCAAGGCAGGCATCGATATTGGCGTGCTGGACATTTATCATCCCGGTCTGTTGAAGCCGGGCGCGGCGCGCTGGCGCTCAGCCCTGCTGGCGGCGCGCATTGCCAAGCCCTGCCTGCCGCTGCCGACGCCCGGCCTGACCCTGATCGTGGCGGGCGAGCGGGGCGACCAGATGGGCGCTCGTATCGCCGGTTTCCGTGGCTTTGGCGACCAGATGCTGCGCATCGACATGGCCGAACGCATGGCGCGCACCGCGCATGAAACCATCGCGAAGAACGAAGCCTTCACCCATGTCAGCCCACAGATCGTGTCGCTGGGCCTGTCGGAAGACTCCTTCCTGCAACTGATGCGGCTTGCCGGGTTCCGCCCGATCGAGGTGGCCGCGCCTGTGCCTGTCACGGAAGCGACAGAGCCAGCCGTGGATGGTGCGGAAGGCGTAGCCAGCGAGCCAGCGGTTGCCGCCGCACCTGCTGGCCCGAACTGGGTTTTCAAGGGTCGGCAAAAACCCCGCAGCGACCGACTGCAGCAGGGCGGACGCCCGAACAGCAAGGGCGCAGATCGCACCGGCAAGCCGGGTGGCAATCGCCGCAGCGGTGGCAAGGATGGCGGCGGATCGCCCCGCCCGACCAGCGCGGGCAGCACCCCTGCCCCGGTCAACAATGCCTTTGCCGGTCTGGCCGACCTGCTGGGCCGCAATGGCTGACCCGATCGCGGTTCAGGGGCATGGCCCCAGCCTGCGCATCGACAAATTCCTATGGTTCGCCCGGCTGTGCAAAAGCCGGTCGACCGCCCAGAAACTGGCGGAGGACGGCCATATCCGGCTGAACGGCCGCCGCATCGACCGCGCGCATGCTCCCGTGCGCGCGGGCGACCTCATCACCTTTCCCCATTTCGACGAGGTCCGCGTCGTGCGCGTGCATCAACTGCCCGACCGGCTCGGTCCCGCCCCCGAAGCGCAGGCCTGTTATGAGGAACTGACCATCGGCGCGTAGGAAAGCAGCCTGTTTCCTGGCGGAAAAGCGCGCCCTGCGACGGTGTGAACTTTGCCACTTCGCAGTCGGGAAACCGCCCCTAAAGCCCCGGCAACAATATCCTCATTGACCTTCACGCGCGGCGCGCATAGCAGGGCCGCGTTTTTCTCAATGCATAGAGTGCCCAGCCAATGACCTATGTCGTGACCGACAACTGCATCCGCTGCAAATATATGGATTGCGTCGAGGTCTGCCCCGTCGACTGTTTCTACGAGGGCGAGAATATGCTGGTCATCAATCCCAACGAATGCATCGACTGCGGTGTGTGCGAACCGGAATGCCCGGCCGAAGCGATCCTGCCCGACACCGAAAACGGTCTTGAAAAATGGCTGGAACTGAACACCAAATTTTCCGCCGAATGGCCCAACATCACCGTAAAGGGTGAAGCCCCCGCCGATGCCGAGGAAATGAACGGCGTCGAGAATAAGCTGGAGCAGTTTTTCTCGCCGGAACCGGGCGAAGGCAACTAAGCCCAACCCGCAGCAAATTGGCCCATTTTGTGTCACATCCCCGGACATTGTGTCCAGGGGTGGTAATTTTGTTACGAATCTGCTAAAAGGTTGCCAACGGACGAACTTCTCGCGTTCGTCTCTGGAGTAATAGCTTCATGTCCTGACGGTGACGCCGCAGCCCTGCCGGCATGTGACCCCTATCGCATGCATTCTGCGTCGGCTCCGCTCCCCGAGCATATTGGAAAGGTATCAAATGGCTGCCAAGGCGCTGTCCTTTGACGTTGGTGATTATGTCGTTTACCCCAAACACGGCGTGGGCCGTGTGATCGAACTCCAGAAGGAGCAGATCGCGGGCATGGAACTGGAACTCTACGTACTCCGGTTCGAAAAGGAGCGTATGACGCTTCGCGTGCCTACCAATAAGGCCGAAGGCGTGGGCATGCGCAAGCTGTCTTCGAACAAGACCCTCGAAGAATCGATGGAAACGCTGAAGGGCAAGCCCAAGGTCAAGCGTACCATGTGGTCGCGTCGCGCACAGGAATATGAAGCGAAGATCAATTCGGGCGACCTGGTGTCGATCGCCGAAGTGACCCGCGACCTGTTCCGCGCCGACGATCAGCCCGAGCAGAGCTATTCGGAACGCCAGATTTTCGAAGCCGCTTCCAGCCGCCTTGCCCGCGAACTTGCGGCGATGGAAGAAACGGACGAGCCGACCGCGCTGAAGAAAATCCTGCACATCCTGAACGAAGCCGCGCCCAAGCATGCGAAGGCCGAAGGCTGATTTCAAACAGGGTCGCTTTCGATCCTGAAGCAGAGAATGAAAGGGCGCCCGGCTCAGGCCGAGGCGCTCTTTTCATGTCACTCACTGGCCCTTGACGCTATCCGCCGCGTCCTTGGCCGCATCGCCCACATCGCTGGCGGCCTGACCAACCTGCGTCGCGGCACTCTCGACGGCATTATCCTTGCGGCTTTCGCCACTGACCAGGAAAAAGGCGGCTACAGCGACCACCACGACCAGCAGAAGCACCGCAAAGGTCAGGCCACCACCGCCGCCACGCTTTTCGATGATCGTCGTCGTACTGGCCGGCGGTGTCGTGGCCGAGCGTTCCTGATAATCCGCCATGGAATTCCTCCTCATCATCACGCCACCCGGCTGTTTCAATGCAGGGGTGCGCTGAGGAGTTCCGCGCGATCACTCCGCTTTGGGTACGAACGCGCCCTTTTCGCGATCCTTTACCACGCGATCCGCCCGGAAAACCGATCCGCTCATCGTGATGTAAATACCCGGCTCGGCCACCTGCGCCGTGGCGAAAGCCATGCCGAGGTTGAAGCTGGCATCACTCTCACCAAAGCGTGCGGGAGCCAGCGCGCCCATCAGCACGATTGTCTTACCCTCGATCCCAGCCAGTTGCGCCGCCGTATGAGTCATGGTGTCGGTACCATGGGTGATGACGATATGCTTTTCCGACGCCGCAGCAACGCGGGCATAGATCAGCGCCCGATCGGCGTCGTCCAGTTCCAGACTATCCTTGCGGGTCACTTCCTCAATACGGAAGGGGCGCGTGACCCGCCCTATTTCCAACAGCTTGGCCATCACGGTTTCACCGACCTGATAATCGGACAGAGCATCGAAATAGATTTTGTCGATCGTGCCGCCAGTGGTCAGCAATAAAATGGGTGTTTCGGGAGACAGCATCGGATGGCTCCTAATATATTTGAAAGAAAGACGGAGCGGCGTTTATTCGCCGCGCGCCATCGCCTCGCCCCGGTCGCGGGCAGCCGTGAGCGTGTCGACCAGCAATTCGAGCAAACGATCATCCGCATCCAGCACATTCATGCCTTCGCGTGTCATACCACCGGGGCTGGCAACACGGTCAGCCAGTATTGCCGGACTGACATCGGCGCGAGCGGCCATGCTGGCCGAACCACGCACCGTGGCGATGGCCATGCGTGCAGCCTGATCGGCAGGAATACCCAAGGCCTCACCAGCGCGCGACAGGGCGTCGACGAAACGGAAGAGGAAGGCCGGCCCGCAGCCGGACAAGGCCGTCACCTGATTGAACAGATCCTCGCGGTCGATCCATTCGGCTAGACCCAGCGGCAGGATCAGCGCCTCGATCGCCGCCTTGGCCTGAGCCGAAGTCGCGTCATCAGCGAACAGGGCCGTAACCCCCTCCCCCAGACCAACGGGCAGGTTGGGCATGGCGCGAACAATGTCTGTCGTTGCCGGGAACCGAGCGCGCAGGTCCGCTAGCGGCGTCCCGGCAAGGATCGATATGATGCGCGTGCCGGCGCCAGCCAGCGGCGCAAGCGCGGCGGCCACGTCCGCAATCTGGTAGGGCTTCATGCCCAGCAGAATTGTCGTACCGGCAGGCAGCGAGGCAGGATATTCAGTAATGACAGTCACGCCGTCGGCCACCGGCTTGCCGCTGGGGCGCAACACGGTAACGCTGGCCGGGTCGATACCCTGATCCAGCCAGCGGGCCAGCATCTGGCCCGCCATATTGCCACAGCCGATCAGAAAGAGATGTGCGGGCCAGACAGGGCTGCTCATAACGCGGTCAGGCCTCGCCACGGGTTTCGATGAGACTGGCGGAGATCGCTTCGCTCGGGCTTTTGCCGCCCCATAGGACGAACTGAAACACCGGATAGAAGCGTTCGCATTCGTCGATGGCTGTTTCGACCAGCAACTGCGCCTGATCCAGCGTCAGCGTGCCGCCCACACCCAACAGGGCGCCATGGCGGAACAGGATGATGCCGCTGGACGACCAGAGTTCGAAATGACCCAGCCAAAGCTGTTCGTTGATCAGGCCCAGCGTTTCATAGATGACGCCGCGCTTTTCCTCCGTCACCCGAATATCGGGCAGCGCCAGAAGCTGAAGCACCTGATCCTCGTCACGCCAGATGCCGCGCAATTCATATTGCGCCCACGATCCCTGGGTATTGGCGACGATTTCGTCGTCGCCTACCTGATCGAAACTCCATCCCTGCGCCTCGAACCAGGCCGCCAGCATATCGATCGGCGCGGCTTCCTGCCCGCCATGTTCGAACTCATCACTATCCATCATCGGCGCGCCTTATCACCGCTGCGCGCGAAAGGACAGATGATCAATCGGCGTCCTTCGCCTTGGGCTTGGCGGCCTTGACACTTTTCGTCACGGGTTCGGGCGCCTTGCCCTCCAGTGCGTCAAGTCGGGCCTTGAGCAATTCAACCTCTTCCCGCGCGGCGATGGCGATGGCCTTGACCGTATCGAATTCCTCGCGCGAAACAAAATCCTGACCGCCGATCCACTCTTTCGCCCGCTCGCGCGCGTTCGATTCAAATTCGCGCGTCATGCCGGCCACGGTCCCCGCCGCGCCGTTTACCAGCTTGGCCAGGTCGTCGAAGAAGCGGTTCTCGCTCTGCATTGGACTATCCTCATTACCGGCGCGCCAGTGGCCGCGCCAAAAATCATATCTGGGTGTTGAGCGCCGGGGCCACAAGGGTTTCAGCGTCAGGGTTTAATTGCCGGATCTCATAGGTGAGGAAGGAAGCAAAGGCCAGCCAGAGCAGATAAGGGATCAGCAAAATCCCCGCGAGCGGGCGAATGCGCCCGAATAGCCATGCGACAACTGCGACCAGCACGGCCAGCACAAGGATCAGCGCCAGCGCATTGCCAACCTGATGCGCGCGAAAGAAAAGCGGCGACCAGACGAGGTTGAGCAGCAGCTGCAAGAAGAACAGCGCGATGGCGAGGCCGCGCCCCTGTGCGCCACGCGCATGCAGGACGATAGCCAGAGCAAGTCCCATCAACACATAGAGGATCGTCCAGGCGACGGGGAAAGCCCAGGCTGGCGGCATGATGTCGGGCTTTGCCAGCGCTGCAAACCAGCGATTGCCATAGCCGCTATTGGCGAGTTTGCCCGACAAGAAGCCCAGCAGGACAATGGCAGGAACGGCCACAAGCGCCCAGCGTAGATAGGCGAGGCGCAACTGGCCGGGGGACGCGATTTCGTTCATCGGCGACGCTTCTCCACCATCATGTCATTCCGCTGGATCGGGCGAATCCTTCAGGGCCGAATCCAGCTTTCGGCTAACGGTTTGCGGAGAAAGCGTCCGCTTCGCAACACGGGAATAAAGGATCGGAATGAGGAAAAGCGTGATGAGGGTGGCAAGGCTGACGCCGAACACCACCACCACCCCGATCGAGTGGCGGGCCGCAGCCCCTGCCCCGCCCCGGATGACCAGCGGAACCGCGCCGATGACAGTCGCGATGGAGGTCATGAGGATGGGGCGCAGGCGCCGGGTCGCAGCCTCCCGAATGGCAGCGCCGAGGTCCATGCCTTCATCGCGCAACTGGTTGGCGAACTCGACGATCAGAATGCCGTTCTTGGCGGCAAGGCCCACCAGCATGACAATGCCAATCTGACTGTAGAGATTGATCGATCCGCCCGTCACAGCCAGCCCCAAAGCGCCGCCCGCTACGGCCAGCGGCACGGTAGCGATGATGATGCCGGGGTGGATGAAACTTTCGAACTGAGCCGCCAGCAGCAGGAAGACGATGAGGATGGTAAGGCCGAAAATCAGCCAGATTGCGCCACCTGTTTCGCGCAAGGACTGGCTTTCGCCGCGATAGCCGATAGCGAGAATTTCGGGCGACTGGCGGGCTTCATTTTCGAGGAAGGAGAGCGCCTCGCCCAGCGACGTCCCCGGCGCCAGCGCCGCCGTCAGGGTGATGGCGCGCAATTTGTTGTAGCGGTTGAGCTGACGCGGGCCAGCGACTTCCTTGACCGTGACGACTGCCGACAGGGGAACGAGCGTGCCGTTGCGGCTGCGCACATTGATGCGTTCCAGATCGGCGAGCGTCTGACGCCCGGCCTGTTCCGCCTGCACCAGTACACGATATTCCTCGCCCCGGTCGACATAGGTGGTGACGCGGCGCGAGCCTAGCAGGCTTTGCAGCGCCTGACTGACGTCGTTCACCGACACGCCAAGGTCGCCGGCCCGTTGCAGATCGGTTTCGATCCGCATCTGCGGCTTGGTTTCCTTATAATCGCTGTCGAGGTGTGCGACGTGAAGTCGCTTAAGTAATTGTTTGAAAGGAGTTTTACTCATGAATCAAACCTGATGTTCCGTCATCAGTAGCCTACCGGCACATGCGGGACTGGTAACGGTCCGGTGTGAAGCTGCCGGGACAATGTAGCCGGGCCTTCGGGCCGTGTTGCCACCGTGAGGTGAAAACACTTCTGCGAGCACCAATGCGGAAAGGCGCTAGGCTGGATGGTATGATCAACGAAAGTGAACTGCTGATAAACGTCGTCAAGCTGAGACGAGCCAAAGGTGCTGATAGGCTCGAACCAAAAGGTATGCGGTCGGTTACTCTTTTATCTTGTGGGAGTACACGGACAATAGGACCGCCGGCGGAAAGGCAGGGTCTAACCCATCCTCGTTACTTAAGTGAAACACGGTAAGCCCGTATTCCCGCCCGGCAACGGGCAGGCCGACCGCAAGGGAGGCTGTTGGGGGTGCGGGTAAAGGAGGTCGGAGAAAGCGAACGCCGGGCTGTAACGGTCAGGATAGGGGTTGCGGTTCGCCAACATCACCCCGCCCGAAAGGGAGCAGACTTCCGACTGGTCTCTTATCGCGAGAAAACAGGCAGAACCCTCATGAGGAGGACAGGCAAATGACGGTCATGAAAATGGCTGGTGCGGCCTCCCACGGGAAGCCGGACTGGAACCAGATCAACTGGCGTAAAGTGCGACAGACCGTGCGACGGCTGCAGGTGCGTATCGCGAAGGCAGTGAAGGAAGGCCGCTGGGGCCGGGTGAAAGCCCTGCAACGGCTGCTGACTACCTCGTTTAGCGGCAAGGCACTTGCCGTGAAGCGGGTCACCGAAAATCAAGGAAAGAGGACGCCCGGGGTGGACCGGATCATCTGGAACTCGCCGGGCAAGAAAGTCAGGGGAATATCGTCGCTCAAACGGCGAGGCTATCGTCCTCAGCCGCTGAGACGGGTTTTCATACCCAAGGCAAACGGTAAACTTCGTCCGCTCGGCATACCCACAATGATCGACCGCGCCATGCAGGCACTTCACCTGCTGGCGCTCCTACCGATCGCCGAGACCACCGCGGATCCGAACTCATATGGCTTCCGGCCATACCGAGGCGCCCGCGATGCCATCGGCCGCTGCTTCCTCGCGCTGAAAGGCAAAGGGACTGCGGAATGGGTGCTCGATGCGGATATCTCCGGATGCTTCGACAACATCAGCCACGACTGGCTTATCACCAACATCCCTATGGACAAAGTGATACTCCGGAAATGGCTGACCTCGGGCTACATGCAGGATGGTGAACTGCGCGAGACGCGGGCGGGCACTCCGCAAGGAGGCATTATCTCGCCCACCCTCGCAAATATGACCTTGGATGGGATGGAAGCGGTACTTCAACGCCACTTTGGCCACAAATACCGTTACCGGAACCCCGATCCCAAGGTCTTCTTGGTGCGTTACGCCGATGACTTCGTGATAACCGGCTCATCCTTGGAAGTGCTGGAAATTGCGAAAGCTCTGATCGTGGATTTTCTGGCGGAGCGAGGCTTGTCCCTGTCTGCCGAGAAAACCCGCGTCGTGCGAGTCGAGGAAGGGTTCGACTTCCTCGGTTGGACCGCGCGCAGGACGAAGGGGAAACTCTTCATCACGCCAGCCCGCAAAAACGTGGCTGCGTTTCTGCGCAAAATCCGAACGATCATCAAGGCTGCCACCAGCATGACGCACGGGGAACTGATAGATCGGCTCAATCCCATCATCCGGGGGTGGGCCACCTATCATCGCAACCAAGTGGCAAGTCGCACCTTCACCAAGGTCGATCATGCCATCTGGGAGCTCCTCTGGCGGTGGGCCTGCCGCAGGCACCCCCATAAGCCGCGCCAATGGGTGAAGGACAAATACTTCCCCCGCCTTGGCACGCGCAACTGGGTGTTCCGGGCAGTTACGACTGACCACGCTGGACAAACTACGCTCGTGCGGCTGTTCCAAGCCGCCGATCTAGCCATCCGTCGTCACGTCAAAATCCGGGCGGACGCCAATCCGTTCGACCCCATCTGGGATAGCTACTTCGTCACACGGCGAAGCCATCCCACTGGGCCGACGTTTAGGTCCTCCCCGCCCAGCCCTCTCTGACTGGGTTGTCGGTACTGCTGGTTCGGGTCAAACCGGGCTTGCTAGAGGCTTGAGCCGGATGCCGCGAAAGCGGCACGTCCGGTTCTTAGGGGGGTGCGGCTCCGCAAGGGGCCGCACCTACCCGACTG
>JAJZQN010000027.1 GCA_021847605.1 Pseudomonadota bacterium | reverse complement strand
CCCTCGTGATCCAGTACCATCCGGATCGCTCGCTCCCGAACCTCAGGGGCGAACTTGTTCGTCGTCTTGCTCATCGTAGACCCTCACTCTCAGGAGTTAAGCCCTCCGGCAATCTCGGGGCGGTTCAGAGCGGACTGTCGGGTTGTGGCACATGAAAGAGCAAAGCTGCCGCAATCACCGGACCTACTCGCTATCGGCGTGCAGCACTTGGGAGACCTTTATTATCGGTCCTCCCGTGTAGTGGCAGTAACCCATCACCATCATCGCTCCGGGCCACGCAGTTTCACATTGGTCGATTATCCCGACAAGCCTGACGTATGAAGGTTTTGAAGGCGCTCGATCAAGAACGTCTTCTTTGGCGTAAATGCCTACGCGCTTCCGGTTCAAGGTGGCTGTTACATTTGAACGCTTTTTCTTTGCGTCGCTGGCTCGTCCGAAAATCGCCCGCGTCATCCAAAATCCGTCAATAGAAACGCACTGTCCATTTAGAGCAGCACCTTGGCGGTGTACATCGGACACGGTCTTCGACTGAGCATTGTTGATGTTGCACGTCGCGGGATCGGACCATGCACCAAGGACAAAATCTTCTGAAACGGCTTGTGGCTGCGCGGCAGCGGGAGGCGTCAATGCTACCAGAAGGCCTACCGAACCGGATTGCAGAAGGCGGAGAAATCTCATTGGACGATTTGTGCCTGCTACCGCGAATGACTGCAATGAGGTGATTTCATACGGAACTTAAACGTCCGCAAATGGTCGATTTAAGTCATAAAAAGCGGGGCCGGTTCAAGGACGAGATGACGTTGGAATAGCGGCAGCCATGGTGAGATGGGGGCAGCGAGACGGCACTGGCCGTTCTTACGCAGTCGCCCATTTTCATCGGCTTTCCCCTGTTCTAAGGGCATGGCATGCATCCCGATTATTTCTATTATGGCTGTGCCATCGTCGCCGTCGTCATATCCGGACTGGCCAAGGGGGGATTTGCCGGGGTGGGGGCATTGGCCATGCCGATTTTGGCGCTGGCCATCGATCCGGTGCGCGCTGCGGCGATCATGCTGCCTATCCTGATCATGCAGGACGCCGTGAGTGTCTGGGCATTTCGCCGCAGTTGGGATGGCGGGATATTGCGGGTGATGCTGCCCGGCATGGCGGCGGGCGTGGCGCTGGGCTATCTTTTCGCGGCGGAGGTGCCGGAAAGCGCGGTGTTGGGCGCGCTGGGTGCCATATCGATCATCTTTGGCCTGCAACGCTTGTGGGTGGAGCGGGGCGGGGCGATCGTGTTGCCGTCCAATTCGCCCGGCTGGGTGGGCATGATCTTTGGTGTCGTTACCGGCTTCACCAGTCAGATTGCGCATGCGGGCGCGCCGCCGTTTCAGATGTGGGTGCTGCCCAAGAAATTGCCGCGCGACATATTGGTGGGGACGACGGCGATCGCCTTTGCGGCGATGAACTGGATCAAGGTGCCAGCCTATGCAGCGCTGGGCCAGTTTACGCGCGAAAATCTGACGGCGACGGCGATGTTGGCGCCGGTGGCGATCGCGTCGACCTTTGCCGGGGTGGTGTTGGTGCGCAAGGTCGATCCGGCGCGTTTTTACACGTTCATCTATGTGATGATGGTGCTGTTGGGGGTGAAGCTGGTTGCGGATGCTGTGGTAGGTTGATCCACAGCAGATCGCCATTCGTTTGGTTCGAGCGTGTTGCCATAGCGGCGTTTCTCGACTGCGCTCGAAACGAACGGAGCGAAGCTGGCAACGCCATGTAAAAAACACCATGTAAAAAAAGGCCGGCGCTATGGCCGGCCCTTCTTTTAGTCCTTCTCGCGCTTCTTGCGATGGGTGTCGAGGTCGAGGACAGTGGTATCCAGACCTTCGGGCATGAGGCCCAGACGGCGCGCCACTTCCTGATAGGCTTCGACTTCGCCGCCCAGATCGCGGCGGAATCGATCCTTGTCCAGCTTTTCGTTGGTGGCCATGTCCCACAGACGGCAGCCATCCGGGCTGATTTCGTCGGCCAGAATGATGCGGCTGAAATCGCCATCATAGAGACGGCCGAATTCCAGCTTGAAGTCGATCAGGCGGATGCCGATGCCGGCGAACAGACCGCACATGAAGTCGTTGATGCGGATTGCCATGTCGGCAATGTCGTGCATCTCTTCCTGCGTAGCCCAGCCGAAGCAGGCGATATGCTCTTCGGAGATCAGCGGGTCTCCCAGCGCGTCATCCTTGTAGCAATATTCGATCAGGGTGCGGGGAAGCTGCGTGCCTTCCTCAATGCCGAGCTTCTTGCTGAGCGATCCGGCAGCGACGTTGCGCACGACGACTTCGATCGGCACGATTTCGACCTGACGAACCAGCTGTTCGCGCATGTTCAGGCGGCGGATGAAATGGGTCGGCACGCCGATCTGACCGAGCAGGGTGAAGATATGCTCGGAGATACGGTTGTTCAGCACGCCTTTGCCGGAAATAGTGCCCTTTTTCTGGGCATTGAAGGCGGTGGCGTCATCCTTGAAATATTGGATGATGGTGCCAGGCTCCGGGCCTTCGTAAAGGATCTTTGCCTTGCCTTCGTAAATCTGGCGGCGACGGGCCATGCGCGTTCCTGTCTTCTTTTTCAAAAACAATAGACCCCGGCAAACGCGAATCGGAAAGGATCAGCGGGTGCCGGGGCTGCTCGCGCTGGCCCATAGAGCAATATGGGCGGGGGTGCAATTGCAGGCCGCGCGCAGGGGCGCGCAGGCAGGGGCTAAAGAAAAAGGGGCCGGATCGCGCGTGGCGATCCGGCCCCCGAAGCTGCCGATCGGATCGATCAAAAGGCGATGGTCATGGATGCGGCGATGGTGGTGCCGATCTTGTACCGATTATAAAAAACCTTCGTATCGCCGGCCTGCTGATATTCCTGGAATTTGCGGCCGGTGATGTTGCGCGCCTCGAACTTGAATTCGCTGTTGATGCCGCCCGGCAGCTTCACGCCCTGACGCGCGACGAAGTCCAGCGTGAAGCCGGGCTTTTCCTTGATGTCAGGCTGAAGATTGGGACCACGGCTGGTGACGCGGGGGCTGGCGTAGGTGAGCAGCAGCGTTTGCTGCGACAGCTTGTCCGTATCCTCCAGACCCAGTTGCAGATTGACCAGATGATCCGACTGGCCCGTGAGCGGTACGCCGTTCAGGAAATAGTCGGACGCCGCCGGGAGGTCGCCGGTGGTGTAGGTATAGGGGATGGTCGTATCCCCGTCCTTCACCTTCAGCTTCGACTGGGTATAGGTGTAGTTGCCGATCAGGGCGATACGGCGGCTGGCGAAGAAATCGGAATCCCAGCCATCCAGCGGGATATATTTCTGCGCTTCCAGTTCGAAGCCCCACAATGTCGCTTCGGGTGCGTTGGCGAAGCTGGTGGTGACATTATAGGTGTCGGTGATGGTGGTGAAGGTTTCGATCGGATTGTCGATCTTTTTGAAGAAACCCGCCGCAGTCAGGCGCTCATCACGGCCCATATACCATTCGACGCGCGCTTCCGCGTTCCAGAGCTGGCTGTCCTGAAGATAGGGGTTGCCGCGATAGAAACGGTTGGATTCGGTGTCGAGGAAGGGTTGCGAGATGAGTTCGCGGAACTGGGGACGGGCAATCGTCTTCGAACCGCTCGCACGGAATTGCAGACCCTTGGCCGCTTCCACCGTGACGGTGACGGCGGGGAGCCAGTAATCGCGCTTGATCTGATTGAAGGGGGTGGCGCCGGTATTGTAGACGTCGATGCCCGTGACCGACATGTCGCCTTTTTCATAACGGACGCCGGCATTGACGCTGACACCCGGCACGAGTTCGGCCTGAATCTGACCATAGCCGGCGTGGACGCGCAGAGCCGCGTCATAGACCGGGTAATTGCCCGAAAATTCAAGCAGGCTGATGTCATAGAGCTGGATCGAGGCGTCCGACAAAAGATAGTCGGGGCGCAACTGCTGCACGGCGAGCGGCAGGTTGGTCGCGTCATAATGGAATTCATAACGCGAAGAGGTACGCTTCGTATCCGTGAAGGCGTAACCCGCCGTCAGCGTGACCGCCGGCGAGAATTTGTAGCTGAGATCGGCGCCGGCCGACCAGAGGTCTTCGTTCAGATCGCTGAAGGTGATCGAGGCATCGCCGCGCTGACGATTGAGTGCGTTGACGAAGCGATCGCCTACCAGATCGGTCGTGGTGGCAACGTTGGTGCGGACATAGGTGAATTCGCGCTCATAGGGCGCCTCACGCTGCGAATTGGCATAGCCGCCGCGCATGTCCAGGCTGAGCGCGTCGGTCAGCTTGAATTCGCCGACCATCTGGGTGTCGATCAACTGACGTTCGTACCAGGCGGTACTCTGGTTCATGTAATCGGCGCCCTGAATCTGGCCGTCGTTGGTGCCAAGGGCCAGCGCGCTGCGCTTCAGCGTGTCGCGGATGTAGAGGTTGGTCCAGCGCAGCTTTTGCGCGCCCCATTCCAGCCCGAAGCCGAGCAGGCCGTTGACCGTGACTTCATTATCGGTGCTGACCTGCGTGAAATCGCGGCCCGCGCCCTGTGCCACGTCGAGCGACGCCTGTTGCAGGGTGGAGCGGGTGCGCCACTTGTTGCTGTACGACGCGGTGGCGATCACGCCCATGCGGCCATCGCTGCCAAAGTCGAACGCGGTGCCGGCGTTGAGCGTGCCATTGAAGTTGAACGGCAGGCTGTTTGTGCGCTGAACGACCGAGGTGTTGCTGTTCTGGAACTGCATGGCGATGGCGCGCAGATCAGACCGATCCATGTTGGAAAAGGCCATGCCGCTGCCGATTGCCTGCTTCAGCAGGCCGGGTACGTCGCGCGTGCCGTCGTCAAAGCCGGTCCAGTCGGACTTGGCGCCATAATGGGTGTAGCCCATCTGGCCGGACGTTTCGGTGTTGGCAGAGCTGCCCACGCCGAATTCCAGATAGGATTCGGTCGGGATCGCCTTGGTCGTCAGGTTGATGACGCCGCCGCCAAATTCACCGGGGAAATTGGCCGAGTAGCTTTTCTGAACCAGTGTCGATGCAATGACGCTGGTCGGGAAGATGTCGAGCGGAACGACGCGCTTCAAAGGTTCCGGGCTGGGAAGCGGCGAGCCGTTCAGCAGGGCGAGCGAGTAGCGATCGCCAAGGCCGCGCACATAGACATAGCCGCCCGACACGACCGACAGGCCGGTGACGCGCTGAAGCGAGCCGGCGATGTCGCCTTCGCCCGTGCGCTTGATATCGGCGGCGGACAGGACGTTGACGACCTGCGGCGCGGACTGCGAAATATTGCTGGTGCGGCGGCCGGTGACGATGATGTCGGCGCCGGGGATGGAGACATCCACATTGCCGGATTCGGCGTCGGCCTGATCGGCGGCGGAGGGCATGCCGCTGGGCGTGCCGGGCGCGCCGGGGGTGATCGACCCACCCGCGCTGCCCGCTGTTGTGTCAGACTGCGCCAAGGCGGTTGGTGTCGCCAGAACAGGAGCAGACAAAGCGGTTGAAATCAGGAGCAGGCGCGCCAGGCTGAGCGGCTTCGACATGCTAGGTGTCCCCCTTGGGAAAATTCAGAGCAAAGGGGGCGGGGAAGCGCAAGCAACGCTCCCCCGCCCCTGTTGAGGTCGTGGGTCCGATCAGGTCGTCGGGATGGCGGTGCAATTCCGGCTGGCGGTGCCGAAGTTTGCCGTCACCGAGTTGCAGGTCCAGCCAGCATACCAGGTGTCGCTGCTGTCACGGACGGCGCCGACATAGTTGGTCGTGGCAAAATTGCTGTCGATCGTCTTGGGATCGGTGGCCACCAGCGCGGTTTCGGTCGCACCGTTGATGAACAGGCTGCTCAGCGACGGGGTGTAGCTGATCGTACTGTTTGCGCCAGCGGTGAAGATCGAGCGGACGGTGGCAGCATCGACGCCGCGGCTGCCCGAGAAGGGCGTAGCGGCGAGGCACTGCATCGCGACCGAGATGTAACGCGGTGCGCCGGCATCCTGAAGCGCGGTGTCGGCCGCGCGGGTCGTGGTGGTGCTGTCGATGCGCAGGCAGGTCTGGGTCGGGCTGACGACCAGACCGTTGACCAGAGCGACGTCTGCGCCGCCCCGCGCCAGCATGGCGGCTGCGTTGCTGCCCGTGGTCGAACGGTTGATGGCGGTGAAGTTGGCCACCTTGAGGTACTGACGTGGCAGGGCGTCTTCGCCATTGTTCGAGGCCGAGCCACCGTTGGAGTCGGTTTCGAGGAAGCCGTCACCGATGTTATTGCCTTCGCGCTGGATGCTTAGCAGGAACTGAACGGTGCCGCGATAGCCGACGTCGGTGTCTAGATTGTCGTCTTCGTTGCCGGTCAGGACCAGATAGCGCGGGTGAACCGATCCACCGAAGATTTCGATGCCGTCGTCCGAGCTGTTGTGGACCTGGATATGGTCAAGCTGCGTGCCGGTGCCGACGCCCGAGGGGGTCAGACCCTGAAGCTCGCTGGCGCCCGAGAGGACGAAGCCGGAATAGCGGATCTGAACATAGGACATGCGGCCCGAATTGTCGTCATCGGCTGCGCCGCCATAAAGGGCGTTGCTGGCGCCTTCGGTGTCGCGTTCGCAAGCGGTGGTGCCGGGAGCGGCGGCCGGTGCCTGACAGTCCGTAATACGCGCACGGCCGAGCAGCACGACGCCGCCCCACTGGCCCGACGACTGGTCGGTGCTGGTGCCCAGCACGTTTTCGCGGCTGGTGAAGATGATCGGCTGGCTGGCGGTGCCCACGGCGCTAATGCGGTTGCCGCGGTTGACCGCCAGGAAGGTGTTGCCGGTGCCGGCGAAGATGGTGACGCCCGGATCAATCGTCAGCGTCACATTGTTACCGGTGCTGGCAGCACCCTGATCGGTGCCGACGTCAACGCGGCCGGGCATCGAGTAGATGACGCCGGCCTGCTTGGAAATGGCGGTCGAACTGGTGAAGCGCGCCGGGAAGGCGCAGTTGCGCCACGTGTTGGTGCCATCGCTGATGGTGCCGGCGTCGGTCAGCTGGACGCTGCCCGAGATGGTCGGGCAGGCGGCAGCCGGGGTTACGGCCGTTGGAGTAGGGGTTGGCGTCGGCGTCGGAGTGGGGGTCGGCGTCGGGGTCGGCGCGGGGATGACAATAGTGCCTTCGCCCGGCGAAGCGATGTCGTCGGCGCCGCAGGCGCTAAGGCCTACACAGGCGCAGCTCGCCATCAGGATCGTATGGATACGGTTAATCTTGGCCATGTCGTCTCCGCTCCGGTTCGTACCGGGATGGTTGAAGTGCGGAGCGCAGGGGAATTTCGAATCGGACAACGCCCCCTGTCGCCCTCAGGAGCGGCAAGTAGGCTTGCTGAATGACACCAATGTTGGTTTTCTATGACATTTCGGGGACTGTGATATTACACAAAAAAGACATTTGCGGCGAATGAATGACAATTGGGCGCTCCTCCTTTCGAAGGGCGCCCAGGATGACGTCAAAATGAAGATTGCTCTTATCGCATCGCGTAGCTGGGTGACAGGCGATTCAGTGCCCGACGAGCGATGGAGCGGGACGATTCTTCGGTACCGTTGGCCAGGACGAGCATGGCATCGGGAGCATAAAGCGCGCGGGTGTAGATGTCGCGTGCTGCGGTCGTTTGGCCCATCCCGGCATAGGCGTTGCCCAGATTGATAAGGCGGGCCGGATCATTGGCGGCATCGGGGCGAACGGCGATCAGGCGCCGTTGCGCTTTTGCGAAATCACCGGCCTCCAGTGCAGTCGCAGCGAGTCGGCCATCCGGCAGGCCCACTTCCTGAAGGCTGTCGGGCGCGGCGTGAGCCGCCATTGGCGTCGCGGCACCCATCAGGATGGCGGCGAAAATAACGGCCTTCGTCATGTCATTTCTCCAGAAAAAATTTCCTAATATAGCGGTTATTATTTCACTGTGATGACATGACGGCAATAGGGTGCTGGAAGCGTTAAAAGGATTTTCTTCTGTTTAAAATCAATTAATTAAAAGTTTTTCTTCAATATGTCACAAAAGTGCAATCGAAATGAATATGCGGACCTTGCTAGTGATTCGATTGCTGCGCGGCACGACGCGGGCGGGCATGGGCGCGCATCGCACGCCCCGGCACGTGACAGGTCAGCGGATAGGTACGGCGGTTGGCAGGGCAGCGGGTGCAGACGTAGTTATACATCCGCATCTTTTTGCAGCATTTTCGCCAGTCATGGGGAAAGTCCGGAGGCTTCTGTTGCCCGGCGCCTCCGGAGGCCGCTGAATTCCCTTCTGTTGCCCGGTGGGTTCAACCGCGCTATTTTAGAGTAATGTCAGGCCGTGAGGCCCTCAATTACGCTGCAATGGCGAGTGCTTCGTTATCGTTGGCACTTGTGAGTTTTGCACAGTTTAACGGCTTACACGGGCCGGGTAAAAACATCGCCTTTGAACACACGTCGATCCTAGTTCGGCCCCATCAGAAACCCCGTCCTGCCAAAGGCGGCCGGGATATGTGGTGGAACCGCCGGGTACTGCCCCCGGGTCCGCTGCATCTATTACGCGACACAATTTATCACCATAGCCGGGCGAACCCGGCACGACCTATATGGCGTGCGCCGTCGCGTTTATCAAGCCATCCTGAATGAATGAGGGCGCGCGCCCTCGTCACCGGAGGCGTGTTTGAGCATTCGATTAAAAAAGGGTCGGGCCGTTGCTGCAATGATCCCGAATGTTCGTCAGGGCATCCATCATCTTCCGACGGTTGGCGATCACCTGAATGGTCAGGGACGGTGATTTGCCTTTGAGATTGCTGAGTTCGATGCTGTTCTTCGCGTTGGCGATGATCCGACTGTTGCGGGAAAAATCAAAGGACACGCCTCTCACTTCCTGCCGATGGACCTGCGTTGCCAAAAAAAACGAGCAATTCGTGATCGTCGCCCGCTGAACGAGTGTGGCTGCGGACTGCTGCCCCTCGTGCTTGAGCAGCACCTGTCTGGCTTCTGCTGCCTGGCCGATCATTGCGATAGAAGAAGAAAGATTGGTCGCGTCTGGACTGAGGGGGGCGGTTGTTGCGGCAAGCATCAGCAGTCGAATCGACAGGATCATGTTCGCGCATCTCCGGCAAAATGAGGCGGCACTGTCATTCCCAGGGTTTTTCGCGATACCATTTCGTGATGACATGCTTCACGCCGGTGCGGACTTTCATGCCATGATGCAGGCTGGCTTCATTGGGCTGGCCGGTGGAGAGACGATTGTTCCACGCGAGTAGCTTGCCGGTTTCGGGCTGAACGGTCTTTCCGATCTTTGTGAAGCGGGTAGCGCCGCCTGCTGCCGGTTGGTTCAGATAGACCATCAAGGTCCAGGTGCGATTACCGGCGACCGAACAATATTTTGCGAAATCGACGCCGCGCGGGTCGAAAAAGTCGGTGTGCGCCTTGAATTCCTGCCCCACATCATAGCGCTGGCCCTGAATGGGTTCGCCATAGGCCGGGTCGATGCCGGCGAATGCACAGAGTTTCGCATCGATTTCGGCGACGAACGGGTCGGCGACGTCGAGATCGCATGTCTCGCTGGTACGGAAATAGCCGTCGCCATTGGGGTCCGCGATGGTGGATGGGCGGCGATTGGCGTCGATCCGGTCGATCAGGGCGGTGCATTCATCGGACGAGAGAAATGACTTTTGGATGAAGAGGGTGAGATCGCGATTGGGAACGCGCTGAATGCGGGGGTGTGCGCCGATCCATTCGGGATCGCCGTCGATCGCGATGGGGGGAGTGACGGAAGGCGGATTAGAGGGCATGGCTGTCCCAATGCTGCGAAGGCGTAATCGACCCCGGTGCTATCGTTCCAGGCCGGAAAAGCAACCCGCTCATCTCGTCCGATTTCATTGTCAAATTACTGAAACATGATTGTCATTTTGCGGTAATCAGATTTTTCTAGCAGGCTGCGGGATCGACAGGCTTGAGGGCCGATGGGGGTGAGATCGCATCATGGAAATGCCATTTGGCCATTTGTTGCACCGGGTCCGCAGTCGCAGGCCGGTGACGACGCGCGCCATCAACTGGACGACGCTGGTCGAGCGGATGTTGCTCGCGCTGATGATGGTGCAGATTGCGCGCCTGATCTGGGCCGTGGCGACTCCGGTCGGCAGCTTTGGCATGTGGGATGGGCGGCAGGCTCAAATCATGTCCGCTAATGCCCGTCAGGCGCTTTTTGCCAGTTTCGACCCTTTCTTTCGCGCGGATGCTCCGTCTGGCGATGGCAATGCCGTCGTCACATCGCTGGCGATCACTGTTCACGGTATCCGTCTGAATGAAGGGACGGGGCAGGGTTCGGCGATCATCGCGACCCCCGATGGGGTGCAGAACAGCTATGCCGTGGGTGACGAGATATTGCCGGGCGTCGTGCTGAAGTCCGTGTCGTTCGACCATGTGACGATCGATCGTGGTGGAGCGGAGGAACAGGTGTTCATGGACCAGTCGGTTCCCGCTCCCAGTACCGGGCCTGCCGAATCTGGAAGCGCGCCGAATGCCCCCGCACCCGCTGCACCGCCCGCTCAGCCCAACCAGCCCGATGTGCAGACGCTGAAGCGCGACATCGGTTTTGCCCCGCGCATGCAGGACGGACGGATCACGGGCCTTGCCGTGCAGTCGCGGGGGCCGGCCTTTGCCGGAGCCGGGTTTCGCCCCGGCGACATCGTGACACAGGTCAATGGCCAGCCGGTCAGTGACATGGCGGCCGTTCAGAACCAGATCGCGCCCGGTGCGCGGCTTTCCTTCACCGTCGAACGCGGCGCTGCCGTCGCTTCGGTCAATCTTATATTGCAGGATCGATGACCCGGAAATTTCTTCTCTCCGCCGCGATGGCTCTGGTGCTGGCGGCTCCGCTGGCCGGTCCCGCTCAGGCACAGCAGACGTTGAACGTGCGTGACGCCGATATTCGTGCCTTCATTCAGGATGCGGCGCGGGTCACGGGGCGCACCTTCATCATCGATAATCGGGTGCAGGGGAAGGTGTCGGTCGTGACCGACCGGCCGCTGTCACGATCCGAATATTTCGAGATTTTCCTGTCTACCTTGCGTGCCAACGGGCTGGTCGCTGTGCCCGCCCCCGGAGGAGCCTATCGCATTCAGCCAGCCGATGGCGCGGCCGGGCAGCCTAGCGGCGTCGGACAGGCGAGCAACCGGAACAGCTTTGTTACCGAGGTTTTCCGCCTGCGCTCGATCGATGCGGCCAGTGCGCTGGAAACGCTGCGTCCACTTGTCAGCAAGGATGGGTCGGTGACGGCCAATCGCGCCGGCAACAGCGTGGTCGTGGCGGACTATGCCGACAATATCAGCCGTATCCGGCAGGTGATCGGCCGGATCGACCGCGACACGTCGTCGGTACAGATGGTGGTGCTGAAAAATGCCGGTGCGCGTGAAATCGCGACGTCGCTTCAGGCGCTGGTCGCGGGAGGCGGAGGTGCGGATAACAGCGCGCCGTCCGCCGCCACCGTGGTGCCGATCGACAGCAGCAATGCGGTGGCGATCCGGGGCGATGCCAACAGTGTGGCGCGGCTGGCCAATATGGCGCGGGAACTGGACCGACAGGCGGCGAGTGGCACGGAAATTCGCGTCTATTGGCTGGAACATGCCGATGCGGAAAAATTGTTGCCGGTTTTGCAGCAACTGATCGGGCAGTCGACCAGCCAGCCGGTGACGACTTCGACACCGGCAGCTGGGAGTGGGCAGGGCGCTGCTCCCGCTTCACAGGCGGCCGCGCCGGTGGCGGCTGCGTCCTCTTCTTCTGCCAATGGAGGCGGCATTTCAACACGCGGGCCTGCGATCGTAACCCGCTACGAGGGCGCCAATGCCATCATCGTTGCGGCGAACAGCGACGTGCAACGGATGCTGGGCGAGACGATCCGCCAGATCGATACGCGCCGCGAACAGGTGCTGGTCGAAGCGATTATCGTGGAGATCGGCAATGCGGCCGCCAAACGTCTGGGCGTGCAATTCCTGATCGGCAGTACGAAGACGGGCTTTGCAGCCACCAATTACTCCAATGCGCAACCTAACTTACTGACCTTGGCTGGTGCATACGCAGCGGATCAGTTGGGTACGACCAAAACGACTGTAGTTGCGGCTGACGGATCGACCACGACGACCGAGACGCAGACCAACAGCGACTTGTCCAGCACGCTTCAGTCGGCGGCGGTAAGCAGTTTGCAAAGCGCGACCGGCGCTATTGCCGGGCTGGGCGGTAGCATTGGCGGCAATGGCATTTTCGGTGCGATCATCAATGCGGTGAAGTCGGATACGGAGAGCAATCTGCTGTCTACGCCGTCGGTGATGACGCTGGACAATCAGAAGGCGTCGATACTGGTCGGGCAACAGGTGCCGGTGACGACCGGCGAGGCACTGAGCCAGAATTTCGACAACCAGTTCCGTACCGTGCAGCGGCAGGACGTGGGCATCAAGCTGGAGGTGAAGCCCCAGATCAACACAGGCGGCGCGATCAAGCTGTTCCTGAAGCAGGAGGTGTCGAGCGTCGCCGGGCCGGTCAGCACCAGCAACAGCGATCTTATCATCAACAAGCGTGAGATCGAAACGACCGTGACGGTCGATGACGGCGAGATTCTGGCGCTTGGCGGACTGCTGGACGATAATGAGCGGCGCACGATCGAGCGCATTCCGCTGCTGTCCGATATTCCGGGGATTGGCGAATTGTTCAAGTCGCGCAGCAAGAGCCGGTCGAAGACGAACCTTATGGTCTTCATCCGGCCGACCATCCTGCGGTCCAAGGAAGACGCACAACGGCTTACGCAGCAGCGCTATGGCTATGTGCGGGGCATGCAGTTGCAGCGCAATCCCGATCAGGAGCCGACCATCGATGAACTGGTGCGCGACTATATGGGCGCGACCCCGCCTGTCGCGCCGCAGGCCGGTGACATGATGGTCCGCCCGCCCGCCGGTGAACGGGGGGAGAACCAGCAGATCGGAAGTCAGATGGTCGAGCCGACCGTTCGCCAGTCGAGCGGCGTGGTGCGCCCGGTCGAAATCCCCGCAAGCGGAGAAAATCGGTGAGCGAAGCAGCCGCTTCTGCGCCAATCATGGGCGCACGCGCCATCGACATACCCTATGGCTTTGCGCGAAAGCACGGTGTGGTGCTGTTGCCGCTGGATGGGGACAGGCTGACCATCGCGGTGCGCGAGGGCAGCGATCCGCGCATATTGCTGGAAGTGCGGCGGCATCTGGCGCGCAGTTTCGACGTGCAATTCGTCGATCCGGTACAGTTCGACCGGCACCTGTCCGATCATTATGCGATGGAGGGCAGCGCCGCAGCGATGGCCGGATCGCTGGAGGTCGGGGCGGATGAACTGGACATATTGGCCGCTGACATTCCAACGGCCGACGACCTGCTCGACAGCGCGGATGATGCGCCAGCCATCCGCCTGATCAACGGCATCATTGCCGAAGCCGCGCGGCAGGGCGTGTCGGATATTCACATCGAACCCTATGAAACGGGCCTGATCGTGCGGATGCGCGTGGATGGCGTTCTGCGCGAGACGTTGCGCATGCCGCCCCATGTCGCGCCGGTGGTGGTGAGCCGTATCAAGGTGATGGCACGGCTGGACATTGCAGAACGGCGCGTGCCGCAGGACGGACGTATCGGCCTGACGCTGGGCGGGAAATTGCTGGACGTGCGTGTGTCGACTTTGCCGAGCCGTGCGGGTGAACGGGTGGTGCTGCGTATCCTGGATAAGGAGAATGCGGGCATCAACCTCGACCTGCTGGGCATGACGGGGGCGCCGGACCGGATTTTCCGGGAAGGGCTGTCCGAACCCAATGGCATCATATTGGTGACGGGGCCTACCGGATCGGGCAAGACGACGACGCTTTATGCAGGCTTGCGGACGCTGAACGATGGCAGCCGCAACATCCTGACGGTCGAAGACCCGGTTGAGTATGCGATTGAAGGCGTGGGGCAGACGCAGGTCAATGCCAAGGTCGGGCTGACCTTCGCTGCCGGATTGCGCGCCATATTGCGTCAGGATCCCGACGTTGTGATGGTCGGCGAAATCCGTGACCGGGAAACCGCGGAAATCGCGGTGCAGGCGTCGTTGACCGGGCATCTGGTGCTGTCGACGGTGCATACCAATGATGCGGTCGGTGCGATCACACGCATGCGTGACATGCGGGTCGAGCCGTTCCTGCTGGCGTCTACATTGCGCGCGGTGATTGCTCAGCGGCTGGTTCGGCGGCTGTGCCAGCATTGCCGTGAGCCGGTGCAGGCCGACAAGTCGGCTTCTGCGTTGCTGGGCTTCGACCCTGGCACGATCATCTATCGTGCGAGGGGCTGCCCGGAATGCAGCAATACGGGCTATAAGGGGCGTATTGGCGTGTTCGAGGCGATCCGGGTCGACGATACCATCCGTCGCCTGATTAACGATGGCGGCGATGAATCGCTAATCGCGCGACATGCTTTCCTCAACGCGCCCAATCTGGGGTCGGCGGCGCGGGCACTGGTCCGCGACGGGCAGACCACGGTCGAGGAAGCCATTCGCGTGTCGCGTCGCGATGCGCCGGAGGTGGAAAATATCGCCGATGGCTGATTTCGACTATGTCGCAATCGACCCGGCAGGCCGGGAGCGCAAAGGGTCGGTGAAGGCCGGTGATATGGACGATGCGCGCGCCAAGCTGGACGCGCGCAAGCTGTTCATCGTGCGGATCGAGCCGGGGGCGGTGGAAACGGCGCGCAAGCGGGCCGGTCTGTCACTCCGCGCGCCGCGTTTGTCTTCGAAGGAACTGACGCTCTTTACCCGCCAACTTTCGACCCTGATCCAGGTCAGTCCGCTGGAAGAATCGCTGCGCACTATCGGACGGCAGAGCGAACAGGATCATGTCCGCGCGATCGTGGGCAAGGTGCATGGCGGCGTGTTAGAGGGACGGCGGTTGGCTGATGCGCTGGGCGCGGAGCCGAAAAGTTTCCCGCCGCTTTACCGCGCGATGATTTCGGCCGGTGAAAGCTCGGGCAGCCTGCCCACTATCATGGATCGCCTTTCCATATTGATGGAACGGCAGGCGGTGATGCGGTCAAAGGTGCTGACGGCCATCGCCTATCCCACTGTGCTGGCGACCTTCGCCATCTTCGTGGTCGCGGCGTTGATGATTTTTGTCGTGCCCAAGGTGGTGGAGCAGTTTGACACGGTGGGGCAGGAATTGCCGTTCCTGACCCGCATGGTGATGGCCATTTCCGCTTTTCTGGCCGCCTATTGGTGGTTGCTGCTGATCCTGATGGCGCTGGCGGGGGTGGGTTTCTGGCGGGCGTTGAAGATCGAGGCATTTCGATATCGTTTCGACGCGATGCTGCTTGGCCTGCCGCTATTGGGGCGCTTGATCCGTGATTTGCACGCGGCGCGTATGGCGCGCACATTGTCGACCATGGTGGCGAGCCGGTTGCCATTGATGGAAGGATTGTCGCTGACCGCCAATACCGTCCACAACAGGGTGCTGCGCAAGGCGTCGGACGATATTGTCGAGGCGATCCGTGGCGGTGGCAGTCTGTCGGCCGCTCTGCGCCGGGCGGGCGTGTTTCCGCCGCTGCTCGTCTATCTGGCGGCGAGCGGAGAAAGTGCAGGGCGGCTCGACACCATGCTGGAGCGAGCCGCCGACTATCTGGAACGCGAATTTGACGGTTTCACATCGGCGGCGCTCGCCATGCTGGAGCCTGTCATCATCATACTGATGGGTGGCATCGTCGCCGTCATCATTCTGTCCATCCTGCTGCCGATCTTGCAGCTGCAAAGCCTGACTGGGGCTTGAAGGAGTTGAATATGCCAAAGCTTCTTTCCTTCCGTTATTCCCGCGAAGGCGGGAATCCATCTCTCAACCCTGAACCTGAATATGAGGTAGGGGAGATGGATCCCCGCCTTCGCGGGGATGACGAAAAGGGGATCGGTCGCACCGCCGAACACGGCTTCATGTTTTCGAAGCATTCCGCCGAACATGGCTTCATGTTTTCGAAGCGTTCCGCCGAACACGGCTTCACGCTGGTCGAACTGATGGTCGTCATCGTCATCATCGGCCTGCTGGCGACGATCGTGGCGATCAATGTCATTCCGGCCACCGATACGGCGCGGGTCGAAAAGGCGAAGGCGGACATCTCCACCATCGAACAGGCGCTGGAGCAGTATCGGCTCGACAATCTGACCTATCCGGCGTCGACCGATGGGTTGCAGGCGCTGTTGAACCCACCCGCGTCGCTGGCCCAGCCGCAGCGCTATCGCCGGGGTGGCTATATCAAAAAGCTGCCGCAGGATCCGTGGGGCCGGGCCTATCTCTACACCGTGCCGGGCAAGAGAGGCGCGTTCGACATCAGCTCGCTGGGCGCCGATGGCCAGCCGGGCGGCGAGAATGAGAATGCCGACATTTATTCCAGCGAACTCTGAACTGCAGGAGAATGGCTTTACGCTGGTGGAGCTGATGGTCGTGCTGACGATCATCGGCTTCATTTCGGCTGCCGTGGTGCTGGCGATCCCCGATCCGCGTGGCCGGGTGATCGACGATGCCGACCGCTTTGCCGCGCGCGTCGCCGCCGCGCGCGACGAAGCGGTCGTCACGGCGCGCCCGATGGGTGTTTGGGTTTCCGCGTCAGGCTATGGCTTTCAGCGCCGCGAGGGCGGGCAATGGGTCGAGATGGACAGCAAGCCGTTCGTCGCGGTCAACTGGAAACCCGGCACCCGCGCTCTGGTGGGCAAGGACGGGCAGCAACAGATCGGTTTTGACGGGACGGGCCTTCCGACCGATCCCGTTTCAGTGACGTTGGCGCGGGAAGCGGAACGGGTGTCCGTTACCGTCGATATGGCCGGAAAGGTCGTGGTCGGTGACTGAGCCGGGAAACAAAGCCCGACAGGGCTTCAAGTCTTTGTCGCGTTCCGCCCAACAGGGCTTCACGTCTTCGCGGCGTTCCGCCGAAAACGGCTTCACGCTGCTCGAAATGCTGGTTGCACTGGCGGTGTTCAGTCTGGCGGCGCTGGCACTGGTGCGATTGCAGGGGGTGACGCTGCGCACGGCGGCGGACATCGACAGTAAGGCATTGGGCCAGATCGTCGCCCGCAACCTGATGGTTGAAGTGCAGACCGATCCGGTCGCGCCGGGGACCGGTGAGGCAGAAGGAACGGTCGAGAATGGCGGACGTCACTGGCACTGGAGCCGCGTCGTCAAGGCAACTGACGACAAGCGGTTAATGCAGGTCGACCTGACCGTTGACGGTCAGCCCGGCGCATCGCCGGTGGTGTTGAGTTTTGTGCGGGTGGTCGAGTGATGGTGCGGCCGTGCAAGCAACTGCCGGTCGCTTTGGATGCGGTGAGCGGTGATGTAGGCTGTACTGATCGTTTCTCGACTTCGCTCGAAACGAACGGAGGTAGGGGGCGTTATTCGGATGAAACGGAACCGGGCATCACTCTTTCTGCCCAACAGGGCTTCACTTTCTCACCACGCGCCGCCCAACAGGGCTTCACTTTCTCACCACGCGCCGCCCAACAGGGCTTCACTTTCTCACCACGCGCCGCCCAACAGGGCTTCACTTATTCGCCGCGTTCCGCCGAAAACGGCTTCACGCTGATCGAACTGTTTGTTGCGTTGATGATCTTTGCGATGTTGGCCGGGGCGGGGGTGCTGTTGCTGGGCAACAGCGTGTCGGCGCAGGCGCAGGTGAAAGCGCGGCTGGATGATATGGCGGCGGTGCAGCGGGCGGCAGGCGCCTTGTCGGCTGATCTGGGGCAGGCGGTGCCGCGCATTACCCGTACGGAGGCGGGGACGCTGGCGCCCGCTTTCTGGTCGCATCGCGATGGCGAGGCGCAGCCGGTGCTGCAATTCGTAAGGGGCGGATGGGACAATCTGGGCAACTTGCCGCGTCCTTCAGTGCAGAAAGTCGAATATTGGGTGCGGCAAGGGCGGCTGGAGCGGCGGACTTATGCGCAGCTTGATGGTACTGCGGGCGAAGAACCGGCCGCGCTGCTGGAGCATGTCGAGGATGTTGGCCTGCGCTTTCGCGACAATCAGGGGAAATGGCGCGAGGATTGGACGCCGGGTCAGCCCGACCTGATGCCGCGCGCCGTCGAAATGGTGGTGACGCGGACGGGCGAGCAGCCAGTGACGCTGCGCTTTCTTGTAGCGCCGGGACCATTGGAGCGGCTGGACGCGGCCGGTGGGGAGGCTGTCGGTGGCTGATCCGCGAAACCCCAGGGAGAGCGGCGCGGCATTGCTTACCGTATTGCTGCTGGTGGCCGTGATGGCTGTAGTCGCGTCTACTGCACTGGAGCGGCTGGCGCTGGCGACACGGATGACGGGCAATGGCGGGGCGATGGATCAGGCGCGTGCCTTTGCCGATGCGGGGACCGAAATGGCGCGGCTGCGCATCGGTGATCTGGTCGCGTCCAATCCCGCCAAGATGACGCTGGCGGGGGGATGGATGGGCGCGCCGCAGGCTGTGCCGGTTCCGGGTGGCATCGCGACGGCACAGGTCAAGGATGGCGGCAACTGCTTCAACCTCAACAGCGTGGTAAGTGGTGAGAATGACACGGGCCTGAAGGTCCGTCCCATTGGCGTGCAGCAGTTTCAGGCGCTGTTGCAGGCACTGGGCGTCGATGCGCGCGCGGCGCAGATGGCGGCGGCAGCGCTGGGCGACTGGGTCGATAGTGACAGCGTGCCGCAGCCGGGCGGGGCGGAGGACGAAATCTATATGCAGGCCGAGCGCCCCTATCGCGCGGCCAATCGCATGATGGTGGATGCGAGCGAATTGCGCGCCGTCCATGGCATTACGCCCGCCATTTACGATCTGGCGCGGCCATGGGTGTGCGCTCTGCCTGTCACGGATTTGTCGCCACTCAACATCAATACGCTGCTGCCCGATCAGGCGCCTTTGGTCGCCATGTTGATACCGGGACAGTTGAGCGTTGGGCAGGCGAGGCAATTGCTGGCGCAGCGTCCGGCGGACGGCTACGGCAGCGTGAAGCAATTCTGGCTATTGCCCTCGCTCGTCGGGCTGTCGCCGATGGAAGAAGTGTCGCAACAGGTCAAAATGACGACAGGCTTTTTTGGAGTAGATGTGTCGGTGGATGTCGGGGGAACGCAACTGGTGGAACGGGCGCTGATCGACGCGCGGGAAAGCCCGGTGCGGCTGGTACGGCGCAGCTGGGGGGCGGGCGCATGAGCGACGGCCTGATCCTGTATCTGCCCGAAACGGATGATGCGCAGCCGCGCTGGACGCGGGTGATGGATGACGTAGCGATCCAGTCGGGGACTGGCGCAAACTGGTTGATGGCATGCGGCATATCGGCTCTGCCGGACGATAACCGCATCATGCTGGTGCCGCCGGCGGGGCAGGTGACGCTGCACTGGATCAGTCACCCCGATCTGCCCCCACGGCAAGGACGGGCTGCGGCGCGGTTGGCGGCCATGGCCAGCGGCATTGCCATGGCGGATCAACTGGTCGCCGCTACCGATGAGAATGATGATCCCGCCCGGCCGCATATGGTGGCGGTGGCGGGGCGACCCGACATGCAGCATTGGTTGCTGTGGGCGCAGCATCATGGGCTGGACCCCGACATGATCGTACCGGCGCCTTTGTTGCTGCCGGAGCCTGAGGACGGCTTTGCGCGTGGCATTGTCGGCGATGCGCTGGTGTGGCGTGGCGTAGATATGGCCATGCCCGACGACATGGCGATGGCGGAACTGATCGGCGATGCCCACGTGGTCGAAGTTGCGCCTGCCACGGTCGAGGGGCTGGCGATTGCAGCATTGAAGCAGCCGCCGGTTAACCTGCGTCAGGGCGATTATGCCAAGCGCGTGCGGCGTCAGATGGACGGGCAGGCGCTGGGGCGGATCGCTTTATGGTGCGGGATCATCCTGTTGATCGGGTTGCTGATCGCCCTGACGGGGATCGTCAAAAATCATCGCGAGGCGAGCCGGCTCGATGCGCAAAGCGTTACGCTGGCGCAGCAGATATTGCCCGGTGCGAGCGATGCGGAACAGGCGTTGACGGAAATGGAGGGGCAATTGGCGGCGCGCGGTGCAGGCGGGCGGGCCTTTACGGCGCCGGTGGCTGCGCTGATGACGGCCATGCAGGATGCCCCCGGTGTGTCGTTGACCAGCCTGTCGCGCGACCCCGATGGGATGATCCGCGCAACGCTGGCTGCGGCCAAGGCGGACGACATCAATCTGGTGCTGCTGGCGATACAGGCGGCGGGTTTCACTATTACCGCAACGCCGTCACAGGATCCGGGCGGGCGCACGCTGGCAGATATAACGGTGCAGTCATGATGGACAGGATGAAGGCGATGTGGGCGGAACGGTCGCCCCGCGAGCAATGGATGCTGGGCGTGATGTTCGCCCTGCTGGCTGTAACCTTCCTGTGGTTCGGTATTGCGATGCCGTTGGACCGGGCGCAGCGTTCGTCGCGTGAGGCGATGCATGAGGCGACGGATCGCAACGCGGCGATCCGCGTCGCGGTAAAGCAATTGCGGTCGTTGCCGCGTACCGCTGTCGCCCCGCAGGGTGCGCTTGACCAGTTTGTCGGACAAAGCGCGGGTGAGGCCGGGCTGACGCTGGAACGCGCGCAGGCGCAGGGCAATGACCGAATGGACATCGCCATCGCATCAGTGCGGCCGATTGCGCTCTTTTCCTGGATCGCGCGACTGGAAGGGCAGGGCGTACGTGTAGAGACGATGAGCGCCCGTCCCGGTCCGACGGCAGGCAGCCTGTCGGTACAGGCCTTGCTGGTGCGGGGAGAGGCGCGATGAAGGGGCTGAACCTGTCTGCCCGCTTTCGTATCATCCTGATGCTCGTTCTGATCGCGGCGATCCTGATGTTCCTGCCTATGCGCGTGGCGTTGGGCATGGCGGGGCTGGACAGACTGGGGTTGGGTGCGCGGGATGTGCGCGGCACGATCTGGAGCGGGCGGATCGACCAGTTGATGCTGGGCGAAATGCCGATGGGGACGGTGAATGCCGGCCTGTCGCCTATTGCTTTGCTGACCGGGCGCGCCCGTTTCGACATTGGACGGACCAAGGGGATGGCCGATGACATCAAAGGCGCCTTGACCGTTGGGTTCGGGCGGATCGGCGTGGACGATGTGACGGGCGCGGTGCCGCTGGGGCGGACCTTTGCACCGCTGCCCATCGCCAATTTGCAGATGGAGGATTTGACTGGCTGGTTCGCGGGCGATCGGTGCGGCCATGCCGAAGGGCGGGTACGCGCACGCATGGCGGGGCAATTCCCCGGCCTCAACCTGACGCAGGGATTGTCGGGAAGTGTCGCTTGCGATGGCGACGCCTTGCTGCTGCCGCTGGTCAGCCAGTCGGGCATGGAAAAGATCACTCTGCGCATCTGGCGCTCTGGCCGATATAGCGCGGAAATGCGGATCGAGACGGCCGATCCGGGGCTGGGCGCTACGCTGGGCCAAGCGGGTTTTTCGGTGATCGGCAATGCCCAGGTGCTAAAGATCGACGGGACATTGTGATCGATCCTGTCGCAGCGCTGGTCGGCGGGGTGGCCGGCGCCATCATCGGAAGTTTTCTGGCAACATTGATCCTGCGCTGGCCGCAAGGGCGTGGCGTGGCGCGGGGGCGCTCCGCCTGCGACGGGTGTGGGCGGACATTGGGGGTATTCGACCTGATCCCCCTGCTGAGCGCGGTCATTCAACGCGGACGATGCCGGACATGCGGGGCGCGGATCGATCCTCTGCATGGGCGGGTAGAGGCAGGATGCGCCGTGATCGGGGCACTGGCGATGGGCATGATGCCGTCGCTGGAGGGGCTGGGCTGGACCCTGATGGGCTGGATATTGCTGACGCTGGCGATATTGGACTGGCGGCATTTCTGGTTGCCCGATGCGCTGACGATGCCACTGGCCTTTCTGGGATTCACGCTGGGGCTGTGGACGACGGACGTCATGCTGATGGACCGCGTGATCGGCGCGATGGCGGGCTATGGCAGCTTGTTGGCGATTGCCATTGGCTATCGCGCGCTGCGCGGACGTGACGGGCTGGGGCTGGGCGATGCCAAGCTATTGGGCGCACTGGGTGCGTGGTTCGGCTGGCAGGTGCTGCCTTTCCTGCTGTTGATCGCGGCCACCCTCGGCCTGATCGTCATGGTGCTGGCCGGTAGGGCGAAGAGTGCGACCGCACGGGTGCCGTTGGGCAGCTTTCTGGCGCTGGCGGCCATGCCAGCATGGCTGTTATGGATTAGCCGGTAAATAGGCGTTGACCGCTCGTTGGCGTTGTTATTAACTCCGACAAATGAAGAGGATGAACTGGAATGCCAGCCGGCGCGGCGTGATTGCGGGCGGTGTGGCGGGACTTGCGGCTGCCGGCATGGCAGGCGCTGGAGCGGCGCAATCGAAAGCTGGAGTTGCAGTAAAGAGCGCCATGCTGGCGCCGCGACCACCGATGGGATGGAACAGCTGGAACAGCTTCGCCACCACGATTACGGAAGCGCAGGCGCGCGAAACCGCTGCGATCATGGCGGAAAAACTGCTGCCCTTTGGCTATGACATCTTGACTGTCGACATCCAGTGGTATGAGCCGGAAGCATCAAGCTACACCTATAATGCCAAGCCCAAGCCGGCGATGGACGATTATGGCCGGGTGATCCCGGCGCCCAATCGGTTTCCCTCCAGCGTAGGCGGCAAGGGCTTTGGTCCGCTGGCGGCACAAATCCATGCGCTGGGCATGAAATTCGGCATCCACATCATGCGCGGCATCCCGCGTGCGGCGGTCGAGGCGAATCTGCCGATCCTTGGCACCCAATATCGTGCGGCGGATATTGCGAACCGGAACAGCATCTGTTCCTGGAACCCGGACATGTACGGCGTCGATATGACGAAGCCGGGTGCGCAGGCCTATTATGACAGCATCTTTCGCCTCTATGCGGACTGGGGCGTCGATTTCATCAAGATGGACGATATGAGCCGCCCCTATGATGCCCATGCGCCAGAGATCGAGGCGGCGCATAAGGCGATCAAGGCGACGGGGCGGCCGATCATCCTGAGCCTGTCGCCCGGAGAGACGCCGGTCATCCGTGGCGATCACGTCCGCAAATATGCACAGATGTGGCGCATCTCGGATGATTTCTGGGATGATTGGACCATGCTGGAGGCGCAATTCACCCGGCTGGAAAACTGGACGCCCTATCGCGGGCCGGGAAGCTGGCCGGATGCGGACATGCTGCCGCTGGGGCGGCTGGCGCTGGGCGAGCGGGATACGCGCTTCACGCCCGATGAGCAGAGGACGCTGATGACACTCTGGGCGATTGCGCGGTCGCCTCTCATTATGGGTGGCGATTTGCGTCATCTGGACGCGGCGACGCTGGCATTGCTGACCAACAGGGAGGTGCTGGCCGTCAATCAGGCGAGCTATGATAACCGCCCCCATTTCACCGAGGATGGCGCGCGTATCTGGTCGGCTCGGGCGGAAGGAAGCGACGATCACTACGTCGCCCTGTTCAATACAGAGGCCAAGACGCGCGGCATCGAAATCAGTCTGCGTGAATTGGGCATCGCCGAAGGAGCTGCGATCCGCGATCTTTGGAGCGGGAGCGTGATGAAGTCCCAAAGCGACCGCGTCGCCGTGATCCTGCCACCGCATGGGGCGGCGCTATATCGGGCGGGTTAAGGGAGCCGCTCGTTTCGAGCGGTCGAGAAAGGTTTCTCGACTTCGCTCGAAACGAGCGGAGATCAGCTTACTTCCTGATTGCCGCGCTCTTGTCGCGGATGGCCTTGAATTCCGAACCGGCTTTCCATTCAGGCCAACGGGTTGAGTTGGCAAGGTCGCGACCGATGTCGAGCATCAGGTCGACATCCTGCGCGGCGCCCTCCAGATGCCATGTATCGTCTACGGCGTCGCAGGCCTGATGATAGCATTTGCCGGTATAGGCATCGATCCATGCCTGACCGGCCGGGCGGCCGCCCTGCACCATATCGGAAGCACCGGCAAGGCCCATCATCAGAAGCACCGGCACGCCGCGCTTTGCCATGGAGAAATGATCGGCGCGGTAGAAAAGGCCACGTTCGGGCAGGCTTTCCTGCGTGATGACGCGGCCCTGCTTCGCGGCGAAGGTTGTCAGATCATCCTCCAGGCTGTTCTGGCCCTTGCCGATCAGGATGACATCTTTTGCCTTGCCCGCAGTTTGCAGCACGTCGATCGTCAGGTTCGCGACGGTCTTGTCGAGCGGATAGACTGGGTTCTGCGCATAATGTTCGGAGCCGAGCAGACCGCGTTCCTCCGCGGTCCAGGCGGCGAAGACGATGGAGCGGTCGGGTGCGGGGGCAGCCTTGAATGCGCGGGCTATTTCGAACAGGCCGGCCATGCCGAGCGCGTCGTCATTGGCGCCGGCGCGATAAATACGGCCCTGCGCATCAGGCTTGCCTTCACCATAGGCGTCCCAGTGCGCGCCATACATGACGGTTTCGTCGGGACGCTTGGCGCCGGGGATACGGGCGAGGACGTTGGCGCTCTGCACCACTTCCTGTTTGACCGGGAAGGCAGCGGAGAAGGTCGCGCCCTTCAATTCCACGGGCTTGAATTTCGCCGAGCGTGCCTGTTTCCGCAGGGCAGCCAGATCCTGCCCGGCGGATGCGAAAAGCGATTTGGCTGCTTCGCCTTCAACCCAGCCCTGCACTTGCAGACTGGTCAGCTTGTCGGCGGGGCGGACGAGATCGTAATTTTCGCCGCTGGGGCTGGTGACGACGTTCCAGCCATAGCCGGCGCCCGGCGTATCATGCACGATGAGCGCGCCGATAGCGCCATGGCGGGCCGCTTCCTCGAACTTGTAGGTCCAGCGGCCATAATAGGTCATGGTCTTGCCGCCGAACTTGCCGAACGGGTCTTCGCCCTTCACCGCTTCGAAATCGGGATCGTTGATCAGGAAGACGGCGACCTTGCCCTTCAGGTCCACGCCCTTGAAATCGTCCCAGCCGCGTTCGGGGGCGGACACGCCATAGCCAACGAAGACCATCGGCGCATTGGCAACGGCAACTTTGTCCTTTGGCTGAAGCGTGGAGAGATAGACCTGCTTGCCAAAGGTCCATGGGGTGGCGGCGCCATTTTGTGCGACTTGCAACCCATCTGCCTGACCGAGCCGGGTGTGGAGAAGGGGAACGGTCTGCACCCACTGGCCATCCCGGCCGCCCGGTTCCAGCCCCAGTTGTTCGAAACGGGCAACGAGATAACCAATGGTCCGCTCTTCGCCGATAGTGCCGGGTGCGCGCCCCTGAAACAGGTCGGATGCGAGGGTGCGAACCGATTGCTCCAGCCGCTGAGGGTCCGTGGTTTGGGCTGCGAGCGGCAGGGGAAGGGCGGCGGAAAGGCCAAGGGCCAGAGCAAGGGTGCGAATAGACATGGCGATGCCTTAACCCCGCCCAACCGGATGGGGAAGGGCGGTCGTGCGATTCAGAATTCGATGTCGAGTTCTTCCATCTCGTCCGGCTCGACTCGGGCGGCCTCGATCCACTGGCGCATCAGCGGCCATGTATTGATGGTTTTGCAATAGGCCGCGGCGGTCGCGGATACTGGCACGGCATAGGTCAGGAAGCGTTCGGCGACCGGCGCAAACATGGCGTCCGCGACGGTGGGTTGATCCCCGAACAGCCACGGGCCGCCATAGGCGCCTATACATTCGGCCCATATCGTCTCGATCCGCTCTATGTCAGGCTTGGCGCCAGAAAAGATAGGAAATTTGGCGTGACGAACCTTAAGGTTCATGGGGAGAGCGGATCGCAGGTTGGCGAAACCGGAATGGATTTCGCCCGAAACCGAGCGGCAATGGGCACGAGCAATGCGATCGGCCGGATACATGCCGGCCTGCGGATAAAGTTCATTGAGATATTCGGCGATGGCCAGCGTGTCCCACACGCTCGCCCCTTCATGCGTCAGGCGGGGAAGCAGCACCGACGGGGACAGCAGCAGCAGCTCCGCCCGAGTGCCGGAATCGTCCAGCCCGAGGATTTTTTCAACCACCTCAAGTCCCGCCAAACGGCACAACAGCCATCCGCGCAGCGACCAGGAAGAATAATTCTTACTGGAAAGAGTGAGTTCCGCGACAGCCATGGCAATCCTCCGCTGAGCTTACTGGCATCTATTTATGATGATGCGGTGCAACATGAAAAGCATGTATAGCGTTTCTAGAAAAGACCGAATCACCATATGAGTTTAGAATAAGGTACGGCCGGGACAATGCGGATGCTTTACAGCGGTTATCAGGCGATGAACGATATGCTCGCGCCCGCCCGTTTCGGGGCGCAGATCGCTCTTGGCCTGCGCGACAAGATGGGGCCGATGGCCGACTGGTCGATGCCACGTCGCATGTTCGCCATGATGGAAGTATTCGAAGGCGCCAAGGTCACGCACAAACGCCCATCCTATGCCATCGATACGGTGGTGACGGGCAATGCCGAAGTCGCCGTTCGCGAAGAGGTGATGCTGGACTTGCCATTCGGCGACCTGTTGCACTTTGCCAAGGACGATGTCGAAACGGCCCAGCCCCGCGTGCTGGTCGTGGCGCCCATGTCGGGTCATTTTTCGACGCTGCTGCGCAGTACGGTTCAAACGCTGCTCGCCGATCATGACGTCTACATCACCGACTGGAAAAATGCGCGCGACGTGCCTCTGTCGGCGGGGCGTTTCGGGTTCGAGGATTATGTCGATTATGTAATCCGGTTCATGGAAGAACTGGGTCCGGGCGCGCATCTTTTGTCCGTGTGTCAGCCCTGCGTTCCGGCGCTGGCGGCCGTGGCGGTGATGTCGGAAGCGAAGAATCCGGCTACGCCCAAATCGATGACGCTGATGGGCGGACCGATCGATACGCGGGTCGCCCCGACCGTGGTCAATGATCTGGCCAATGACAAGCCGATCAAATGGTTCGAAGAGAATCTGATTTCGGTGGTGCCGTTCCGCTATGCAGGGCGCGGGCGTGAGGTCTATCCCGGTTTCGTGCAGCTATCCGCCTTCATGTCGATGAACATGGAACGGCATGGGGCGCAGCATCGCGAACTCTATCAACTGCTGGCTGACGGCAAGCGGGTCGAGGCGGACAAGATCAAGACATTTTACGAGGAATATTTCGCCGTCCTCGACATGACCAAGGAATTTTACCTCGAAACGGTCGACATGGTGTTTCAGCGCACCTTGCTGGCCAAGGGCGAGTTGATGCACCGGGGGCGCAAGGTCAATCCGGGGGCCATCCGCAAGACGGCCTTGCTGACGGTGGAAGGGGAGCGCGATGACGTCTGTGCCGTGGGGCAGACGGCGGCAGCGCATAATCTCTGCACGGGCCTTCGCCCGCACCTCAAGCGCCATCATTTGCAACCGGGTGTAGGCCATTATGGCGTGTTCTCCGGCAGCAAATGGGAAAAACAGGTTTATCCGCAGGTGCGGAACATGATCCTGGCCATGAACTGATCAATCTGGTCAGGCCGTTCTCAGCCGGTTCAACCCCTGCGCCCACGGGGCGAGGACATTGTCGAACAGGATTGCGCGACGGGTTGCCAGGCCCAATATCGCCATGGCAGCGATCAGGTTGATCGGAATATGCGTATATTCGGACAGGCTGCGTCCGAACAGCGGTGCGAACCATGCGTAAGCGAGCCATGTCGGCTCCCAGCGCAATGTGCCGCGTTTGCGCATGTCCGCCACCATGAAGGCGATAGCCACGCCCAGCAGCACATGGTCATAGTCCAGTACATAGGGCGTACAGAGCAGGGCCGCGCTCAGGGCTGCCGCTCCGCGTGTCTCCATGCTGCCGCGCCGGGCGACCAGCGCTGCCATGGCGATGGCCAAGGCCGTTATTACGCCCTGCACCGCATAGGCGAAGGGGATAGAACCACCCCACTGGCGAGTGGCGGAAAAAGGGCTTTGTATCTTTTCCCAGCCAGTGGCGCCTGCCTCGATGATGATGTGGCGGGTCAGGGGCAGAGAATCGATAAAGGCCTGCCAGACGGGCCAGCCCCATATGGCCAGGGTGATCAGGCAGAGCGTTGTCGCGGTCAGTCCGGCCGACAGAAAGGCACGGACATTGCCCCGGGCCATAATCAAGATGGGGATGAGGACCGCAAATTGCGGCTTATAGACCAGAGCGCCGAGGCACAGGCCCGCGACCCATGGGCGGCGGTCAAGTAACAGCATCCCCGCGCCCAGCAGGCTGGCCGTCATGAAGGCATTCTGGCCATGGCCGAGGCATACCAGCACCACCGGTGCGCCCATCGCCACGAGGAGGGCGTCGCGATCATTGGGCAGTATCCGACGAACCAACGTCAATGCCAGTGTCAATGTCATTCCCTGCCAGATGAGCAAGGCGCCGACATAGGGGAATTGCGCGAGCAAGGTGGCGATGATCAGAAACGGCGGAGGATAATGCCAGCCATAAAAGGGGATGGCGGCATCATGATGGATTTGTTTCTGTACCTCATGCTGGGTCGGCCAGTCCCATGCCTCCGCCGCGCGGCCATGGTCTGCCATCCATCCGGCGGTCCAGACGTTGGAGAAGTCGGTGCCAAGCGGACGGCCAAGCGAATCTACCGTGCCATGGCCCATCACGAACAAGGTCGAAAGACCGATTATGGTCGACACAAGGACGCACAGCGCGGCAATTCGTACCCGCGCACGTGTGATAAACAGGTCGGACGAAGTGAGGCCTTTCATCGCCTTTCTCTCGCAGAAGTGGCTGAAATTTTGGTAAATGGCGTTATATATGCCCCACAGCCCACGGATTTCGTTGCCAGAACATGGCTGCGGTGAATGTAGGGGCTTGGCTGCCTTGCCTCTTGCCTCTATCGGAGCTTGGCACTAGGGCAATGCCTTAACGGTTATTCACAACCACCAACGATACCCAGTAAGAAGGACCACTCATGAGTGAGACCGCGGATCGCGTAAAGAAAATCGTCGTCGAGCATCTGGGCGTCGAAGCCGAGAAGGTGACCGAAGACGCGAGCTTCATCGACGATCTGGGCGCCGACAGCCTGGACATCGTGGAACTGGTCATGGCGTTCGAAGAAGAATTCGGCGTCGAAATCCCTGACGATGCGGCTGAAAAGATCGCGACCGTCAAGGATGCGATCGATTATATTGACAGCAAGGCCTAAGGGCGTTTTGCGGTCTGCCTGATGGCAGGCAGGCCGCCCTTTCGCACAAGGATTGGCTCCTCCTGTCCGGTGATCCCGGAGCTTGGGGAGCCTTTTCGTATCTGGCGCATCGTTCACAAATGCGTTTCAAGTGGCTACATGGGCGGCACGAAGCCCATAGGAATTTTCGGAGCTAGGATATGCGTCGTGTTGTCGTAACCGGCCTTGGCATGGTCAGCCCGCTGGGCGGGAATGTCGAAACCAGTTGGAAGAACATCATTGCGTCCAAATCGGGCGCGGCGACGATCCAGCGTTTCGACGCCAGCGAATATAAATGTCGTATCGCCTGCGAAGTGAAGCCAGCCGACCATGAATATGGCTATGATGCGTCGCTGGACGTGGATCACAAGATCCAGCGCCAGGTCGATCCGTTCATCGTCTACGGCATTTCCGCCGCCAGCGAGGCGCTGCGCGACGCGGGTCTCGACAATATGTCGGAAGAAGAACGGTTGCGTGCCGGCTGCTCGATCGGATCGGGTATCGGTGGTCTGCCGGGTATCGAAAGCGAATCGCTGGTGCTGGCCAATAAAGGCCCGAGCCGCGTGTCGCCGCACTTCGTCCATGGTCGCCTGATCAACCTGATTTCCGGTCAGGTGTCGATCAAGTACGGCCTGATGGGTCCGAACCATGCGGTCGTTACCGCCTGTTCGACCGGCGCGCATTCGATTGGCGATGCTGCGCGCATGATCGCGATGGACGATGCCGACGTGATGCTGGCGGGCGGCGCTGAAAGCGCGATCTGCCCCATCGGCATTGCCGGTTTTGCGCAGGCACGCGCTCTTTCGACCAACTTCAACGACACGCCGGAAAAGGCGTCGCGTCCCTATGACGTCAACCGCGACGGTTTCGTCATGGGTGAAGGCGCTGGCGTGGTCGTGCTGGAAGAATATGAGCATGCCAAGAAGCGTGGCGCCAAAATCTATGCCGAGGTGATCGGTTATGGCCTGTCTGGCGACGCTTATCATGTCACCGCTCCGCACCCGGAGGGCAGCGGCGGTTTCCGTTCGATGCAGATGGCGCTCAAGAAATCGGGGCTCAGCCTTGAGGACATCGACTATGTGAACGCACATGGTACGTCGACGCCGCTGGGCGATGAACTGGAGTTGGGCGCTGTGAAGCGTCTGTTCGGTGACAACCTCAGCACCATGTCGATGTCGTCCACCAAGTCGGCCATCGGCCATCTGCTGGGTGGCGCGGGTGCGGTGGAAAGCATCTTCTGCATCCTCGCCATGCGCGATCAGATCGTGCCGCCGACGCTGAACCTCGACGAACCGAGCGAAAGCTGCAAGGGCGTGGATCTGGTTCCACACGTCGCCAAGGAGCGCAAGGTGCGTGCCGTTCTGAACAACTCGTTCGGTTTCGGTGGTACCAACGCCTCGCTCATCATGAAGGCGATCTGAGAACATCGTCATGCGGCGGCTAGGCTGTATCATATTGCTGATCGGCCTGGCCGTCGCCGCGTTCGTCGGCTTTCGTTTCGTCTATGGGTGGAGCGAGCAGGGGCCGGCGACGAAGGACGTCAGCATCATCGTGCCGGAAGGCTCCACCCTGTCCGATGCCGCAGTGTTGCTGAAGCAGGCCGGTGCCGTACGCTCGGCCGATGCATTTTTGACGCGGGCCAAGGTTTTTGGCGGCGGAAAATCCATCAAGGCGGGCGAGTTCGTCATCCCCGCCAAGGCGAGCAATAGCGATATTCTCTCTATCCTTCAGGGCGGCAAGACGCTGACGCGGCTCGTCACCATTCCCGAAGGCATGCCGTCCATCCTCGTTTACGAGCGGTTGATGGCGAATGACGAACTAACCGGGTCAATTTCCGTGCCGGAAGAAGGCAGCGTGCTGCCCGACAGCTATGCGTTCGACAAGGGTGAGCCGAGAGCGGCCGTGCTGAAACGGATGCAGGGCGCCATGGACAAGCTGCTGGCCAAGCTATGGGCCGAGCGTGCATCCAACACGATTGCCAAGTCGCCCAAGGAGGCGATCATTCTGGCCAGCATCGTGGAAAAGGAAACCGGCGTTCCGGACGAGCGCCCGATGGTCGCAGGCGTTTATAGCAATCGCCTGCGCACCAACATGATGTTGCAGGCGGACCCGACGATCATCTATCCGATTACCAAGGGCAAGCCGCTGGGGCGGCGGATCAAGAAATCCGAGATTGCTGCCGTCAACGATTATAATACCTATGCGATGACCGGTCTGCCCAAGGGGCCGATCGCCAATCCTGGGCGTCTGTCGATATTGGCGGTGCTACACCCGGCCGAGACGAAGGCTCTGTATTTCGTGGCGGATGGCAAAGGTGGGCATATTTTTGCCGACACCTATCAGCAGCATAATGAGAATGTACGTAAATGGTTCGAAATCCGCCGTGCGCGGGGCGAACTGTAACGAAAAAATGCGCCGGTTCATCCCGGCGCCTTTTCCTTATATTCTGATCAGAAGACCGGCTGATTGGCTGGATCGTCCGGGTCGCCGCCGGGTAACGGGATAGCCGAGACGGGCGAATGGATGCCGCATTCGACCTTATCCCAACCACGCCAGCGGCCCGCGCGCGGGTCTTCACCGGGTGCTACTTTCGAGGTGCAGGGTTCGCAGCCAATCGACAGATACCCCTGTGCCTCCAGCGGATGGCGCGGCAGATTTTCGCGGTCGAAATAGGTTTCCAGATCGGATTTCGTCCAGTCGCCCAATGGGTTGAGCTTCAACCGGCCGTCTTCGACCTCGAATCGGGGCAGGTTCTGGCGCGTGACCGACTGAAATGCCTTACGCCCTGAAATCCAGGCATCAAGACCATCCTTCGCGCGTTTCATCGGCTCGACCTTGCGAATTTCGCAGCAGCCGTCCGGGTCGTATGACCAGCGCAGGCCGGTTTCGTCCTTCTTCGCGATGACATCGGCGATCGGCGCGACGGTACGGCTGTCGGTGAAGCCGAATTTCCGGATGAGCGTGTCGCGATAATTCAGTGTTTCGGCAAACATCTTGAGCGTGTCGACGAAGATCACCGGCACGTTCCGGTCTGCCTTTGCCACCAGATCGAGCAGGACCGCGCTTTCCGTCCCAAAGGAAGAGACGACGGCAACATTGCCGGCGAGCTTTTCCGCGAACACGGTTTTGAGCATGGTCAGCGTATCGACGCCCTCGAAACGCGCGTTGAGCGTGTCTGCGTCCGCCTGAGTAAAGGCGGGGCGGGCATCGATCAGGTCGATCTGGCGAGCAGGTTCAGCCATATATTTTCTCCGGGTGCCGTTTCGCCCATACGGGCTGACGGCCATCGATCGTCTTTTGATAGACGTCATCATAGCGGTTGAGCGCGCGTTCGACGGCGGCATCGTCAAGCGGCTTTGCGGGGTGGAAACTGTCGAAGCCACAGCGGCGCATGGCGACGATCTGATCCACCAGTACGTCGCCCACGGCGCGCAGTTCACCGGCATAACCTGATTCCCGCAGGATACGCGCCGCCGAATAGCCGCGGCCGTCGCCATAAGCGGGGAAGTTTACTTCGACGAGCGAAAGCCGGTCGAGATGCGGCAGCAGGTCGCGGGCATCCTCGCCCGGTTCGATACGGACGGCGGTCGCATTGGACTGGCCGGTAAAGGCCTCCACCGTGACGGCGGGTTCCTGCGCAGCGTCACCATCGCGGAAGGAGAGGAAATCAGCCATAGATCGCTTCCTTGAAAGGCTTCATGCCGATGCGGCGATAGGTGTCGAGGAAACGCTCGCCCCCTTCGCGTTGGGCCAGATAGATGTCCGTGACCTTTTCGATGGCATCGACCACGCCGTCCTCCGAGAAGCCGGGGCCGGTGATCTGGCCGAGTGAAGCGTCCTCCGCGCCCGAACCACCGAGCAAGAGCTGGAAATTCTCGACGCCCTTACGGTCCACGCCAAGAATGCCGATATGGCCAGCATGGTGATGCCCACAGGCATTGATGCAGCCCGAAATCTTGAGTTTGAGTTCGCCCAGTTCCGCCTGACGTTCAGTATCGGCAAAACGTTGTGCGATCTTCTGCGCAAGCGGGATCGAGCGGGCATTGGCCAGCGCGCAATAATCGAGGCCGGGGCAGGCGATGATGTCGGTGATGAGGTTGAGATTGGCTTCCGCCAGGCCCGCCTCATCCAGCTTCTGCCAGATGGCGTACAGGTCAGCTTTCTTCACATGCGGCAGGACGAGGTTCTGCGCATGGGTGACGCGCAGTTCGTCGAGGCTATATTGTTCCGCCAGATCGGCAACCAGTACGATCTGATCGGCCGAAGCATCACCGGGAATGCCGGACAAAGGCTTGAGGCTGATGTTGACGATGGCGTAGCCGGGCTGCTTATGGGCCACGACCTGACGATCGACCCACAGGGCGAAGGCGGGATCGGCGCGATCAATCTCTTCCGACAGGCCCGTTTCATATGCGGGATTGGCGAAGAAGGGGCGGATGCGATCCAGTTCTTCGGTTGGCGGATTGAGACCGAGTTGCTTCATATGCGCAAACTCTTCCTCGACCTGACGCCGATATTCGTCGACGCCGATCTCGTGTACCAGAATCTTGATGCGGGCCTTGTACTTGTTATCGCGGCGACCATAGCGATTATACACGCGCAGGCAGGCTTCGAGATAGGAGATGATCTCGTCCTCCGCCACGAAATCACGGATTTGCGGGGCGACCATCGGGGTACGGCCCATACCGCCACCGGCATAGACTTCTGCGCCGATCACGCCATCCTTCGATACCAGCTTCAGCCCGATGTCATGCAGGCGCATGGCGCTGCGGTCGTCGTCCGACGCGATCACCGCGATCTTGAACTTGCGCGGCAGATAGGTGAATTCCGGGTGGAAGGTCGACCATTGACGCAGCAGTTCGGCCCAGGGACGGGGGTCGGCCACTTCGTCGGCTGACACGCCGGCATATTGGTCGGAACTGATATTGCGAATGCAATTGCCGCTGGTCTGGATGGCGTGCATTTCGACCGTCGCCAGCTCGGCGAGAATGTCGGGCGCGTCGGCCAGCTTGATCCAGTTATATTGCAGGTTCTGGCGCGTGGTGAAGTGGCCATAACCCTTGTCATATTTGTTCGCGATCTCGCCCAGCTTGCGCATCTGCTTGCCCGACAACGTGCCATAGGGAATGGCGACGCGCAGCATATAGGCGTGAAGCTGAAGGTAGAGGCCGTTCATCAGGCGCAGCGGCTTGAACTGATCCTCTGTCAGGGCGCCGGTCAGGCGGCGCTGCACCTGATCGCGAAACTCCTCGACGCGGGCGTCGACGATGGACTGGTCATAGCTGTCATAGCGATACATGGTCAGATCACCCAGTTGCCGGCATCGGCGTCATTCGGTTTCAGGGTCAGGTCGGGGCGCACGGTCGGGCCGAGTGCGCGGATACGGTCTTTGATATGGGCGGGGCGAACGCCTTCGTCATCGGTCGTGGCGTCGATGACATAGGCACCAACGACGCGCAGGGCAGCCTCTTCGGTGCGGACCAGATCGTCGCCCTTGTCACCGACGTCGACGCTGTCATTCACCTGACGCGACCAGCCGTCGCCTGCCCACCAGATGACGTCGCCCGTCACCAGGTCATTGCCGGTCAAAATTTTCACGCCTGCATCTCCGAAATATTCTCCGCCTGAACGGCCCATCCTGCCAGCACATCCTGCGCCAGAGCATAGCCCGCCACTTCGCCCACCACGATCAACGCGGGGCTTTTAACTTGTTCGCGCGCAACCATGTCGCCAAGGTCGGCAAGCAGGGTACGCAGCGTCCGCATATCGTCGCGCGTGCCATTTTCAATCACCGCAACCGGAATGCCAGGCGATACGCCGTCCGCAATCAGCTTTTCGGCGATGTCACTGGCGGTCGCCACACCCATATAGATAACGAGCGTACGTCCGGTTCCGGCAAGGCCCGACCAATCCTGATCGGTCAATCCCTTGCACTGGCCCGCAACGAAGCTGACCGCACTGGCGGCATTGCGATGGGTGAGGGGAAGCTGAGCCTGTGCCGCGCAACCTATGGCGGCGCTGATGCCAGGGACGATTTCCACCGCAACCCCCGCAGCGCGGCAGGCCTCCATCTCTTCGCCACCGCGTCCGAAAATAAAGGGGTCGCCACCTTTCAGCCGAACCACGGTCTGGCCGGCAAGTGCCCTTTCCACCAACAGGGCATTGATGGCATCCTGTGGCATGGAATGGCGGCTGCGCTGTTTGGCGACAGAGATCAGTTCGGCATCAGGGGCGGCAAGCGCCAATATTTCGGGCGAAACCAACCCGTCATGAACGATCAGTCGCGCTGCGCCAATCAGGCGTGCGGCGCGAACCGTCAGCAGATCGGGATTGCCCGGACCCGCGCCCACAAGATGGACGATAGCAGATGCATTGTCAGCCATGCTGGGCAGATGGCGAAAGTGCGGCGTGAGTTCAATTCAGAATGGATTGATAAGCGGGTAGGAAATCTTGTCCCGATGATCGGGAAACGATGATCAGGCCGACAGTTTCGTCAGTAGCGCAGCCGCGGCAGCGGTTTCCGCTTCCTGCTTGGACCCCCCGGTGGCGCTGGCCTCTCCAGCACCCTTGATCGATACCATGACCGTGAAACGCAGCGCATGTTGCGGGCCGGAACGATCGGTCATGCTATATTCGGGTGGCTTGCGCCGGTTGGCGGCGGCCCATTCCTGAAGCGCGGATTTGGGATGGCGTGGCGCGTTGGTCTGCGTATCGACGCGATCGGCCCAGAGGTGACGGACGAGCGCACGGGCTTCATCCAGCCCGCCTTCCAGATAGAGTGCGCCGATCAACGCTTCCATCACGTCGCCCAGCACATTGTCGCTGTTGGCGGCGCCATCATCACGGGCCTGTTTGCCCAGCACCAGATGGGTGGCGACGCCGGCCGATCGCGCGACCTCGGCACAGGTTTCGCCCGACACCAGTGCGTTAAACCGGCGTGACAATTTTCCTTCAGGCTCGCCAGCAAAACGGGTGAAGACCCATTCGGAAACAAGCAGGCCCAAAACGCGATCGCCCAGAAATTCGAGGCGCTCGTAATTTTCGGCCTTTGCGCTGCCATGGGTCAGGGCTTGCGCAAAAGTGGCCGGATCATGGGGCGCGCGACCGATCAGGGCTTCGAGCCAGGCGGTGGTGTCGGGCTTGCTCAAAAACCTTCCCCGATCCGGCTCCAGCGCGCGGCGGTGAACCAGGTCCAGGGTAGCAGCCAGTTGGCGCTGCCATCGGTCGAGAATACGGATATCATCGCGCGGCCGACCAGATTTTCTTCGGGGACAAGGCCAATGCCGCCGCCTTCGACCGCCGGGAATCGGCTGTCGGCGCTGCGATCGCGATTGTCGCCCATCATGAACAGCTTGCCCTCAGGAACCAGTACGGCTTCACGGTCATCGGCCGCGCCATCGGGGAGCAGGTCGAGGACGTTGTAGCTTTTACCGCCGGGCAGAGTTTCGCGATATTGAGGGTAGCGACACTGACGGCCACCACCGGGCGCCGCCTGTTCGAAATTCGGGCGATAGCAGGGGGATTCCGCGCCCTCCTTTGCCGAGGCATCGATCATGTTCTGCGACACCGGGATGACGAGGTCGGCGACCTTCTGCTTCGGGATCGCCTGACCGTTCAGATAGACGGTGCCGCCACGTACGGCGACCATGTCGCCGGGCAGGCCGATGACGCGCTTGATATAATCATTCTTCTGATTTGGCGGTGCCTTGAACACCACCACATCGCCGCGCTGTGGCGTGGAGGCAAAGATGCGACCGGGGATCAGCGGAATGCTGAACGGCAGGGAATAGCGCGAATAGCCATAGGGCCATTTGGCCACCAGCAGATAATCGCCGATCAACAGGCGCGGCTGCATCGATTCCGACGGGATATTGAAGGGCGAAATGATGAAACTGCGCAGGATGAAGACGAACAGGCCGAGTTTGGCGAGAAACCAGAGAAAGTCCCGCGTTTCCGATTTAGCACTCATGGATGGTCGTCTAGTCCCTTAGATCGGCCGATAATGCGGCCGTGCGGCTTGTGGAGCCTGTGAGAGGGCGCGTCAAGCACGTCCTTGCCTATGCAAAGCACCGCAGAATTGGGTAAGTGTAGCAAGAATCGACCGGTGCAGCGTCGGTGTCGATCAACTGCAAAGAGGATAGTCCATGCAGAGTCCTGCACTGGCGGCGATTGCCGCCCTGCCGCAAGCCGATCTGAAGTCCATATTTACCGCCTATCCTGACCGTTTGTCGGATATGGTCCTGACGCAGGGGCCGATCCGTTTCGACTGGTCCAAGACGCATCTGACTCCTGAAATCTTCAGCGCTTTCCTGAAGCTGGCGGACGAGCAGGGTTTTGGCGACCGTCGTGATGCGCTGTTCGCCGGCGCTGCCGTCAACAATACGGAAGGCCGCGCCGCCGAGCATCCGGCAGAACGCGGCGAAGGTGCCGTCGACAGCGTGGCGCGGGCCAAGATGTTCCACAGCCGCATGCGGGCGTTGATCGACGCGATCGAAGCGGGTGCGCTGGGCGAAATTCGTCATATCCTGCATATCGGCATCGGTGGGTCCGCATTGGGACCGGACCTGATCGTCGATGCGCTGGGCGGCGATGGCGCCCGCTATGATGTCGCGATTGTGTCGAATGTCGATGGCACCGCACTGGAGCGGGCGATCGCCAATTTCGATCCGAAGGCGACGTTGATCGCGGTGGCATCGAAGACCTTTACGACCTCCGAAACGATGCTGAACGCCGCGAGCGCGATCAACTGGATGGTCGAGGCGGGCGTGGAAGACCCTTATGGGCAGGTGATTGCCCTGACGGCCGCGCCTGACCGGGCGATGGAATGGGGCGTTGATGAAACCCGCATATTGCCCTTTTCCGAAAGTGTCGGGGGGCGTTATTCGCTCTGGTCGTCGATCGGTTTTCCCGCCGCCATGGCGCTGGGGTGGGATGCATTTGAAAGCCTGCTGGAAGGGGCGGCGGCGATGGATCGCCATTTCCGCCTGAGCGAACCGGCCGCCAACGCGCCTTTGATCGCCGCGTTCGTCGATCAATATTATACGCGCGTGCTGGGGTGTCAGACCCGCGCACTGTTCGCCTATGACGAGCGGCTGGCTTTGCTGCCCTCCTACCTCCAGCAGCTTGAAATGGAGAGTAATGGCAAGGCTGTAAAGCTGGACGGGTCGCCCGTCGATGGCCCGACTGCGCCGATCACATGGGGTGGCGTTGGGACGGATGCGCAGCATGCGGTGTTCCAGTTGCTGCATCAGGGGACTATCCTGACCCCGGTCGAGTTTATCGCGTCGATCGAGCCGGGGCATCTGCTGGACCCGGCGCATCATCGTGCGCTGTTGGTCAACTGTTTCGCGCAGGGGGCTGCCCTGATGCAGGGCAAGGCGAATGCGGACGATCCGGCGCGGGCATATCCTGGCAATCGGCCTTCCACCACGATCCTGCTGGACGACGTGACGCCTGAGGCATTGGGCGCGCTGATCGCATTCTACGAACACCGCACCTTTGCCAATGCGGTGCTGATGGGGATTAACCCGTTCGACCAGTTCGGCGTCGAATTGGGCAAGGAGATCGCCAAGTCGATCGAGGCGAACGGGCCGAGCGGCTTTGATCCGTCGACCATGGCCCTCATTGATCTGGCGCTGGGCGAATGAAGTGATTTTGGCCCCTCCTTCTTTGGAAAGGAGGGGCCAAAATGATTGTAACCGGGGACTTCACCCGCCATATCCGCGGCCACAAGGATGCGCCGAGCGGAGACTGGCATGAGCGATTATGATTTCGACCTTTTCGTCATCGGTGCAGGATCGGGCGGTGTGCGAGCATCGCGCGTGGCGGCGGCCCATGGGGCGAAGGTTGCGGTGGCCGAGGAATATCGGGTCGGTGGCACCTGCGTCATTCGCGGCTGCGTTCCCAAGAAACTGCTTATCTATGGCGCGCATTTTGCCGAGGATCTGAAGGATGCGCGCCGGTTCGGCTGGAACGTGCCGGATTGCGGATTTGAATGGACGACGCTGCGCGACAATGTGCTGGCCGACGTAGACCGGCTGGAAGGCCTCTACAAAAATACCCTCAACAGCCATAAGGTCGAGCTGATTTCGGAGCGGGCGACCATTACTGGGCCACATTCGGTCAAGCTGGCCAGTGGGCGTGAAGTGACTGCTAAGGTCATCCTGGTCGCAACCGGCGCATGGCCGCTGATCCCCGAAGTGGAAGGCGCCGAGTATGGGATAACATCGAATGAGGTGTTCCACCTCGATGAATGCCCAAAGCGTATCGTCATTGTCGGTGGCGGTTATATCGCCAACGAATTTGCCGGTATTTTCCATCAGTTCGGCAGCCATGTGACGATGGTCAATCGTGGTAGCACCTTGCTGCGCGGCTATGACGAACAGATACGTGATCGCCTGCTTCAGATTTCGATGACGAAGGGGATCAACTTCCGCTTCAATGCGAAGATGGAGAGGATCGAGAAGAATGAGGACGGAACGCTGTGCGTCCGCTTCAAGGACGGTGATCCGGTAGCGGCCGACATCGTGCTTTTCGCGACGGGCCGTGCGCCTCTGACGAATGGGCTGGGGCTGGAGACGGCCGGCGTCGAACTGGATGAGAAGGGCGCGATCAAGGTCGACGAGTATAATCGCACCAGTTGCGAGAGCATCTATGCGGTCGGGGACGTCACCGACCGACTGCAACTGACGCCCGTCGCCATTCGCGAAGGCCATGCCTTTGCCGATACGGTGTTCGGCGATAACCCGCGAACGGTGGACTATGCCTGTGTTCCATCGGCCGTATTCAGCCATCCGCCATTGGCGGGTGTGGGCCTGACCGAAGCGCAGGCGAAGAACAAGTACGGCACGGTGAAAGTCTATACCTCTGATTTCCGACCGATGAAGAATGTGCTGGCCGGGCGTGAAGAGCGGGCGCTGTACAAGATGGTGGTCGATGCGACGACCAATCGCGTGGTGGGGCTGCACATGATTGGCCCGGATGCGCCCGAAATCCTTCAGGCGGCGGCGATCGCGGTGAAGGCGGGCCTGACCAAGCAGGATTTCGACGATACGGTGGCGCTGCACCCCAGCATGGCCGAGGAACTGGTGCTGCTGAAATAAGGCGGTGGCGGGAATTAGCTGGTGCTGGTGAAGGTCAGCACCAGCGCGTCGCGCCAGGCCGGCTGTGCGGGATCGACGGGGTGGATTTCCGTGACCCCGTGCAGGATGCGGTGATCGTCGATCAGCATGGCGTCGCCGGGGTGGGTAAGGGTGAATTCGCCCAGTGCCGTGCCGTCTGGCGCACCGATGCGGGTGACGCCTTCGCGGACGTTGCGGCGTTCGATCAACATGACCATCACATGGTCTACGCCATCGCGGTGCATTCCCTCCGGCGTAGGGCGTCCGGCGCTGTCAGGCTTTGCCTCAATGCGGAACTGATGCATTTCGACATGCCAGTTGTGAGCATGGCCGGGATCGAAGCTGTCAGCGCAAAAGGCGAAGATGGCGCGGCATGCCGCGTTCGCGACGGTAGCGTCTTCGACCGGATCGAACCAGCGCTGCACATCGCCGTTCAGCGGATTATAGTCGCGACTTTGATAATGGGGCTGGTGCGGCTTGCGGCTGAAGCGGCCCCGCTCCAATGCAAAGGCGGCGTGACGGCGGCGGCGATAACGGCCGCCGTCGGCCATGAATAGGTCGGGGCCAAGGTCGTTCCAGCTATTGGCGAAGGTCGACCAGTCGTGGGGCGCAATGGCCAGCACGTCGAACAGGGCGTCGCCGGGCAGCCGGGCATAGCCGTCCTGCGCCAAAACATCTTCCATCCGGGTCAGGCTGTCCGTGTCGCTCATCTCATTCCTTTAGGTGCGGGATGAGACGAGCGACAGGGCCAGTTTCCGTAAGCAGGATCGGTAAAGATCAGGCGATGGTGGGAACCATGCCGCCTTCGGCCCGGATCGCGGCGCCGTTGGTGGCGGCGGCAAGGGGGCTGGCGAGATAGGCGACCATCGCGCCGATTTCGTCTGCTTCGATCAGGCGCTTGATGAGCGAGAGCGGACGGAGTTTGGTGAAGAATTCCGCCTCGCGTTCGGCTTCCGACGCATCCTTATTTTCCACGACCGAGCGGATGAAATCCACAATCCCTTCCGAACGGGTCGGGCCGGGCAGCACCGAATTGACGGTGACGCCGGTGCCGCGCGTATGTTCGGCAAGGCCGCGGGAAATGGCGAGTTGGGCCGATTTCGTCATGCCATAATGGATCATCTCGGCGGGCGGAAGCAGGCCGCTTTCGCTGGCGATGAAAAGGACGCGCCCCCAGTTTTTCTCCAGCATGCGGGGGAAATAATGACGGGAAAGGCGCGCGCCGCTGACGACATTGACTTCGAACAGGTGATGCCAGTCGGCGTCGCTGATGTCGGCGAAGTCCTTGGCTTCATAGATGCCGAGATTGTTGACGAGGATGTCGGTGTCGGGGACGGCATCGATGAGGGCGGCGGCGCCTTCCGCCGTGGCGGGATCGGCGAGGACGGCGTTGACGGGCAGGCCGATGTCGGCGGCTGCGGCATCCAGCTTGGCCTGTGAACGGCCGGTGATGGTGACGGCAACGCCCTCCTGCGCCAGCCTTTTGGCGATAGCGAGGCCGATGCCGGCGGTCGATCCAGTGACGATGGCGGTCTTGCCGGAGAGTTTGAGATCCATGGGTTCAGCCTTTTGAAGGAAACAGAGAAGTGGACAGGAGATAATGTTTTTATCATTGGTGATTAGAACGCATCCTATCACTTCAGAAGTGAATCAAAATCATGGATAATCGCTTTGGCGACATTGAGACTTTTCTGACGGTTGCCAGCGAGGGCAGTTTCGCGGCGGCGGCCAAGTCGTTGCGGCTGACCCCATCAGCCGTCAGCCGGTCGATCGCGCGGCTGGAGCAAAGGCTGGGCGTGACGCTGTTGCGGCGGGCGACACGCGCGCTGGCGCTGACCCGCGAAGGCGTTGATTATCGCGACCGGATGGTCGTGCTGATCGGCGACATGCTGGCGGTCGAAGCGGGACTGGCCGGGGAGCGCGGGGCGCCGCGCGGATTGTTGCGCATCAATGCGTCGCCTTCATTCGGGATGGAATGCCTGATCCCGATATTGCCGCGTTTCCGGGAAGAGTACCCAGAGGTCACGGTCGACCTGACGCTGTTGGACGAGATCGTCGATCTGGTCGACGATCGGGCGGACATCGCCATCCGTATCGGTCCGCTGCGCGATACGAGGCTGCGGGCCAAGAAACTGGGGCATAGCCGCATGGTGCTGGTCGCCAGCCCGGACTATCTGGCGCGGCGCGGAACGCCGAAGACGCCCGATGATCTGGACCAGCATGATTGTCTGCGCTTCAGTTTTCGCCGATCGGTGGATGGATGGCCGTTCCGTGTCGGCAAGCGCGTGGTGCAGCGCCCGGTGCAGGGCAGTTTCTTCGGCAATTCCGGCGAGGTGGTGCGGCGCATGGCGCTGGCGGGCGGCGGAATTGCACGGCATGGCCATTTTCATGTCGCCCGCGACCTGGCCGAGGGGCGGCTGGTCGAAATATTGCCGGACTATAATCCGGGGCATGGCGAAGATATTCACGCGCTCTATGCGGCGGAAGACCGGGCCGCGGCCCGGATCAGGGCGTTTCTGGACTTTCTGGATGAGGCGCTGGTGATGCCGGGGTGAAGGCGCGGGATATGGGGGGACGGTGGTGGAGAGTGGCTGTTATCGAACATTTGTGGCCCTTGGGAGGGATGTCATCCTGAACTTGTTTCAGGATCCATTTATCCAAATTGAGCAATGGATTGGGCCGCTGGATGGATGCTGAAACAAGTTCAGCATGACGTAGTTTAAGCGTCTTAAATCCACCCATGCTATTCATAGGCTGTCTGTGCGATGATACTCTCAGCCAATCGCTGCGTCAGGCAGTCCTCAACTGTGCGACCAGTTGGGAGAAGCCCTTGTCCAGCTGTTCGGCGCGGCTGCGGACATTTTCGCCGATCTGGCGGGTTTCGGAGGCGAGACGGCCAAGATCGTCCAGCGACACATGAATGGCGCCGATCGCTTCGTCGGCGATGCGGGCATTTTTCACCACCATATGCGATCCCTGTTCGATCAGATGGACGGCGGATTGCTGTTGTTCGACGGTGGCGGCGGTTTCGACCGTGCTGTCACGCAGATCGGATACGAGCAGCGACACGGCCTCCACCGTTTCCACCGTTTCGGTGGCGGCGGACGAGATGCCGGCGACGCGATCCTGAATTTCGCGGGTGATGTCGTGGGACCGGCGCGCCAGTTCCTTCACTTCATCGGCAACGACGGCAAAGCCCTTGCCCGCTTCGCCCGAACGCGCAGCCTCAATCGAGGCGTTGAGGGCGAGGAGATTGGTCTGCGCGGCGATACTGGCGATCAGGTCCGCCGCGCGGCCGACCAGATCGACATTGGCTAAAAGGTTGCTGTTCACTTCGCGGGCATGGACAGCACGTTCATGCGTCTTGTGCGCGGTTTCCTCGGTCGAGCGGGAGGCTTTGCCCAATATGTCGAGAGAGGTGGAAAGGCCGCGCAAAATGTCGTTGATGTCTGCGGCTGCGCTGCTGGCATCATGGGAGCGGTCGCGGACGGAGGCGGCATGTTTCAACTGGTGATCGACCATCGCCAATGTCGCTTCGGCGCTTTTTTCAAGCGCGGCGGCAGAGGCAAGGGTTTCCGCGACCATGCCGGCCAGCGTTTCTTCCAGACTGGCGGCGAGGCGGCCATTGGCTTCGCGCAGTTCCCCGGCATGTCGCGTGCGCTCGTCATTTTCACGTGCTGAGAGCATGTCGGCCTGTTGCCGGGCGCTTTCGGCCGCTGCACGTGCTTGCCGCGCCTGTTCCTCATTTTCCAATGCGGTGGTGAGGGCGCTGCTGGTTTCATCCAGACTGGCGCTGATCCTGCGGCGCGAGCGACCGATGATGACAAGCATCCACGCCGATGCACCCAGAAAGCCGATCGCCATGATGCTGAGCGTCGGCAAAATGCCGATCAATGCCTGATGCCCCATTCCGGGCGTCCGCCAGCGTAGGGCGCCGAGTTTTTCGCCATCGACGCCGGTCAGCATCAGCATGTCGGCGTCGATCGTCGTCGGCGCGGCATCCCAGCGTATATCGCGGATCTGAAAGGATTGCTGCCAGTTGGCGAGCAGGCGCTGGTCGATCGGCTGAACGAACGCGATATAGCGCATGTCGTCGCCGGGAATGACATAGGGTCGATGCATCGGAGCGAGCGCCATGGCGGCGACGATCGCGGGCTTGCCCTGATAGCGGGTCAGCATGACGTCACCGGTTTTGCGCGCCTCTGCATCCTTCTGCGTTTTAGGCAGGCGGGCCAGCAGGATGGGCAGGGCAGCCGGCATCATCTGGTCCAGTTTTCGGTCCAGTGGTTTGCCCATGTTGGAAGTCGCCCACAGGGTATGACCGCGTTCGTCGAGCAGGAAGCTGTCGCGAGGATAGGTGAGGTTGGTGACGGCCCACTCGCGGTCAAGGCCGCCATAGATATGGGACACCGCATCATCCCAACGCGCGGTGCTGACCATGCCGTCGGCCATCTGTCGCACTTCGCGATCAAGCGCGCCTTTGACTACGGCCAAGGCCTGATCGCGGCTGTTGCTGTTGGTGCGCGCGGCCAGCAAGGCAACGGCGATCACGCATAGGGCGATGGCGAAGAACATCAGGAAGAAAAAGGGCGTCAGCAAATCCAGCCCCGATTTGCCACCCCGCGCCCGCAACTTTAACCGCATCGTTACCCACATCCCCTGCCGCAACGGGAAGTGACTAGAAAACAATGGTTAATGTTGTGCTAGCTTTGATCGATGCTGTGACGATTTGATGAAATTGTCCGTTTTTGCGGACAAATGACGCGCCCTGTTCAGCCTTCTACCGTGGCTTTGCTGACGTCGAGCATCTTGCCGTCGGTGATGACCACCATATCGCCCAGCTTTGTTACGCCGAAAAGTTTCTGGGCAAAGGCGACCGGGACACCGATGCAGCCATGGGTGCCGCGGCCATATTGGACGTCGCTGCCGTGGATGAACACGCCGTCGCTGGTCAGGCGCTGGGCATAGGGCATGGGCGCATCGTAGAGATTGGAGACGTGATCGGCGTCTTTCTGAGTAATGGGGAAGGCGCCGAGAGGGCTGGGTTTGTCGGTCGCGCCGTAAAGGATGACGGCGGCGCCGATTTCATAGCCGTCGCGAAAGACGGACAGGGTCTGAGCGCGCAAGTCCACGGTGATGATGACCGGGCCGGTGGCAGGCGCGCCCTTTTCATCCCAGGCATAATCGCCATGACGGAAGGGGCCGTCGATTTTCAACACCCGCTTCACCCGTAGGGCGGCAGGATCAATCTTCATGGGTTGATCGCTGCGACGCTCGGCCGGTTTTACCTCCGGCGGCGGAGTGGTTGCCGCATTGGCGGCGGGTGCGGCAGCATTGTCGACCGGGCGCAGCTGAGCCGGAGGGGCTTCAGCGGACAGGAGGCTATGGCGCGGCTTCAGGGTGACGGCCAGCAGCGCGACCCCGCCCATAAGGGCGATGGCTAGCACCACGCGCGGTCCCGTCACCTTGAAAAAACCTGCCATGTCCGTCCTTTTGCCTGCCTTTGCGGCGGGAATAGGCCGAAAAGGTTAAGTTCAGCCTTCCCGTGCCACTTCTGCTGCCGCAATGGCCGTCAGGTTGAGGATACCGCGTGACGTCACACCGGGGGTCAGCACATGGATAGTCTGTTTCAGACCCATGAGCATTGGGCCGACCGTGGGTGAGCTGGACGAAGCGGACAGCGCCGTCAGCGTGATGTTGGCGGCATCCAGATTGGGCATGACCAGCAGATTGGCCGGCCCCTCGAACCGCGAATCGGGGACGAGGCGATCGCGCAACGACTGGCTGAGTGCTGCATCGGCATGCATTTCGCCGTCGGCCAGCAGATCGGGCGCGGCGTCCTTCACCAGCTTGAATGCTTTGCGCATCTTGCGGGCGCTGTCCGAATGGGATGCGCCGAAATTGCTGTGCGAGAGCAGGGCCACGCGCGGGGTGAGGCCGAAATGCTGGATCTCGGTTGCGGCGAGCAGCGTCATTTCCGCAATCTGTTCGGGCGTCGGGTCCGGCACCATATGGGTGTCGGTGATGAACAGGGCGCCGGCGTCGAGGATCAGGCCGGACAGGGCATAGGTCCGGCTTTGGCCGGGCGCGCGTTCGATGATGCGCAGAACATGCTCGACCTGGCCCCAATATTCCGAGCGTCCGCCCACCAGCGCGGCATCGACCCGGCCGGTGCTGAGCAGCATGGCGGCGGTGACTGTCGGGCGGCGATAGACGTGGCGCAGGATTTCGTCGGACGGCACGCCCTTGCGCGCGGCGATGGCGCGATAGGCCTCGACCAGTTCCCCCATCACTTCGTGATCGGTTTCAGGATCGATCAGTTCGACATCCTTGTCGAGATCGAGGTTGAGGCCGAGTTCGGGCAGTTTCTGATCGAGAATACGGCGACGGCCGACGATGGTGGGACGCACGATCCCTTCGTCCAGCGCATCGCGCACGGCGCGCAGCACGCGGTCATCCTCACCTTCCCCGTAAGCGATGCGGCACTGGCTGCCACGGGCGGCTTCGAACACGGGCAGCATGAGCTGGCCCGAGCGCGTGTTCTGACGGGTCAGGCTGCGCTTATATTCATCGAGGTCCAGCGTCTTCTTTGCGACGCCGCTGTCCATCGCGGCCTTCGCCACCGCGACCGCGATCTCGCCGATCAGGCGCGGGTCGAAGGGGGTGGGGATGATGTAGTCGGGGCCGAAGACCAGCTTTCGACCGCCATAGGCCTGCGCCACGCTGTCATGCGCGGGCATGCGGGCGAGGGCGGCAATCGCGTCGGCGGCGGCAACCTTCATCGCTTCGTTGATCTGCGTCGCGCCGCAATCCAGCGCGCCACGGAAGATATAGGGGAAGCACAGAACGTTGTTGACCTGATTCGGATAGTCCGAACGGCCCGTCGCGATGATGGCGTCGGGGCGCACTTCGCGAGCCGCTTCGGGGCGGATTTCCGGTTCGGGATTGGCGAGCGCGAAGATCAGCGGATTGGGAGCCATCAACGGCAGCCATTCCGGTTTCAGCACGCCCGGCGCCGACAGGCCGAGGAACAGGTTCGCGCCCGGCAGAACGTCCGGCAGGGTGCGGGCGTTGGTGTTGCGGGCATAGCGCGCCATGTTGGGCAACATGCCTTCGCGACCCGAATGGATGACGCCATCCTTGTCGGTCATGGTGACGTTTTCGACCGGCAGGCCCATCGATACGAGCAGGTCGACGCAGGCGAGCGCGGCGGCGCCGGCGCCCGACGTCACCAGCTTTGCATCGGCCAGCGTCTTGCCCTGAAGCACCAGCGCGTTGCGCACGGCGGCGGCGACGACGATGGCGGTGCCATGCTGATCGTCATGAAAGACCGGAATGTTCATCCGTTCTTTCAGGCGTGCTTCGATCGCGAAACATTCGGGCGCCTTGATGTCTTCCAGATTGATGCCGCCGAAGGTCGGTTCCAGCAAGGCGACGGCTTCGACGAACTTGTCCGGGTCGGTCGTGTCGACTTCGATATCGAACACGTCGATGTCGGCGAATTTCTTGAAGAGGACGGCCTTGCCCTCCATCACCGGCTTGGATGCGAGTGCGCCGATGGCGCCGAGGCCCAGGACGGCCGTTCCGTTGGAGATGACGGCGACCAGATTGCCGCGTGCGGTGTAATCCATCGCCTTGTCGGGATCGGCAGCGATCTCGACGCAAGGCGCGGCCACCCCCGGCGAATAGGCCAGCGCGAGGTCGCGTTGGTTCACCATGCGCTTGGTCGGCTCTATGCGGAGCTTACCGGGCTGGGGATAGCGGTGATAGTCTAGGGCGGCGCGGCGTGTATTGTCGTCCATGCAGGTGGCCTTAGAGGGTTGGTTCCCCTAGGGCAATGGCTGAACGTTCCCAAGGTGGAACAGGAGCGTAAAGGCGGGCCAGAAAATCGACGAAGGCGGTGATGCTGGGCGGTGGATTGGGCTGCGCCAGTTGCACGGCATAGAGGGCGACATCGCTCGACCCTTCATGATCGGGCAGGATTTGCTGCACCTCTCCGCTCTGTAATGCTGCGCTGATGTCCCACAGCGAGCGCAAGGCAATGCCCGCGCCCGACAGGGTGAGTTCGCGTATGACTTCGCTGCTGTTGGTGCGGACATGGCTGCGCCCGTCGATGGCGACCGGACCGCGCGGGCCGACGACGCGCCAGGGCATTTGCCCCTCCGCCGCCAGCAGTCGATGGGTTTTGAGATCGGCAATGCTGCGCGGGATGCCGTGCCGTTCGAGATAGGCAGGGGCAGCGCACAGGATGCGGCGATTGGCGGCCAGGCGGCGGGCGATAAGGCCGGGGCCGGGTTCGGCGGCGATGCGGATGGCAAGGTCGGACCGGGTGGCGATGAGGTCCGCATAGTCATCCGACAGGTCGATGCTGAGGTCGATGCGAGGGTGCGCCTCCAGAAAGAGGTGGAGATAGGGCGCGACATGCATGCGGCCAAAGGATGTTGGGGCGCTGATGCGCAGGGGGCCGGACGGTGTGGCAGATGCGCCGGAGACGCGCCTTTCCGCTTCATCCAGCGAGGCGATGATGCTGCGCAGGTCGGTGTGGAGGCGTTCTCCGGCCGGGGTCAGCGACAGGCGGCGGGTGGTGCGATGGACGAGCCGGGCGCCAAGCCGATCCTCCAGACGGGCGAGGCGTTTCGACATCATGGCCGGCGATATGCCGAGCCGGCGACCGGCGGCGGCAAGGCCGCCTTCGTCGACGATCGTCACGAACAATTCATGGTCGGGGTCCATCATATTCGTTCACCACAGGAATGACTATATTCTAATAATAGCGTCTACACGGCATAATACGATGCGTCTATAAAGGCTTCAACAACTGGAGTGGATTGCATGACCGACCTGATGATCAACCGCGCTGGCCTGAAAGTCGCGCAATCGCTGGCCGATTTCATCGAGCAGCGGGCCTTGCCCGGCACGGGCATCGAACCGGGTGCCTTCTGGGCCGGGGCTGCGGGGATATTCGCGCGCTTCGAACCGGAAAATGCGGCGCTGTTGAGCAAGCGCGATACGTTGCAGGTGCAGATCGACGCCTGGCATGAGGCGCGGGCGGACAAGCCGCATGACAACGCCGCTTATCAGGCGTTCCTGCGCGAGATTGGCTATCTGGTTCCTGAACCCGCGCTGTTCACGGTCGGCAGCAAGAATGTCGATGATGAAGTCGCGCGCATGGCCGGGCCGCAACTGGTCGTCCCCATCCTGAATGCCCGTTTCCTGCTGAACGCCGCCAATGCGCGTTGGGGCAGCCTGTATGACGCGCTCTATGGCACGGACGCGATCCCCGGCACGGCGAGCGGCAAGGGGTTTGATCCGGCGCGTGGCGCGCAGGTTATCGCATGGGCCAAGAAATTTCTGGACGAAGCGGTTCCGCTGGCGAGCGGAAGCTGGTCCGACCTGACCAGTGGCGACATCATTCTGGCCGATCCCACGCAATATGTCGGCGCGAGCGCGAAGGGGCGGCTGTATCGCAACAACGGCCTGCATATCGAGGTTGTTTTCGACAAGGATCATCCGATCGGCGCGACCGATGCGGCGGGCATTTCCGACGTCATTCTGGAATCGGCGCTGACGGCAATCTGCGATCTGGAGGATTCGGTCGCGGCGGTCGATGCGTCGGACAAGGTTGCCGCTTATGCCAACTGGCTGGGGCTGATGCAGGGCGACCTGACCGAGACATTCGAGAAGGGAGGCAGGATGATGACCCGCGCCCTCAACCCCGACCGGGCCTATACGGCGCCCGACGGCAAGGGCTTTACCCTGCCGGGACGTAGCCTGTTGTTCGTCCGCAATGTCGGCCACCTGATGACGACGCCGGCGGTTCGCCTGTCCGATGGAAGCGAAGCGCCAGAGGGCATATTGGATGGCATCGTCACCAGCCTGATCGCGCTGCACGACCTGAAAAAAACGGGCGGCAACAGTCGCACCGGCAGCGTCTATATCGTCAAGCCCAAGATGCATGGACCGGAGGAAGCGGCCTTTACCGACCGGCTGTTCGACGCGATCGAGGATATGCTGGGTATGGGGCGCCATACGCTGAAGGTCGGCGTCATGGATGAGGAGCGACGCACATCGGCTAATCTGGCCGCCTGTATCGCAGCGGTGAAGAACCGCATCATGTTCATCAACACCGGCTTCCTCGACCGCACGGGCGATGAGATGCATACGTCGATGCAGGCCGGGCCGATGATCCGCAAGGGTGAGATGAAGACGAGCGACTGGATCGTCGCTTATGAGGATCGCAATGTTCAGATCGGCCTTGCCTGTGGACTGTCGGGCCGGGCGCAGATCGGCAAGGGCATGTGGGCTGCGCCGGACCGGATGGCCGACATGCTGGAGCAGAAAATGGGGCACCCGAGGAGCGGCGCGAACACCGCATGGGTTCCATCTCCTACCGCGGCGACGCTGCACGCGACCCATTATCATCGGTTGGACGTTTTTGCCCGTCAGGAAGAGCGCAAGGGCGAGGGCATTGCTTCGCTCGACAAGTTGCTGACCATTCCGGTCGCGACGGGGCGCAATTTTTCGGAAGAGGAAATCGCGCAGGAACTGGACAATAATGCGCAGGGCATATTGGGCTATGTCGTCCGCTGGATCGATCAGGGTGTTGGCTGTTCCAAGGTTCCCGACATTCATGACATCGGCCTGATGGAGGATCGTGCGACGCTGCGCATTTCTTCGCAGCATATGGCCAACTGGTTGCTGCACAGCATCTGCACCGGCGAACAGGTCGATGCCGCGCTGACGCGGATGGCGGCGAAGGTCGATGCGCAGAATGAGAGCGATCCGCTTTACGAACCGATGAGCGGGCGGGAAGGGGATAGCCTGGCGTTTCAGGCGGCCCGCGCGCTGGTGTTTGAAGGCGTTGCCCAGCCCAACGGCTATACCGAACCGCTGCTCCATGCCTATCGCGCGCGGCAGAAAGCGCAGGGCGCGCTCGAAGTCGCCTGACGTTTCAAACTCCGTTCGCTTCTCGACGTCGCTCGAAGCGAACGGAGTTGGTTGGCTTGGCAACCTTCCCGCGCTGCGTTAGCCATGTCCCTGCGCGCAGCATGGGAGGCACGTCATGGCCATCATCGTCCATCATCTGAACAATAGCCGGTCGCAGCGTGTGCTGTGGCTGCTGGAGGAATTGGGCGAACCCTATGACGTGCGCCGTTATGAGCGCGATCGCAGGACGATGCGCGCACCTGAAGCGCTGCGTGCTATCCATCCGCTGGGGCGGTCGCCGGTTGTTGAGGTCGACGGCCATCGCCTGATCGAGACGGGCGCGATCATGGATTATCTGGTTGCGCGGGCTGGCGGCCGGTTCGGTCCGCCGGGCGACGCCAAAGGTGCGATCCTGTATCGCCAGTTCCTTCATTATGCCGAAGGATCGATGATGCCGCCGCTGCTGGCTTTGCTGGTCGTCGGCAAGCTGGGCCTGTTGGGGCGCCCGGCGCGGCCGACGGTGCAGCGGATGCTGGACGATCATCTCGACTGGCTGGAAGGCGAACTGGCGACACGTCCCTATTTTGCAGGGGACGCCTTTACCGCTGCCGATATGATGATGAGCTTTCCGCTGGAGGCGTCGCGATCGCGAGGCGGGCTGGATGAAGGACGGCCGCATATTATCCGATGGCTAAAAGACATGCATGCGCGACCGGCTTATCAGGCGGCGCTGAAAACCGGGGGACATTATGCTTATGCCTGATCGCCGCACATTATTGCTTCAGGGCGCCATGGGCATGGCGGCCGCAATGGTCAGTCCGCGCCTGTTCGCACAGGAAAAGGCAGGTGAGGCGCTGGCGTCGATGACGGGTGGCGTCATGCCGATCGGCAAGGCGGAGCGCGCGGACCGGCTCACCCGTGCGCAAAAGGCGATGCAGGCGGCCGGGATCGATGCGCTGATCGTGGAGCCGGGCGCGAGCCTGATTTACTATAGCGGCGTGCGATGGTGGCGCAGCGAGCGGCTGACCGCGCTGGTGATCCCGGCGAGCGGCGCGCCGATGATCGTCTGTCCGTTTTTCGAGCGACCGTCGATCGAGGAGTCGCTGGGCATCCCGGCCGAAGTGCGCGTGTGGCAGGAACATGAAAGCCCCTATGCGCCGATTGCCGATTTCCTGACCAGCAAAGGATTGAACAAGGGGCGGATCGGCATAGAGGAGACGGTGCGTTATTTCGCGGTCGACGGGCTGAAGGCGGCGATGCCGTCCGCGACATGGGTGAAAGACCCAGTGACCCGCGCGATCCGCATGCGTAAGACGGCGGCCGAGATCGCCCTGATGCAGAAGGCGGCGGACGTCACCATGGCGGCCTATCGCTGGACCTATCCACAGGTGAAGGCGGGCATGGTCCCGGCCGACATAGGCGCACTGATGAGTGCGGCGACGGTGCAACTGGGTGGCAAGGTGGAGTTCAACCTGATCCTGCTGGGCGAGGCAGCGGCCTATCCGCACGGGTCGGGCAAGCCGCAGGCGGTGCGCGCTGGTGAGGTCGTCCTGATGGATTGCGGCTGTACGGTCGAGGATTATCAGTCCGACATCAGCCGGACATGGGTGCATGGCGCAAGCCCGACCACGCAGCAGCGCAGGGTGTGGGCTGATGTAGCGCAGGGGCAGAAGATCGCCTTTGCCGCGGCGAAGCTGGGCGCGGCGGCCGGATCGGTGGATGATGCGGTGCGAGGATATTATCAGAGTCAGGGCTACGGCCCCGGTTATGCGTTGCCGGGCCTGTCGCACCGAACCGGCCATGGCATCGGCATGGAGGGGCATGAGCCGGTCAACCTTGTCCATGGAGAGGCGACCAGGCTGGACGTGGGCATGTGTTTCTCCAACGAGCCGGGGCTATATCTGCCCGGTACGATGGGCGTGCGGATGGAGGATTGCTTCCATATGACCGCGCAGGGGGCTGCATGGTTTTCAAAGCCGCCAGCGTCGATCGAGGAACCGATCGGCTGACCGCCGCGTGCGATTTTCATGAACATGGGATGAAAACCCCCGCTTGTGCGGCGGGCCGCTTCCCACTAAATCGCCCCCATGACCTCGACCAACGACATTCGCCGCTCTTTCCTCGACTATTTCGGGGCCAACGGCCACACCATCGTTCCGTCGGCGCCATTGGTGCCGCACAACGACCCGACGCTGATGTTCGTGAACGCCGGTATGGTGCCGTTCAAGAATGTCTTCACGGGGCTGGAAACGCGGCCGTACAAGACGGCGACGTCGAGCCAGAAGTCGGTCCGCGCCGGGGGCAAGCATAACGACCTCGACAATGTCGGCTATACGGCGCGCCACCACACTTTCTTTGAAATGCTGGGTAATTTCAGCTTTGGCGACTATTTCAAGGAACAGGCGATCCATCATGCCTGGACGCTGCTGACCAAGGAATGGGGGCTGCCCGCCGAAAAGCTGACCGCGACCGTCTATCACACGGACGATGAGGCGTTCGACCTGTGGAAGAAGATTGCGGGCCTGCCCGATCACAAGATCATCCGCATCCCGACCAAGGATAATTTCTGGGCGATGGGTGACAGTGGGCCGTGCGGTCCATGTTCGGAAATCTTCTACGACCATGGCGACCATATCTGGGGTGGCCCTCCGGGATCGCCGGAGGAGGATGGCGACCGCTTCGTCGAAATCTGGAACCTCGTCTTCATGCAATATGAGCAGGAAGCGAACGAGATCGTCAGCGAACTGCCAAAGCCATCGATCGACACCGGCATGGGTCTGGAGCGCATCGCGGCGGTGATGCAGGGCGTCCATAACAATTATGATACCGACACGTTCAAGGCCTTGATCGCGGATTCCGCGGCGCTGACGAAGACGGCAACCGATGGCGAGTTTCAGGCCAGCCATCGCGTGATCGCGGACCATCTGCGTTCCACCAGCTTCCTGATTGCGGACGGCGTGTTGCCCGCGAATGAAGGTCGTGGCTATGTGCTGCGCCGGATCATGCGTCGCGCGATGCGTCACGCGCATATCATCGGGGCGAAAGATCCGTTGATGTATCGTCTGGTGTCGAGCCTCGTATCGGAAATGGGCGGTGCCTATCCCGAACTGGTCCGCGCCCAGCCGCTGATCGAGGAAACTTTGCTGCGCGAGGAAACCCGGTTCCGCAAGACGCTGGAAAACGGCCTCAAGCTGCTGGATGAAGCGACCGTGGGGCTGGGCGAGGGCGGCACGCTGCCCGGTGAGACGGCGTTCAAGCTCTATGACACCTATGGCTTCCCCTATGACCTGACCGAAGATGCGCTGCGCACGCAGGGGCTGGGCGTGGATCGCGCCGGTTTCGACGCCGCCATGGCGGAGCAGAAGGCTGCCGCGCGGGCTGCGTGGAAGGGTTCGGGCGAAAAGGCGTCGGACGAAATCTGGTTCGACATCGCGGAAAAGGCCGGCAACACCGAATTTATCGGCTATTCGTCCACCAAGGGCGAGGGCGAAGTGCTGGCCATCGTGAAGGATGGCGCGAATATCGGGAGCGCGGCCGCTGGCGACAGCGTGACGATCATCACCAACCAGACGCCCTTCTATGGCGAAAGCGGCGGCCAGAATGGCGACGCGGGTATCATCAGTTCGCTGGGCGGGCTGGTGGCTGAGGTTGCCGACACGTCCAAGCCGCTTGGCCGTCTGCACGCGCATCAGGCCATGATCAGCGCAGGTAGCGTCAAGGTTGGCGACACAGTGAACCTGTCGGTCGATGTCGAGCGTCGCGATCGCATCCGCGCCAACCATAGCGCCACCCATCTGCTGCACGCCGCGCTGCGCAAGGAACTGGGCGCGCATGTCACGCAGAAGGGCAGCATGGTCGCGGCGGAGCGCCTGCGCTTCGACTTCAGCCATCCCGAAGCACTGACCCATGCCCAGATCGCCAAGATCGAGGCCGACGTGAACGCGCAGATCCGCCATAATGAAGAGGTTACGACCCGCCTGATGACCCCGGACGACGCGATTGCGGCGGGTGCGATGGCGCTGTTCGGCGAAAAATATGGCGATGAAGTCCGCGTCCTTTCCATGGGTGTGCCGGGTGAACCGGGCGGCAATAGCTATTCGGTCGAACTGTGCGGCGGCACCCATGTCCGCGCTACCGGCGATATTGCCTTGTTCAAGATCGTGTCGGAAAGCGCCGTGTCGAGCGGTGTTCGCCGTATCGAAGCGCTGACTGGCGAGGCCGCGCGCCTGTGGTTGATCGACCGCGACGATAAGCTGCGTCAGACTGCCGCTGCGCTCAAGACATCGCCCGACGACGTGCCCGCCCGTATCGCCGCTCTGGTCGAACAGAGCCGTAAGCTGGAGCGTGAACTGGCCGATGCCAAGAAGGCGCTGGCGCTGGGCGGTGGAGGCGCCGCGAAGGCCGCCGGGCCGGAAAAGGTCGGCAATGTGGATTTCCTGGGTCAGGTCATCGATGGCCTCGACCCCAAGGAATTGCGCGGCATTGTGGATGGTAACAAGAAAATGCTGGGCAGCGGCGTGTCCGCCGTACTCGCCGTGATCGACGGACGCGCCACGATTGCCGTCGGTGTCACCGATGACCTGACCGGCACGTTCAGCGCCGTCGATCTCGTCCGCGCCGGTGTGGAAGCGCTGGGTGGCAAAGGCGGCGGCGGCCGTCCTGACATGGCGCAGGGCGGTGGCCCCGATGGGGACAAGGCGCAGGCCGCGATCGATGCGGTGAAGGCGGCGCTGGCGGCGGTGCCGGCCTGACGATCGGATAAGGCGGGCGGCGGTTCTTCGCCGTCCGTTCAGGCGACGACCGTCGGCATGCCGCAGCGCAGGTCGTGGACCTGAACGCTGGCATTGCCGAGGCGTACGCCCAAGGTGCTGGTGACACTGTTCAACACGCCATCCAGCAACGGCGCGGTCGTTCCCAGCAGGGAGAAGACCGGGGAGACCAGCGGGCTGAGCGGGGCGTTGATACCCAGTACCGAGACGTTGACTTGAGTCTTTTCTGCCAGGCTGGACGTCAGTCCTTGCGTCAAATCCTGTGTACTGACCTGCTTTACGGTGTGAGAACTGATGTCGCTGGTGCTGAAAGAGACGCTCTGGCTGTGAACGCCGCCAAGGGCGATATTGGAATAGCCAGTCACTTTGGTCACGGAAAACAATATCTGCGCCAGAACTGCCGGGCGCATATTGGGCGGGCTGGAGAAATTGGTGAGGGCCGCTGCATCCACATCGGCAATGGCGGCCGAACCGATCGATGGTGTGACCGACAGGGTGACGCCGTTCCCCGACGAACCGCCGGCGCAATTGATGCTGGAAAGCCGGGCTTCGGCCGCAGCCATTTCGACATAGACGGGGATGCGCAAGGAAGCGATGCCGGGTAACAATACACTGACAGAACTGTCCAGATAGAGGCGCATCTGACCCGTTCGCAGGATGACGTCGTTGCTGTCCGTGACGGTCAGCATCGGGGATCTGGCCGTACCCGAACTCGTCACCAGTGTGAGGCGGGTGGAAGTGAGGCCCGGAATCGAAGCGCTGATGTCCATGGGAATGGCTGTGTTCGACGGTGGGCTAAGCACCATGCGTAACAGCGACAGTGCATCAAGAACGACGTTAGGCTGGCCGGTGGAGCTGGCTGAACCTTTCATCGGTCCCAGGTCTATGACGTCGTTGAGGCGCAGGGATTTGCCCGCAACCCTTCCCGCCACGCCCAGCAATGCGGAGGCGGTCGAGCTGCCGGTGGCGCTGTCGGCCATGGCGCCGATAATGTCCGATAGCGGAATTTCCGCATTGAACAATTCGCCATAGGTCTGGCCATTGCGGCCCGTCCTGATGCGCAAGGCATCGGCAAAGCCGAGGAGGTTGAGATTGAGGCTGGCCAATCCCTGTACGTCCAGCACCGACAGGTTGAGTTCGGTTCCTGCGAGGCTGGACAGAAGCATGTTGGGCACGCCGCCGCTGATCGAGGCAAGGCCGGTGCTGAGCGAGAAGGCGGCGGCATTGGTACGACGGGCTACGGCACGGGCGCGCAGGTCTACGCCATCGCGGCCGACAAGAAGTTTTGCGAAGAAGAGCGGCGCTCGCTGCTGCAATTCGACGCGCATGGCGGTGCCGCCCGATGCATTGGCCACGAAACGATTGGGAACAGGGATGCTGGTGTCGGCCTTGTAATCACCCTGTTCATAGGTGGAGATGGAGATGCCGTTCACCCCGGTCTGGGCCGTGTCCCGTCACATGGTGTAACAGCGTCACCGTTGGGGCCTGCAGCGAAGGGAGCGAAGCGACCGGAGCTGCAGGCCCCAACGGTGGCATGG
>JAJZQN010000070.1 GCA_021847605.1 Pseudomonadota bacterium | reverse complement strand
TCGGCAGCCAGCTTCTTGGCCTTTTCGACGGCTTCGTCGATGCCGCCGACCATGTAGAAGGCGTTTTCGGGCAGATGGTCATATTCGCCTTCGACCACGGCCTTGAACGACTTCACCGTGTCTTCGATCTGGACGAACTTGCCCGAGATGCCGGTGAAGACTTCTGCGACGTGGAAGGGCTGCGACAGGAACTTCTGGATCTTGCGGGCGCGGGCGACCGTGATCTTGTCCTCTTCCGACAGCTCGTCCATGCCGAGGATGGCGATGATGTCCTGAAGCGACTTGTACTTCTGCAGGATCGACTGGACCGCACGGGCGGTTTCATAATGTTCCTGACCGACAACGCGGGGCTCCAGAACGCGGCTGGTCGAATCCAGCGGATCGACCGCAGGATAGATGCCCAGTTCCGAAATGGCGCGGTTGAGAACGGTGGTGGCGTCCAAGTGAGCGAACGAGGTCGCCGGCGCCGGATCGGTCAAATCGTCCGCAGGGACGTACACGGCCTGAACCGAGGTGATCGAACCCTTGTTGGTCGACGTGATGCGTTCCTGCAGCGCGCCCATGTCGGTCGACAGGGTCGGCTGATAGCCCACGGCCGAAGGGATACGGCCCAGCAGAGCCGACACTTCCGCGCCCGCCTGCGTGAAGCGGAAGATATTGTCGACGAAGAACAGAACGTCCTGATTTTCGACGTCGCGGAAATATTCGGCGATGGTCAGGCCCGACAGGGCGACGCGAGCGCGGGCGCCCGGCGGTTCGTTCATCTGGCCATAGACCAGTGCAACCTTGGACCCTTCGCTGATCGCATTGCCGTCGGCATCCTTGGCGATGACGTTGGCGTCCAGGAATTCATGGTACAGATCGTTACCTTCACGGGTGCGTTCGCCGACGCCCGCAAAGACCGAGGTGCCGCCATGGCCCTTGGCGATGTTGTTGATCAGTTCCTGAATAAGAACGGTCTTGCCCACGCCGGCGCCGCCGAACAGGCCGATCTTGCCGCCCTTGGCATAGGGGGCGAGAAGGTCGATGACCTTGATGCCCGTCACCAGGATCGATGCGTCGGTCGACTGGTCGATGAATTCCGGCGCCTTCGCGTGGATGGGCGAGCGCAGTTCGGTCGCGACCGGGCCACGTTCGTCGATCGGTTCGCCCACGACGTTCAGGATGCGGCCAAGCGTGGCCGGACCGACGGGAACGCTGATCTGCGCACCGGTGTCGGTGACTTCCTGACCGCGGGTCAGGCCGTCGGTCGAATCCATCGCGATGGTGCGAACGGTGTTTTCACCCAGATGCTGGGCGACTTCCAGAACAAGGCGCTGGCCGTTGTTGCTGGTTTCCAGCGCCGAGAGGATCGAGGGGAGCGCATCGGGGAAGGTCACGTCGACGACGGCGCCGATGACCTGCGAAATGCGGCCTACATTGTTGGTGGTTGCCATGACTTATGTCCTTGCCTGCACTTAAAGGGCTTCGGCGCCCGAGATGATTTCGACGAGTTCGGTGGTAATCGCGGCCTGACGGCTGCGGTTATACTGGATGGTCAGTTTGTTGATGAGGTCGCCGGCATTGCGGGTCGCATTGTCCATGGCGGTCATCGACGCGCCCTGTTCGGATGCGTTGTTTTCCAGCAGCGCCTTGAACAGCTGAATCGCGACATTGCGCGGCAGCAGCTCGTCCAGAATGGCTTCCTCGCTCGGCTCATATTCGACCGTCGCGGGGATGGCATTGCGGTCGGCATCGGCCGGGATCTTGACCGGGATGATCTGCTGTTCGGTCGGGATCTGGGCGAGAGCCGACTTGAAGCGCGAGTAGAAGAGGTGCGCTACGTCGAACTTGCCGTTCAGATACATGTCGGTCAGTTCGTGGGCGATCGTCTGGGCCTGGGCAAAGCCCGGCTCCTTGGCGCCGGTCGTGTCGAACTGGGCGACGATCTTGCCGGGGTAGGTGCGGTTGATCACCGGACGCCCCTTGCGACCGATCAGGTAGAAGGCAACCTTCTTGCCGTCCAGTTCCAGCGCGCGGGCCTTGGCCAGCGCAGCTTTCACGATGTTGGCGTTGAACGCACCGGCCAGACCACGGTCGCTATTGGCGACGACCAGCAGATGGACGTCATCCTTGCCGGTGCCGGCGAGCAGCGGCGACGCGCCTTCGCCCGAACCACCGGCGATCTTGGTCGCCAGACTTGCAACGACCGCTTCCAGTCGCTGGCTATAGGGGCGGGCAGCTTCGGCCGCGGCCTGCGCCTTGCGCAGCTTGGCGGCGGCGACCATCTGCTTCGCCTTGGTGATCTTCTGGGTCGATTTGACCGACCCGATGCGGAGCTTCAGTTCCTTGAGGCTGGGCATAATTCAAACATTCCGAGCAAGGGCCAGACGACCCGCGAGACCAAAGAAACCGACGCCCATGGCGCCTTCGAACCAGCGCATCGCGCTGCTTTGACTGACCTTGCGGCCCGCCTTGGTGGCCAGCATCGCGAGCAACGCGCACCAGACAAAGCCAAGCGCATAGACAATCGCGATCAGCAGCATGCCCTGCCATGGGGCATCCGGGCCGGTCCCCACAAACTGGGGCAGGGCGGCCAGAAAGAAGATCGCGACCTTCGGGTTCAGCACGGTGCTGATAAAACCCTGCATGAAGGGCGATCCGCCAAGGCGCAGCTTGGGCGCTTGCGATGCGGGAGCGGGTTTGATCGCCCCACGCAACAGACCAAGGCCCATCCATGCCAGATAGAGCGCGCCGGCGATCTTCACGGCCATGAACAGTCCGGGCACCGCGTTCAGGACGCTGAGAAAACCGAAACCGCATAGCAGCATGTAGAACAGGCCGCCCAACTGGATGCCGCCGATTGCCGCCATTCCCGCCTTCAACCCACGGCGCGCTGCGTGACCGGCCACCAGCATGGTGTCCGGTCCCGGCAGCAGCACCAGACCGATCGACATGATCGTCCAGGCCAGAAGGGATTGGGCGGTCAGCATTATGCCTTACGCGAAGGTCTTGCCGAAAGCGTCGAGCGCGGCCTTCAGCTTGGACTTCGGCTCGTCGCCCAAATCCTTGCTGTCGCGGATCGCGGTCAGGATGTCGGCATGGTCGTGACGCAGATAGGCGAGCATCAGCTCTTCATACCGGGTCACGTCCTTGACCGGGATCGCGTCCAGATAGCCGTTGGTGCCAGCGAAGATCGACGCGGTCTGCTCTTCGAACGGCAGCGGCGAGAACTGACCCTGCTTCAACAGCTCGGTCAGGCGCGCACCACGGTTCAACAGCTTCTGGGTCGAAGCGTCGAGGTCCGAACCGAACTGGGCGAAGGCCGCCATTTCGCGATACTGGGCCAGCTCCAGCTTGATCGAGCCGGACACCTTCTTCATCGCCTTGGTCTGCGCGGCGGAACCGACGCGCGACACCGACAGACCGACGTTGATGGCCGGACGGATGCCCTGATAGAAGAGGTTGGTTTCCAGGAAGATCTGGCCGTCGGTAATCGAGATCACGTTGGTCGGGATGTACGCCGAAACGTCACCGGCCTGCGTTTCGATGATCGGCAGCGCGGTCAGCGAACCGGCGCCATTTGCGTCGTTCATCTTGGCGGCACGTTCCAGCAGACGGCTGTGCAGATAGAAAACGTCACCCGGATAGGCTTCACGGCCCGGAGGACGACGCAGCAGCAGCGACATCTGACGATAGGCGACGGCCTGCTTGGACAGATCGTCATACACGATCACGGCATGCATGCCGTTGTCGCGGAAGAATTCGCCCATGGTGACGCCGGTGTACGGGGCCAGATACTGGAGCGGAGCGGGTTCCGAAGCGGTTGCGGCGACGACGATCGAATATTCCATCGCGCCATTTTCTTCGAGTTGCTTGACGATCTGCGCGACGGTCGAGCGCTTCTGGCCGACGGCGACATAGATGCAGTACAGCTTCTTGCTCTCGTCGTCGCCTGCGTTGACGCCCTTCTGATTGATGAAGGTGTCGATCGCGACGGCAGTCTTGCCGGTCTGACGGTCGCCGATGATCAGTTCGCGCTGGCCACGGCCGACGGGGACGAGGGCGTCGATGGCCTTGAGGCCAGTCTGCACGGGTTCATGCACCGACTTGCGGGGGATGATGCCCGGTGCCTTCACTTCCACGCGCTTGCGTTCGGTGTACTGGATCGGACCCTTGCCATCAATCGGATTGCCGAGACCATCGACAACGCGGCCCAGCAGTCCCTTGCCGACGGGAACGTCGACGATGGTGCCGGTGCGCTTGACGGTGTCGCCTTCCTTGATTTCGGCGTCCGAGCCGAAGATCACGACGCCGACATTGTCGGCTTCCAGGTTCAGCGCCATGCCCTGAATGCCATTGGCGAACTCGACCATTTCGCCCGCCTGGACGTTGTCGAGGCCATGGACGCGGGCGATGCCGTCACCCACGGTCAGCACGGAACCGACTTCGCTCACCTGCGCTTCGGTGCCGAAATTGGCGATCTGGTCCTTGATGACCTTCGAAATTTCTGCGGCGTTGATGTCCATGTCTTAGCCTTTCATCGCCATGGCGAGCGTATTCAAACGGGTGCGGATAGAAGAATCGATCATCTGGCTGCCGATCTTGACGACCAGCCCGCCCAGGATCGCGGGGTCAACCTTGGCTTCGACCGCGACTTCGCGACCGACGCGCGTCTTCAGGCTCTTGGCCAGCGCGGTGATCTGAGTCTTGGTCAACGGATGGGCGCTCGTCACTTCGGCGCGGGCCTCACCCTTGTGATTCGATAACAGCGTTTCATAGGCGCGGATGACGGCGGGCAATTGGCCGAGGCGACGGTTCTGGGCCAGCACGCCCAGGAATTTCGTCGTCAGCGCATCGATCCCCATGGAGGATGCGACGGCGGCAATCGTCTTACCTGCTGCATCCCGGCTCAATACCGGGCTGTTGATTAGTCCCTTGAAATCAGGGGATTGGGCGATCGCCGCCTTCAACGCAGCGAGGCTGTCCGCCACGGTGTCAAGCGATTGTGCGTCGCGGGCGAGGTCGAACAGGGCCACCGCGTAGCGACCACTGAGACTGGCCTGAATGCCGCTGGAATTCTCCACGCGCTTACCGTCCTCCGTCTGATTCCTGGCACTAGATTGCCGGTCATGCAAAAAAGAGGGGCGCGGTTTGTTGCCGTCCCTAGCCCCTGATCACCGGCCGGTTAGCAGCGGGATTATGACTATGCAAGTGATGTGACACGATTCCATCATTAGTCGGAAAATACGCCTATTTGCCTGAGTTTTTCGGCTGCGACGAATCGGTTATTCAGCGGGTTCGGGCGGAGCAAGCCGACCTTTCTGGCAATGATAGATTATGCGCTCATTGGGTTGCGCGCCTGTCAGCGCTGTCACATCGCTCTGCATCGTCGCGATCCGTTGCAACAGGTCGGGGTTGGCGCCGCATCCCTTGATCGGCTTGTCCTTCGTCAGGGCGCGGGCCTTGTCCATCGTGTCCGCATCGGGCAGCCAGCGCTGAACGCGCAATGTGCCGCTGGCCGGATCGAACTGGCTGCTGGTGATGAAATTATGATCGTCGGGAACGGTGGTCCGCTGCCACTGGGTGCCGGCCGTCACATATTGGGTGTCGCCATTCACGCATCCGCCATCGGCCCAGTTGAACCCTATGTCATTGGGCTGCGATACGGTCAGGCGGCTGCGGTTGAGGTCGATCTTGCACACATTGTCGCCGGTCCAGGCAAAGGCGTCGTTGCCCACGACATCCTTGTCCTTGGGCAGGACCATGCGTTCGTCCACGCTGGCAAAGCTGGGCTTGAACACGAACAGCGCCAGCGCCGCCAGCAGCGCTACGCCCCCGCCTGCCAGGAACCATGTCGCCTGCCGTTCCTTGCCCTGCGTGTAGAACAGGCCGCCAGCGCCCAGCCCCAATACCGCCATCGCCAGCAATACGGCGCCGCCCGCCATCGCATTTTCGCGAGCGGTGATGACGTCGCGTTCGGCTGTGTCGCGGGCGCGGGCGACCGCTTCCTCGCGCGCATCGGCCCTGGCGCGATTCTTCTGCTCGCTCGCCTGCGCCTCGCGCTGGGTGATGCTGGCGTCGGCGGCGTCGGCTTCGGCCATCGACCGGCACGGCACGATGGTATGCAGCGACGACACGCCCGCCTGCCGCAGGAAGGACGCGACCTCGCGCCACGATACGGCGAATCCGAACTCCGCGTCATTGCCGTCCGACACTGATCCGAAACTGTTGACGCCCAGCACCCGGCCGCATTCGTCGACCAGCGGCCCGCCGCTGTTCCCGGCGGCCAGCGGCGCGGTGTGCAGGATGGTGTCGAAACTCTGGCTGGCCCGACCCGACGATATGGTGCCGCTGGTCTTCACGGTGGCAAGCGGTTCGATCAATTGCTTGAGGCCCAGCCCCTGTGCCCGGTCGACCGTGCCGGGATAGCCGATGGCCGTCACCCGTGCCCCATCGGTCAGCGCGCCGGCATAAAAAGTGCTGACCGGCAGGCGGCCTTCCTCCAACTGGATGAGGGCCAGGTCATTGCCCGGCGAATAGGCGATGATACGCCCGCCATAGGTCTTCGTCCCTTCGGAAGGGATCACCCCGATGACGAGGTTCTTTTCCTCACGCGCCAGTTCGACGACATGGGCGTTGGTCAGCACCTTGTCCGGTGCGACCGCAAAGCCGCTGCCATGGCCCACGAAATAGGCATCCGATCCATCGGTTGCGACGAGTGCAACACGCACCACCCCTCGGGCGGCGGCGGCAATATCCTGTTGTTCGGCATGAAGCGGAACCGGCGCGGCGAGCGCGATCAGGATGGCGAGACGGCGAAGCAGGGCAACCATAGGTGCGCGCATACATATTGGATGGCCGCCGGGACGCAATCGGGAAAAAGGGGAAGTGTTTTGATCGCAAGGCGTGGGAAGCATGGTCAGGACGGTTGCTCTATCGCATAAGCATGACCCAGATGACCCGCATTCCCCCGCCCGTTTCCGCGATGGCGCCCGTTTCCGCCATGCCGTCCGTTACGGAATGCTGGGACGCCTTCCTGCGCCGCGACCGGACGATGGACGGGCAATTCGTTGGCTGCGTCACGACGACCGGCATCTATTGCAAGCCAAGCTGCGCCGCGCGCCATCCCCGGCCCGAAAATATTCGCTTCCTGCCCGATGGCGCCGCGGCGCGGGCGGCGGGCTTTCGTCCCTGCCTGCGTTGCCGCCCGGACGAGCTGTCCCGCGACAGCCGGGCCGTGGCAGAGGCGATGGCCCTGATCGAATCGGCGGATGAGCCGCTGTTGCTCGACACCATCGCCGCCCATGTCGGCTATGCCCCCCATCATTTCCATCGCCTGTTCAAGCGTGCGACGGGACTGACCCCCGCCGCCTATGCCCGCGCGCTGCGGGCCGAGCGGCTGCGCGACGCGCTGGACGGGCAGGGTAGCGTGACCACCGCCATCTATGACGCAGGCTATAATGCGCCCAGCCGAGCCTATGCCGATGCGCAGGCGCATCTGGGTATGACGCCCAGCGCATGGAAGGATGGTGGGCGCGGCGTATCCATCCGCTGGCGTCGCATCGACACCAGCCTCGGGCCGCTGCTGATCGCGGCGACCGATCGGGGGCTGTGCCGCATCGCCTTTGACGAGGGGGAGGGGGAATTGCGCGCCCGTTTTCCCCATGCGGATATTCGGCCCGCCGATGCCGCGCTCGATTCGCTGGCGTCGGCGGTTGCCGCACTGGTCGAAAATCCCGCTGCCACGCCCGACCTGCCGACCGACATAGGCGGCACCGCGTTTCAGCAGGCGGTGTGGGCGGCTCTGCGCGCCATACCCCCCGGCGAGACGCGCAGCTATGGCCAGATCGCCGCCGCCATCGGTCGCCCCGGCGCCGTCCGCGCGGCCGGTACGGCCTGCGGCGGCAATAATCTCGCCATCCTCATCCCCTGCCATCGCGCCGTGCGCGGCGACGGAGCGCCGGGTGGCTATGCATGGGGTACGGATCGCAAGCGGGTGCTGTTGGGGCGCGAGGCCAAAGGCTAAGTTCCCTCTTTTCATTGCCTTGTGACTGGGCCACCCTCACCCCGGTTATTGGGGAAGCGGGTCGATGAAGCAATGGATCGCGGCGTTGCTGGCGCTGGTCACGATTTTGGGGATGCCGGATACGGCGAATGCCGCCTGGTCGCAGGCGCAGAGCCGACATTTCACCGTTTATAGTGAGGGCCGCGACGAGAAGCTGCGCGCCTTTGCCGAAAATCTTGAAAAGTTCGACTTCCTCCTGCGCACCGTCACCGGCGTCACCGATCCCAATCAGGGCAGCCCGGTAAAGGTCTATCTCCTGTCCAGCGAGGACAAGGTCAGGAAACTGGCGCGTAATCCCAATCTGGGCGGCTTCTACACCACCTCGCGTCGCAACGCCTATGCCGTCCTGTCGCGGGAGGGCAAGTCCAGCGCGTTCGACGCCAGTGCGGAGGAAATCCTCTTCCACGAATATACCCATCATTTCATGCTGCATAATTTTCCGGCGGCCTACCCCGCCTGGTATGTGGAGGGGTTCGCCGAATTTTTCTCGGTCGTGAAATTCCCCAAGGATGGCTCGATCGAATTTGGCCTCATCCCGATGACGCGGGTGCCGGGACTGGTGATGGACGACCCCTATCCTGTCGCCAATCTCTTTGCGCGCAATACGGACGGTCTCAGCCGTCGCGACGGCAATCGCTATTATGGCCGCGCCTGGCTGCTGACCCATTATTTCCAGTATAATCCCGAACGTCGGGCGCAGTTCGTTCGCTACCTCAATGCCATCGCCAATGGCGCGAAGGATGTTCAGCCGGACAGCTATTTCCCCGGCGGCGTCGCGCAACTGGATAAGGATCTGAACGCTTACGCAAAAAAGCGGCTGACCATGTCGCGCCTGACGCCCAAGGAAATGACGATCGGCACCATCACGGTCAGTCCGGTCGATCCGGCACAGGGCGACCTGATCGAGGATGAGCTGAAACTGACCTACCGGCTTCAGAGCGAAGACCTGCCCGACCTCATCACCGCGATACGGGCGACCGCCGCTCGTTATCCCGACAGCGCCTATGCTCTGGCGTTGCTGGCGGAGGCCGAATGGACCGCTGAACAGAAGGATGCGGCGTTGGCCGATGCCGACCGCGCCATCGCCATCGACCCCCAGTCTTCCCGCGCCTATGCCATCCGTGGGCAGGTGCTGCTGGACCGGGCCGATGCAAGCGGCAAGGAAGAGGATTGGAAACTCGCCCTGACCTCCATCGTGCGCGCCAACCGTGCCGATACCGAAGACCCCGTGCCGCTGGCGCTTTTCTATCGCTATCATGCGATGCGCGGCGGCAAGATGCCCGACCTGGGCTATGACGGCCTGTACAAGGCGTTCACGCTCTTGCCGCAAAGCCCCGAATATCGGTTCAATTTCGCCAGCGCGATGGCGGCGCGGGGCGATTATGCCGCCGCTTCGACCCTGCTCGATCCGCTGGCCTTTTCGCCGCACGCATCGGGGATGCGCGACAGCGCCCTGCAATATAAGGCCCGGCTCGACGCGCAGGCGGCGGAAAAGGATGGCAAGGCCGGGCAGGGCAAGGAATAATGCTCGCCCAGCGAGTTTGCCTTTACATGAAACTATAGGGGTCCACGTCCACCGCGACTCGCGTTCCCGATTTCCATGTCAGGTTGCCCAGCCATTCGCGGATCGCGGCCTGCATGTCGATCTGGCGGCTGGCATGGACCAGCAGGCGGTGCCGATGCCGCCCGCGCAGCACCGACAAGGGGGCAGGGGCCGGGCCATAGACGCGCATCCCGTCCATCACCGGCGCCGACTTGCCGATCAGGCGGGCGATCTGCGCTGCCTCGTCGGCATCCTCGCTCGATATGATGATGGCGGCGAACCGGCCGAAGGGCGGGGCGTTGGCGCGTCGCCTGTTTTCCGTCTCGACAGCGTAGAAACGCTCCGTATCTCCGTCGATCAGGGCGGTGATGACCTCGCTCTGCGGCATCCGCGTCTGGATGAAGACGCGGCCCGGCTTCTCGCCACGCCCGGCGCGCCCGGCCACCTGCACGATCTGCTGGAATGTCCGCTCGGCCGCCCGCAAATCGCCGCCCTCCAGCCCCAGATCGGCGTCCACCACGCCGACCAGCGTCAGGTTGGGGAAATGATAGCCCTTGGTGATGAGCTGCGTGCCGACGATGATGTCGACCTCGCCGGCCTCCACCGACTTCACGAAATCGGCGGCGCGGGCGGGCGACCACAAGGTGTCCGACGTGGCGATGACGGTGCGGGCCTGCGGCCACAGCGCCTTCACCTCATCGGCGATCCGTTCGACACCGGGGCCGCATGCGACAAGGCTGTCCTCTTCCTTGCATTCCGGGCAACAGCGTGGGGCCGGGGTCACATGGCCGCAATGGTGACAGGCGAGCCGGTGGGTCAGCCGATGCTCGACCATCCATGCGGTGCAATTGGGGCATTGGAACCTGTATCCGCAATGGCGACACAGGGTCAGCGGCGCATAGCCCCGCCGGTTCAGGAACAACAGGCACTGCTCGCCCTTCGCCATCGTCTCGTCGATTGCGGCAACCAGCGGCGGCGCGATCCAGCGCCCGCGCTCGGGCGGATCGGTCAACAGGTTGATGCCCGAAATGTCCGGCATCTCTGCGCCGCCATAGCGGGACGGCAGCTTGATTTCGGCATAGCGGCCCAGGTCCACCTGATGCCGCGTCTCGATGGCGGGCGTGGCGGACGCCAGGATGACCGGGAATTTCTCTATCAGGCCGCGCATCACCGCCACGTCGCGGGCGTGATAATGAACGCCATCCTCCTGCTTGAAACTCGCCTCATGCGCCTCGTCCACTACGATCAGGCCAAGGTTGGGATAGGGCAGGAACAGCGCCGACCGCGCGCCCACCACCACCTGCGCCTGACCCGACGCGATGGCCCGCCATGCGCGCCGCCGCTCGCTCTGCCGCAAACCGCTGTGCCAGTTGACCGGCACCGTGCCGAATCGCTTCTCGAACCGCTCCAGAAATGGTTCGGTCAGCGCGATTTCGGGCAGCAGCACCAATGTCTGCCGATCGGCCCGCATCGCCGCCGCAATCGCCTCGAAATACACCTCGGTCTTGCCCGATCCCGTCACCCCGTCCAGCAGGAACGGCGCGAACTCATGGGCGCGTACTGCGTCTGCCATCGTCGTGGCGGCACTGGTCTGCGCCTCTGACAGGGCCGGGGGGGCATGGTCGGGATCGGGCATGGGGAATGGCGTATCGACGCTCACCTCCACCGGCTCGAATATATCCTGCTTGATCAGGCCGCGGATCACCGCATCGCTGACCCCGCCGATCATCGCGAGTTCGCGGATCAGCCCCTGCCGCTCGCCGATTCGCTCCAGCGCCTGCGCCCGCTGTTCGGTCATCCGGTCCGGCACCGCGCCGGTTGCGCGATATTCGATGACGGTCCGCACGCCCTCCAGAGCGGCCATCGACGACAGCGCCATGCGCAGCACGGCGGCATGGGGCGCCAGATAATAGTCCGCCGTCCATTCTATCAGGCGGCGCAGCGGTTCGGGCAAAGGCGGCGCGTCCACCACCTCCAGCAGGTTGCGCAGCCGATTGTCGCCGACCGTCTCCTCCTGCGGGAAACGCTCCTCCTCCCACACCACGCCGACGATCTGGCGCGGGCCGAGCGGCGCGACGACGATGCTGCCGGGCTGGACCCGCATGCCGTGCGGCACGCGATAGTCGAGCGGGCCGAGAGCGGCGTTGAGCAGGAGGACACGGGCGCGGGACATTATCCACCCCCTGTAGGACAGGCGGACGCCAAGACGCTATAGGCGCGGTCAACGAATCACTTTGGCAAAGGGACATTCCCCGTGAAATTCTTCGTCGATACTGCCGATACGGCTGAAATCCGTGAACTGGCCGCCACCGGCCTGCTCGATGGCGTGACCACCAACCCGACCCTGATCCACAAGTCGGGCCGCAAATTCCTCGAAGTGGTCGAGGAAATCTGTGGGCTGGTCGATGGTCCGGTATCGGCCGAAGTGGTCGCGATGGACCATGAAACGATGATGAAGGAAGCGGAAGTCCTGCGCAAGATCGCGGACAATGTCTGCATCAAGGTGCCGCTGACCATCGACGGGCTGAAGACCTGCAAGGCGCTGACCAGCGACGGGACTCAGGTCAACGTGACCCTGTGCTTCTCCGCCAATCAGGCGCTTCTGGCGGCCAAGGCCGGCGCGACCTTCATCTCGCCCTTCGTCGGTCGTCATGACGACAATGGCTTCGATGGCCTCGCCCTGATCGAGGATATTCGCCAGATTTACGACAATTATGCGTTCGGCACGGAAATCCTCGCCGCCTCGCTGCGTCACCCGATCCATGTGCTGGACTGCGCAAAGATCGGCGCCGACGTCATCACCGCCCCGCCCGCCGTCATCAAGATGCTGTCGAAGCACGTCCTGACCGACAAGGGTCTGGAAGCGTTCGAAGCCGACTGGGCCAAGACCGGCCAGACCATCCTGTAATAAAAGAACGGGTCGCCGGGCTGATGGCTGTCGGTTGTCAGGAAGTCTGCTCCTGACAACCACGCATTCCCGACCTTTTGTCATCAGAGGATCGCGGCTGATTTTCAACCTCTGCTCCTCTGCCAGGGGTTGCGTGTCAACTTCTGCTCCGATCAGCACTTATGTCGCTCAAAGCGGGCTTGGCGCGAGCTTTGAGGAACGGCGCGCCGATCATGGGCGAGCTTGCTTCATGAAATGTAAGGTTTTGGAATGGATGTCGGATCGATGTCATGGACCAAGTCTCATCCGCTAGAGCGGCGACCTTACAGCGATCTTATATTTGCGGATGTGCAAGGCGGAAGGCCGCGCTTTACAGTGAAGCGGTGTCCGTCGTCAGAACATTTGGCGCAACTCGCGGCGTAAATTAGCGGAGTGCGGGCCTCGTCTGGGGGTTGATGTTAGGCGGCGAGCTTGCGGTGA
>JAJZQN010000026.1 GCA_021847605.1 Pseudomonadota bacterium | reverse complement strand
GCCGCACCAACCCGCACCCCCACCCGACCGCCCATCAGGATACCTTGTCTGGGCGGTCGGGTGGGGGTGCGGGCTGGTGCGGATGCGCCAAAAGCGCATTTCCAAACACACTCTAAAGACTTGTAAGGCAGAGGAGGAGCAGGCACATCCTGCATCCAGATCATCACGACAAGAGGATTGCCCGATGCGCCTGCCCCTCCTGCTTGCCGCCGCAGCGTTGCTGCCGGTCGGCGCCGCCGTCGCCCAGCATGCCGGTCATCATAAAGCGAGCGATCCAATCGCCGCCGCCATCGCCGCCCCTAGCCGCACGGCCAAGAATGTCGCACGCGACCCCTATCGCCACCCCGCGCAGACTTTGGCCTTCTTTGGCGTGACGCCGACCCAGACGGTGGTGGAATATGCGCCGAGCGGCGGATGGTATTCCGAAATCCTGGCCCCGCTGCTGCGCGACCATGGCACTTTCTACGCCTTGCAGCCGACCGGCCGCTATCTGGACGGATACAAGACGTTCCTCGCCGAAAAGCCGCAGGTCTATGACAAGGTGAAGCTGGTCCCCTTCCCCGAGGAAACGGCCAGCATCCCGGCCAACAGCGTCGACACGGTGCTGACGTTCCGCAACGTGCATAATATGGTGATGGCCGATAGTCAGGCCGCGACGTTCAAGGCATTTTTCAATATGCTGAAACCCGGCGGCACGCTGGGCGTGGTCGACCATCGCCTGCCCGAAGATCGCGATACCGCGCTGGAAAAGAGCAGCGGGTACCTGAAGGTTTCGACCATCCGCGCCATCGCGCAGGCGGCTGGTTTCGAATATGTCGGCGCGTCGGAAGTGAACGCCAATCCCAAGGATACGGCCGACTGGCCCAAGGGCGTTTGGACGCTGCCCCCGACGCTGAGCCAGAAGGATGTCGACAAGGACAAATATCTGGCGATCGGCGAAAGCGATCGCATGACGCTGAAATTCCGCAAACCCGCAAAATAAGCGGTAAAATCAGCCTAGCCCGGTTGCGTCACGATGCAACCGGGCTAGAGCAGGCGCGTGACTGACGCCGCCGCTCCCCGCCCGCATCGCCCGATGTTTGCCATCGGCCTGCGCCTGATCGCCGTTCTATGCCTGTCGATCATGTTCGTGAGTGGCCGCATCGCCAGCGAACGAGGCGTCAACCTCATCGAGACGGTCTTTTATCGTCAGTTGATCGCCATGCCGGTCGTCTTCGCATGGATCGCGACGACCACGGGCATCGCGTCCATCAAGACGCGCCGCATCGGCGTGCATACCACGCGCATGATCATCGGCCTGACCGGCATGATGCTGAATTTCCTGTCCTATATCATGTTGCCCCCGGCGGAGGCGGCCACCATCGGCTTTACCATGCCAGTGTTCGGCACGATCCTGTCGGCGCTGGTGCTGCGCGAGGCGACCGGCATCCATCGGTGGAGCGCGGTGCTGATCGGCTTTGTCGGCGTGCTGGTGATGGTGCGCCCCGATGCCGGCCATTTCCCGATGCAGGGGGTCGCCGTTGCCCTGATCGCGGCGCTGGTGACGGCCAGCGTCAGCCTGGTCCTGCGCGAGCTTGGCCGCACGGAAAGCGCGGGCGTGGTCGTGTTCTGGTTCACGCTGCTGTCGATGGTGCCGCTGGGCCTTGCCATGCCCTTTTATGCGCAGGGGCATGATCTGGTGACGTGGGGATGGCTTCTGTTGATCGGCGTGGTCGGCGGCATTGCGCAAATCTGCCTGACGGCGGCGCTGCGCTGGGGACCGGTGTCGGTCGTACTGCCGATGGATTACAGCACCATCATCTGGACGACCTTGCTGGGCGTGGCGATCGGCGAAGGATGGCCGATGGCATCCACTTGGATCGGCGCGGTGATGATCGCAGGCAGCGGCCTCTATATTGCCTGGCGCGAACATGTCCGCACCAGGCAAATGCGAGCCGTCAGCTCAGCAGTTCCGCCTCAAGGCTGATGTCGGCCTTCAGCAGTTTGGAAATGGGGCAATTGGCCTTCGCCTTGGCGGCCAGTTCCTGAAAGGTCGCGTCGTCGGCGCCGGGGATGGTCGCCTTGAGCGTCAGTTTACTGGCTGTGACGGCAAAACCGTCCTCCAGCTTTTCCAGCGTGACGACGGCATTGGTATCCATCTTTTCCGCCGTCAGCCCCGCTTCGCCCAAGATGAGCGAAAGCGCCATGGTGAAGCAGGAAGCATGGGCGGCGGCGATCAATTCTTCGGGATTGCTGCCCGGCACGCCTTCAAAACGAGTGGCAAAACCATAGGGATAGGATTCCAGCGCGCCGCTCTGGGTCGAGATCGTACCCTTGCCGTCCTTCAGACCGCCGGTCCAGCTTGCCGAACCGCCACGATTGATCGCCATATCGATATTCCTTTCATGCTGTCGGGTAGAGGAACCCCGCCGCCGCCCCGTGGTTGCATCTCTATAATATGAGCATGTGCAAGGAGAGCGACAATGACGGAAATGACATTGGATCATCGCCACGACATGATCGCGTCCGACCGGGTCGAAGGCACGGTCGTCTATAACCGGCAGGGCGAGAAGCTGGGCCGCATTTCCCATTTCATGGTGGACAAGGCGAGCGGACAGGTCCGCTATGCGACCCTGTCTTTCGGCGGATTTCTGGGCATTGGGAACGACCATTATCCCCTGCCCTGGTCGATGCTGCATTATGATATGGACAAGGGCGGCTATGTGATCGACCTCGACAAGAAGGCATTGGAGCAGGCGCCACGCTTTGCTGCCGATCAACGGCCCGACTATGACATGGAATATGGCCGCAACGTCTACCAATATTATGGCCTGATCTATCCCTGGTAAAATGGCGTCGGCGCCTCACCCCGGCGCGGGTGGGGCGCAGCCTGTCAGCACCATTTTCCGATTGCCCATATTTCGACACATTTGGTCGCTTGCCAATTGTCTACTGGATAAATAGAATTATCTCTAGGGTCGGACAAGCAAGGTGAGGATCAGACCATGGAGCGATTCGGTTTTTCGAGTGACACGCGCCAGCCGGTCGTGTTGACGATCCCCGGCCTCAACAATAGCGGCCCGGGGCACTGGCAAAGTTTGTGGGAAGAAAAACGCGGCGATTGCGAGCGCGTGGACCTGGGCAGTTGGGCCAGCCCCAACCGTAATGTGTGGGTCTCCCGGCTGGACGCCGCCATCCGTGCAACCGATGGCCCGGTCATATTGGCCGCTCACAGCCTGGGTTGCATGGCGGTGGCATGGTGGGGTGCGCTGCAAAGTCAGGCCTATGGCTGGCCGGTCACGGGCGCGTTGCTGGTAGCGCCGCCCGATTGCGACCGGATGGAAACGCCCGAGACGATTGGCGGCTTTGGCCCCACGCCCCGCGCGCAACTCCCCTTCCCATCTATTTTGGTGGCCAGCCGCGACGACCCCTATATTTTCTTCGAACGGGCGCACAGCATCGGCAAATATTGGGGCAGCCAGTTCGTGGATGCAGGGCATAGCGGCCATATCAACGCGGAATCCGGCCTTGGCGAATGGGCCTTTGGTCAGGATCTGCTCGAACGGCTGATCGACAATGCGCAGGAACAGGCGTCAGCGGTGCGACAGCAGCGCCCGGCCATGCCGTTGATGCCCGACCCTTCCCAGCCGGGCGTGCGTATCACTTCATAAATTGACGCCTTTGGGGTGCGACAAGAGAAACTTGCGCACCCCTTATATTTGCTTTTTTGTCTATCGATGAAGTTGAGATAAACAGGGGTCAGAGGTTTTCAGCATGACAGACATCAGATCAACCGACATTCGCGCCAGCCGCATCGAACCACAGCGTTCCGACATCACCGTCAGCCTGGACAAGGTAGGATCGGTGCTGAACGGCCTTCGCTTCGGGTCGATCACGCTTACCGTGCATGATGCGCGCGTGGTGCAGATCGACGTGACCGAAAAGACCCGCCTGACGACCTGAAACGGGTCGGGGGCGTTCATTCAACAAAGGGCCGGGCGGCCATCCGCCCTTTCCTGTCGGGCGTCACCGGACCACCGGAAATGCCGCGATCACAAGATACCGGACAGCCGGAAAAGGGGTTTATCATGATTGCGCGTTTCCTGTTGCTCGCCGGCGTGGCGGGCGCATCCTTCATCGTGCCTGCCGCCCATGCGCAGGAGAGTTCGCCGCAGGAAGCGGCACCGGCCGCCGCGGCCGCAGCCGATCAGGGCGCGATCGTCGTGACCGCCCGTCGCCGCGAGGAAGCGTTGCAAGACGTGCCGCTGGCCGTCACCGTGCTGAACGCGCAGACGATCGAGCAGACCGGCAGCTATAATATCAACCGCCTGCAACAGCTCCAGCCGTCGCTGCAATTCTTCTCCACCAATCCGCGCAACAGCTCGCTCAACATTCGCGGCCTTGGCGTGCCGCTGGGCCTGACCAATGACGGTATCGAACAGGGCGTCGGCATTTATGTCGATCAGGTGTTCTATAACCGCGTCGCCGCCGCCGCGCTGGATTTCGTGGACATCGAGCAGATCGAAGTGCTGCGCGGGCCACAGGGTACGCTCTATGGCAAGAACACGACCGCCGGTGCCATCAACATCACCACCCGCGCGCCCAGCTTCAGCTATGAGGGCAAGGCCGAGATTTCAGTCGGCAACCTGAATTTCAAGCAGGCCAAGGCGACCGTTTCCGGCCCGATCACCGATAACCTCGCCATCCGCATCGGCGCCAGCCTGACCGATCGTCAGGGGACGATCTACAATGTCGCCACCAACCAGCACGTCAACAGCCAGGATTTCATGGGCCTGCGCGGTAGCCTGTTGTGGAAACCGACCGACACGCTGAGCATCACGCTGGCGGGCGACTATAATCTGCAAAATCCCAATTGCTGCGCGCAAATCTATGCCGGCTATGGGCGCACCCAGCGCAATACTGCGCGCCAGTACCCAGCGCTGACCGCGCTGTTCCCCGGTTACGCCGTGCCCAGCACCAACCCCTATGACCGCCTGACCGATCTGGATGCGGAACTGCGCGCCCGCAACGAAATGGGCGGCGCATCGCTTCGCGCCGAGCTGGAACTGGGCGCGGGCACGCTGACGTCCGTCACCGCCTATCGCTACTGGGACTGGCAGCCGTCGAACGACCGTGACTTCACCGGCCTCGACCTGACCACCAAGTCGCAGAACCCGACCCAGCAGAAGCAATGGACGCAGGAACTGCGCTATGCACAGAGCGGCGACACGATCGATTTCGTGGCGGGCGCTTTCGGATTTTACCAGAAGATCCACACCACCGGGCAGCAGGTGCAGGGCGGCGACGCCAGCCGCTGGTTCTTCACCGGTGATTCGACCTACGGTTCGCTGGCGTCCGACCCCAGCGTGCTACAGGGGCTGACCGCCGACAACGACATCCGCATGAAGAATTACAGCGCGGCGCTGTTTGGTCAGGTAACATGGCATGTCACCGACAAGCTGGACCTGCAACCGGGTATCCGCCTGAATTATGACAAGAAGGACGGCAGCTATAATTCGGTCGTGACCACCGGCGACGGGCAATTGCTGACTTTTGCCGACACTAGCCTGCGCGCCCGCGCGCAGCGCAGCGTGCTGGCCCCGCAATTTTTCGCGGCCAAGTTCAGCGACTGGAACCTGTCCTACGACTTCACGGCATCCTATCATTTCAGCGACACGATCATGGGCTATGCGACCTATTCGCGCGGCTTCAAGTCGGGCGGCCTGAACCTGAACGGCGTTCCGCTCAACAGCGCGGGCGTGCCGCAAACGGACGTCGCCACCGTGAAGCCGGAAAAGGTCAATCATTTCGAGCTGGGCCTGAAAACGCAGTTCTTCGACAAAAAGGCCACGCTCAACCTGACCGGATTCTGGACCGAGATCAGCGATTATCAGGCGATCGTGAACAATGGTCAGAATTCGGTGCTGCGCGGCTATCTGGCCAATGCGGACAAGGTGCGGACCCGTGGTGTGGAATGGGAATTCACCGCGCGTCCTTCGGAACGGGTGAACCTCTATTATAGCGGCGCCTATACCGACCCGACCTATCGCAAATTCACCAACGCCCCCTGCCCGCAGGAACTGGCGGGCGGTTCGTCCAGCCCGGCGACCTGCGATATTTCGGGACAGTTGCTGCCCGGCATTTCCAAATGGGCCTTGTCCTATGGCGTGGAATTCAACGTGCCGACGCAGGTATTTGGCGACGATGGCCAATTCTACATCGGCTGGGACGGCAATTATCGTTCGAAATTCTCGTCCAACGCCTCGCGCTCCATCTACATGGATATCAACGGCTACACGCTGAACAATCTGCGTCTGGGCTTCCGCAATCGCGACGGCCTCAACATCTATGGCTGGGTCCGCAACATCTTTGACAAAAATTACATGGAGTTGCTGGCCACCACGCCCAGCAACACCGGCCTGATCGCCGGCCAGCCGGGCGATCCACGCACCTATGGCGTGACCATCAAGGCGAATTTCTGATTGGGTAGCTTCCCCCTTATCCCCTACCCATAGCCTGCGGGAGCGGCCCTTAACGGGGTTCGCTCCCGCCTCTTATCTGCGCCTTATTTGCTTGGCCCGCCGGGCTGGAGTAGAGCGCGGCCATGTCCACTACTTTCACGATCGATACCGCGACCAGCCGGGCGACACCCACACCCGCCCCGATGAAGCGGCTGACCGTCCCCGCCATTCAAAATCACAAGGTCGATGGCCAGACGCGGGAACCGCTGGTCATGCTGACCGCCTATACCGCGCGACAGGCACAGTTGCTCGACCCGCATTGCGACATGCTGCTGGTCGGCGATTCGCTGGGTCAGGTCATTTATGGCCTGCCCTCCACGCTGGCCGTGACACTCGACATGATGTGCGCCCATGGCGCCGCCGTCGTGCGGGGCAGCTATCACAGCGTCGTCGTCGTCGACATGCCGTTCGGTACCTATGAGGCGTCACCGGCTCAGGCCTTTGCCAGCGCCAGCCGTATCCTGGCCGAAACCGGCGCCGCCGCCGTCAAGCTGGAAGGCGGTCAGGCGATGGCCGAAACCATCAGCTTCCTCAGCCAGCGGGGCATCCCGGTGATGGCGCATATCGGCCTGACGCCGCAGGCGGTGAATGCGCTGGGCGGCTATGGCGCGCGCGGCAAGAGCGAGGCGGAACATGCCAAGATATTGGCCGATGCGCAGGCCGTCACCAACGCAGGCGCCTTTGCGCTGGTGCTGGAGGGGGTGATGGAGGATCTGGCCGACATCATCACCGACAGCGTCACCATCCCGGTCATCGGCATCGGCGCGTCCGCGCGGTGCGACGGTCAGGTGCTGGTGACGGAGGACATGCTGGGCATGTTCGAACGCACGCCGCGATTCGTGAAGCGTTTCGATAATATCGCCGAAATGATCGGCAATGCGGCGCAACGTTATGCCGCAGATGTGCGCAGCCGTGCCTTTCCGACACCCGATCAGGTCTATCGCCCTAAAAAGTGATTTGCCTGTGGCATAAGCGCCGCTATTGATCGCCCCTTCCGGCAGACATTTCTGACCCATTTCTCGGAGAATATCGTGGCCCTCACGCCGCAAAACAGCGAAGCCTTCATGCGCGAGGTCGATGACGCCGTCCGCGAAGAGCGGCTTTTGACCTTTTGGCAGCGCTATGGCCGCTGGCTGCTGATCCTGATTGTCCTGGCTCTCGCTGCCTTTGGCGGCTGGCTCTATTGGCAACATTATAGCAAGACCCAGTCCGAGGCGGTGTCCGAACAGATGGACGCCGTGCTGACGACGGCCATTGGTGGCGGCACGCCCGATGCCAAGGAACTGGACAAGCTGGCCGACGCCAGCCAGCCGGGCTATCGCGCGTCCGCGCAACTGGTGAAGGCCGGTCTTGCCGCGCGCAAGGGCGACAGCAAGGCCGCAATTGCCATTTACAGCACCATGGCCGCCGACACGTCGCTGGACCAGCCCTATCGCGATCTGGCGCTGATCCGTCAGACCGCGCTGGAATTCGAAAGCCTCAAGCCCCAGCAGGTCGTCGACCGGCTGAAGCCGCTGGCGATCGAGGGCGCACCATGGTTCGGCAGCGCCGGTGAGATGGTGGCGCTCGCCTATGTAAAGATGGGCAAGACCGATCTGGCCGGACCGATGTTTGCGGCCATGGCCAAGGATCAGGGCGTGCCGGAATCGATCCGTTCACGCGCCCGTCAGATGGCGGGTGTCATGGGTATCGACGCGGTCGAAATTCCGGCTGAAACGACCGAGGGGTAATCGAGCGGATGGCAAGCATGAAGTTTCTGGCACCCGCAGGTCGCGCGGTGACGATGGCCGCTCTGGTCGCACTGATCGCCGGTTGCGGCGCCATCGGCGGCAAGAAGGGTGGACCCAAGACCCCGGTCGTGGGCAATCGCGTCTCCATCCTGTCCAATGAACAGGGTGTGGAGGTCGACCCGACCCTGGCCGACGTCCCCGTCAGCCTGCCCACCCCCTATGTCAACGATGCATGGGCGCAGCCGGGCGGTGATTCGTCCAAGGCGATGGGCCATGTCTCGCTGGGCGGATCCCCCACCCGCGTATGGACCGCATCAATCGAGGGTAGCTCGCCGCAGGCTCGCCTCGCCGCTTCGCCGGTCGTGTCGGGCGGCAAGCTGTTCGTCATCGATGCGGGCGCCCGCGTCATCGCCATGGACGCCAAGACCGGCGCCAAGCTGTGGCAGACCCCGCTTCCTTCGGAAGGCAATGGCCGCGCCCTGTTCGGCGGCGGCGTCAGCGTGGTCGGCGATCGCCTGTTCGCCAGCACCGGCATCGGCGACGTCGCGGCAATGAACGTCGTAGACGGCAGCGTCCTGTGGAAAAAGCGTCCCGGCGGCCCTCTGCGCGGCGCACCCACGGTCGAAAATGGCCATGTCTATGTGATGGGTCAGGACAACCAGATTTTCGCCCTCAACCAGAGCGACGGCGAAACCCAGTGGACCGACAGCGGCACGCTGCAAGTCACCGGCATTTTCGGCGTGGCCGCTCCTGCCGCCGCGCAGGGCACGGTGATCGCGGGCTACAGCTCGGGCGAACTCTATGCCTATCGCTATGAAAATGGCCGCAGCCTGTGGGGCGACGCCCTGTCGCGGACCAGCATTTCGACGGCGGTGGCCACGCTGACCGACATCGACGCCGATCCGGTGATCGATCGCGGCCGGGTGTTCGCCATCGGTCAGGGCGGTCGCATGGCATCCTATGAACTGACCAGCGGCCAGCGCCTGTGGGAAATCAACATCGCCGGCATCTCCACGCCGTGGGTGGCGGGCGAATGGGTGTTCGCCGTGACCAGCGACGCCAAGCTGCTGTGCGTGGCGCGCGCGACCGGCAAGATCCGCTGGATCAGCCAGCTTCGCCGCTGGCAGAAGGAAAAGAAGAAGGACAAGGCGATCCGCTGGACCGGGCCGGTTCTGGCCGGTGGTCGGCTGATCGTCGTGTCGACCCATGGCGACATGGTCTATGTCGATCCTGCCAACGGAACGATCCAGACCACGGTCGACATGAACAAGCCCATGTCGCTTTCGCCCGTCGTCGCCGACAATATGCTTTATGTGCTGGGCGATGATGGCAAATTGACGGCGTTCCGCTAAAAGCGCCAAACATGCTAAGCCTGCTCCTGCGAAGGCAGCAGCCCGGCGTTCCGTCATCGGACCGGGTTGCCGCATTCGCAGGAGCATTGTTTTTATAGTCGGAAGGAATGCGGGCATGCTGCCCACGGTAGCCATCGTCGGACGTCCCAATGTGGGCAAGTCCACCCTGTTCAATCGCCTGGTCGGCAAAAAGCTGGCGCTGGTCGACGATCAGCCCGGCGTGACGCGCGACCGGCGAGAGGGTGAGGCGACTCTGCTCGGCGTCGATTTCACGATCGTCGACACCGCCGGATATGAGGATGAGGACGCGCAGTCGCTGCCCGGCCGGATGCGGATGCAGACGCAGGCGGCCGTGGAAAATTGCGACGTCGCCCTGTTCATGATCGATGCGCGTGCCGGCATCACCCCGCTGGACGAGGAAATCGCCCGCTGGCTGCGCGCCAACGACACGCCGGTCGTGCTGGTCGCCAACAAAGCGGAAGGCAAGGCGGCGGACGATGGCGTCATGGAATCCTTCAGTCTGGGCCTTGGCGATCCCATCCCCTTCTCCGCCGAACATGGTCAGGGTCTGGCCGACCTGTTTCAGGCATTGCTGCCCCATATCGACCGCGAAAATGAGGACAATGAGAAGGAATTTTACGAGGACGAGGAAAGCGCCCCGCTCAAACTCGCGATCGTAGGCCGCCCCAACGCGGGCAAATCGACGCTGATCAACAAATTTCTGGGTGAGAACCGCCTGCTGACCGGGCCGGAAGCCGGTATCACCCGTGACAGCATCGCCGTCGACTGGATGTGGACCAGCCGCGAAGGCGTAGAGCGTCCCGTCCGCCTGATCGACACGGCCGGCATGCGCAAGCGCGCCAAGGTTCAGGAAAAGCTGGAAAAGCTGGCGGTGTCGGACGGCCTGAATGCGGTGAACTTCGCCGAAGTCGTCGTGCTGATGATCGATGCGACCCGCGGGCTGGAGGCACAGGATTTGCGCATCGCGGACAAGGTGCTGGAGGAAGGTCGCGCCCTCGTCGTCGCCCTCAACAAATGGGATACGGTGGAACATGGCTCTGCCCTTTATCAGGGCATCAAGCAGGCACTGTCCGACGGTCTGGCGCAGGTGCGCGGCGTGCCGATCATGACGATTTCGGGGGCGACGGGTAAGGGTCTGGACGACCTGATCCATGTCGCGTTCGAAACGCGGACCGCCTGGTCGCAGCGCGTTTCCACCGGCGTCCTCAACCGCTGGTTCGAAACCGCGCTGGAGGCCAATCCGCCCCCGGCGCCGGGCGGCAAGCGGATCAAGCTGCGCTATATCACGCAGAATAAGACGCGCCCCCCGACATTCGTGCTGTTCGGCACCCGGCTTGACGACCTGCCCGAAAGCTATCGCCGCTATCTGGTGAATGGCATCCGCAAGGAACTGGGCTTTGGCGCGGTGCCGGTGCGCCTGACACTGCGGAGTCAGAAAAACCCCTATGCCAATAAATGAGGCACCGGGCGACGCCACCCCGGTCGTCGTCCACGCACTGGGAATGAAATGCCCCTGGCCCGCATTACGCGCCGCACGCGCCATGCGGGAGGCCGACGCCATCCTGATCGAGGCAGACGACCCGATTGCCGGCACCGAACTCGCCGCGCTGGCACAGCAGCATGGATGGACGTTTGCCGTGGTTGGCGACGCCCGTTTTTCCCTGCATCGGACCGCCTGAAACGGGGCGCTTTAACCCGCTGTTTACGGGCATGCCTCTATAGGCGTCATGGGAACAGGGGGAGTGCGCGGTGTCGCATCAACAGACGGAATTGGTGAACTGGACCGAATTTACCCGGACCCGCGCTGAACTGGGTTCGGCTTTCTTGCGGATTCTGGGCTATTTTCGGGAAGATGGCGTCAAATCGATCACGGCCGTCGAAGAGGCGTTCCGGGCGCGCAATGCCGCCGCTCTCGTCACACCGGCTCATACGCTGAAGGGCGAAGCCGCACAGTTCGGCGCCTATCGGCTGAGCGCCATGGCCGAAGAGATTGAAATGGTCGCCCGCCGCTGTGTGGAAACGCATGAAGGCCCGGATGAACTGATCGAAACCGTCGTCGCCCTGCGCCCCTGCTTCAGCGAAACCATGGCCTTGCTGGACCGGGATTCCAACCCGCTGGCTGCACGTCGCCCTACCGGCTTTGGCCGCCGCACCGATACGCCGGTTCACAGCTTCGGGCGCGCTGGCTAAACGGGTATTGAAACGCAACGCTTCATGCCCCCATATGGCGGGCATGACGCATCTTTCCCTGCTCGATCTGGTCCCCGTCCGCGAAGGCGACAGCATTGCCGCCGCCATGGCCAATGCCACAGAGCTTGCCGCCCATGCCGAAACGCTCGGCTATCATCGCTATTGGGTGGCGGAGCATCATGGCATGCCCGGCATCGCATCGGCGGCGACCGCCGTCGTGCTGGCCCATATCGGTCATGCGACATCCTCCATCCGCATCGGCGCGGGTGGCATCATGCTGCCCAATCATGCGCCATTGTTGATTGCAGAACAGTTTGGAACGTTGGATGCGCTGTTCCCCGGCCGCATCGACCTTGGCCTGGGCCGCGCGCCGGGTTCGGACCAGCGGGTGGCGCAGGCGATCCGCCGCAATCTGGCTGGTGGGCCGGATGAATTCCCCCGCGATGTGATGGAATTGCAGGCCTATTTCGCAGGGGATGAGCGACAGGCCATTCAGGCGACACCGGGTTCGCGTGCGAATATCGATATGTGGATTTTGGGGTCCAGCCTCTATGGCGCGCAACTCGCCGCCGCGCTGGGCCTGCCTTATGCCTTTGCTTCCCATTTCGCGCCCGCCGCGCTGGACGATGCCATCGCCATCTATCGTCGCGACTTTCGCCCGTCGGCGCAGCTCAAATATCCTTATGTCGCTGCGGGCTATAATGTCTTTGCCGCCGATGATGCGGAGGAAGCGACATTGATCGCCTCATCCATGCAGCAGGCCTTCGTCCGGCTGCGCACCGGTCGGCCGGGCAAATTGCAACCACCCGAGCCGGGCTATTATGACAGCCTGCCGATGCAGGCTCAGGCGATGCTGGCGGATGTGCTGAGCGTATCGAGCATCGGCACACAGGAGAATGTCGAGCGCGATCTGGCCGCCTTCATCCGGCGGACGCAGGTGGACGAGGTGATCGTCACTGGCCAGATTTTCGATACGCAGGCCCGCAAGCGCAGCTTCGAGATCGCCATGGCGGCAGCGCAGGCGATCGGCGCACACGCGCCGGTTCCCGCTCTATAGGCGTCCACCGCTCAATATACGGGCCGCCCGCGGCATATATCGCCGCAGCAACAGCCCGATCGGGATGACAACCGCAGCCACCATAGCAGGTTGCAGGATCAGATAGACCGGGTAGAGCGGCGCCCCCATACGCCCGAAGACATGGCCCAGAAACGGCCCGCCCAGCCAGATGAGGATGAGGTGGGCGCAGAAAAGGAAGAAGGCAAAGGGTTCGATCCGCAACACAGGCCCGCGCAGTCGGCTGCCGGCGACAATCCAGGCCAGTCGCCAGAAAGCAACCGCCGCCGCAAAACGGAGCGCCAGGTCGAGCGCACGGGGCGCCCATGTGCCGCCGTCATTGGGCAGCACGTCCAGCAACGTCGCGCGATAAAGCTGAAACAGCATCAGCACCGCGAAGGGCAACATGGTCTCGACCAGTGGCCATCGCACGACCCTCTCCTCCCAGCCGCCACGACGCACCAGCATGCCGAGGGCGAAGAAGAATAGGATCGATGCGCGCATCAGCACCGGCGGACCAAGCCCGGCAATATGTGCCGCCGCAGCCAAAAAGGCGACCATCGCCACCATCCAGCCGGGCAGGCGCACCAGCAGCGGTGCCGCCACCATGCACAGGAACAGATCGCGCAAAAACGGCATCTGTACATTGATGTCCGGATTGCGCGTGACGATCAGGATTTCGTCCAACGCCCACCACAGGGATTTAGGCACTGGCGCCGCCAGCCCCAGCGTCAATGCTGCGCCCGACACGAACAGGATCGCCAATATGTTCCACAGCGCCATGGGCAATAATATGGTTCGCGCCTTGCGCTGAACATGAGCGCGCCAATCGCGCGTCCGTCCCGACCCCTGCACCAGCCAGCCTGAAATCAGGCCCAGCAACGGAACCGCGCTGCGTCCGAACGCCTCCATCAAAGTCCAGCGCAGATTATCCTGTGCGCTGCCCCGCAACAGGGCCAATGCTTCGCCGTTCACCCCGGTCCATGCATGGACATAGACGACACCCAATATGCAAATGACACGCGCTATGGCGATCGCGTCGGAGCGACGCGCTCCATCGGTCGGCATCAATTGAGGCAAAACGCAATCCTGATTGTTTCGGTATGACAATGCTTCAGCGGCAGCCATGTTCCCCCAATCCGGCGCACGATGAACCGCCTGCCCCGCCCATTCCCCCACTCACCAGATGCCGGATGGTAAGGAATAAGCGATTTTTTACCATTCATGGCTAAACCGGCCTGATGCGCCGGGTCTCCTTAGCCCGGCCAAGGGACGACAAAGGCTTATGACGCAGATGCCGGGCGCGCATGTTTTTTCCACGGCTACAGCGTCTGCTACGCCGGCTTTCGGGCAGGCCATGGGCATGGTGTTCGAAATCGCCGGGGCGAGTTCCAAAATCATGATCGATCCGCAACGGCTGGCTTTGCTGGCTATGGATATGGACCCGTGCGTCGCCATGGCGGGTCAGGTCGGCAGTCAGGTGAAGATGCGCGCAGGCGCCTATCTGCTGATCGCCAGCGTCCGTACGATGAGCATGGACCAGAATGGCGCCATCGTCGCCGACATCGATTTTCTGGGCGAAGGCGACGAGGACGCGCAAACCGGCCGCATCCACCATTTCCGTCGCGGCGTTACCCGCTATCCCACGCCCGGCACCGAAATCTATCCGGTGTCCAGCCATGACATGCGGCAAATCTATGCCGCCGATGAACGGCCCAATGTCGAAATCGGCACGGTCTATCCGACCGCCGACACGCGAGCCGCCCTCTATGTCGATTCCATGCTGGGCAAGCATTTCGCGCTGCTGGGTTCGACAGGTACGGGTAAATCGACCAGCGCCGCGCTGATCCTGCACCGCATATGCGACCTGTCACCACAGGGGCATATCGTCATGATCGATCCGCATGGCGAATATGGTGCAGCCTTTGCCAGCAATGGCGCCGTCTATGACGTCAGCAATCTGGCCCTGCCCTATTGGCTGATGAATTTCGAGGAGCATTGCGAGGTGTTTGTAACCTCGCAGGGCGCCGACCGGACCATAGATAGCGACATATTGGCCAAATGCCTGTTGGCAGCGCGGATGAAGAACCGTCTGGCCGAAAGCATCGGCCGACTGACCGTCGATTCGCCCGTTCCCTACCTGTTGTCGGACCTGACGACGATCCTGCAAAATGAGATGGGGAAGCTGGACAAGGGCACCAATTCGCTGCCCTATATGCGCCTCAAGACCAAGATCGACGAGATCAAGGCAGACCCGCGATACAGCTTCATGTTCTCCGGCATGCTGGTCGCCGACACGATGCAGGCGTTCATCGCCAAGATTTTCCGCCTGCCCTCCAACGGCAAACCCATATCGATCATCGATGTGTCGGCCATGCCGTCGGACATCACATCGACCGTGGTGTCGGTGCTTTCCCGCCTCGTCTTCGACTATGCGATCTGGTCGCGGGACGAACCGCAACGCCCCATCCTGCTCGTGTGCGAAGAAGCGCATCGCTATATCCCCAACTCGACCATCGGCGCGGGTCAGGCGGTGCGCAAGATATTGGAACGCATTGCCAAGGAAGGCCGCAAATATGGCGTGTCGCTGGGCCTCATCACCCAGCGCCCCTCCGACCTTGCCGAAGGCGTGCTGTCGCAATGCGGCACCATCATTTCCATGCGCCTCAACAACGACCGGGATCAGGCCTTCGTAAAGGCTGCCATGCCCGAAGGCGCGCGTGGCTTCCTCGATTCGATTCCCGCCCTGCGCAATCGTGAGGCGATCATCTGCGGCGAAGGCGTGGCGGTGCCGATCCGCGTGTCGCTCGACAATCTGGAGGAAAGCCGTCGCCCGGCATCGAGCGATCCCAGCTTCACGGAATTGTGGCGTCAGACCGGCGGCGAGGCCGATATTCTCGACCGCACCATCACCCGCTGGCGCAGTCAGGGTCGGTAAGACTCAACCGGTCGGCGTGATCCGCCCGGCCGGTTCGGTTTCGCTGTTCACCGCTTCACGGCACTCCTCTTCATGGGGCGGCACCATCAGCTTCGCCTTGCGCCAGTTGCCCTGCGCATAGACCGCCCAGGCGAGCAGGAACGCCGTCGCCGACCCGACCGGGAAGCTGACCCACAGCGCATTGGCACCCATGGCGGGATAGGCGAAGTGATAAAAGCCCAGCCGCACCGCGAACAGGGTGAAGATAAGGATGAGGAGCGGCGCCACCACCACCCCATTGGCGCGCATCACCCCGAACAGGATCATGGTGCAGCCAAAAAGCATGAAGCTCCAGCTTGCGAGCAACTGCATATTCCATGCCGCCGCGATCGCTGCCTCGTCATGGCCCAGGAACAACGACAGAAGCGGCGCGTGGAACAGCAGGATGACGACGATCATCGCCCCGGTCACGGCCAACAGATAGCTGAGGCCATAGCCGGTGATGCGGCTGATCCGGTCCCACCGGCCCGCGCCGACATTGTGCGCCGCCATGGCGCTGACCGCCGCGCCCATCGCCATCGCCGGCATCTGAAGATAGGTCCATATCTGCTGCGCCGCGCCATAGGCGGCCGTGACCAGCAGCCCTTCGCGATTGACCAGGCCAATCATGACGAGGCCGGAGGCCGACATGACGATCATCTGCAACCCCATGGGCAGCCCCTTGCCTAACAGCACCCGCATTTCAGCAGCAGCGGGCCAGAGGTAGCGCAGCTCTGCGCCCCGCAGGCGTAGCGGCAAATCCTTAGCATAGGTGAAGGTGATGAGGCCGATGAAACTGATGAAACCGGCCGCCGCCGTCGCCGCCGCCGACCCGGCGATGCCGAACGCCGGGATCGGCCCCAGACCCAATATCAGCACCGGATTGAGGATCAGGTCGATGGCGACGCTGACGATCATGAAGATGAGCGGGGTGCGCGCGTCCCCCGCGCCGCGCAACCCCATCATCACCATGACGGCCAGCAAGGTCGCGGGCATGGCGATGAAGATGACGCGCAGATAGACCAGCGCAAATTCCAGCGCCTCTGGCGGTGTAGCGAGCAGGTGCAGCAGCGCGGGCGCGCCGATCCAGCCCCCGATCGCCACGGCAAGGCCCAGCATCGAACAGAAACCGACCGCAGAGCCAAAGGCGCGCCGGGCGGCGTCGACGTCACGCGCGCCCATTGCCTGCCCGATCATCACGGTCGACGCCATGCCGAAACCGAACACGACGGAGAACATCAGGAACATGATGATATTGGCGTTGGCCGTCGCGGCCAGCGCCTGCGCGCCCAGAAAGCGGCCGACCCAGATGGCGTTGATCGATCCGTTCAGGGACTGGAGGATGTTGGACGCGAGTGTCGGAATGGCGAACATCAGCAGAGTCGATCCGATCGGTCCCTGCGTCAGGTCTTTTGCGCCTTGCCTCGGTCCGCTCATCACCGCTCCCCCGCTTCCTGGCTCATCCTCCCCTTGCAGGGGAGGTGGATGGCCTAAGGCCAGACGGAGGGGTGTCTCTTTATCGATAGGGCGACACCCCTTCACCACTTCGTGGTCCCCCTCCCCTTACAGGGGAGGAACAATCATTACCCCAGACGGTCCAGCGCCGCCTTCAGCCGTTCGGCTTCGGCGGTCTTTTCCGCATGGTCCTCACGCGCTTTGGCGACGGCTTCGGGCTTGGCTTTTTCGACGAAGCTGGGGTTGGACAGGCGACCGCCCAGAGCATCCCGCTCCTTCTCCGCCGCGGCCAGCGCCTTGGCAAGGCGAGTCTTTTCCGCCGCAATGTCAATCACGCCTTCCAGCGGCAGGATGAAGGTCGCTTCATCCACCACGATCTGCGCCGCGCCGCCGGCTGGCGGCTCGCCGAAGGTCAGGCTCTCGACACGGCCAAGACGGGCCAGCGCCACACCCTGACGATCCAGACGGCGATGCGTTTCTTCCGATCCGTCGCGCACCACCATCGGCAGCTTGGCGCCCGGCGGCACATTGAGTTCGGTGCGGGCGGTACGGATCGCGCTGACGAGACGGATCAGCCAGTCGATTTCCGCCTGTGCATCGCTGTCCACCGCTGCAAGCGCCTGCGGCCATTGCGCGACGATCAGTTCGTTCGCGCGGTCGCCGGTCAGGTGCCATAATTCTTCGGTGATGAACGGCATGAAGGGATGCAGCATGACGAGGATCTGGTCGAACGCCCATCCCGCGACGGCCTTTGTCTCGTCATCCATCGCGCCCTTCGTCAGTTCGATATACCAGTCACAGAACTGGTCCCAGACGAAGTGATAGATGGCGTTGGCCGCCGCGTCGAAACGCAGTTCGGTCATCGCCGTGTCGATCGCCTGCACGGTCGCGACCGTTTCCGCGATGATCCAGCGGTTGACCGGCAGCGTGGCGTGCGGTGCTTCATGCGTCGTCGAGGCGGTCACGCCATTCGACTGGAGGAAGCGCGCGGCGTTCCACAGCTTGGTCGCGAAGTTGCGGTATCCCTCGACCCGCTTTTCATCCATCTTCACGTCGCGGCCCTGGCTTTCCATCGCCGCCATGAAGAAGCGCAGCGCATCCGCGCCGAACTTGTCGATCAGGCCCAGCGGGTCGACCACATTGCCCTTGGACTTGGACATTTTCTGGCCATCCGCCGCGCGGACGAGGCCGTGCAGATAGAGCTTTTTCCATGGAACCGCGCCCATGAACTCCATCCCCTGCATCGCCATGCGAGCGTCCCAGAAGAAGAGAATGTCGAAGCCGCTGATCAGCAGATCATTGGGATAATGGCGCGACAGCTTCTCGGTCGGCTCCGGCCAGCCCAGCGTGCCGAACGGCCACAGCGCAGACGAGAACCATGTGTCGAGGACGTCGGGATCGCGGGTCAGCACCTTGTTGCCGGCCAGCGCCTGTGCCTCGGCTTCGCTTTCGGCGACATAGGAGTTGCCGTCCTCGTCGAACCATGCCGGGATCTGATGGCCCCACCAGAGCTGGCGCGAGACGCACCAGGGCTGGATATTCTCCATCCAGTTGAAGAAGGTCTTTTCCCACGTCTTGGGCACGATCTCGATCGCGCCGTCGCGCACCGCCTGCATCGGCGCGATGGCCAGCTTTTGCGCGTCGACATACCATTGATCGGTCAGCCATGGTTCGATGACCACGTTGGAACGGTCGCCAAACGGCGTCTGGATAGTGCGCGGCTCGAAGTCGGCGACGACCTCCTCGCCTTCCTTGTTTTTCGTGACATGGGGGACGAGGAAGCCCAGTTCCTTCATCTCCGCTACCACGGCTTCGCGCGCGCCATCGACGCCATCCTTGCGGAAGCGGTGCAGGCCAATGAAACGATCGGGGATCAGGCCGTCGGCCGTCTGCACGACATTGGCGTCGGCATCGAACATGTTGAGCATCTCACCGGCCTTGAAGCCCGCGCGCTTGCCCACATCGAAGTCGTTGAAGTCATGGCCGGGTGTGATCTTGACCGCGCCGGTACCCAGTTCAGGATCGGCATGTTCGTCGGCCACGATCTTAAAACGGCGTCCGGTGATCGGCTGGAGGATTTCCTTGCCGATGACATCCTTGTACCGCGCATCGTCGGGATGCACGGCAATCGCCATATCGGCCAGCATCGTTTCGGGCCGCGTGGTTGCGACGACGATATGGTCGCTGCCGTCCGCGAGCGTTACGCCATCCGCCAGCGGATAGCGGAAGCGCCAGAAGCCGCCCTTCGTTTCGACCGTCTCGACCTCAAGGTCGGAGATGGCGGAGCGGAAATGCGGGTCCCAATTCACCAGACGCTTGTCGCGATAGAGCAGGCCGCGCTTGTGCAGTTCCACGAAGGTCTTGATGACCGCCTTCGAAAAGCCCTCATCCATGGTGAAGCGTTCATTCGCCCAGTCCATGGAGCAGCCCAGCCGCCGCAACTGGCGCGTGATCGCGCCGCCGCTCTCGGCCTTCCATTCCCACACCTTGGCGACGAATTCGTCGCGGGTGAAATCGGTGCGCTTTTGCTGCTGGGCGTTGAGCTGGCGCTCCACGACCATCTGCGTCGCGATGCCGGCATGGTCGGTGCCGACCACCCACAAAGCATCCTTGCCGCGCAGACGCTCGTAGCGGATCACGATGTCCTGCAACGTGTTGTCGAGCGCATGGCCGATATGCAGGCTGCCCGTCACGTTCGGCGGCGGGTTCACGATGGTGAAGGGCGTCGCGTCGGGGCGTTCGGGGCGGAACAGTCCCTTATCTTCCCAATGGGCGTACCAGCGGGTTTCGATGTCGGCGGGGTCGAATGTTTTGGGCAGCTCGGTCATGGCTGGCCTTTAGCCGGACCTGCGCCAAGATCAAATAGCCCGCGTGCCGATCATGCGACACATATAGTTGAAAGGGGGCAGCGACCTTGCCCCCTTCTGTTCGGTCAGCGGCGTGGCTTAAGTTTCACCACAACACCCACGACAGTCGCGATATTTGCAGCGGCCTGAATGTAGTGAGCATTCCGTTTCACCCAATCGTCATCGGTTGGATGATCGTCAACATGCGTCGGCGTCGTTACATTATAAGAGCGGCCGCCATAGGATATCGTGTGCTGATACATAGAAACCCCCGTAAAATGATCGCGCAGATGCGCTTCACGGGATTACTATGTCGGCACGATGATGGATCGCGCCGACACGACCATTATGGATGCAAGCATTGTGGACGGCATCGATTATACCGAAAGAACCGATCCATTTTCGATGCTATCGCCAATATTGGCGATAGCCTGCTTACTTACCCGTCCACTTGTCCAGCCAGCCCAGCGCCTCGCCATACCATTGCAGCGAGTTTTTGGGCTTTAGCACCCAGTGATTCTCATCGGGGAAGACGAGCAGCTTTGAAGGAATATCCCGCCGCTGAAGCGCGGTGAAGGCGGCCAGTCCCTGTGTATAGGGGATGCGGAAATCCTTTTCGCCGGTCACGACCAGCATCGGCGTCTTCCATGCGGCGACATGGTTCACCGGGTTCCATTTCTCGAATTCTTCCGGCTTTTCATAATAGGGACCGCCATGTTCCCACTCGTCGAACCACAATTCTTCGGTTTCATAGGCCATGGCGCGGGCGTCGAACACGCCGTCATGCTGGACGATGCATTTGAAACCGTCGGCCCATAGCCCCTCGATCCAGTTCATCATATAGCCGCCATAGCTGGCGCCCAGCGCGCAGGCGTTACCGGCATCGACCTGAACATCCTTCGCAGCGGCGGCGGCAAGGCCCAGCTTCAGGTCTTCCAGCGGCTTGCCGCCCCAATCCTTGTTGATGCTGTCGGTGAAGGCCTGTCCATAGCCGGTAGAGCCATGGAAATCGACGATCACTGCGGCATAGCCATGGGCGGCAAACGCCTTGGGATTCCAGCGATAGGACCATGAGTCGCTGAAGCTGCCCTGTGGCCCACCGTGGACGAGGAAAGCGACCGGCAGCTTGCCGCTCACGCCTTTCGGCTTCACGATCTGGCCCCAGACCGTGTCGCCTTTGGCGCCCTTGAAGCTGTAGCGTTCGACCGACACGTCATCGACGCCCGCCAGTTTCGCCGCGTTGACGTCGGTCAGGCGAACGGGCTTACCCTTGGCGGGCATCTTCCAGAAGTCGGCGGGCGACTGGATGCTGTCCAGCGCATAGACGAAGCCGCCCCTGGGCAAAGGCAGAACGCTGCCGGCATGGCCCTTCTCCGTCAGGCGCGCAACCTTGCCCGATGCCGCATCGACGCGGAACACCGGATTGTCCAGCACGTCATTGGCGGTGACGAGAATGCCCTTCCCATTGGCTTCCCATACGATCGATCCGACCGAACGATCCCAGCCTTCCGTCAACGCCTTCGTCTCGCCTGTCGCAATGTTGCGCAGCATCAGCACCAGCCGGTCGGCCTCATAGGCTGGACGCTTCATGGCGGCATAGGCGAGCCATTTTCCGTCTGGCGACACGACCGGCATAGTGTCGGTCGCATCATTGGCGTCGGTCAGGTTGACCGGGGCCGCGCTGCCATCGGCAGGCGCGGCAAAAATGTCGAGATTGGTCGACAGCGGCTCGATCCTGTCTGCTTCACGCAGGGCGAAGAAAATCGTCTTCCCGTCCTTGCTCCAGCTCAGTTCTTCGGCACCGCCATAGGGCTTGGACGGGCTGTCCCCTACCAGGCCACCCATCACCGACACGGCCGGGCCGCCAGCTACCGGCATCACGAAAATCTGCGATCGCTGACCATCGGACCATGTGTCCCAATGACGCACGAACAATTGCTCATAGACGCGGGCTGACCCTGCATCCTTGGGTGCATCCGGCTTCATATCGTCGATCGTCTTTGCGCCGACCGGGCGATCAGCCCATAGCGCGACCTTGCTGCCATCGGGGCTGAGCAGGAAACCGGAAATGCCGCCGGGCGCCTTGCTGATCTGCACCGGTTCTCCGCCAGACAGCGCCACGCGCCACAATTGATCGTCGCCGCTGGCATTGGATTGAAAATAAAGCGCCGTGCCATCGGGCGAGAAGACCGGCGACGTTTCATTCCTGTCCGGCTTCGACGCGATCAGGCGGGGCTGTTCACCGGCCTTGCCGATATTCAGCAGATAGAGGTCGATCCGCCCCTTGTTGCCGGGAAGGTCGGTGCTGCGCAGCTGATAGGCCAGCCATTGGCCGTCGGTCGACACGGCCGGCGCCCCGATCCGGTCCAGCCCCACCATGTCCGCCGGCGTGAACGGACGCGCCAGCGCCGGCGCAGCGGTCAAAGCCATCGCGCCAGCGGCAGCAAGCAACATCATCTTCATGGAATCACCCTTGTATCGAGCAGGCGAACATGGCGAACCAGTCGCCAATGTCGTCAGGATGCAAGGGGTCTAGGCCCGCACGGAACCTATCGCAAGACGGCGGATCAGCGCCCCGTTATGCGGGCGATTTCCTTCGCCACCATTTCTTCGACCAGTTGCGGCAGGCGGGCGTCCAGCCATTCCTTCAGCATAGGCTTCAGCATCGCACGGACCAGGCCGTCGAGCGTATTGTCGCCGCCATCCTTGGGCGCAATCATCATCGACGACAGGGCGGACAGGGAATGGCGCGCAGCGACTTCGCTTTCGACCGAGAGAATCGATTCGGCCTTTTCGCCGCTGGCAGAGGCAGCGGACGGGGCGGACTTGGGGGATGCGGGGGGCATGACAACCTCCGGTTCTGCCTGATCGGTCAGTTCCAGCACCTCTTCCACCATCGGCACGAAGGAGGAAGGCACGAAGGCCGGCTTTTCTGCCGATTCGGGCGTTTCGTCGGCAACGGCACCGGGCGCAATCACCGGGGCGTTACGAGCAGCCGCATCAGACCGTCCACGACGCGGGGCCGTTTGAACCGCGGTTTCGCCTTCTTCGGCGATGATGCGCTTGATGGAGGAAAGTATCTCCTCCATGGAAGGCTCCTTGCTCATATCACCCATGGAATGCCCCCGAATTCCAGCCTTTTCAGGGCTGATGTGCCGTTTCGGGATTCACATTGGACTTTTGGCGGTTGGTGTCAACCGATCATCGTGGACCCCGGCCTCCAGCGAAGCGGCGACATCGGCCTTTTGCGGTTTGCTGTCGATCGTGCGGGTGGCCACCGGCAAGGGCGCCTTGTCAAAGTCCCAGTCGAACCATTTGCCGCGCACCCGCTCATAATTGACCATCGGGTCATAGAGGGTGCCGCTTTCCAATCCCAGATTGCCGGCCTCTGCATGGCCCATCGCGGCCAGCACGCTGAACCCGGCGACATAGGCGTTGCGCCGCGCCGACACGAGTTGCACCCGCGCGCTCAACGATTCCTGCTCGGCATTCAAAATGTCGAGAATGGTGCGGCTGCCCACCGAGTTTTCGGCGCGCACGCCCTCCAGCGACAGGGACGCCGCGTCCACGGCTTCCTGATTCGACTCGATGGTCCGTAGCGACGCTTTCCAACTGGCATAGGCGGCGCGCGTCTGCGCAATCACATTGCGCTCGATTTCGATGGCCTGCTCGATCGCCTGTGCCTCCAGCGCCTGGCTCTGGCGCACCTGTGCGGCCGGTCGACCACCCTGATAGAGGGGGATGGTCAACTGTACGCCGGCGGCGGCCTGCTTATTGATCTGCGGCCCTTCGACGATATTGCCTTCGGCATCCTGAGCCGTTCCGCCCAGCGAGTGGAGATAGTTGGTATAGCCTGCCTGGGTAAAGGCCGACAGCGTGGGCATCACCGTGCCGCGTGCCGCTTTCACATCATAGCCGCGCGCGATCCGCTGCTTTTGAGCCGACAATATGTCGGGATTGTCGTTCAGCGCGATCTTGACCGCGACGTCCGGGTCCGCAGGCAGACCCGGCAGGTCTGGCGGCGGTTGCAGATCATTCGGCTCCTCGCCCACCAGTGCGATATAATTTTCGCGGCTGGTGATCAGGTTCGATTCTGCGGTCTGAAGGTCCGACTGGGCCAGCGCCAGCCGCGATTGCGACTGGGCGACGTCGGTCCGCGTCACGTCACCGACTTCGAAACGATCGTTCGTCGCCTGAAGATTGACCTCCAGAACATTTACGTTGGCGCGGTTGAGCGCGACGATCGCCGTATCGCGGATCACGTCCATATAGGCGGCGACCGTCTGGGAAAAAATACTGGCTTCGGTGCCGCGCAGCCCGGCCTGACCCGCTTCCACGCGAATCTTCGCGGCCTTGATGCCATTGCGTACCGCCCCGCCATTATAGACGGGAACGTTCAACGTCGCCTGCGCATTCACGGTGCGCTGAGGCGAGGTGAAGCTGATGGTAGGCTTGAGAATGCTCTCGCTATAGCTGCCCTGTACATCAAGGCCCGGGCGTCCGCCCGCCTTTTGCAACGGCACATTTTCGTCCGTCGCCCGCTGACCGGCGCGGGCGCCGGTCAGGGTCGGGTTGGATGCATAGGCCTTTGCCAATGCGCCCTGAAGCGTCTCGCCCTGCGCTGCCTGCGACAGGAGCGGAGTGAATGACAGCAGAAGGGTGGCGGCACGGCGCCGGAAGGAAGTTCGTTCTGCTGTCATCAGTCCTGTCTCAAAAAACGAAGCGCTCCGGCGCGGCGAAGCCCGGCAACACAACCATCTCCATGTCGGCAAGGCTGGAAAGGCCCAGTGTACCAGCCACGACACGTCCGCTGCCCAAACGCGTGACACCGCGTTCGATCAGGCCGGTCACGACCCGTCCCCCATCGACAATCTGCGCAACGAGCGCGGCGGGCACAGCCTCTACCGCACCGTCAATGAAAAGCACATCATAGGGCGCACCGGCCGATGCACCGGCCGACAGCGGCCCACGCACCAGACCCGCGACGGCGCTCTCGGGACCGGCTTCGTCCTCGACCGCCGTTACCTGCGCCCCCAGTTCGGACAGCAGCGCGGCCGCATAGCCGGTGGCGGCACCGATCAGCAGCACCTTGTCACCCGGCACGATCGCCGCTTCTTTCAGAAGGCGGCCCGTCACCAGCGGCGGGTTCAGCGCCCGACCATTGCCCAGCGGCACAGGCCGATCGATATAGGCCATGGCACGACGTTCGGCGGGCACGAAATTCTCGCGCGGCACCTTTGCCATCACGGCTACCACCTTGGGATCGTCCACATCGCTGGTACGCAACTGGCTCTCGACCATGGCGGCCCGCATCGAAGAATAATTCTGCTCGGTCACGACAATACCTCGCTTGGCACAACTGTATTGGTAATGCAATACACTAAGGACAGTATCGGACCTCTAAATCAGCGCACGCCCCGCGCCAAGCGGCTTTGCACCTATCGGACAGAGATTCTTCGTCCATATGTCGTCCACCGCTTGACTTTAGACCCAAAGCCGCACATTTGCGGCGTCCACCGCACGGAAGGCCCGATGGCGGAGTGGTGACGCAGAGGACTGCAAATCCTTGCACGCCGGTTCGATTCCGGCTCGGGCCTCCATTTTTTCGATGAAATTCATACCGTGCGCAGACCGCGAGCGAGCGCTTGCCTCGCCGCCATTTACCAAAAATTCACCATGAAATTTTAGGTGTCGAAACGGGGACAAGGGCTGCGGACATGCCGTCGCTCATCCACGGGATCAGCAAGGTCGACATCGCATGACAAGCCTCTTTCACCGGATATGGTTCGGCGACAAGGCGCCGCCCGCCCATTATGAGCAATATTGGGCGGCGTGGCAGCGGCAATATCCAGATTGCGAGTTCATCACCTGGACCGATGCGGATATAGACAAGCTTCCGCTGACCCGCGACAAGCTGCGCACCTATACCAAACATGCGTCGCGAGCAGACCTCGCGCGCTATGAAATCCTGCATCAGCGGGGCGGCATCTATATCGACTGCGATGTCATGCCCTGGAATCATATGCCAGCAGACATGCTGACGGCGCGGCTGACCGTGTGCAACGAAACCGAAGCTACGGAATATTGCTCCAACAGTTTTATTGCCGCGCCTCCCGAGCATCCGGTTTTCCTGGACGTCATCAACCACATCCTGAAGGCCGATGCCGATGAAAGCCGCCCCAATGTGACGACCGGTCCGTGGCTGTTCGGCGCCTATGTCAATCAGCATCCTCACAAAAAGCTGCCCACCCGCACATTCTACCCCTATTTGTACGACGAACCTTTTTCGACCATCCGCACGCGGTCGCTGGAAGATACGGTTGGCGTGCATATATGGGGTGGGTCATGGCTGGAGCCGGACCTGCTCAAGTCCAAGGCGTTCGAACTGATCGAAAAGGGCGACCTGATCGATGCGACCGCTATATTGGCCGAATTTCAGGATGAATGGGCGGAGGATGTACGTGTCCTCATCGACACGATCCGTACCATTCGAGCCGACAGCGCGCAGGTCGCCTTCGTCCTTAACAAGGACATGTCGATCCGTCGCGAGGATCATAATATATTCGAATTCGGCAAGGTCGCCCACTGGCTGCTGGGCGAAAGCCCCGATCGCATGGTGTGGCAGATCGGCGCGGCCGATGGCAAGCTTGTCGACCCACTGCGCCCGGCCATGATCAATTATGATCCGCCCGCAATGCTGCTGGAACCCAATCCCTACATGTTCGCACAGTTGCAGAAGGGCTATGCCAACAACCGGAACGCCCACCTGCTACAGTTGGCATACAGCCTTGATTCGGCGGAGTTGGTTCTCAATGCCATTAATCCCGAAAAAGCCGAGCAACTGAGCCTGCCCGCATGGGTAAAGGGCATTTCATCGGTCTATGAAGACAAGAATCCGCTGAGCGGCAAATCGATCGACGAACGCACCACCCAATTGATCCAGAGTTGCGTCGAACGGATCAGCGTGTCCGTCATCGGCTTTGACGATTTGCTGCATAAGGCTGGCGGGCGCCATCCCGACATATTGGTCGTCGATGCCGAGGGCATGGACAAACCGATCATCGACGACATCATGGCGCATGGAAGCCTGCCCATGATCATCCACTTCGAAATCCAGTGGCTGGAGGAAGAGGAGCAGAAAGGCCTGCTCGATGCCATGGCCGACAATTATGTCGTGCTGCAATTCGGCAACGACATGACCGCTTACCGCAACGACGTGATCTTCGAATATGCCCGCTCTCTCTATGTCGACAACGGAATTCCGACGATCTTCCGCGAGGGGCTTAACCGGCTCAACGGCCTCAACTGACCGCCGCATCGCAACAACGAAAAAGGGCGGACCGCAAGGCCCGCCCTTTTCATATCCGCCATAGGCGCATCGCTTAATAGACGCGGGCCTTGGGCTTCACATATTCCGCTTCGTCCGTCAGCGTATAGTCGTGGACCGGACGATAATCGAGCGTCACCTTACCGCCCTGACCACCCCAGCCTTCGAACCAGCTGATGGTGTGCTTCATCCAGTTGGTGTCGTCGCGGTTCGGGAAATCCTCATGCGCGTGGGCGCCACGGCTTTCCTTGCGGTTTTCGGCGCTGACCATGGTGCAGACGGCCGAGGACATGAGGTTGTCCAGTTCCAGCGTCTCGATAAGGTCGGTGTTCCAGATCAGCGAACGGTCGGAGACGGCGACGTCTTCCATCCGCTTGTTGACCTGTTCCATTTTCTTGACGCCTTCGGCCAGCAATTCGCTGTCGCGGAACACGGCTGCATGCTTCTGCATGGTATGCTGCATTTCCAGACGAATCTGCGCCGTGGGCGTGCCGCCCTTGGCATTGCGATATTTGTCGAGACGCGACAGGGCCAGATCGGCAGCGTCGGCTGGCAACGGCTTGTGCGACGCGCCGGGCTTCAGATTTTCCTTCAGGTGCAGGCCGGTTGCGCGGCCAAACACGACAAGGTCGATCAGCGAGTTGGAACCGAGGCGGTTGGCGCCATGGACCGACACGCAGGCCGCTTCGCCCACCGCATACAGGCCCGGCACGATCACTTCGGGATCGTCGCCAACCTTCGTCACCACCTGACCATGATAGTTACAGGGGATGCCGCCCATATTGTAATGGACGGTCGGGGTCACGGGCAACGGCTGACGGGTCAGGTCGACGCCCGCGAAAATCTTGCCGCTTTCGGTGATGCCCGGCAGGCGTTCCGCCAGCACTTTGGGATCGATATGGTCGAGGTGCAGGAAGATATGATCCTTGTTCGGACCAACACCGCGACCTTCGCGCATTTCCATCGCCATCGAACGCGACACGACGTCGCGCGACGCCAGATCCTTCGCGGAAGGGGCATAGCGTTCCATGAAACGCTCGCCTTCGGAATTGGTAAGGTAGCCGCCCTCGCCGCGTGCGCCTTCGGTGATCAGCACGCCCGCGCCGTAAATGCCGGTCGGGTGGAACTGAACAAATTCCAGATCCTGAAGCGGCAGGCCTGCGCGCAACACCATGCCGCCGCCATCGCCGGTGCAGCTATGCGCCGAAGTGGCCGAGAAATAAGCACGGCCATAGCCGCCCGTCGCCAGCACGACCGCCTTGCTGCGGAAACGATGGATGCTGCCATCTTCCATGCAGATGGCGATAACGCCACGGCATTCGCCATTTTCCATGATCAGGTCGATGGCGAAATATTCGATGTAGAAGTCCGCGTCGTACTTCAGCGACTGCTGATACAGAGCGTGCAGCATCGCGTGGCCGGTACGGTCGGCCGCGGCGCAGGTGCGCTGCACCGGCGGGCCGTTGCCCATATTCTGCATATGGCCGCCGAACGGGCGCTGATAGATGGTGCCGTTTTCGTTGCGGCTGAACGGCACGCCGGCATGTTCCAACTCGATGACCGCGGCGGGCGCTTCACGCACCATATATTCGATCGCGTCCTGGTCGCCCAGCCAGTCAGACCCCTTGACGGTGTCGTACATATGCCAGGTCCAGTGATCGGGACTGTTGTTGCCCAGCGACGCCGCAATACCGCCCTGCGCCGCCACGGTGTGGCTGCGGGTCGGGAACAGCTTGGTGATGCACGCGGTCTTCAGGCCCGCTTCCGCGCTGCCCATGGTGGCGCGCAGGCCGGAACCGCCAGCACCCACGACAACCGTGTCATAGGTGTGGTCGATGATCTTATAGGCTTCGCTCATTACTTGACGATCCCCGTGAAGGCGATCTTGGCGATCGCGAAGACGCCTGCGGCAGCGCCGGCATAGGCATAGAAGTTCAGCAGCAGCATCGAGAGGAAGCTGAGACCCTTGTCATGGACATAGTCCTCCAGCATCACCTGCATGCCAAGGCGCAAATGCATGAAGATGCTGACCACCATCAGCATCAGCGGCACCGCGACCAGCGGATGGGCGATCCAGCCGACGACGCTTTCATAGTCGAGGCCGGGCAGCGCGATCAGGCTGAACAACAGCCACAACACCAGCAGGATGTTGCCGACGGCGGTATAACGCTGCGTCAGCCAGTGATGCGCGCCATGCTTGGCCGATCCAAGACCACGGACGCGGCCGATTCCGGTTCCGGTACCCATCAGAATTTCCCCAGGCAGATGGCGGCCCAGAAGGCTGCGGTGGCGAGCGTCGAAAGGACGAAGGTCATGACCGACCAGATTTTCGCGGTCTTCAGCTCATAACCCGCGCCCATGTCGAGGACGAAGTGGCGAAGGCCCGAGAAGAGGTGCTGGAAGAAGAACCAGCTCAACCCCGCCATCACCAGATAACCGATGGGCGATGTCGCGCAAAATACGAAGGTCGCATAGGCTTCCGGCCCTGCGGCGGCGGCCATCAGCCACCAGATGAGGCCCAGCGCACCGGCCGTCGCCAGACCGTTGCCGGTCACGCGGTGGATGATGGACACGGCCATGGCCGGGCTCCATTTCCAAATGGTCAAATGCGGTGAGAGTGGCCGGCTGGTATTACGCGCCATGTCTACCCTTGTCCCTGATGCTTGTCCCTGAGTCCCGTCCCCTTAAGAGCGAACGCAGCGGAGGGCAAGTCGCGGAAAGCAAGGACATACCAACGTCGCCCTCATGACTCCATCGCACCGTTCATAAGAAGTGATTAACCAAAGGGCGCTAGGATCGTCCCTGTTCAACGCTCTACCCACCAACAGGGGCCGTCCATTCATGCCGTCCTATGCGTCCGCCGTTACCAATCCGACCGATTATGTCGGGGAATATGACCCGCATGGTGCCATTGCCCGTGCTGCACGCGAAATTGGCGGCCTGATCGAATCCGACATGGCTGCCGTGGCCGATGCCTTTTTTTCCACCTATATGCGGGAAACGGGCCTGAAGGACCGGCTGCCCCGCAATGCCGTGGACCGGATCGAATCCGAAGCGCGCCTCTACGTCGAACAGAAACTCATGCATTTTCAGGATGCTCGATGGACCAAATCGGCGGCGGACTGTGTGCGGCACGCCCGTAAACATGGTGTCCCGGTGCGGGCGGTGCTGACGGCGGTGGCCGCCGCCAATGAACAGATCATGGATTTCATCTGGGATCGCTGCGCTCAGGATAGCGATGACAGCCGTCACCGCCGCCTGTTGCGGACCGTCGTACAGATTTCGATGCTCGACGCCGGCTTTATGAGCAAGATTTTGTCCACCGACGAAGCGGAAAGCCAGCGCATGGAACGGCAGCGTTTCGGCACCATGTTCGAACAGCGAATCGTCGGCGAAATCGACGGTGCGTCGAAACTGGGCGAATCGCTGCGCGAACAGGCCAAGGATGCCTCCGCCGCGACGCGCGGCATGCTGGGCAAGGCGTCGGAAGTCGCCGCTGCCGCCGAGCAATCCGCCCTTGCCATGCGCGAGGCGGCCCGCACCTCGGCCGGCCTCATCCGCGCGATCGAGGACGCCCGCACCGAAGTCGAAAGCTCGGCCGAAGTCGCGCGCCGCGCATCCGCCCAGTCGGGTGACGCCGTCACCATGTCGGCCACCCTGTCCGAACATGCCAAATCGATCGATTCGATCCTGGGCCTGATCCGCGACATTGCGGGCCAGACCAACCTGCTGGCCCTCAACGCCACGATCGAGGCCGCCCGCGCCGGTGACGCGGGTCGCGGCTTTGCCGTCGTCGCGCAGGAAGTAAAGAGCCTCGCCAACCAGACGGCCCGCGCCACCGACGAAATTGCCAGCAAGATCGCCGATATTCAGGCATCGACCCGCCTGTCGGTGGAAACCAACGAACGCATCCGCGACACCGTGGGCGAGGTTCAGGCCAGCGCCGACCGCATCCGTCACGCCATGGATGCGCAGGCGCAGACCGTGACCATGATCACCGCCGCCGTCGATGAAACGGCTCTCGCCGCCGACTCGATGTCGACGACCATTTCGGCGATCCGCCAGGACACCGAAGTCGTCGCATCGGAGATCGATCAGTTGGAACGCGGCTTCATGAGCGTGGAGGGCAAATTGTCGAGCCTTCGTAACGCATCCTCCGATTTCGGGCGTCAGGTCGCCTGATCGAACCGGGCTTGGGCAGGCGGGGCGAAATGCCCTGCCCGCTCCTGCTTCCCCTGCCCGCCCGCCTCCGCTAAAGGCGGCGGCATGACCGATATTGCCGCTGCCACCGCCTCCGCTGCCCAGAGCTGGAAAGTCACCCTGCCCTGTACCCGCGCGGAAGCCGAAGCGCTTGACGGCGAAATCGCCGCCTTCGCGATGATGGACCGCCCACCCGTGCTGATGACCAGCGAGGCGGAACCGGACGATGAGGATAGCTGGCAACTCGACGCCTATTTCGAGGGCAAGCCCAGCATCGCCGCCATCAAACTGTTGCGCACCCTTGTCCCCAGCGCCGCTGGCATCAAGCCGGTGGTAGAGGCGCTGCCCGACGAGGATTGGGTAACGCTCAGCCAGCAGGGGCTGGAGGCTGTGACCGCCGGTCGCTTCCATGTCCGCAACATCGCCGATGACCCGGAACTGCCGGGCCATATGAATATGTTGATCGAGGCGGGGCGTGCCTTTGGCACCGGCCAGCATGAAACCACCGCCGGATGCCTCGCCATGCTGGACCGGATGCGCCGTGTGGGTATGCATTATCGCAACGTTGCGGACATCGGCACCGGCACAGGCCTACTCGCCTTTGCCGCGCTGCGCCTGTGGCCCCATGCCCGCGCCATCGCATCCGACATCGATCCGGTCGCGGTCGAGATCAGCGCAGAAAATGCCCACACCAACGGCGTTCCGCTGGGCGATGGCCCCGGCCGGCTGGCGCTGGTGACGGCGGCGGGCGGCAACCACCCCGCACTGGTGGGCCGCGCGCCCTATGACCTGCTGATCGCGAACATATTAGCCGGGCCGCTGATCGAACTGGCGCCTTCGCTCTGCGCGCTGGTGGAGGATGGCGGCACCATATTGCTCGCGGGCCTGCTGAACGAACAGGCCGATGCGGTGCTGGCCGCCTATCGGGCACAGGGTATGCGGCTGGCCGAACGGTCCGACCGGGGCGACTGGCCCACGCTGCGCCTGCGCAAGCGGCCCAGCATCGGATGGAAACGTCCGCGTCGCATCAATCCCGCCGCCCGGGGCGAAGCGCCCGGTTTCGGCAGCATCTGATAGCATTACAGGAGATTACCAATGGCCATCATTCGCCGCACCACCCTGCATGAAGGTCCGGGCGGACTGTTCGAAAGCATGGCCGTCATCGACGATGCGGCGACCGGACCGCAACCGGGCGTCCTTCTTTTCCCCAACATCCTTGGCACCAAGGAAGCGGATTTCGCCTATGCCGAGAAAGTCGCGGCGCTGGGCTATGCCGTGCTGGTGGTCGATATGTTCGGTCAGGGCAAGCGCACCACGCGACAGGACGAAAATCCCGGCCTCTATATGGCCGAGTTGAATGACGACCGCGCCCTGCTGCGCGATCGGGCCAATGCCGCCCATGCCATTCTGAAAAGCCTGCCTGAAGTGGATGCGGCCCGCACCGCCGCCATCGGTTTCTGCTTCGGTGGCCGCTGCGTCCTCGACCTCGCCCGCTCAGGCGCAGACATTGCCGGCGGCGTCAGCTTCCACGGCGTCTATCAGGCGCCGCCCTTTCCCAACGCGACCATCGCCGCCAAGCTGCTGATCTGCCACGGCTGGGATGACCCTATCGCACAGCCCGATGCCACCGTCGCGCTGGCCAGGGAACTGACCGAAGCGGGCTGCGACTGGCAGATTCATGCCTATGGCCATACCGGCCACGCCTTCACCGACCATGACGCGAACGATCCGGCGCACGGACTGGCCTATAATGCCGAGGCCGACCGCCGCAGCTATCGCTCGATGGTCGATTTTCTGGGCGACCTGTTCGGCTGAAACCCGTTCAGGTCAGCGCGTTGGTACGCGCCGCGCGCTGGCCAGATGGTGGGCGTGGGTGATGGCGACCGCCAGCGCGTCGGCGGCGTCCGGTCCGGCGATCTTCGCGCCGGGCAGCAGGCGCGACACCATGGCGTGAACCTGATCCTTCGACGCATTGCCGACGCCGACGACGGATTTCTTGACGAGGCGGGCGGCATATTCGCCCACTTCCATGCCCGACCGCGCGGCATTGAGCAGGATGACGCCCCGCGCCTGACCCAGCTTCAGCGTCGATTGCGGATTGACGTTGACGAACACCTCTTCGACCGCTGCGCCGTCAGGCCGATGTTCTAGGATCAGGTCGGTCAGCGCCAGATCGAGCGCCATCAGCCGCGTCGCCAGCGACATGGCGCTATCCGTCTTGATCTGACCATTGCCGACATGGGTCAGCCGATTGCCGTCAGCGGCGATCAGCCCCCAACCCGTGGTGCCAAGGCCAGGATCAAGACCAAGAATTATCATAAATTCACTGTACTCGGCCCCTCCCCTTCAAGGGAGAGGCCATATGTGCTGAATCAGCCCAGCTTTTCCATCACGTCGTCGGACACTTCATAATTGCCCCAGACGGTCTGAACATCGTCATCATCTTCCAGCGCGTCGACCAGCTTCAGCAGGGTCGCGGCGTTGGATTCGTCGACTTCGACGGTGGTCGTCGGCTTCCACGCCAGCTTGGCGCCCTCTGCCGGGCCGAGGCTGGCCTCCAGCGCCTTGGCGACTTCGTGCAGCGCGTCCATCGCGGTCCAGATTTCATGCTCGTCTTCGGTCGACGACACGTCTTCCGCGCCCGCTTCCAGCGCCGCTTCGAAGATCGCTTCGGCATCGCCCGCGCTGGCGGGATAGGTGATGAGGCCAAGGCGGTCGAAGCCATGGGCAACGGCGCCCGACGAACCGAGGTTGCCGCCATTCTTGGCAAAGGCAGTCCGCACATTCGTGGCGGTGCGGTTGCGATTGTCGGTCAGCGCCTCGACGATGATGGCGGTGCCGCCGGGACCATAGCCTTCATAACGGATTTCTTCGTAATTATCCGTGTCGCCGCCGACCGCCTTGTCGATCGCGCGCTGGATATTGTCCTTGGGCATGGACTGGGCCTTGGCGGCGTTGATCGCCAGACGCAGGCGCGGATTCATGTCCGGGTCGGGCATGCCCATCTTAGCCGCGACGGTAATTTCGCGGCTCAGCTTGGAGAACATCGAGGAGCGCTTCTTGTCCTGCGCGCCCTTGCGATGCATGATATTCTTGAATTTGGAATGGCCTGCCATGGTCCTGAATTCTTGTCTGTCGTTGAAAACTGATGGGCGCCCTTACACCAGTGGCCGCCCAAAGGGCAACCGTCACAGGATATGCTGCCACCAGCTTACGTCACGCCACCCGCCCATCTTCCACCCGACCTCGCGATAGATGCCGACCGGCGTAAAACCCATTGCCCGGTGCAAGGCAATGCTGGCGTCGTTAGGCAACGCTATCCCGGCAAAGGCTGCATGATGCCCGCGCTGCGCCAGCATGGGCAAAAGTTCTCCATAGAGCGCCCTACCCACCCCCTGCCGCGCGTTGGCGGGGTCAACATAGATGGCCACGTCGCACGACGTGGCATAGGCGGCGCGGGTGCGATGCGGACTGCCATAGGCATAGCCGACAACATGCCCCGCCTGATCCTGCGCGATCAGCCAGCCATGGGAATCCTGATAGGCCGCGATCCGGCGCGCCATTTCAGCAGTGTCAGGCGCGTCGGTTTCGAAACTGACCCAGCTTCCCAGCACGAAGGGGGCATAGATGGCCGCACAGGCGGCCGCATCATCCGGGGTTGCTGGACGGACAATGAGGTTCAACAGCGAATCGCCGTGCCGGATGCCGACACCATCAGCATGGAGCCGTTGGAGCCCAGCACTTCATAATCGAGATCGACGCCAACGACGGCATCGGCGCCCAGGCTGGCGGCCCGGCCGCGCATTTCCTCGATCGCCTGCTCACGCGCGCGTTGCAGCACATCCTCATAGGCGCCCGAACGGCCGCCCACTATGTCGCGCACGCTGGCAAAAAGATCGCGGAACAAATTGGCTCCGACGATCACCTCACCGGTGACGATGCCCAGATAGTCGGTCGCGGGTTTCCCCTCCAGCCGGCTAGTGGTGCTGACGATGACTTGGGGCATGATACGCTCTCCTCTCAAAATCCGTGGCTGAGCCTAAGCCAGAGAGAGCGCGAGGGAAAGCAGGCTCCGGTCCTGATGCCGCCCTTTGTCGACGGCATCAGGCATCCGGTGGAAACCGGAATTATTCCATGCCCAGCGCGGACAGGTAGGTCTGGAGAATGGCTTCCATTTCCTGACGGTCATGCGGCTGCATCTTACGCAGACGAATGATCTGGCGCATGATCTTGGCGTCATAGCCGGTTGCCTTGGCTTCCAGATAGACGTCCTTGATATCGTCGCCGATACCCTTCTTTTCTTCTTCCAGTCGTTCGATACGCTCGATCAGCAGACGTAGCTGGTCGGCGGCGACATTGCCCTCGCTCATGGGAATCTCCGTAATTGGTGTGGGTGAATGAATCGGTTGGCGGACGCCTCTAATGATTGTCCGCGTTCTTCGCCACACTCTCCTGCATCCTTGCGACCTGATCGGGGGTCGCTTCGCCCTGATAGCGGGATTTCCACTCGGTAAAGGGCATGCCGTGGATGATTTCACGGGCCTGATCCCTGCTCAGTCCCCCATCCGCTTCGGCGATCCAGTCGGCCAGGCAATTGCGGCAAAAGCCCGCCAGTCCCATGAGGTCGATATTCTGCACATCCGTGCGATGCTGCAAATGCGCGACCAGCCGTCGGAAGGCGGTTGCGGCAGCGGCATCTGTGAGTATGGTATCGGTCATCGGCGGACCCTTTCGCTGAAACTACATCATCCTGTCGTGCAGCACGGATAAAACTCATAACGACGCGCTGACAAGGCCAATGGGCATGTCAGGAGCGATCACGACTGCCAGGAGACGATATGACCAAATTACCGCCCCGTTCGCGCAAGGTCCGCATCCTTGCGACCCTTGGTCCTGCGAGCGACAGCGCGGAGATGATCCGCGCGCTGTTCGTGGCCGGGGCCGATGCCTTCCGCATCAATATGAGCCATGGCGCGCATGAGGATCATGCCGCCCGCATCGCCACCATCCGCGCACTGGAAAAGGAATTCGGGCGCCCGACGACCATCCTTGGCGACCTTCAGGGGCCGAAATTGCGCGTCGGGACATTCGAAAAGGGGCTGGCGATCCTGGAAACCGGCTCCGCTTTCGTACTGGACCGCGACGAAACGCCGGGCAATGCCCGCCGCGTCAACCTGCCCCATCCCGAAATCTATGCCGCGCTGGTGCCCGAAACCCGGCTGCTGCTGGACGATGGCAAGATGGTGTTGCGGGTGAAGACCGTGGCCGACGACCGGATCGACACCATCGTCGAGGTCGGCGGCACTTTGTCCAACCGCAAGGGCGTGAACGTGCCTGATGTCGTGGTCCCGGTCCCGGCGCTGACCGACAAGGACCGGCGCGATCTCAGCTTCGCGATGCAGCAGGGATGCGACTGGATCGCGCTCAGCTTCGTGCAGCGGCCCGAAGACCTTGCCGAAGCGCGCAAGCTGATGGGCGGCTATGGCGCGCTGATGGCCAAGATCGAAAAGCCAGCCGCCGTCCAGCGGCTGGAGGAGATTATCGAACTGGCCGACGGCGTGATGGTCGCGCGCGGCGATCTGGGCGTCGAATTGCCGCCACAGGCGGTCCCCCCGCTCCAGAAGCAGATCGTGGCGACCGCCCGCCGCATGGGCCGTCCGGTCGTGGTCGCGACCCAGATGCTCGAATCGATGATCAAGGCGCCGACCCCGACTCGCGCCGAAGTGTCGGACGTCGCGACCGCCGTTTATGACGGGGCCGATGCCATCATGCTGTCGGCCGAAACGGCAGCAGGCGACTGGCCGGTCGAGGCGGTATCGATGATGGATAGCATCGCCCACAGTGTCGAACGCGATCCGGGCTATTTCGCCCGGCTGCACTTTACCGAAACCCTGCCCGATCCCACCACCGCCGACGCTTTGGCGGAAGGCGCGGGCAGTATCGTCGCCGTCGTCGGCGCCAGCGCCATCACCTGTTTCACCTCGTCGGGCAGCACCGTGCGCCGCGTGGCACGCGAACGCCCGTCCGCCCCCATCCTCGCCCTCACCCCGCGTCAGGACACCGCGCGCAAGCTGGGCCTGACCTGGGGCGTCTATGCCGTCCGCACCAAGGATATCGGCAATTTCGAAGAAATGATCGGCAAGGCCCGCCGCATGGCGCTGCGCCACGGGATGACGGTCAAGGGCGGCAAGATCGTCGTTTTGGCCGGCGTCCCCTTCGGCACGCCGGGATCGACCAATGTGCTGCACGTCGCCACCGTGCGCGGCGATGAACTGAAGGGGCGCGACGAGGGATAAGAATATGGCGGGGAGGTTCAGCCTCCCCCCATTTTCGATTCCGGCGCCTACCCGCGTTCGGACGAGCGCTCTGGCGGAACTATCTGCCAGAGCAGCGTCGATTCAGGCCGCACGAAAATTCAGCGCACACGCAGAAAGCGCCCGACCATCGATCGGGCGCATGCCGCGTTCAGACAAGAACCGTCGCCTTCCCGTGGAAAGGCGGCAGCCGTCGCTATTAGCCCTGGCGGGCTTTGAAGCGGCGGTTAGTCTTGTTGATGACGTAGGTACGGCCGCGACGACGGATCACGCGGTTGTCCCGGTGACGGCCCTTGAGCGACTTGAGCGAGTTGCGGATCTTCATGGAAGTCTGCCTTTGAGAATCTTGTGTGATCGGAAAATCGAAGCGCAGCCCCTATGGGTGGGGCAGCAGAAAGTCAAGGCCATCGACCTGTCTTTTCCGCCTGTTCATCCTCCATGCAGCGACTACATGGCTAGGAGCGTTGAGGGAATATAGCCGCCCGCGCCGTTTATGCGATACAGTCCCCGGAGTGAACGTCATGACTACACGCATCGCCCTTCTCGCCTTCATCGCCCTGCCGCTATCCGCCTGTGCAACGGCGGCTCCGCGTGTGGAGGTGACGCGATTCCATGTCGACAATCCGGCCCGGTCCGGCACGCTGGCGGTCGAGGAAATGCCCGGCAATCCTGACGTCAGCCTGGAATTCCGCACTTATGCCGACGCGGTCGCGCAACAGATGCAGGGTGTCGGCTTCTCCCCGGTTCAGGGCGCGCAGAGCGACTATGTCGCACTGGTCAGCTTCGCCCGCAGCTTCCGCCCCTCTGGCATCGACCGTTCCAGCGACAAGCCGATCAGCGTCGGCATGAGCGGCGGCATCGGCAGCGGCGGGGGACGGCGTGGCGGCACCTTCGGCGACCTAGGCCTGGGCGTCGGCATCAACCTGTCGGGCAAGCCCAAGGACATCGTGACCACCGAACTCCATGTCCAGTTGCGCCGCCGGTCCGATTCGGCCGCCATCTGGGAAGGACGCGCCACAACGGAGGCCAAGCAAGGCACCCCCGCGTCGCAACCCGCCACCGCGGCGCAGAAACTCGCCGCAGCCCTTATCGGGGGCTATCCGGGCGAATCGGGGCGCACTATAACCGTCAAATGAGCATCTCCATCTCCACCGCTTTCGACAGCGGCAACATCCGCGTCCTTTCCATCACCGACACGCCCGAAGGGGTCAGCGCCGATCTGGAAATCGTCCGCGATCATCAGAGCGATTTTTATCAGTGGTTCCATTTCCGCGTCGCCGGGGTCGCCGGCCGCGCGGTGGAACTGAACATCGTCAATTGCGCCGAGTCGGCCTATCCTGACGGCTGGGCGGGCTATAGCGCCCGCATCAGCGAGGATCGTGAAGACTGGCTACTGGCCGATACCAGCTATGCCAACGGCACGCTGACCATCCGCCTGGAGGAAGACAGCAACGCCGTCTGGCTTGCCTATTTCGCGCCCTATTCGATGGAGCGCCACCATGACCTGATCGCATGGGCCGCCTGTCAACCCGGCGTCGCGCATCGCGAACTCGGCCTGACCCTCGACGGGCAGACGATGGACCTGCTGACTATCGGCAACGGGCCGAAGCAGGTGTGGCTCTATGCACGCCAGCATCCAGGCGAAACCATGGCGCAATGGTGGATGGAAGGCGCGCTGGAGCGTCTGACCGACGAAGAGGATGCCGTCGCCCGCCTGCTCCGGCAAAAGGCGACGATCCATCTTGTCCCCAACATGAACCCGGACGGCAGCCGTCGCGGCCACCTGCGCACCAATGCGGTGGGCGTGAACCTGAACCGCGAATGGCATGAGCCAACCGCCGACAAAAGCCCCGAAGTGCTGCTGGTCCGTAATGCGATGGACGAAACCGGCGTGGATTTTGCCATGGACGTGCATGGCGACGAAGCGATCCCGGCCGTCTTCATCGCGGGCTTTGAAGGCATCCCTTCGATCACGGAGCGCCAATTGGCGCTCTATCACCGCTATCGCGACACGCTGGCGGCCCGCACGCCCGACTTCCAGACGCGGCTGGGCTATCCGACCGCAGCGCCGGGCAAGGCCAATCTTGCCATGTCCACCAATCAGGTTGCCGAACGCTTCGGCGCGGTGGCGATGACACTGGAGATGCCGTTCAAGGATAATGACGACCTGCCGGATGCCGATTATGGCTGGTCCCCGGCCCGCTCCATCCAGCTTGGCAAGGATTGCCTCGCTACGCTGGCTGAAATGATCGATTCGATCTGACCCCCTCCTCCGTTCGCCCTGAGCCTGTCGAAGGGCGAACGGAGGTGGCGATGTGCTTCACTTCCAGTCGAACGGCAGCGGCGCTTCGCGGAAGGCGAAGCGGTCGAGATGCTCGGCCACAACCTGTTTGAACCGTTCGACATCGGCGTCCGCATTCGGCTCCAGCACGACCACCAGCGCCTCCGACTCGGCCGTCATGCGGATTGGCCCCATGGGAAAGGCGATCTCGCCCTTGTCGGCATCAAATTCGGTTTCGAACTTGTGGCTCCAATGTTTGCAAAGCTGTTGCAGATAACGGCTGCCGGACTTGGTCGGGACGGTAGCGGTCAGGGTCATGTTCAAAGCCTTTCGATCTTGCTGGCGGCCTCGTCGATCAGGGCGGCGACGTCAAACATGGTCTGGTTATCCGCCCCTTCCTTTTCAAGGCGTTGCTGGACCGCAAAGCGCAGATTATGCATCGCGCGGCGAACCGGGCCGCCATCGACCCGCTCGGCCTTGCGCGCCATATGCGCCAGCCGTTCGAGCGCCATGTCCAGCGCCTCGCGCCGTTCCACGATCATCGCCGCACCAGCCTCGGTAATGGCGAAGCGCTTACGGCTACCTTCGCCGGGCTGTTCGACGATCAGGTCCATTTCGGACAGCAGCGTCAGGGTCGGATAGACAACGCCGGGGCTGGGGGCATAGGCCTCCGCCGACAGCGCCTCGATCGCGCGGATCAGTTCATAGCCATGGCGCGGCTCATCGGCGATCAGCTTCAGCAGGATGAGGCGCAGCGTCTCATTGTCGAATTGCCGGCGACGACCGCCGCCGCGCCCGCCCCGACCGCTACCGCGCATGCCGTCATCGCCAAAGGGATCGCCGCCGAACTGGCCGCCCGGGAAGCCACCGCGACCGAACCCACCGGGAAAGGCGAAGCGGCCGTGGCCGCGATGGCCAGAAACATGATCGTGACCATGGTTGGAATGATGGCCGCCATGGCGACCGTGGGAGTGATGGGGGAATCGCATCATTTCTTCTTTCACATATGTCATGATGCTTTGCGATATATCTTAAAAATGAACCCCGTCAAGAGTTGAGATATATCTTAACTGCATTTTGATAATCTTAAAGCGCGGCGAAATCGATCGGTGCGTGGCGATCCAGAGTCCTGCTCTGATCCTCCAGCGGATATTTGAGGCCGCTGGCGCAGTTGAACAGCACCGCGCGCTCGTCCCGTCCGATCAGCCCTTCGTCCAGCGCGCGTTGATAGGCCGCCAGCGTCGCCCCACCCTCCGGGCAGAGCAGCAGTCCGTCGTCCCGCGCCACATCACGGACCGCTGCCGCGATGGCCTTGTCCGATACCGCCAGCGCCGCGCCGCCGCTTTCCCGCACCGCGCGCAGAATCAGGAAATCGCCCACCGCCTTTGGCACGCGAATGCCCATGGCGATGGTCTGTGCGTCGTCCCAGCGCTCGGCAAATTCGACGCCCTGCTCGAAGGCGCGCACCATCGGCGCGCATCCCTCGGCCTGCACCGCGAACATCTTGGGGCGTTTGGAGCCGATGAAGCCGATTTTCTCCAGTTCGTCGAACGCCTTCCACATGCCGATCAGGCCGGTTCCGCCACCCGTGGGGTAGAAGATCGCATCGGGCAGTTCCCAGCCCAACTGCTCGGCCAGTTCCAGCCCCATCGTCTTCTTGCCCTCGATCCGGTAGGGTTCTTTCAGGGTTGAGAAGTCGAACCAGCCGCGCTCCCTCGCGCCCTGCCCCACGATAGCGCCGCAATCGTCGATATAGCCGTTGACGCGATAGACCCGCGCGCCCTGCGCTGCGATTTCGCGCACATTCACTTCGGGGGTATCCGCCGGGCAAAACACGATCGCCTCCATGCCGGCGACTGCGGCATAGGCGGCCAGCGCCGCGCCGGCATTGCCGTTGGTGGGCATCGCCACTTGGCGGACGCCCAGTTCCTTCGCCATGGACACCGCCATGACGAGACCGCGCGCCTTGAAGGATGCGGTCGGCAACCGCCCTTCATCCTTGGCCAGCAGATGCGCCCCGCCCAATCGTGCTGCTGTGCGCGGCAGCGGGATCAGCGGCGTCGCATTCTCGCCCAGGCTAACGATATTGGATGTCTGCCGCACCGGCAGCAATTCGCGCCACCGCCACAGGTCCATCGGCCGCGCCGCCAGCGCCTCCTTGGTCAGGCTGGCCCGCACCCCGTCCAGATCATAGCGCACCAGCAGCGGCTTCCCCGCCGTCGACAGCCCATGCAGTTGATCCGCCGCATAACGGTCGCCCGTCAGCGAACATTCGAGATGCGTGACAAAAGTGGGACGATCGGTGGTGAGGTTCAGGTCGTGGATCACATGAAATTCCCGTTCGCCCTAAGCCTGTCGAAGGGCTGCATTTTCTTGACGAAAAGAACAGGGCTTCGACAGGCTCAGCCCGAACGGGTTGAGAGGTTAGTCCGGCTTCTTGGCCACGCTCACCATGGCGGGGCGCAGCAGGCGGTCCTTGATCATGTAGCCGGCCTGCATTTCCATGATGATGGTGCCCGGCTCGGCATCGGCCGAGGGGACTTCCATCATCGCCTGATGCTTGTTGGGGTCGAGCGGCTGGCCGACCGATTCCACCTTGCTGATGCCGTTGCGGCCGAACACGCTTTCCAGTTCGCGGCCGGTGGCTTCCAGCCCTGTGACCAGCCCCTTGAACTTGTCATCCTCACGCAGGTCGGCGGGGATCGCCGCCAGCGCACGCGACAGATTGTCGGCGACCGACAGGATGTCGCGGGCAAAGGCCGTTGCGGCATAGGCACGCGCGTCGGTCAGTTCCTTTTCCAGCCGACGACGCACATTCTGCGTATCGGCATGGGCATAGAGAATATCCTGTTTCGCGGCGGCGAGTTCGGCCTCCAGCGCGGCAATCTTCTCGGCCACGGGGTCGCCTGCGGGCGCCGCATCCTCGGGCAGCGCGTCCACGACTTCGGTGTTTTCGATAGTGTCTTTTTCTTCGCTCATCTCATCAATCTCGATAGCGTCTGTGCTGTGAAATCCACCATGGGGATCACGCGCGCATAGTTCAAGCGCGTGGGGCCGATCACGCCGACCACGCCGACGACCCGGCCGTCCGCGCCACGGTAGGGCGCGGCTATGACCGAAGAACCCGACAGGGAAAAGAGCTTGTTTTCCGAACCGATGAAGATTTTGGTCGCGCTGCCCGCCAATGCCCCGCGCAACAGGTCCAATATTTCCTGCTTGCCCTCCAGTTGCTCTAGCAACTGCCGCGCCCGTTCCAGATCGGCGGCCGCGCTGTCATCCAGCAGGTGTGATTGCCCCCGCACGATCAGCACGGGACGATCGTCGGCATCCTGCGACCAGATGGCGAGGCCGCGTGCGGCCAGATCCCGCGCGCTGTTGTCCAGCGCATGGCGTTCCGCCTCCATCTCGCGCGCCAGCGCCTCACCCGCCTGACGCAGCGTCATGCCGCCAAAGCGGGCCGACATGAAATTCGCCGCCTCGTTAAGCGCCACGGGGCTGACCCCTTCGGGCAGATCGAGAACGCGGTTTTCCACCGATCCGTCCTGCCCCACCAGCACGGCCAGCGCCTGCCGCATGTTGAGCGGCACGAAACCGAATTGCCGCAGCACCGGCTCCCGCTTGGGCACCATGACGATCCCGGCGCAGGCCGACAGACCGCTCAATGTCGCGGTCGCCGCCGACAGCGCTTCCTCGATCGGGCCGCTTTCGCTGATCCCCGCCTCGATCGCGCGCCGTTCCTCGGCCGAGGGTTCGGCTGCCTGCATCATTCCGTCGACGAACAGGCGCAGCCCCGTTTCGGTCGGCATCCGCCCTGCGGAAGTGTGCGGCGCGGCCAGCAGGCCCAGTTCCTCCAGATCCTGCATCACATTGCGGATGGAGGCTGGCGACAGGCTGAGCGACGCCATGCGGCTGATGGTGCGCGATCCGACCGGCAGGCCGGTGCCCAGATAGCTTTCCACGACCAGACGAAACACGTCACGCGCGCGATCATTCAATTCGGATATGGGCGTGACCGACATATGCGTCCTATCTAGGCAGGACAGCGCCCGCGCTCAACCCATCTCATTTCTTCGGCAACGGCGCCTTTAGCAATGGTTCAATATCCAGCATCCTGGGGATGCCGCCGATCGCGGTGCGCAGCTTGGCATAGCGGGCATCCATACAACCCGATTGATATTCCAGCCGCGTGGGTTGTTTGCCCTCGCGCGTCCATTCGATGACATAACCGGGCATGTCGGTCGCGAAGCGGGTGCAATTCTCCCCCTGCGCGATCCGCTTCGACGTGCCGCTGAGCGGCCGGAACGGCGCCAGCGATGCGCGGAAACGGCGATATTGCGCCTGCGTCACGGCAAAACGGGTCGGCCCCGGCACCGACGTAAAGCGTTCCGGCTCCAACAGGCCAGACCCATCCGGCGTCACGCGCAACGTATAGGCCGGACACGCCCCGAAACAGCGCCCGGCGGTGAAGCGGATGACGTCCCCCACCCGCACCGGCTTTTCCAGTTCCACCGATTCCCGGTCCGTCACGCATCCGCTCAGCAGCATCGCGGCCGCCAGCCCCATCATCATATTTTTGCTCATGCCATCCTCTTATCGCCCCTTTTGCGCGCTGGACACTGGCAAGTCGGTGCATCCGACGCTAAGCGGCCTGATAAGTGCGCTGCCTGGCGCATTGGCGGCCATGCTCCTTGACGGGTAAGCCGCCCTGACAAGTTTCGGAGAATATCTATGCGTCCTTCCGGCCGCGCGCCCGACCAGATGCGCGACATCACCATGGAACCCGGCTTCACCATTCATGCCGAGGGCAGCTGCCTCGTCAGCTTCGGTGATACCCGCGTCCTTTGCACCGCTTCCGTCGAAGAGAAAGTGCCGCCCTTCCTGCGCGGCAAGGGTTCGGGCTGGGTGACGGCCGAATATGGCATGCTGCCCCGCGCCACCCATACCCGTGGCAGCCGTGAAGCAGCCAAGGGCAAGCAGTCGGGCCGCACGCAGGAAATTCAGCGCCTGATCGGCCGCTCTCTGCGCACCGTCGTCGACTTGAAGAAGCTGGGCGAGCGCCAGATCGTGGTCGACTGCGACGTGATTCAGGCCGATGGCGGCACCCGCACCGCCGCCATTTCGGGCAGCTGGGTCGCGCTGCGCATCGCCATCGACAAGCTGCTGGCATCGGGCGCGCTCAGCGAAGACCCCATCATTCAGAAGGTCGCCGCAATCAGCTGCGGCATCTATAACGGCACCCCCGTCCTCGACCTCGACTATGCCGAGGACAGCAATGCCGAAACCGACGCCAACCTGATCCTGACCGGCGACGGCAAGTTCGCCGAAGTGCAGGCGACGGCAGAAGGCGCCGCCTATGACGAGGAAGAGCTGCTCCGCCTGCTCCGCCTCGCTCGCATCGGCTGCGCGAAAATCTTCGCGGCACAGGATGTCGCGACCGGGCGTTAATTTATATCCGTTCGCTTCGAGCGAAGTCGAGAAGCGGATAGCGCATTTGTGCGTTTCGCAACTAGGCTCGAAACGAACGGCACAGGGTAGAACAAGATGAGCGACGATTTCGGTCAGGAACAGGCAATCCGCAAACTTGTGCCGGGCAAGCTGGTGATCGCCAGCCATAATCCCGGCAAGATTCGCGAAATCGCCGCTTTGCTTGGTCCCTATGGGATCGAACCGATTTCCGCCGCGTCGCTCGACCTGCCCGAACCGGAAGAAACCGGCACCACCTTCATCGCCAATGCGGAGTTGAAGGCGATGCAGGCCGCAGACCTGTCGGGCCTCCCCGCCCTCGCCGACGACAGCGGCCTGTGCGTCGAAGCCCTGAACGGCGATCCCGGCCTGTTTTCCGCCCGCTGGGCCGGCCCGACCAAGGATTTCGCCATGGCCATGCAGAAGGTCTGGGACGGCGTGGAGGCCAAAGGCCCGGACGCCAGCCACAGCGCCCATTTCATCTGCGCCCTCGCCCTCGCCTGGCCCGACGGCCATGTCGAAGCGTTCGAAGGCCGCGTCGACGGCATGCTCGTCTGGCCCCCGCGCGGCGACAAGGGCTTCGGCTATGACGCGATGTTCCAGCCGCTGGACCACAGCATTACCTTCGGCGAAATGGACCCGGACGCCAAACACGCCATGAGCCATCGCGCCGACGCCTTCGCGCAATTGGTAAAGGCGGTTTTCTGAAGGGCCCCTGCGCCTTGCCGGTGAAGATTGCCCGGATGAAATGAACCGTCATCCCAACCCTGAACCGGGATAGCGAATGCACGATGCCCGGTTACGATCATTTGTTGCCCTTGGGAGGGACGTCATCCTGAAACAAGTTCAGGATGACGTAGTTTGAGCGTCTTAAATCCACCCAAATCACATCCGCGATCTTATCGTAGCGCACTCACCACCGCATGAGCGGGGCTTCGTGTGACCAGCCCCCTCATTCCACCGGCACAGGCTTCAGCCGCGCGGAATCGATGTGCCAGCGCAGTTGGGCCGGAGTGGCCCCGTCCACGCCATTGACCCGGCGCACGATATATTCGCCCACAAAGCGTTGCCGTCGACCGTCCACCAGTTGCGAATCGACCGTTACCGGCACTGGCTGATAGAGGGATCCTGCCCCGGCATCGCCGGGCGTCAGCCGGCTGATGGTGACATGCGTCGATTGCGTCAGGCCGAATCCGGCCTCAAATCGGCCGCGCGTCTGCCCCGGTGGACCATCTTCGCCCCACTGGCTCCATGCCGTGCTGAAATCGCGCGCATTGATCGCGGAATAATAGCGCTTCACCACAGCGGCCGCCGCATCGATACTATGCGGCGCGGGGCTGCATCCCGGCGTCGGCGGATTATTGCGATCACGGTCGATCAGGGCGCAACTGCGCGCGATTTCATCCTCGATCATCGCGCAGCTGTTCGCGACATGACAAGGCGGCCGGGTGGCAGGCGATACCCACCCGCCTTTGCGCTGCCGCTTCGCCGATATCCGTGGCACAGGAAAGGGGCCGGGCCGCAGCCGCATTGGCCGCCGATACCCGTTCGTCAGGGTCCGGCATGGTGGATACCAGCGCATTGGATGAAGAAACGAAGGATGGTCCAACCGCCGCGCCGTCATTCCCCACGGTAGATTTTATGACACCATTATCGGCCGCGTCATTCCTCTGCCCCTGATCGGCTGGTGGCTCGCTACAGGCCGCCAGCCCCAGCAATCCGCAGCCGATCAATATGCCCAATGGGCGGTGATGGCGGGGGCGCATATCTCTCTCCTTCAACCCTTCCCCTGTTCAATGCTCAGCGCCCCCGGAATATCCGTCGCCAAAGCCACCCCATAGCCGCCGCAGCGAAAAGCGTTTAGGGCGGCGCCATCATGTCCGCCTCTCTCTCTTTCGGCCCGACACAGGCTCAGGCTCTCTATATCCACTGGCCCTTCTGCGTCTCGAAATGCCCTTATTGCGATTTCAACAGCCATGTCCGCGATAGTGTGGACAATGAAGTCTGGCAGGCGGCCCTGCTCGCCGACATGGCGCATGAAGCCACACTGACCGCCGGTCGGCCGCTATCGTCCATTTTCTTTGGTGGCGGCACGCCCTCCCTCATGCCGCCCGCGCTGGTCGAAGCGCTGATCGCCGCTGCGCAAGATCATTGGGGCTTCACGCCCGACATCGAAATCACGCTGGAGGCCAATCCCAATTCAGTAGAGGCTGCCCGCTTCGCCGACCTCTCCTCGGCAGGGATCAACCGCGTGTCTCTCGGCCTTCAGGCGCTCGATAATGAAGCGCTCCATTTCCTCGGCCGCGCGCATGATGTGGACGAGGGGCTGGCCGCCCTCGCCACCGCGCAATCCGTTTTCGATCGGGTCAGCTTCGACCTTATCTATGCCCGGCCGGGGCAGAGCGAAGCCGACTGGCAGGCCGAACTGTCCCGCGCCCTCGCCTATGGCACCGGCCATCTCTCGCTCTATCAACTGACGATCGAGCCGGGCACCCGTTTCGCCACGCTGGCGGCGCAGGGCAAATTGCCGCCGGTAGACCCTGACCATGGCGCCACCCTCTATGAACTGACGCAGGCGATGACGGGCGAAGCGGGCATCCCCGCCTATGAAATCAGCAACCACGCCCGGCCGGGGCAGGAAAGCCGCCACAACCTGACCTACTGGCGCTATGGCGACTATATGGGCATCGGCCCGGGCGCCCATGGCCGACGCGGTGGCATAGCCACGACACGCCACAAGAAACCGGAAAACTGGACCGGCGCCGTCACCCGCAACGGCCATGGCACGCAAAGCGAAGAGCCGCTGTCCCCGCAGGATCGCGCCCGTGAGGCGCTGTTGATGGGCCTGCGCCTTGGCGAAGGCGTCGATCTAGCCCGCATCGCCGCCCTGTCGGGCATCGCCACTCCCGCGCTGGTGAACGATAGCGCCATTCACCAGCTCACCCGCCATGGCCTGATCCATCATAATGCCGGTCATCTGCGCGTGACGCCGACCGGCATGCTCCTGCTCGACGCCATATTGCCCGAAATCGTGCGTGTATGACCGGCGGATCGTCACCATCCCCTTCCATCGCCGCACCGCAACATTACCGCCCCTTTAGAAAATGGGATAGGATGGCGACCATTCTGCCCCGACAGGAGCTACGCCTATGAACGCTAACCGCATATTCCTGCCGGCGGTCATTCTGACCTCGATCCTGGCTGGCCCGGCCTTTGCCCAGGGCGGCCTTCCTGCAAAAGGCATCGAAACCCTGATCGGGCATGTGGAACCACAGGCCGATCATGGAGCGATGATCGATATTCGCGTGTTGAACACCGGCGCAACGACGGTACAGGCGCCCGTGGCCGATATGGTTGAAGCCCGCATCGATCGGGCGGGCGCACTGGGCGCCGGGCGTACCGTGACCCTGCGGCGCGACCCTGCCACCTCTTCCATGCTCAGCATCGCACCCAACAGCTTCGCAACAGCCCGTTACCGACTGGACGCCGACGCCTTTCAGGATGGCGCAATGCTCTCGATCCCCGGATGGGGCAGTCAGGCGGTAACGCTCGCCGCCGCGCCGGTGCCTTCGACCAAGGCGCCCGCAACCCATGCACCGGATTCCATGGTCGCATCCGCAACCGGCATCACGGACATCCCGGCCACGCCCCCGCCCAGCGACCGCAGCGTCGGCAATGCCTTCCTCGAAAACCTATCCGCTTATGAACCGATCTATGCCGTCTATGGTCCCGATACCAACAGCGAAGCGCGCATCCAGTTGAGCTTCAAATATCAGTTGTTCGGCAGTCAGGTGCGCGAGGGGCATCGCACCTTGGGCGATGGCCTCTACTTCGCCTATACCCAGCGCATGTTCTGGGATCTGGGGGCCAATTCCTCCCCGTTCCGCAACATCGATTTCCAGCCGGAAATTTTTTACACCACCCCGCCAAAGGCGCTGTCGGACAAGACCACGCTCAGCGCGCAGATCGGCCTGCGCCATGAATCCAATGGGCGCGATGGCGATTATTCGCGCAGCGCCAACATGATTTATGTTGCCCCCATGGCGGCCTTTTCACTGGGTAACGACACCCGCCTCACCGTGGCGCCGCGCGCATGGGCCTATGTCGGCGATCTGTCCGACAATCCCGATATCCGCCATTATCGCGGAAACACCGGGCTGTTCATGGAGATCGGGCAGGAAAACGGCCTTCGCCTGTCCTCGTCCAGCCGATTCAATATCGGCAGCGGCAAAGGCTCCATTTCCGCAGACCTTTCCTATCCGCTGCGCCGCCTGCTGGGCGGCGGGCCGGACTTTTATCTCTTTGCCCAGAGCTTCACCGGCTATGGCGAGAATCTGCTCGATTATAATCGCCGCATGACGCGGCTACGCATCGGCGTCGCGCTGGTGCGATAAGCCCGACAGGCTGGCACGCCGTTCATCTCAGCCCGGAGCGCCAGCCCGCTCCGCTTATTGATCCGCGCGATCCCACTGGGCGATCGACCGGTCGATACCGCGCAGCGCTTCGGCGCGGGCTTCTTCGGGCATGTTCGGATTGCCGGCGATCCGGGCGCGTGCCGCACGCAGACCGTTCAGCGCCGCTACATGGGCGGACTGCTGCGCCCGTTCGGCCCGCGCCATGTTCATTTCTGCGCGCTGTGCAGCCCGTTCCGCCTGCGCTTCCGCACGATCAGCAGCGCGCTCGATGGCGCTGTTGCAGATACGCACCTTGATATGACGGCGGCCATTGGCATCGACGGTTTCGCTGCGGCTGGTCGTCCGGCCGCTGCCGTCACAGCCATCCCGCACATCGACGATGGGGACCATCCGGGCAATATCCGCCTCGGTCGGGATGCGATGGGTTTCGACCCGGCCATTGGCATAGGTTACGGTGATGCGCCCCTTTTCCGTGCGGACCATGGGTGGAACGGGCGGAACCGGGGACACCGGCACGCTCATATCAGCGGCGGGCGCAATGGGGGCCATAGGCGCAGGCGGAGCAGGCACCATCAGCGGATCGGCATGAACTTCGGATCGGGGCGAAGCCACCAGCCTAGCCGGGACGGCAGGAACGGCCGGTACAGCGGGAACCGCAGCGACGGCGGGCGCCGCCTCTACACTGGCAATAGCGGGTTGCGCGACCAGTTCCTTGAGGCGGGTAAAGTCGGCGCTGCCCACCTGATCGGCAATGGCGGCCATCTGCTGCGCGGCGCGGCTGCCCGAAGCAGTAAGCGCAAGGCCGGCGGCGGTCACGATGGCGACGGCGGCCATGCCCCAACTGATACGCTGAAGCGAGACGTCATGATTGGACAGCATTTTCAGCCTCCCTTTCAAGGTAGCGATACGGTTGAGATGACAGGCGGCGGCGAATTGACGCCCGCCCGCCGCTTTCAGGATGGCGCGGCCATAGGCATGGGCCTGATCCCGGCCATAGAGCGACAGGACGCGGGCGTCGCACGCCGTTTCCTGATCCGCGCGATAGGCGCGATAGGCGATCCATGCGATCGGGTTGCACCAGTGGATGCCCAACAGGGCAAGAGCGACCATATTGGCGGCCAGATCACCCCGCGCATGGTGGGCGCGTTCATGGGCGATGGCCATATCCTGTTCCTGCGCGTCATAGCGCAGGGCGAAATCGACCGGCAGGACGATGTATGGATGAATGATGCCAAAGGCGAGCGGGCCGGTAGCCTGCGGACTGGTGATCAGGGCGATGCGCCCTTCCCGCCCGAATTCGGTCGCGCCCGCCAATATATGGCGGCGAAACCGGACATAGCCGACCGCCTGAAGGACCATGAAAGCAATCAGCCCGACGAACCACAGCGCGATGGCGGTTTCCAGCCAGGGGAAAGCGGCCGCGCTGTCGCCGCTACTGGATGGGGTCAGCACCAGCAGATCGGTCAATCCCGACTGATCCACCGCCACATGCAACGGCGATGGGGTGGCGACCTCCCCCGGCAGCGCGGGCATCGCCATCCGCAGCAAGGGCAACAGCCAGAGCATATAGGCCGCCCCTGCCCCCAGCCAGCGGGCGACCGGTCGCCGCAGCAGCATGACCAGCGCCAGCAGCAAGGTCGTGGCGATCAGCGTTTCGGCGATCCACACGCTCATGATTTCAGCCCTTTCAAAATATCCTCCAGCTCGGCGATATCCTCCGCCGTCAACTGATCCTGACTGGCAAGCTGCGCGATCAGGGGCGACACCCGCCCGCCGAACAGCCGGTTCACCAGACGCCCGGACTCGCTGGCGACATAATCGTCGCGTGCGACCAGCGGGCGGTAAAGAAAGCGGCGGCCATCCTGATCGGCCGCGATGACATCTTTCGTCATCAGCCGCGACAACAGGGTCTTGACCGTCTGGGCGCTCCAGTCGCGGGTAGCGATGACACGATCGGCCACATCATTGGCGGTCAGCGGCGACTGTTCCCACAGCGCTTCCATCACCACCAACTCCGCTTCGCTGATCTTCTCGTTCACTGAACCCGACTCTTCTTCCCAATTCGACTACAGATGTAATCGCATCGATTACAGATGTAGTCAATCTGGAAAATCCGGCGCTGGAGCGGCATTTACAGATTGGCAGCGGCGATATGGCCGCAAAGGTTCCCAAAACTCCTAAAAATGGCGCGATGCCGCCATTTTGGCGTGGCGTAGTGCCAATCTCTATGTTCCGGGGTTCTCCAATATCGAACCCGCAAGTTTCTGGGGTTTAGGTTGCAACATTAGCGGATTGGAGAACCTATTTTTGGGGAACTGCTCAGCCCCGCGTCGCGCGCCAAGCTAACGCGCCTGCCAAAGCTTCCTCAATGACAGCATCCGGTACATCGATCGCCTCGTCTTTCTCGATGTCGAAATGCGTGCTGGCTATGAGCGGGACAAATGCGAGAAGTCCCCCAAATGCTGTGGCCGCGTCCTTCACCACGTCCGGTTCGCTCAATCTAGACCCATAATGTAAGTTTATTGCCGCCAAAGCGAATTTAACCAGCCCAGCGGAATAACGCGGAAACGTTGTAGCACCTCGTTCAAAAACCATAAGCGGGAATATTGTTTGAAACCATCTAACCTGCTGCGGCGGAATTTTTTTCCGTCTTTTCCATGATGCTAACGTTATTGGCGATACCGACATTAATCGAGCTAAATCAGCATCTGATTTCAAATCCAAGGCGTTTCCAGCCTCGTATAGGAACGCCCCAAGGTCGCGCTGCGGACCTGACGGATCGAGCCATGCAATGAATGCATTGACTTTCGTTGCAACCATTGCGAAACCACATCCCTAGTTGACCATTCAGGGACGTATCCGTGGTTCAGTATCGGACGAAACGCAATAGCTTGGGGTGGATAGAAGCGCCCGAATTAGCAAGACGTGCGAAAATCTCACGGCAAGCCGCCAGCAAGGCAATGGCTCGCGCAGCCGATGGGAAACCTTGGAACGGCTATGATCTGCAAGTGCGCCAAGTCCACTCCAAAGGCGGGGCGGCTGGCCTTCGCTGGCAAGTTCTAGAAACTAGCCTCCCTATCGAGTTACGCAATGCCCGATAATTGGATTTCTACACCCCGCTTCGGATTGTTAGCTGGTATAAGCCGACGCGCTGCGTTGAAGGCGGCAGTCAATGCCAGCAATGGTCTTTGCTGGCGAGGGCAACCTTTAGATGTTCGGCAAACGCCGGGACGTGGTGGCAACTCCGGCCTTCGCTATGAAGTCCTTTTGAGCAGCCTTCCAGAAGCGCTTCAAAGGGCTTTTAACAGCGGTGATGGCGACGAGCCGTCAACAGCCGTCGTTCCCTATGCCATGCCAACTAAATTCATTGCCGCCGTAAACCAGACGGCAGAAGAACAGCGGCGTTTCAAAGTCCTGCGCCACATTTTGGATACGAGCCGGAACACGAAGGAACGCGCACAAGCGATCCGTGACGCGAGCCATCACCATGACGTACCGACCAAGACTATCCGCAATTGGCTCAATCGCCTTGAACAACATGGCGATGATCTAGACGCGCTGGGTCGCAAACGCCCCTCAAATGCTGGAAAGCCGCGCGTCAAACTATGCGTCCAGTTCGACAAGCATTTCCGCGCGGCTGGCTATGCCGAAAGCGACTTGGATAATCTGGCGACATGGTTCCGGCGCGAGGTCGCGGGTTGGTGGCAATCGCCCGCTCAGCGAGCCGGTTGGAAGCGCGTTAAACTTGAAGTCGAAACATCGCTGCGCATTCAGTGCGAGAAGCGGGGATTCGCGCTGCCCCGCGCCGCCTTCAACATACCTCGCAGCCAGATCGAGCCGCTACGCTATCACCGCGCCGTTGACGTGATGAAGCATGACGCCAAGCGTCATGACGACGCCAAGGCACGCATCCGCCGCGATAACAGCCGGTTCCAGCCGATGGAGCAGATCGTCATGGACGGGAAGCCGCTGGACTGCGTTCTTCAGCGGCCGGACGGCACATTAGCCTATCCCAAGTTGCTGGGTTTTATGGACACCGGCACGCATCGCTTGTTCGGACGCATCGTCCTTTTGCCCCAAGGCGAGGGAGTGCGGCAGGAGCATGTGACCGATGCCTTCCTAGACATGGTGCAAGACCCCGATTGGGGATTCCCGCAGCAACTCTATTGCGACAACGGGACGGAATATAAGCATTTTGATTTGATCCGCGAGGCGATCAAGATGATCGCCGATGACGGTGCAAGGGTGCTTATCCATGCCAAGCCCTACTCAGGTGCTTCGAAGCCGATCGAGAGCAAATTTTCCGTCATAGACCGGCAGATCACGTCTTTGATGGATGGCTATACCGGCTCCAATCGCATGGACAAGAAAATCCATCGCATGGGCAAGGAAGCTATCCCCTACGCCGGATCGGTCGAGCAGTTTGAGGAAGAGTTCTTCCTGCGCCTTGCCGATTTTCATGGAATGCCAATCGGCAGCGGGCCGTTCAAGGGCCGCAGTCCCATCGAAATTTACCATGACCATCTGGACAATGGATGGCGGCCCGCCCGTGTCCATCGCCTCGCACTGGACTGTGCCTTCGCCAAGCAGCTTGGCACACGCAAAATTGACCGTGGCGTCATCACCGTCGGTCCTAATCGGTTCCGCCATCCCGAACTGGCGGGATTGGCGGGGCATCGCGTCCCTGTCGTAAAACCCTATCGCCGGGACTCGTGGCCGTTGGCAAATCTGCCAGACATCGGTTGGGTAGCGCTTGAGCCTGAAATGCTCTCGCTTCCCGGTGACGTGTCCGGCGCGATCGAGGCCAGCCGCATGCAGAAAAAGCATAATAAGGGCGTGCGGAGGCTCAAGGCAGAAGCCAACAGCATCGATCCGGCCGCGAACATCAGAAGCCGCGTAACGGACTTGCCGACGCGCGCGGCTCCCGCCCCGCTTATCGACGTGATGCTCTCCGACGAGGCCGAACGCTTCGCCGGTGCGCGCATCGAAGCCGAACAAAACCGGCTGGCCGCTCCGAGCGCTGAGGAGCGCCGCCGCGCCAAACTCGACCTTATCACCGACATTCTGGAGCAGAAATATGCCAGAAAATAAGCCGCCTTTTGTCGAAACTTCGATTGCCCGGCTCATGCTTTCGCGCATGCGCGTCACACATGACGAGCGGGGTATTTCGGTTTTCTCCGGCCCGTGGGGCATTGGCAAAACGACAGCTATCAATGCTTTTCAGGACGAGCAGGAGCATATCGGCTGTCAGGTTATCAAGGTTGAACCGGCCAACTCACGCAAGGGCGTCGGGCCGTTGCCGATCCTCCATCAAATTCTAGAGGCTTTGCGCGCCCGCTATGCCCCTGAAACATATATAGCGGTATCATCCGCCCAATGGGATTTGCGCCGCAAAATCTATAATATCATGGAGCGGGCGGGCCTGATTGATACCGTGGGCGACTGGCAACCGCCATTCACCTTCATATTCGATGAAGCGCAGTACCTTTCGCGCATGGCCATCGAGATGCTGCGTTACTGGAACGACAGCGATCGTACCTCCGTACCGTTCCCGGTCGGGCTGATATTCGTCGGCAATAACGAATTTGCTCTGGAAGAAGGCTTGAAAGGCGGGAGCGTTTTGTCCGGCGCGGTTCGCAGCCGTCTCCTGTTCGAAGTGCCGCTTGCCTATCAAGACCTCAACGATACCGACCTCATGCTGTTTGCGCAGTCTAGAGGCGTGGTCGATGCCGCTGCCTTGCAGACGTTCGTGGCCCACTTCAAGCAACCGCGCGTCAAACGCGATTTGCGGCAGGCAGAACGCCTGTTGTCGATGTGCCGCCGCATGGCCGGGGATGATCCCATAAGCCGCGAAATCGTCGCATCCATTCTTAATCCTTAGCCGACTTCGAACCGAACGTCCGGCTTTTAACTCTGAAATTAACCACATTTATTAAGAAAGGTGCCAGTCATGATACCGAATATTTCCCCGGCCACTCTCGCCAATAGCGATCAGTTTCTCGACAACATCGGTGCTATTGATAGCATCAGCGCTGATATTGGATCGATACTCAAGGCGATCGAAAGTGAGGCCAACGGCGCCAACAACGCTGCCATTATTTCGTCCCTAGCCCGAGCAGGTCAGGCCCATACGCGCAGCATTGAGACCGTCACCGCTGAATTTGCTAACTGCCTTGGCACGTTTCACGCTGCCCGCGAGTCCTACGATCAGATCGCGGATGCAATGGCGAATGCGGCCGAAACCGACGAAGGTCAGGCATTGCGCGACCTTTCCCGCGACCTCGCCGTTTCGATGGAGAAGATCGCGCTTCCCGCGTTCCGCGCCATTACCGAAATGCAGAATAAGGCCGGTGAGATTGATGCGATGATCCGCCGCGCTCGCGACATGGCGGGCTGCCTCCGTTGGGAACAGCCTGCCGACCGTGACCCCGACCTTCCCGAACAAGGAAGCCTGAGCGCCATTATTGGCGAAACCATGGACGGCCGGACGGTTGCGTTTGCCGCCGCCATCGCCCGCGCGAAAGCGCGCCGCCTTGGCGAGAATGTCAACGCAGCCTGAAACCACCTTGGAGGCGGCGCATGGCCCGTAATCCCAAATCACGTTCACTCGGCACCAAGCGCGTCCAGTTGGTTCAGGTCGCGCGGAAGGCTCTTGCCCTTGACGATGAAGCCTACAGGGCGATCCTTCGCGATTATGGCGGAGCCGCCAGTGCGACCGCGCTGACAGATCGCGGCTTTGCCATGGTGATGGATCGCTTCCGCTACCTTGGTTTTGTGAGCGACAAGCGCAAAGCATCGTTCAGCGCCCATGATCGTGAGGGCATGGCGACGGCGGCGCAGATCGCCTTGATCCGGGAGCTTTGGGCGAAGCTTTCGCGGGACGGCTCAGACGCGGCGTTGAACAAGTGGATCAGCCGGTTTGGCGTCGATGCACTCCGCTTTGCCGACGCCGATCGCGCAAAGCGAATTTTAGGCGCTCTGAGGGCATGGGAGCGCCGCAAGCTATCCCAACCGCATCGCGATGGGGAAACGCGCCCTAACCAGCCTTTTAACCCCTTTAAAATCGATCATGAGTGACGAGACCTCCCCCGTTCCGCACCTAGAGCGGTTCCGGCGTATCCGCGCACGGGCTGTCACAGAGGCGCGGGAGTCGCGGCCGGTCGCGATCGAGGCGGACCATCCGCTTGCCAAGGCGCTTGGGGTGGAAGAGGCCATAGCGATCCTGTCGCACCGGGCAGCGCGCCGTCAGATCGTCGCTACGCGGGTCGCCCAAGGCGTTCAGAACGCCAGCATCGCCCGTGAATTGGGCGTAACGCCAGCGCGCATTACACAGCTTCGAAAGGCCATGGGCATATGAGCAAGCCGCGCGCCCTTCCCGGTGATGAAGCCATGGAGGCCATAGCCTGCGCCATCGGGCAGGCAGCCGCCTTGCAACTGGCGGCGAAGTTCGGCGGCACGGGCCGTGTCCCGTCACATGGTGTAACAGCGTCACCGTTGGGGCCTGCAGCGAAGGGAGCGAAGCGACCGGAGCTGCAGGCCCCAACGGTGGCATGGCTTTTTGCTTAG
>JAJZQN010000069.1 GCA_021847605.1 Pseudomonadota bacterium | reverse complement strand
CCTACCACGTCAATGTGATCTCGGCCGCCACGCATGAAGCGCCCTATGTCCTCGACGGCCTCATCAGCCATGGCACCGATCTCAGGATCGTCGAGCATTACACCGACACCGGCGGAGCGACCGATCATGTCTTCGCCCTGTGCGCGATGCTGGGATTTCGCTTCTGCCCGCGCCTGCGCGACTTTCCGGACAGGCGGCTTGCGCCGATCGCGCCGGTTTCGGCCTATCCGTCCATCGCCCCGTTGTTGGGCAAGCGTATCCGCACCGACATCATCAATGAACAATGGGACGACGTGCTGCGCCTCGTGGGGTCGATCAAGGCTGGCCACGTCGCGCCGTCGGTCATGCTGCGAAAGCTCGCCGCCTACGAACGGCAGAACCAGCTCGACGTCGCACTACAGGAGATCGGCAAGATCGAACGGACCCTGTTCATGCTGGACTGGCTTGAAAATCCCGATCTGCGCCGGCGATGCCATGCCGGCCTTAACAACAGCGAGCAGCGCCATGCCCTGACGCAAGCGATCTACACCTTCCGCCAGGGCCGCATCATCGACCGCAGCCATGAAGCTCAACAATATCGGGCATCAGGCCTCAACCTAGTCATCGCGGCGATCGTCTATTGGAACACGATCTACATGGCCGACGCCGCCCAGCATCTGCGATCGGCAGCGGCCCCGGTCCCCGATGATCTGCTTGTCCATACGTCGCCGGTTGGCTGGGAGCATATTGCCTTTTCCGGCGATTTCCTCTGGGATCGAGCCGCCGCTTCCGCTGGCCGCAAGGCCCTCAATCTTCCGCCGGACAGCCGCGCCGCCTAAGCGTTCCTCGGTTGTTCTCCCTTAGCGTTGTTTAGCGTACCTTCCACGCTATGCCCTCAAACGGGATTGCTGTGCCGCTGCAGACATCGATGCAGACTTGAGCGTGTCAGATGCGGGATCGACGGCTGCAACGCATATAGGCAGTCATCCAGCAAGGAGGGTGTGGCGACGGAATACGACCACCATCCTTAGCTTCGGTCAATGTTGTTGAATGAAGGGCCTGCGGTCCGGCTTTCAGATCCTCGACTGTTGCCTACTTGCACCACTTTGCCACCGTTTTCGGGTTGATCCCCAAATCACGGCTCAACGTCGCGAGCGAAGCTTGTGATCGCTGTATTGCTGCCCGGACGGCGGGCGTGGACGTGGCGCTCCCGTGACGAACTTGTACTATATGGTTTCCTTACATTCCAACGAAAGGATCGCGCCATCAAACCATGTGATCAAACACCAAAAGGGGCAACCGGCCGACAATTCACGGTCGGTTTTCTCATTCTACTTGTTTAGAGAAATTTAGTAATATATTTGAAATTTCGTCTAATTTTTCAATATGATAGTTATTGTGGTGCAAGTGATTTTGCAATTCACCCATTTCGTGATCCTGAACGGCTTCAGCGATTAGGTCGATGGGCAGATACGTCGGCAATGCCGCGACTTCCGACTGTTGCTGAACCCAATGGGCTGGCAGAATTTCTAGGATGTCCCGGTTGCAATGCACCAGTCCCGGCACGTCCGAAAACCAGCCCAACTTGTGCTGCACGGTGCCATGGTGACAGAAATAGAGACTAGGTTTCGTGGACAAAGGGTATCCACAGTTTGATTGAAGCGAGTGCGACGAAGCCAAGGTAGGACTCGCGGGTTTTATCGTAGCGCGTGGCGACCCTGCGCCAGTTCTTCAGCTTGTTGAAGAGCCGTTCGACGAGGTTGCGCCATTTGTATTTGACGCGGTCATGGGGGATCGGGTCGCGGCGGTTGCTTTTGGCGGGGATTACCGCCTCGACATGGGCTTTGGCGATCTCTTCGCGGATAGCGTCGGCATCGTAACCGCGATCCGCAAGGAACGCCTCGATCTTGTCGCTGATCATCCGGAACAGGGGCGCAAACCCGTGCACATCGTGGGTTTGCCCTGGCGTCAGGACGTATCCGAGTGGACGCCCTTGAGCATCACATCTGGCGTGGAGCTTGGTGGTGAACCCGCCGCGCGATCGGCCAAGCGCCTCGGTTTCCTGAGTCCCTTTTTTATGCCGACTGCACAATGATGTGCTCGAACCACGGTGCTATCGATCATGTCGGCGGTGCCATCGCGGCCTGCCATTTCTGCGAACGTTTCGAGCATCGCATCGAACACCCCGGTTTCAACCCACCGTCGGTAGCGCCGGAACACGCTGTTCCACTTGCCATATTCATCGGGGAGGTGGCGCCACTGGGCACCCGTCCGCGCCATCCACATCATACCTTCAAAATATAGCCGGTTGTCTTGCGACGGACGACACCCTCGGCCTCGCTCGGATGGCAACAGCGGGCCGATCAGTGACCATTCTTCATCCGACACTCCAATCCGCTCCCCCAACTCTGCCTCCCAAAAGACAGCCTTGAATCAGCGCGTGAGTCTCTCGTCAAGCTTTGTCCACGAAACCTAGCATGTCGGCCGACCGCAATGCTTTCATGGATTCTGCGCCCCACAAACTGCACTATCCGGGCATCAGGCAAGGCCGCTTTGACTGCAGCGACGATATGATCCGCCTCGATCATGTCATCATGAGCTATGTTGTTGTTGATGTCCTGAATATAGTGCGCGTCGCTATCATGGTCGAAGGGCAGGGAATGCCCATCGATGACCACCATCCGGTCATCGCCATGCCGAAGATAATCCCTAATAAGCTTTGCCAGCACATCCTTTTGGGCGCTGATCGTGCGGTTACGCGTCCGCACGCTGATCCATAAGGTACGGCCCGGACGCTCCTGGGCTTGGCGCTTTACTTCGGCTGCAAAGGGGCTGAGATGCGCATTCGCGAAGATGGTGATCTTTTCCGCCAAGCAGCGGTCTATGCGAGTTCCGGTAGAAGAAAAAGCCAGTACGCCAAGGCGATTGACCTCCGGCGTTTGTGCCTTCGCAAGCTTGCGCAACACATGAAACTGAGAACCCAGTATATCGTTGACGGGTCCCAGCGGTTCATGCACCACCACCAGCGATGTCGTGCGATCAAACCCCTGATTGGCGATTTCCTGAAGCGAACTTAGTTCATTCCATGCATGGTGCGCAAAATTCGGATCGCCGGTCACCAAACAGATATCGCAATCTGCAGACCGTTCATAGATGGTTCCATCACCATGATCGGCAAGGCTTTTGAAGTGACGTTCGCCAAGCCCCCAAAAACTGTCGCTCAGATGGATGATGATCTTAGCATCGAACAAAATGATAGTGGACAGGGGAAAACCCGCCGCCAGATCGCTGGCGACGATCCCGATCCGCGACACCTGCCCGAAAAAGAAGAAGATCGTCTGAAAATCATCGAATATATATGTTGAACCGACTTCCAACCTGTGATTATCGACCGGGTCAGTGATGGAAAAGCTCTTACGCGTAAGCATTTCTACCACATAATTTCTGATATTTTGTGAATGACAGACGTTGAGAGCTTCGATCTCCTCAACGATATCGATCAGGTTTTCTATTAAATATGGTGCAACCTTATGTCCGATTTCATACAGGCTATCCGGCTTTGCGCGCAAAACCGTATAAGATCCGTAATCCAGATCGATATCGAAAGACCTGTTCATTCATCCATTCTCGTTATCGCCATCATGGGATGACCGCATTAGCTAAACGCGCGCCTCACCTTTCGCGCAAATGACCCTGCCAGGGATTTGCGGGATGTGCCTGTCTTTCTGACTGTCATCCGTTCAGGCAACGCTTCCCCCATATAGCGATTGGGTCGCGCTTCCCCATCCCCAATCGACACAAGATTGCGCAGATCCAGCTCACCGATCGCTTCGTCCGAAAAAGCAGGCGTGTAATAGGTGCAGTCGTCGAAATAATAATGCGTAACCTGCGACCAGCGGGTAAGCGTGGGATCATTCTGGCGGCTGCCGCCGTGCAGCAAGTTCGCGCACCAGATCAACGCTTGCCCCTTGCGCGGGAAGAAGCGTTCTTCCTGCGCGCCATGGACGTCGCGCAGCGCCTGCCAAGCCGGACCATAGGGATCCTGCGCCGAGGCAAGGTCGCTGCCATAGCCACGCCGGCCGATCAGCGCGTTGGTCATGATCGGCCATTTATGCGATCCGGGATAGTAGAAGAGCGGGCCCGCGTCCGGCCCGATATCCTCCATCGCCAGCCATACGCCGCACATGAAACGTTCGGGCAGGCTGGAAAAATGAACGGAATCCGAATGGGCATCCTGTTGGGTGCCGACCGGGAAATTTAACGTCTGGAACGGAAAGGCCCGGCGGCCATAGAGTTTGCTCAGAAGGTCGAGCACCGCCTGATTGGCGGCGATGGCGCGAACATCTTCGTCAAATTGCCATGCATCCTGCACGCGCCGTTCGCCTGCCGTCTTGTCGCTATGCGGATCGGCGAAATCGATGCCGTAGCGCGGACCCAAATGGCTCTGGATACGCGCGATGCGGCCATCAAGGCCGGCATCAGGGAAATCGAAGACGGCATAGCCCTTTTCATGCAGATCGGTGGCGATCCGCTCTTCCTCCGCACTCAATCCCCATTCCGCCTTAAGCGCCGGAAACAGCGGGGATTCAATCAGGGGCAGGCCGGGAAAGATGTTGTTCAAGCGCGTCGGTCCCTTCCAGGGCGTCAAAACAGTAGCGGCATTACCGCCTCAATTGATCCAGCATCAGGCACAGGGCGCGTTTCCAGCCTCCCCGCCCCTGCCTTATCTGTTTCAATATCGCGGAAAAGTCATGCCGGATCGTGTCGCGATCGTCCAGTTCGCGATAAAGGGTCCAGAAGGGTTCGATCCCCACGGCCTGCGGCATCAGCCAGGCGCCGTGATAGCCGAAGCTGGCCGTAACGTCCCCGGCCCGTTCGGCGGCGAACCGGTCGGCCAGCGCGCGCGGGGCGAAACGCATGGCCTGATCTTCCAGCCAGGTGCGATTGATGCGCGCGATCGCAACATCTTCGGGATGGGAATGCTTGAAAGCGGGGTCGCGGCACAGCTGCATCAGGTGGCGGCTGCGCAGCGAAAAGCCGCCATTCCCGACATCATGGCCATCGTCGAACTGGGGCCAGCTGGCGCCGATATAGTCGTAAGCGAGGAAATCGGGATGCCAGCGCGATGCATCCAGTACATGGCCGTCCCACTGGATCACCAGGCAATGACTGGTTGCGACATGATCGACCAGCTTCGTCAGGATGAAGTCGGAATAGGCCCGCGACGATGTGACAGGCGCGATCGGCACGACGGTGATGTCGGGATGAGCGGACGTTACCGGACTGTCGGTCAGTAGCAGCGCGGCCGCTACATCGACTTGCGCCAGACTGATTTCCAGCGCCCGGATTGTCGCCGCGACATTGACCGAACTGACCGCGCACAGCGTGACCTGGGGCAGATGAAGGCGAGCAGTCATTACAGCGCCACCGCGAACTGTTCGCTGGCGCGGCTGAGTTGCGGATGATGATAGGGGTCGTAGATCTCGTCCGTCTGCCACAGGCGCTTGAGCGCGGCCAGTTCGCCCGCGAAGCGCGCTGCGCCGACCGGATCGCGATCCAGCCCGCGCGACACCGATTCATGATGGATGAGGGTCGCGCGCGGTTCGTAGAGCGACTGCCATCCCTGTTGGTTCAAACGCAGGCAGAAATCGACATCGTTGAAAGCTACAGCGAAATCCCGTTCGTTAAGGCCGCCCACGGCCATGAACTTTTTGCGCTCCACCACCAGACAGGCAGCAGTCACGGCCATGGTGAATTGCGGCAAGCTGTGGCGGTAGAAATAGCCTTCCTCATCGGGGTGCAGGAAACGATGTGCATGGCCCGCCGCATTGCCGACGCCGATCACGACGCCGGCATGCTGGATGCGCCCGTCGGGATATAGCAGCCGCGCGCCCACCGCACCGACTTCTGGCCGCAGTGCCTGCGTTGCCAATATAGCGAGCCAGTGAGGGTCGGTCATTTCGATGTCGTTGTTGAGCAGACATAGCAGCCTGCCCCGGGCCTCCTCCGCCGCGCGGTTGTTGATCGCCGAATAGTTGAACGCGCCACTGTGGCGCAGTACACGGTGGCGAGCAGGATCGAGCGCGGCGAGATAGGCCAGCGTTTCGGGATCGTCGCTATCATTGTCCATGACGATGACCTCGACCTGCGGATAATGGGCCGCCGCGACGCCATCGAGACAGGTGCACAGCAGATCCACCCGGTTGCGGGTCGGCACGATGACAGACAGCGGCGGCAGGTCGCTCGCGATAGTGATCGGACGGGCGGGAAGGCTCGGCATCGGGCGATGACGACGGTGATGCAGCATCTCACGCAGGTGGACGGGGAAGCCCTGCCCCAGTTCCACGATGGTCGCGACCAGCCCTGCGGCCCAGTTGGCCTTGTCGGCCACAGCCTCCAGATCGGCGCGGGTCGCATGGACGATGCAGGCGCCAGTCAGATAGTCGTTGTGCCGGAAAAGCTCGCTGTTCCAGTCGGGCTTGAAATAGGGAGCTGTGCGACGGCGGCCGACAAGCCGATCGTCATCGGCATAGATAAGCCGTGTCTGACCGTTGGCCATGACAGAGCGATAGACAGCAGCAGCACCGGACGCGATCCGGTCGCCGGGACAGGTCGGAAACAGCCAGGGATCGGTGCTCCAGTCGATCCGGGCGATGGCGGTGGCAAGTGTAGGCGTTTCCAGAGAGCCGATAAAAAGCAGCGTCAAACCTTCTGCTGTCAAACTTTGTCGCGTGGCCGCCAGTGCACCAGGATCGGCAAAACCGCTCATGTCGATCAATGCGATGATCGGATGCCGGGCGTCGGGCTGACTAGGGCCACGCCCTTCCCGTTCCTGCCGCAAAACCCATAACCTATACGCCTGTGGCGATCGACTGAGCAGCGGAGCGAACTGGCCGCGGGCGCGGACGCGTTTGCGTTTGATCCACCATTTGGTGGCGGTCAGATAGGCACGCGGTTCAAGTCGGAAAGCGTCGAAATGAACGGACGCCGTCAGCCAGAAATCGGCGATATGCTTGAGATAATGGCTTATCGATTTCGATCGCATGGGGCTTTGACAGATAAAGGCTTTAACCGGAATGACAAAGGAAATCATCGCAGTCGGCGGCATATGTGTGAAAATGCTATCCATAGGATACCAGATAGATATCGGATTGCTTCCTGCTAGCCGATAGCTATACAGCTACCTCATGCCTACCATCGCCTTCATCAGTCCCAAGGGGGGCGTCGGGAAAACCACCGCTGCCCTGCTTCTGGCCTCACAGCTGGCGCGCGGCGCCAAAGTGTCAGTGATCGACGCCGATCCCAATCATCCCATCGCCGCATGGGGAAAAGACGCAGCGTTGCCGGACAATCTGTCGATCATCGCCGATGTCGATGAGGATAATATCCTCGACAAGATCGAGGAAGCGGCGGCCAAAACCCCTTTTGTGATCGTCGATCTGGAAGGGACTGCGGCCAAGATCGTGCTGTTGGCGGTCAGTCAGGCCGATCTGGTGGTCATCCCGATGCAGGGATCGCAACTGGACGCTGAACAGGCGAGCCGGGCGATCCGGGTGCTGAAACAACATGAGAAGATGACCGGCCGGGCGGTCCCCTATGGCGTGCTGCTGTCGCGGACCAGCCCGATCATCCGCACGCGGACCATGGGGCATATTCAGGACGGGCTGGTCGATGCGGGCGTGCCGATGTTCCAGACGCAGTTGCACGAACGCGAGGCGTTTCGTGCGATCTTTTCCTTCCGCCAGACGCTGGAGGAGCTGGACCCTAAGGACGTATCCAACCTGGACAAGGCGATCGCCAATGCCGAGCAGTTCGCGGTCGAAGTGATCGAGCAGTTGCGCGCGCGCCGCAAGAGCGCCGTCACGAGCGATGCGGTGGCAGGATGAGCAGAGCCAATCCCTTCGGCGACCTGGACGATTTCGGGTCGGACCATGCCGCCAAGCCGGTGCCTGCCGAAACGATCGATAAAATCGCGCAAAGCAGCGGTTTTCCGAGCCGCAAGGCAGCGGCGGCGGCCCCGCATGAGACAGCGAGTCAGACAGGTGAAACGGCGCCCCCCTCCCCTGCCCCGTCACCCGTCCCACCGGCGGCGCGTCAGCCGCGGCGGCATGTGACCGGCCGCAATCGCCAGATCAATATCAAGGCGACCGAAGAGACGATCACCGAACTCTACCGGATTGCCGATGCGATGAACCTGCCGCTGGGCGCGGTGCTGGAACAGGCGCTGGCGGCGCTCGCCACGCAACGCAACGAATGAGTTACCAGATAGCTATCGGATAGCTATCTGGTATCCTATTCACATCCTTGGATTATTCGGCGGCGCGGACTGCGATTTCGGCTATTTTGCGCCGTCCGTCCTGATGCAACGCATCCATCATGAAGCGCCAGACATTGGCGGCATCACTTTGATAGCCGGACTGAGATTCCTCGCGGCTGACATGACGGATGATTTCGGAATCCGCTTCCTGCATGTGATCTGATCGGGCTCATGCAGCGTTTCGATCAAGACCATGACCATGACCATGACCATGACCTGCGGCAGATAGACCGTCCAGTGCGCCGCAACGGTCACGCCGCTCAAGATGATAATATTTTCAGATATCCGATAGCTATCCGATATCAAATTGCATTTTTTCTCTATGATCGACACCCTTGCCACCATGCCAAGGCCCGTTCGTCGCGCTGCCCAAGCCGCTTGCTCCCGCTGGGGAGCATTCGCGCCGCGAAGCGGTGCGTTCAGCCTTGCCACAGGAACGGTTTTTTTAGGGGCGTCGTGGTCGGGCGATCCGGTGTCAACATGTTGGACGACTAGTCCAACCCCGCTGATCTTCTTTTATAATAGACTCTCTAAGCGGTTGCGGATGGTTATGAGACTCACGCTCTGGACCATCATCCACCGCCTGCGCATCGAGTGCCGCTTCCATACGGGCGAGGATCTGGGCCAGCTTCCCCTTTTCCATCGCCTTGCGCCGTTCGCGCGGGCACAGTGTCGCACGCATTGCCACCATATCCTCCTGCCGGTCGGCTTCGCGCTGGACCTGATCGTCGGGCAGGGGGGCAGGGCGCATCCAGCGCGGCAGATAGCGCCGCACGATGTTGGGCAGGAAGGCGCGATAGACGTTGGAGGTCTGGGCATAGCGAGGGCCGGGGCCATCGCCCTCCACCTTTTTGAAGCGGCGCTGACGCACCAGAAAGCCGATATTTTCCAGGATCCGCAGCGCCCGCGCCACCGTGGCGCGGCCAAGGCTGGTCGCGTCGGCCAGATAGTCATAGCTGGGGAAGACCCGGCCGCGGTTGAGGCGGGCAAGGGTGAGGATTTCCTCCAGCACGCGCACGCTGGCGGCCGTCAGCGTGGTCAGCTGTTGCTCGGCGGTGGTGAGGATGCGGCCGTCGCAGCGCGCTTCGCGGCGCAGCTGACGCCCCGCGTCCAGGATCCGCCGCGCCGCGCGCAGCAGCCGGTCGGGTTCGCCTTTGGCCGGGCTGGCGAAGAAGAGATGTTCGAACGTGCCGGCTTCCACACTGTCGCGCAACACTGGGGCGCCGGTGGGATGCGGGGCGCCCGAACGGCTTTTACGCGGTCCTCCCGCGCCGGGCGCCCGCTTGCCCGGTCCCGCCATCGCACCGCGCATTGAACCGCCCAGTGCGCCAGTCCCAAGCACACCAACCAGCGCCTCACCAAAGGCAAGTGTTCCCATTCGTTCCTCCACACAGGAGGACCGTCACCAGACAAAAAGAGGGCGTGGCGCGAAGCACGCATCCTTGAAACAGGTTTCATTTTGGGGTAGGAGAAACGGACCACGTCTATTTGGTCCGGCACGACGTTTGGCGACGTCGTTCCCTTACTCCAACGGATGCCCGGCCTTCGTGCCGGGCGTTCTTTTATGTGGTCACAGCCGCCCCTTCACCTGAAATCCCCGCCGGTCCGCGACCGGCCTGTCCATGCCTGTCGGCACAGGCCGACAAGGGCGGCATATTTGCAGCAAAAATCCTACATCGGAAGGCCTGACGGTTCGTGCTTTCGCGTAGGAATGCCGAAAATCGTTCGTGCTTTCGCGTAGGAATAGGCACTCCATTCGTGCTTTCGAGTAGGAATGGAGCGCGCAAATTCGTGCTTTCGAATAGGAATAGCGGCATCCCATTCGTGCTTTCGAGTAGGAATGGCGCGGGGGAATGGATGGCGCGCGCGAATCAGGCGGGAGGGCAGGGGCGCCTGCACTCCGCCCCTAGCCCCCGGAACCGATCAGGCCGGACCGTCCGCTGCCTCGCTGGTCAGCAGCGCGCGGCGGGTGATGACGACCCTGGCGGCGGCCGATCGCCGTCCCGCCTTGCGCGGGCCATCCTCCACCACGGCGGCGGGCGCATCCTCGATCAGCGCAATGTCGTAACCGGGGATGGCATTGGCGGCCGCGATCTGGCGCATGGCGATGCGGAAGTTGGACAGGGGGTTCTGAAAACCGGTCTGGAGCTTGAGCAGTTGCAGGTCCATGTCGAGCGGTTCGCCATCCACGCAGGTCGAGCGCGCGACTTCGTAGATGCGCCGCTCTATGGGGCCGAGCTGGAAATAGGTGGAGGCATAATCGAGCACCTGCCCATCGCGCAAAATGGCGCGAAACAGCCAGTCGCACAGGCGCACTTTCACCGATTTCAGCCGTTTTTCGCCATTGGCCGAGCGCGCATATTGCAGCCGCGCTTCCGACAGCCAGGAAAAGAAACCTTCCTCGCCCTCGCCCCCGGCCTCGATATTGGTGCGGATCTGCGTCCCCTGAAGCCGCTCCAGCGCGTCGGCCAGGCGGGAATAGGACCGGGCGCTGTGATTGGCGCCGGTGACAGTGAACAGGTCGTGCGCGGTGAAGGTGAAATCCTGCGATATCGCCATGCCCGCCTCGATCTTCGCAGCCATCAGGCTGGCGATATAGAGGACGATTTCCTTGTCATAGATGGTGGCGACGCCGCGCGCGCTGGGCCGCACCTCGATCGATACGGTGGGCGTGGAATAGGAAAGGGGCTTCATCCACGCATTTTTGGCGAGCGCGAAAAAGGGAAAGGCCATCAGCGATCGTTCGCCGCGAATTTCACCCAGCAACGGGCTGTCGAGTTGGAACAATTCTCTTTGCGCTATGCTCATGATGATCGCTCCATACCCGAAAACAGGGCTTTTCCTATTTCTACTCGAAAGCACGAATTTGGCATTTTGCCGCTTTTTTCCGTCCTGTCGGCATGTCGGGCACTATGACGGTACGCCATTCATATCCCAGATGGGGCATAACAAGCCTCAGCGGCCAGCCCCTGCTGACAGTTCATGCTCGCCCGGTTCAACCGCGTCATTGTGAAGGGCCCGAACGCGTGCTTCATGCTCTTCCAGCAACCGCAAGCCCGCGCGTACCACGTCGCTCGTCGATCCGTAACGGCCAGACCGTACCTGCTCGCTGACGAAATGACTGAAATGATCGCCAATCGTGATGGATGTATTGCGTGCCATAAATGCCGTTCTCAGGGGTATGATGGGCAAGACTATACCAAAAAATAATACAGAGCAATGATGCGAAGCATTGGATATCTATTGGATATCCATACGATATCTGACGATCTAGCATTTTTCCGGAGTGGAAAGATCTGCAATTTCCAGTCAGATATGGATACTATGGAAAATCCCGATGCCAGGCGTACATCTTCCGGTGAAATGCCGCCCTTCATCGCCAGGGGCGCGAGCGCGGAATTGTTCGATGTCGGAAACGGGCAGGTGCTCAAGCTGTTTCGCGACAGCGTGTCGGACGACATGATCGCGCGCGAGGTAGAGGCATCCATTCACGCCGGGGCGTGTGGCGTACCGACCGCCGCGGCGATTGGGCAGCGAACATGGGACGGGCGGCGCGGCATCGTCTACCCTCGGCTTGAAGGCGGAACGGTGATGGACTGGATCCGCCGCAACCCGATGCGGGCGGGATGGGTGCTGGACCAGATGGGCGAAATCCATGCCGCCATGCACCGGGTTAGGGGAGGGGCACTGCGCTCGCTCAAACAGGTGCTGGCGACCGATATTTCTTATGGTCCTGCGCCCATCTCGCTGCAAAGGACGGCGATCGCCTATCTGGAAAGCCTGCCGGACGGGGACGCGCTGACCCATGGCGATTTTCATCTGGGCAATGTCATGATGACGCAGCAGGGGATGATGGTGATCGACTGGTCGAAAGCAGCAGCGGGGCATATGGCGGCCGATGCGGTGCGATCGGAAATGCTGATGCGCTTTGGCATCGGGCCGAGCGATTGGGTGACGAACCTGTGGCGCGACTGGGCTGCAGGGCGGCTGCGCAAAAGCTATATGAAAGCATCCGCCGTGTCGGTGCACGACATCAATGCGTGGCGGCCTGTCGTCGCGCTGGCTTGGCTGCGTGCACGGGACGCCGGGCGCACGCCAGCGTTCATGCGCTATCTGGAGGAGGCGTTGTTGAGAAACGGCATTGAAACAACTTTCTCAACATCACAGAAATAAAGATCATTACTCTTGATCTCTAATGATTTGGCATGCGAATGGATTGCCCAAGTCATTTACTGGGGGTTTTTATGGCCGTTGCCGACACGACCAAGCCGATTTTGACGTCGCTCAACTTTCCGTCGATCGTTGATGTGACGAATGGCGGCCTGTATCTATCATTCACCGCAGGCGCAACGGATGTCGGATTGGGCGTAGACAGGGTTAGCGTCTCTTTCAGCAAAAGCTGGCAGGGTAGCTATGGCAACACGTCCGGCTTGTATGCCAATGATTATAACGACAGCTTCGCCGATGGATATTCGTCGCAAAGCTCCTATATCGCCGCAAGCTCGGGCGCAGGCACATATACCATAGATACTGTTTATGTGTACGATAAAGCAGGAAATTATTCTTCCTACAGCATGTGGCAACTCGCCAACATGGGGATCGCCACAAGCTTCGAGATCAAGAGCGCAAATACTGCCGACACGACCAAACCGGTTTTGACGTCGCTCAACTTTCCGTCGATCGTTGATGTGACGAATGGCGGCCTGTATCTGTCATTCACCGCAGGCGCAACGGATGTCGGATTGGGCGTAGACAGGGTTAGCGTCTCTTTCAGCAAAAGCTGGCAGGGTAGCTATGGCAACACGTCTGGCTTGTATGCCAATGATTATAACGACAGCTTCGCCGATGGATATTCGTCGCAAAGCTCCTATATCGCCGCAAGCTCGGGCGCAGGCACATATACCATAGATACTGTTTATGTGTACGATAAAGCAG
>JAJZQN010000025.1 GCA_021847605.1 Pseudomonadota bacterium | reverse complement strand
TTCGTTTCGAGCGAAGTCGAGAAACGGCGCGCTGATCGTTTCTCGACTTCGCTCGAAACGAACGGATCAATGCGAAATCATCAAACTCTAATGGTCTGCGGATCGCGCCTGCCCTTATCCCAATCCGACTTCCTTCAACGGCACCTTGGCATCGGCCAGTTGCGCCTGATCCAGCAGGGCGCCGGACAGTATGTGGGCGCGCCCCTGCACATAATCCTTGATCATGTTGACGCAGTCGAGCGCGATCAGCTTCCCGCCCTTGAGATACAGTACCGAAAAACTGCGCGCGGCCGGATCACCACGCAGGATGGTGGCATCATGACCGACCGACAACCCAACCGTCTGCAACTTCAGATCATATTGGTTCGACCAGAACCATGGGATGGCATCATAGGCCTCGTCCTTGCCCATGATATGAGCGACGGCGGTCTTGGCCTGATCATTGGCATTCTGCACCGATTCAATCCGCATCTGTGCGCCGCCGGCAAAGCGGTTGGCATGGGATGCGCAATCGCCCACGGCATAGATGTCGGGCAGGGATGTGCGGCAATATTCGTCCACATCCACGCCATTGCCGCCCGCCGCGCCCGCCGCGATCAGAGGGCCGGTTTCGGGGATGATGCCGATGCCCACGATCACCATGTCGGTCGCGATCCGCTCGCCATCCTGCATCACCACGGCGCTGGCCAGACCATCCGTCACCTCGATATGGTCCATCGCCGCGCCGGTGCGCAGGTCGACGCCATGGGCGCGATGCTCCCCTTCGTAAAAGCGGGAGAGGTCTTCGCCCGCCACGCGGGCCAATACCCGGTCCAGTGCCTCGATCAGTACGACTTTCTTGCCGAATTTGGTCAGCACGGCCGCCGCCTCCAGCCCGATATAACCCCCGCCGATGATGGTGACATGACTGATCTTGTCCAGCTTTGCCATCATCGCGTCCACATCGGCGCGCCTGCGCACGGCATGGACGTTGGGAGCGTCTGCCCCGGCGCAGGACAGCATGCGTGGCGAACCACCAGTGGCCCATATCATCTTGTAATAGCTGATCTGGCTATCGCCCACGGTCACATATTTGCCGACGGGATCGACGTTCTTCACCCGCTTGCCGAGCAGCATGTCGATCTTGCGCTCGTCCCAGAATGCGGCCGGGCGAATGAGGATACGTTCGAAACTCTTGTCGCCCGCAAAATATTCTTTCGACAGGGGAGGGCGCTCATAAGGCGGATCGCGCTCGTCGCCGATCATCGCCACGCTGCCTTCAAAGCCAAGCTGTCGCAACGAAATCGCCGCCTGCGCACCGGCATGACCGGCCCCCACGATCAGGACGTCATAATGGCTCATTCGCGGATCATCCTCATCGATTATAGCTTTAACCCGATGCTTGGCGGCTTTTGGCGGGGCTGACAAGCTATCACCTTAAAAGCCTATGGGCGGAAGAGTGGCTGGAGCCAGCGGACCAGCGCGGCTTGCTGCGTAGCGTCCGGCTTGGTGGCCTGGCTCAGGTCGGGCTGGCCCGGCCAGCCGGCATCTGTGATGCTCAATCCTTCGCCATCCCGCGCGCCCTCATATCGGGGGATGACATGAAAATGCACATGCGGGTCGACCATCATCAGCATCAGATAGTTGATCTTCTGATAGCGGACAGCCTGAGTCAGGGCCGTTTCGATGGCGGTGGTCACGATCTTGAGTTCGGCATGGGCCGGGGCAGGCAGATCGCCAAAGGCCGTCGCGTCACTTTTTGCGGCGAGGATCAGCGATCCCAGCGTCGGTTGCGCCGGGCGTAGCAGGACGACCCAATGCTCATATTCCGCGATCATCGTCGCGGGCCATCCGAACTTCTCGATCGTTGCGTTCATGGCGCGGCCACTTCCATCCAGCTTGTGATCGGCTGGCCGGATCGTTTGACGGCATAGGCCTGTGCCAGCCGCACCGCATGCACGACCAGAGAGATGATGGTCCACCACGCCAGCGCGATCAGGCCGATGTCAGGCCGGCCAAAGAGCAGAGCGACGAACAGGATGACCATGTTCGGGTTGCGCCGTGCGGTGATCAGGCGAAACTGGCTGTCGAATTTCTGCCAGACATGAATGTCCATCTTGAAATCCTTCAGGAACATGCCCTCGATCAGTCGTTGCAGCACGTAGCCGACGATCACCGCCGTCATGATGAAGGTGAAGGTGCCGCCCGACAGGCCCATGCCCCATGTGATAAGGCCCGTTCCCCAGAAATACCACCAGAAGGGCGGATGGACCAGGTCGACGCCATGGTCGATCACATTGCCCCATTTGGACGATGTGATGGTGCAACGGGCAAGTTTTCCGTCCACCGTATCCAGCACCATGAAGATGAATCCGCACAGAAATCCGGTCCAGAACATGCCCTTGGCGAACAGGAATGTGGCGATCAGGCATAATGTCACGCCGATCACCGACACCATGTTGGGCGTCATTTTTAACTGGGCGGCAATGCGCGTCAGGATCAGCGCCAGTTCGGGCCACAGATATTTGGTCAGCAGGTCGGTCACGCCCTTATAGGCGCCGAAATAGCTGCGCCGCTCAATCTCGCGCCGGGTCGATGGCGTAAGCTCCCGCACGAAGGGCTGCTCCAGCTTGCGCAACTGGCGGTTGTACAGGGTGCGGCCATCCGACAGGTCGATGATGAACGGCGCCTGTGCCGGATCGCTGTCGACCGGAATCTGTCCTACGATCGGCGCGTCGCCCCACATGAAGATCGTGCCGGGCGTCTCCAGCACCAGCCGCAGCAGCAACGGGTCAAAGGCATAGGTCAGGTTGAAGATCAACTCATGCCCCGGCGCCAGCGCGCTGCCATTTTTTGCCGAATTGTCGGCCATGCGGCGGCACCGTTCGGCGATCGACATACCCCAGATCGGCGTATCGTTATGGCCGATCAGGCGGACCGGGCCGATGGTTGTCGAAAGAAGCTGGGTCATGACTGGCTCTTGGCAAAATCGAGGAGGATGTCGGCCTGACGCACGGAGGCGGGCACAGGGGAAAGATCGATGGAATCGCGCATCGCCGCTTCCTGAGCAGCAACGAAGCCCGGTTGCAAGTGGCCTGCCTGCCCCAGCGCGCCGGGCAGGGCGTCGATATGGTCGATCACCTGCCCCAGCCGCCAATGGGCATAGGCGTCTCCGTCGCAGGGGCGGCGGTCGAGATTGAGGAAGATGCAGGGGCGCGGCCGGATGAGATATTCATAGACCTGACTGGACACGTCGCCCAGATATATGTCGGCGCTCATCGTATAGCTCATGTCGATCGACCGGCGGCTGCCCATATCGACCATGATGTGAGGTGCGTCGCTATGAATAGGCGGCACGCGCTGCGCCAGCTTGCTGTGGGGAGCGATGATGACATTCCATCCTTCCAGCGCCTCCAGCGTCGCCAATATTGCCGGTCCATGGTTGATCCAGGAGGATAGCTGCGGATCGAAATGCGGATTGTAGAGCAGCAGCGGTTTGTCGTCCGGGAAAAAGCGCTGCGGCGCGGCTTTCAATTCGAACTTGGGATAGCCGCCGACTTTTACCGCATCCGCCGCACACAGGCCGCGATCAATCATGCGGCGTCGGTCTTTTTCGCCCGCCACCAGCGTCAGGTCGAAATCGGCATGGCGTTTCTTATATCCGCCCTCCCGGTCGCCGGCCCCATGTTTGATCAGGACAAGGCGTGAAGAAAAGCCCGGCACCCGGCGCAGCCACGCCGTCGATATTTCGGTCGCCACCAGCAGAGGGAATCGCGCGATCACATCATAATTGCCGATCAGCGTGGCGAGGCGGGACGGCTGACGGAACAGCGAGTCGGCTTTTCGCGCAAACCGACGCAGGCGGATGCGGTTCAGCCGTGCCTCACGATCATAGCCGGCGACCAGATCGAGAATTTTCTCCGACGGGGAAAGGACATGCACATGGACATCGTCACGCCGCGACAGTTCAAGCGCGGCGGGCAGCCAATGATAGAGTTGCTGCGCTTCTGCGATGGCTAGAAAGGCTATGTCCATGGACTGTCCGGCTATGTCGGGTGTGGTCGCCTAGCGGTCTTTCCATCACCCATGCAAGGGGGCGAACCCATATCGCCCTATCGTAGGTGCTGGACCTTTGCGGATTTTTTGTTATGCGGGCCACCAAACGGACAGACTACCAAAAGGGGCTCGACGAGCGATGGCCGAATTTGCGTTGCCCAAGAACAGCAAGATCAGCGGCAAGGGTACGACCCACCCCGCGCCGGACGGTGCGACCAATGTGCGCAATTTCAAGGTGTATCGCTACGATCCCGACTCTGGTGAGAACCCGCGTTACGACACGTTCCAGATCGATCTCGACAATTGCGGCCCGATGGTTCTGGACGCGCTGCTGAAGATCAAGAATGAATATGATCCCTCGCTGACCTTCCGCCGTTCCTGCCGTGAGGGCATTTGCGGTTCCTGTTCGATGAACATGAATGGCAAGAACGGTCTGGCCTGCACCACCGCGATTGACGAATGCGCCGGTAAGGAAGTGCGTATCACGCCGCTGCCGCACATGGACGTCATCAAGGATCTGGTGCCGGACTTCACCCACTTCTACGCCCAGTACAACAGCATCAAGCCCTGGCTGCAAACCGTCAGCCCGGCGCCCAGCGGCAAGGAACGGCTCCAGTCGCCCGCCGACCGCGAAAAGCTGGACGGTCTTTATGAGTGCATCCTGTGCGCCTGCTGCTCGACCAGCTGCCCCAGTTACTGGTGGAACAGCGACAAGTTCCTTGGCCCGGCAATCCTGCTTCAGGCCTATCGCTGGCTGGCGGACAGCCGCGACGAATATACCGGCGAGCGCCTTGACGAGCTGGAAGATCCCTTCCGCCTCTATCGCTGCCACACCATCATGAACTGCGCGAACGTCTGCCCCAAGGGTCTCAGCCCGGCCAAGGCGATCGCCGAAACCAAGAAGATGATGGTCGAGCGGCAGCTCTGATCTTGACCAGCGACGGCGTTGCGGGCGGGAAACCGCTGACCGAAGGGAAATGGGCGGGCTGGGCTGCATGGTCCGACCCGCATCCTGACACCTTTCTTCAGGCGATCGGTCGCGGTTACATGCGCGGCGAAAGCGCGACGAAGGCGACGGTCGGGCTGGAGACGCGATCCAGCCACCGCAACCGTCTCGATACGCTGCATGGCGGCTTTCTTGCCGCCTTTGCCGACCATGCCTATTTTGGCGGCTTGTGGGCCATGGGCCATCAATCGCAGATCAATGGCGTCACCATCGACCTCAGCATGCAATATCTGGGTGCGGGCAAGGTCGGTCCCGACCTGTTCGCCGAAGTCGAAGTCCTGCGGGAAACCGGCCGACTCTTCTTTCTGCGCATGCTGATCAAGCAGGATGGGCAGGCTGTTGCCGCCTCCACCGCCACCGTTCGCAAGGCGCCCAGCCCCAAGTGACCAGCGTTATCGCCCGTTATGATGCGTTGATTCAGGCCGGTGAATTACGCCCGGACCCGGACCAGCGCGCCGCCGCGGTGCGACTCGATTCCTTGCAGCAGGAACTAGAATCGACGCCGGCGCGCGGTTCCACCTTGTGGAAACTGTTGCGCAAGGCGCCGGAGCCGCCGCGCGGCCTTTACATGTGGGGCGGGGTAGGGCGCGGCAAATCGATGCTGATGGACCTGTTCTTCGACACGGTGAAGGTCCAGCGCAAGAAGCGCGCCCATTTCCACGAATTCATGCTCGACGTGCATGCGCGGCTGGCCGAAGCGCGCAAGTCCGAGTCGGGCGATCCGATCCCGCCGGTGGTCGAGTCGCTGGCGGACGAGGCGCGTCTGCTCTGTTTCGACGAGATGGTCGTCAACAACATGGCTGACGCGGCCATCATGTCGCGTCTCTTCACCGGCTTGCTGGAAAAGCGGGTGACGATCGTCACCACGTCGAACCGCGAGCCGGACGAACTCTACAAGAACGGCCTCAATCGTCAGCTTTTTCTGCCCTTCATCGACCTGATCAAGGCGAAACTGGACGTCATGACGCTTAATGGGCCGGTCGACTATAGGCGGGACCGTCTGGGCGATGCGCAGCTATGGCATTGCCCCAATGGTCCCGAAGCGACCAAGGCTCTGTCGGAGGCTTTCTTTCGCCTGACCGACTTCTCGGTTGAGGATCGCGCGAAGGTGCCGTCCGAAGAGATCGTCGTGCAGGGCGGGCGCACCATGAATGTGCCCAAAAGCCTGAAGGGCGTGGCGGTCTTTTCCTTCAAGCGCCTGTGCGTCGAGGCGCGGGGCGCCCCCGACTATCTGGCGATCGCGCGCAAATATCATACGGTCATTATCGTCGGTATTCCCGTGTTGGGGCCGGAAAAGCGCAACGAGGCCGCACGTTTCGTCACGCTGATCGACTCGCTCTACGAATATAAGGTCAAATTGCTGGCCTCGGCCGATGCCGAACCGGCGCGACTCTATCCCGAAGGGGATGGGGCGTTCGAATTCGAACGGACCGTATCGCGCCTGATGGAAATGCAGTCGGACGATTATCTGGTGCTGGGCCACGGGCCGAAATAACGGCGTCGCCGCTCGGCGGGTTATGCCTGTCCAATGGATTCTCTCAATTCCACAAATGGTTAAGGAAAAGCCCTAAGTGCATTTGCGTCATGGCTTTGCCATGCTCGCAACGCCGAAACACAGGCTCGCATCGTCGCATTTATGCGGCTTCGTTCATCTGAACGCAATTTTTGTAAAGAAAAACAGGCCGGGTGCTTTCGTGTTGGAAAGCACCCGGCAGGATACCGCTGCAGGGAAGGCTCGCGAGCCAGGGTAGAAGCTCGGGAGCGACAGGGTGTGAATCGGCTCTAATGCAATTGCGAATGAATTGCAAAGATAATTTGGCTTTCCGACTTTTGATAGGTTGAAACCCCCGTGGGATGGGCGTAGGCGAGCCAGCAATTCCAATATTTATGACTTGGAGGATGATTGCATATGGCCCGTAATAAGATCGCCCTGATCGGCGCTGGCAATATCGGCGGCACGCTCGCCCATCTCGCCGCCCTGAAGGGGCTGGGTGACATTGTATTGTTCGACGTTGTGGAAGGCGTGCCGCAGGGCAAGGCTCTCGACCTGTCGCAGTGCGCTTCGGTTGAAGGCTTCGACGCGAAGATCACCGGTTCCAACGACTATGCCGACATCGCAGGCGCGGACGTCATCATCGTCACCGCCGGCGTCGCCCGCAAGCCGGGTATGAGCCGCGACGACCTGCTCGGCATCAACCTCAAGGTCATGAAGGCCGTGGGCGAAGGCATCGCCGCCAATGCCCCCGACGCTTTCGTCATCTGCATCACCAACCCGCTCGACGCGATGGTGTGGGCGCTGCGCGAATTTTCGGGCCTGCCCGCCAACAAGGTCGTCGGCATGGCCGGCGTTCTGGACAGCTCGCGCTTCAACCACTTCCTGGCTGAAGAATTCAACGTCTCGGCCAAGGACGTTACCAGCTTCGTTCTGGGCGGCCATGGCGACACGATGGTTCCGGTCATCGAATATTCGACCGTTGCCGGCATCCCCGTTCCCGACCTCATCAAGCAGGGTCGCTCGACGCAGGAGCGCATCGACGCCATCGTCAAGCGCACCCGTTCGGGCGGCGGCGAAATCGTTGCCCTGCTCAAGACGGGTTCCGCCTTCTATGCGCCCGCCACCAGCGCGATCGCCATGGCTGAAGCCTATCTGGGCGACAAGAAGCGCCTGCTGCCCTGCGCCGCGAACCTGACCGGCCAGTATGGCATCGACAATCTCTATGTCGGCGTGCCGGTCATCATCGGCAAGGACGGCGTGGAGCAGATCGTCGAGATCGAACTTAACGACGAAGCCAAGGCCAATCTTCAGGTCTCGGTCGACGCCGTGAAGGAACTGCTGGAAGCGTGCAAGGGCATCGATCCCTCGCTCGCCTGATCCATACAGTCTGCACCGGATCGTCCCAGGTAAGTGCGCAGCCCGGGACGATCCGACTTAGACCCAAGTGCCACGTCCACAGAAGATAAAGGGACACCTATGTCCATTCTGGTGAACAAGAACACCAAGGTCATTACTCAGGGTATGACCGGAGCCACCGGTACCTTCCACACCGAACAGGCTCTTGCTTACGGCACCCAGATGGTTGCCGGCGTGACCCCCGGGAAGGGCGGCACGACCCACATCGGCTTGCCGATGTACGACACTGTTGCCGAAGCCAAGTCGAAGACTGGCGCCGACGCATCGGTCATCTATGTTCCGCCGCCATTCGCGGCCGACTCGATCCTCGAAGCGATCGATGCCGAAATCCCGCTGATCGTCGCGATCACCGAAGGCATCCCGGTTCTGGACATGGTCCGCGTGAAGCGCGCCCTGTCGGGTTCGAAGTCGCGCCTGATCGGCCCGAACTGCCCCGGCGTCCTGACGCCCGGCGAATGCAAAATCGGTATCATGCCCGGCTCGATCTTCTCGAAGGGCAGCGTCGGCGTCGTGTCGCGCTCCGGCACGCTGACCTATGAAGCCGTGTTCCAGACCACCAACGCTGGCCTGGGTCAGACGACGGCTGTCGGCATCGGCGGCGATCCGGTCAACGGCACCAACTTCATCGACGTGCTGGAACTGTTCCTGGCCGACGACGCTACCGAATCGATCATCATGATCGGCGAAATCGGCGGCGATGCGGAAGAACAGGCTGCTCAGTTCCTGATCGACGAAGCCAAGCGTGGCCGCAAGAAGCCGATGGCCGGCTTCATCGCGGGCCGTACGGCGCCTCCGGGCCGTCGCATGGGCCATGCCGGCGCAATCGTGTCGGGTGGCAAGGGTGACGCGGAAAGCAAGATCGCGGCGATGGAGGCAGCCGGTATCAAGGTTGCTGCCAGCCCGTCCGAGCTTGGCTCGACGCTGGTAGAAGTGCTGAAGGGCTGATCAGCACACAATAAGCGTGGCCGGGCTGCACCCCGGCCACTGATTTTCCCCTTCGCGACTGCACGCGGCTGGGACGGGACAAGACCATGGGTTACGAGAACCAGGAATTCGAGATCGAACGCGGGCCAAGCTGGCAGCGCGATAACTGGCCGTTGAGCGAAACCGACGACCTGACCGGGGCAATGGACCCCACCCAGATGCAGGTGGCGGTGAAGGCCGCGGCCAAGTCTGCGGGCAAGGCCGTTTCGGACGCCGACGCGGCCGCTGCTGCCGATGACGCCATTCGCGTACAGATGCTGATTCGTACCTATCGGGTGCGCGGACATCTGGCCGCCAACCTCGATCCGCTGGGCCTGGCCAAGCGTGACCTGCCGGCGGACCTTACCCCGGAATATCATGGCCTGACCGACCTCAATAAAAAGGTCTATCTGGGTGGCAGCCTGGGCCTGCAATATGCGACGGTGGCGGAAATCGTCGCCATCCTGCGCGCCAATTATTGCGGCAATGTCGGCCTCGAATATATGCACATCGCCGACGTGGAGGAACGCCGTTTCCTTCAGGAGCGACTGGAAGGCAAGGACAAGGAAATCCACTTCACGCCCGAAGGCAAGAAGGCGATCCTGTCGAAGGTCATCCAGGGCGAACAATATGAAAAGTTCCTGGGCCGCAAATATGTCGGTACCAAGCGCTTTGGTCTGGACGGCGGCGAATCCATGATCCCCGCGCTCGAAGCGGTCATCAAATATGGTGGCGCATCGGGCGTGCGTGAAATCGTGTTCGGCATGGCCCATCGTGGCCGCCTGAACGTCCTCGCCAACGTCATGGCCAAGGGCTTCCGCGTCATTTTCCACGAATTTTCGGGCGGCACCGCCAATCCCGAAGATGTCGGCGGTTCGGGTGACGTGAAGTACCATCTCGGCACTTCGACCGACCGTGAATTTGACGGCGTCAAGGTTCACATGTCGCTGGTTCCCAACCCTTCGCACCTTGAAACCGTCGATCCGGTGGTTCTGGGCAAGGTCCGCGCGCAGCAGACCTTCCGCGACGACCTGAGCAAGCATGAGCAGGTTCTGCCCGTGCTGATCCATGGCGACGCGGCGTTCGCGGGTCAGGGCATCGTGTGGGAATGCCTCGGCTTCTCCGGCGTCCCCGGCTACAATACCGGCGGCTGCGTCCACTTCATCATCAACAACCAGATCGGTTTCACCACCAGCCCGCAATTCTCGCGTGGCTCGCCCTATCCGTCGGACGTGGCGAAGGGTGTTCAGGCGCCGATCCTGCACGTCAATGGCGACGATCCCGAAGCCGTGACCTTCGCAACGAAGCTGGCCATGGAATATCGCCAGAAATTCCATCGCGACGTCGTGGTCGATATGTGGTGCTATCGCCGCTTCGGCCATAACGAAGGCGATGAGCCGGGCTTCACTCAGCCGCTGATGTACAAGGAAATCCGCCAGCATCCGCCGGTTTCGGAAATCTACTCGTCGCGTCTGAAGAGCGAAGGCGTCGTGGACGATGCGTTCATCGCCGGTGCCACTGATGAGTTTGTCAGCCATCTGGAAGACGAATTCGAAGCGGCCAAGAGCTACAAGTCCAACAAGGCCGACTGGTTCGCCGGTCGCTGGTCGGGCCTGCACAAGCCTGCCGATGCGGAAACCGCGCGTCAGAGCGTGGAATCGTCGATCAACCAGAAGCTGTTCGACAGCCTGGGCAAGACGCTGACCACCGTTCCTGAAGGCCACAACGTCCACAAGACGCTGAAGCGCGTGCTGGATGCCAAGGCTGAGATGTTCAAGTCCGGCGAGAATTTCGACTGGGCGACGGGTGAGGCTCTGGCCTTCGGTTCGCTCCTGTCGGAAGGCTATGGCGTCCGCCTGTCGGGTCAGGACTCGGGTCGCGGTACTTTCAGTCAGCGTCACGCGGTCTGGACCGATCAGGATAGCGAAAAGAAATATATCCCGCTCTCCACCGTGCCGCATGGCCGTTTCGAAGTGCTGGACTCGCCGCTGTCCGAATATGGCGTGCTGGGCTTCGAATATGGGTTCGCTCTGGCTGACCCGAAGAGCCTGGTCATCTGGGAAGCGCAGTTCGGCGATTTCGCCAACGGCGCGCAGATCATCTTCGACCAGTATATCGCCTCGTCGGAAACCAAGTGGCTGCGTTCCAACGGCCTCGTCTGCCTGTTGCCGCACGGCTATGAAGGGCAGGGGCCGGAACATAGCTCGGCGCGTCTGGAACGCTATCTTCAGCTTTGCGCCGAAGGGAATATCCAGGTCGCCAACATCACGACCCCGGCGAATTATTTCCACGCCCTGCGTCGTCAGATGCTGCGCCCGTTCCGCAAGCCGCTGATCATCATGGCCCCCAAGTCGCTGCTGCGACACAAGGGCGCGGTGAGCAAGGCCGAGGACTTCCTGGGCGAAACCCACTTCAAGCGTATCCTGTCTGACCCGAATGCGGCGCCGGACAAGGAAACCAAGCGTCTCGTCCTGTGTTCGGGCAAGGTCTTCTATGATCTGGCCGACGCCCGCGACGCCGCCGGGGACAAGGATGTTCAGATCGTCCGTATGGAACAGATCTATCCCTTCGCCACCGATGCTCTGGCTGCGCGCATCGAGCGCATGACCAGTCTTGAAGAAGTGGTCTGGTGTCAGGAAGAACCGCGCAACAATGGCGCATGGTCCTTCGTGGAACCCTATATCGAGGAAGCTCTTGAAAAGGCTGGCAAGGCGCCGATGCGCGCCCGCTATGCCGGTCGCAAGGCGTCCGCCTCGCCCGCTACGGGTCTGGCGTCGCGCCATGTGTCCGAACAGGGCGCCCTCGTTGCCGACGCGCTGGGTCACAGCGTTCGTGAAGAAATCCGCCGCCAGAAGAAAGGCTGAAACAGCTCATGGCTACTGAAGTTAAAGTCCCGACTCTGGGCGAATCCGTTACCGAAGCAACCGTGGGCCAGTGGCTCAAGAAGCCGGGTGAAGCCGTCAAGGCCGACGAGCCGATCGTCAGCCTCGAAACCGACAAGGTCGCGGTCGACGTGCCGTCGCCCGTCGCCGGTGTCATGGGCGATCTGGTCGCCAAGGAAGGCGACACGGTCGAAGTCGGCGCGCTGCTGGCTTATGTGACCGAAGGTGGCGCTGCTGCCGCTTCGCCGGCTCCGGCCGCTGCCGCTGCTCCCGCCGCCAAGGCGGAAGCTGCTGCGCCTGCACCTGCCGCATCGGCGCCTGCCGCTTCGGATGACGAAGAGGGTGGCAACCTCACCCTGTCGCCGGCGGTTCGCCGTCTGGTGCTGGAACACGGCCTTGACCCTAGCAAGATCAAGGGCACCGGCAAGGACGGTCGCCTGACCAAGGACGACGTCACCGCTGCCGTCGCCGCTGGCACGGCCAAGGCTGCCGCTTCGACTCCGGCTGCTGCACCTGCCGCTGACGCGCCCGCCGCTGGCCCCAGCCGTAAGCAGGAACGGGTCAAGATGACCCGTCTGCGTCAGACCGTCGCCAAGCGTCTGAAGGAAGCGCAGAACACCGCTGCGCTGCTGACGACCTATAACGACGTCGACATGACCAACATCATCGAGGCGCGCGCTAAGTATAAGGACTTGTTCGAAAAGAAGCATGGCGTCCGTCTGGGCTTCATGGGTTTCTTCACCAAGGCCGTCTGCATGGCGCTCCGCGACATTCCGGGCGTGAATGCACAGATCGAGGGCGACGAAATCGTCTATAACGACTTCTGCGACATTTCGGTCGCCGTGTCGGCCCCGACTGGCCTCGTCGTTCCGGTCATCCGCAATGCGGAAACCCTGAGCGTTGCAGAAATCGAAAAGACCATCGGCGGCTTCGGCAAGAAGGCCAAGGAAGGCAAGCTGACCATGGAAGATATGAAGGGCGGCACCTTCACCATCTCCAACGGCGGCGTCTTCGGCTCGCTGCTGTCCAGCCCGATCATCAACCCGCCCCAGTCGGGCGTGCTGGGTCTGCACCGCATTGAAGACCGCCCGGTCGTCCGCAATGGTGAAATCGTCATCCGTCCGATGATGTATCTGGCCCTCAGCTACGATCATCGCATGGTCGATGGTCGCGAAGCGGTGACGTTCCTGGTCGCGGTGAAGAACGCGATCGAGGATCCGACCCGCCTGCTGATCGACCTGTAATAAACTTCGTTTAACTTCGCCCCGGCTTCGGCCGGGGCGCCTCTGGCCCTTGGAATTGGGTGAGAGAGATGCCAGTTTGGCTGGCATGACGGGAGAAGGGAAAACCCCATGTCCGATTTCGATTATGACGTCCTGGTAATTGGCGCTGGCCCCGGCGGTTATGTCGCCGCGATCCGTGCCGCGCAGCTTGGCCTTAAGACCGCCTGCGCCGAAAGCCGTGAAACGCTGGGCGGCACCTGTCTCAACGTCGGTTGCATTCCGTCCAAGGCGCTGCTCCACGCTTCGGAACTATATGACGAAGCCGCCAATGGCGCGCTCGCCAAGCTGGGCGTCAAGATCGACAAGATGAGCCTGGACCTGTCCACCATGCAGGGGCAGCGCATCGACGCGGTCAAGGGTTTGACCGGCGGCATCGAATATCTGTTCAAGAAGAACAAGGTGACGTGGCTTAAGGGTCTGGCCAGCTTCACCGGCGCCAACACCGTCGAAGTCGGCGGAGAAAAGGTGACGGCGAAGAACATCGTCATCGCGACGGGTTCTTCGGTTGCGCCGCTTCCCGGCGTTGCTGTCGATAACGCAGGCGGCAAGATCGTCGATTCGACCGGCGCGCTGGAACTGGACAAGGTTCCCGGCCATCTGGTCGTCGTCGGTGGCGGCGTCATCGGTCTGGAACTGGGCAGCGTGTGGAAGCGTCTGGGCGCCAAGGTCACTGTCGTCGAATATCTCGATCAGATCCTGCCCGGCATGGACGGCGAAGTCCGCAAGGAAGCCAACAAGATCTTCAAGAAGCAGGGCTTTGAATATAAGCTCGGCACGAAGGTCACGGGCGCCGAAGTCGGCAAGAAGGGCGTGACCCTGACCGTCGAGCCGGCCGCCGGTGGCGACGCTGAAAAGATCGAGGCCGATGTGGTCCTCGTGTCGATCGGCCGCCGTCCCAACACCGAAGGCCTCGGCCTCGACAAGATCGGTCTGGAACTCAACGCGCGCGGTCAGATCGAAACCGATCATGAATTCGGCACGAAGGTTCCCGGCGTCTGGGCAATCGGTGACGTCATCCCCGGCCCGATGCTGGCGCACAAGGCCGAGGATGAAGGCATTGCCGTCGCAGAGAATATCGCGGGCCTGACCGGCATCGTGAACCATGACGTGATCCCCAGCGTGGTCTATACCAAGCCGGAAATCGCGGGCGTGGGCCTGACCGAAGAAGCGGCCAAGGAAAAGGGCGCGATCAAGGTCGGCAAATTCCCGATGCTGGCCAACAGCCGTGCAAAGACCAATCATGAACCGGACGGTTTCGTGAAGATCATCGCAGACGCAGAAACCGACAAGGTTCTGGGCGTATGGATCGTCGCCACCGTCGCCGGCACGATGATTGCGCAGGCGGCACAGGCGATGGAATTCGGCGCGTCGAGCGAAGACATCGCCTATACCTGCCACGCGCACCCCACGCACAGCGAAGCGATCAAGGAAGCGGCCATGGCCGTCACCGGCAAGCCGATCCACATGTGATCGCCCTGCCATCGCTGGCGAACAGGAAAGGCCTCCGCATCGCGGAGGCCTTTTCTTTTTGGGAAGTCGGGTTTCCATCATTAACGGACATTGCTGTTCGCGAAATGCGCGCTCGATTGAAGCCATCGCCGGTGCATGCTTATGTAGAGCAATGGGCGATAAGATTCTTACGTTGGAGCAGATGGATACAGAGGTGATTTTTTATCACCTCGCCGACGAAAGAGCCTATTTCGAATGGCTGGAGCGCATTTCTTGCGTCGAAAGCGTAAAGGGGGACGGCGCGAAAGGACTGGTCGTCACTTTAAAGCGGACGCCGAGCGAAGATGATTTGAGGCAGTTCCTTGCCTTGGCTTATCGCTATGGTCTGGATATGCGCAAGTTCGCTAAGTTTGAAACTGACGTAAATCGGGAGTGGTTCCGCGACCCAATGATGTATTGGTTCGAAGGCGTCTTTGGCGAAGAAAAACATCCCGACTAAACGGAAGCTATCGAATATAATCGGGGTTAGCGCGGCCCTCTCGCAACCACCCCAACTCGTCCACGCCTTCAAACCCGGCGCACTTGCCCTTCCGTCGCTGGCACCATGTCCGGCATGGCGAGCGCGCGGCGTATACAGAGGCGATTTCGACCGCTTCCCTTCGCCTCGTACAGGGCGCTGTCGGCGCGGGCGATCGCATCGTGGATGGATCGGTCCGCGCAATGGAGCGTGGTCAGGCCAAAGCTGGCGGTCAATATGCCGGGCAGGCCCAGCCGGGGCGCAGCCTGTTCGGCGAAGCGCAGGCGCATTGCATCGGCAATGCCCCCGGCCGCAGCAGGATCGATGCCGGGCAACAGCAGGATGAATTCCTCGCCGCCGAAACGCGCGACCACGGCGTCGGCGGGTGCCAGCAGCCGCAATGTCTGCGCCAGCGATATGATCACCTGATCGCCCATATCATGGCCATGGCTGTCATTGACCACCTTGAAATGATCGATGTCGCACGCGATCAGGCTGCCGCCCATGGCGTCGCGGCGCTGGAGCCGGGCAACGGCTTCTTCAAAACCACGCCGATTGAGCAGGCCCGACAGCGGATCGACATGGGCGTCATGACGGTATCGGGCCAGCACGTCGCGCATCGACGCGGCCAGCGCAGACAAGGCCAGGAACAGTCCGAATATGCAGGCCAGTGCCTGCATCAGGAACGCATATTGGCTGTCGCGTAATTCCACGCCGTCGGGCAGGGTGAAAGATACGCTGCTGCCGCGCAGCAGATTGTCGAGCGCGATCAGCGTTGCTGCGGCGTAAAGCGCTCGATCCGGCCAGCTTCGTAACTGTCCGCGCGCCACGATCAAAGGAATGGAAATGAGCAGGAAGCAGCCAATGTCCGACGCGACCAGTTCGAACGGCACATTCCCCAAAACAAGACCCAGCGCGCACAGGCACAGGGAAAGCCCCCATATCGACCACCGCAGCGTCAGCATCCAGTTGCGGCGCCATCGATCCAGCAATGCCTGGCTGAAGAACAGAAATCCGGTAGCGAACATCAGGTCCGCGACGATGCCCCAGACATGCGTGGGATAGGCTGCAAAGGCCACCGGCACGGCAAAACCGCCCGTTACCGAGAAAAATCCGCCGCTCCACCATCCGGCCTCCCGCGCACCCCAACCCCAGATGATGAGGAAGGCGATGCCAAAACCGGCCATCATGACTGGCAGGAAAAAGGCGAAATTCTCTCCCACGCTGTGGCGCCGTCTCTTTCTGTTCTGATCGAAAATGGGCTGCGGCAGGGCCGATCCCGGGAACGGCCATCGCTACCGCCTGCCGGTTAACAAAAGCCTCTCGATGCGTCGGACTGTCAAAGGCTGACTTCAGAAGCTCGGGCGGCGCTTTTCCCGAAACGCGGCGACGCCCTCGGCAAAATCGGCGCGGGCAAAGGCGTCGCGGAACAGGTTCAGCGTCACCGCGTCGTCATCGGCCTGACCATCCAGGATGTGGCGGATGAACGCCTTGCTCGACCGGATCGAATGTTGGGCATTGGCGGCGATGTTATGGGCCAGCGCGGTGGCGGCTGCCAGTGGCTCATCCGCCACTTCGTCGATCAGCCCGATCGACAGGGCGGTGTCTGCATCATGCAGCGCGGCGGTGAACAGGATGCGCTTCGCCCAGGCTGGCCCCACCAGATCGACCAGCAATTTGGTGTCGAACAGGGAATAGACGATGCCCAGCTTTGCAGGCGTGATGCCCAGCCGTGCCGTGGGGGCGGCAATCCGCATGTCACAGGCGATGGCGAGGCCGCACCCACCGCCCACGCAATCGCCATCGATCGCCGCGATCACCGGCTTTTCCGCATGGGCCAGTGCATATTGGGTGGATCGGATCGCCGCCTGATTGGCGGTACGCCAGTCGGCATCGCCCGATTCCCGCGCAAATTCGTCAATGTCCGCCCCTGCACAGAACAGGCCGGGGGTCGCGCTCGTCAGGATCAGCACCCGGATCGCATCATCGACCATCGCCTGCTGCACCAGTGCAGGCAGCGCCTGCCACATCGCCTGCGTCATGGCGTTGCGTCGTTCCGGCCGGTCGATCAGCAGCCGGGCGATCGCGCCATCCTGCTCCAGCCGAAGGGTCATGCCGGCCAGGATTCCAGCATTGGCACCAGCTCGTCGAAATGGTGGATGACGCCATCGGCGTTCAACTCTTCGACCGGGCCATCTAGGAAACCGAAGCTGACCGCGATGCTGGGGATGGCGGCGTTGCGGGCACCGGCAATATCGTTGATCGTGTCGCCGATGAAGATGGTGCGCCCGCCGCCTGCCCGTGCGATCATTTCATGGATCGGGGCAGGATCGGGTTTGGACACGCCCACCGTATCGCCCGCCACGATGGAGGCGAACCGGTCCGCCAGCCCGATCTGATGCATCAGGGGGACGGTAAAGCGTTCCGCCTTGTTGGTGCAGATGGCCAGTTTCACGCCACGCGCGCTCAACGCATCCATGGCCGCGATCAGGCCGGGATAGGGCAGGGAATGGATCGCCAGATTTTGCTCATAATAATCGAGCAGGATCGGCAGCAATCCGGTCAGCAGCGCCTCGTCATAGCCGCCCGACGCATCGAGCGCGCGTTGCAGCATGACCCTGGCCCCCTTGCCGACAAAGGGATGGATCGCCGCCACGGGAAAGGGCGCCCGGCCGATCGTACCCAATGCATGGTTGACCGCTGCCGCCAGATCGCCGCTGGTATCGATCAACGTGCCGTCCAGGTCGAAACCGACAATATCGAAGGGGATCGCGCCGGTGGGTAGGGGGTCTGATAATCTCGCTGCCATTGCCCGGCCATGCCGCGCCCGAGGTGGCAATGGCAAGTCAAACATGGCAGAGGGCGTGTCAGTTCATCGTTTCTGGACAGGGATCAGTCGAAAGTGACCGCCAACCGCCCCCTCGCTGTCATCATCCTCGCCGCCGGGCAGGGGACGCGCATGAAATCCTCCCTGCACAAGGTGCTGCATCCCATCGCCGGCCGCCCCATGCTGCTGCATTTGCTGGCCGGCACGGCGTCGCTGGCCCCAGAACGGCAGGTCGTCGTTGTCGGCGCCGGTCGCGAACAGGTGGAACAGGCTGTAGCAGGGACTGGAGCTGTCATCGCGGTGCAGGACAAACAGCTTGGCACCGGCCATGCCGTGGCACAGGCGCATGACGCGCTGGCCGGTTTCGCGGGCGATGTGCTGATCCTCTATGGCGACGTGCCGCTGGTGCAGCCTGAAACGATGCGGGCGATGCTGGACCGGCTCAATCGCGGGGACGAACCGCGCGCCGTGGTTCTGGGTTTCCGCCCGGATGATGCCGCCGCCTATGGCCGCATCATCGCCGATGGGCAGGGTGTCATCGACAAGATGGTCGAGTATAAGGACGCCAGCGAAGACGAACGCGCCGTGACCCTGTGTAACAGCGGCCTGATGGCGGTGCGCTCGACCGACCTGTTCGTGCTGCTGGATCAGATCGGCAATGATAATGCCGCTGGCGAATATTATCTGCCCGACATCGTCATGCTGCCCGGCGCCACCAGCGCGGTGATCGAAACGCAGGCGTGGGAAGTGGCGGGCGTCAACAGCCGCATCGAACTGGCCGGTGTAGAGTCGCTGTGGCAGGCGCGCCGTCGGACCGAAGCGATGCGCGACGGCGTGACATTGGTCGCGCCCGATACGGTGTTCTTCAGCCATGATACGGTGCTGGGCCGCGACGTCGTGGTCGAACCCAATGTCGTCTTCGGTCCCGGCGTCACCGTGGCCGATCACGTGACGATCCACGCTTTCTCCCATTTGGAGGGGGCCAGCGTCGAAAGCGGCGCGGACATCGGCCCCTACGCCCGGCTGCGTCCCGGCGCAGAAATCGGTGCAAAGGCCAGAGTCGGCAATTTTGTCGAGATCAAGAAGGCGACCTTGGGGGAGGGCGCAAAGGTCAATCACCTTTCCTATATCGGCGACGCCAGCGTGGGCGCGGGCGCCAATATCGGCGCTGGCACCATCACCTGTAACTATGACGGCTTCTTCAAATATAAGACGCAGATCGGGGCCGGTGCCTTCATCGGATCGAACAGCGCGCTGGTCGCGCCGGCCGTGATCGGCGATGGCGCCATCGTCGCGGCGGGCAGCGTCGTCATCCGCCCGGTCGCCGCCGATGCGCTGTGTCTCGTGCGCCCGGAACAGGTGGAAAAGCCCGGTTGGGCCGCCGCTTTCCGTGACCGGATGAAGGCGAAAAAGGCCGCAAAGGCTTGAGTTTTCCGCGTCGTCATCCCGTCATTGCCGGGCTTGTCCTGCTTGTCCTGCTTGTCCTGCTGGGCGTGGCGGGGGCTGGCTGGCTGCTGCTCAACGCGCGGGCCATGCCTATCGTCCGCCGCGCGGACATTGCGCTCCCCTGGCCCAAGGATGCGCCGCCCACGCCGATCACTGTCGCCTTGCTCACCGACACCCATTTGTCGGGACCGGACAACAGCCCCGAACGCATGGCGCGCATCGTGGCGCAGATCAATGCGCTTGGGGCCGACCTCATCCTGCTGGGCGGCGATTATATTGGCGATGACAAGGGCGCAGCCATTTATGACGCGCGGGCCAGCATCGCTCCCTTTGCCGGGCTGCGCGCACCGATGGGCGTGGTCGCCGTGCTGGGCAATCATGACAGCCGCAGCAAGAAGAACCGCCGCGCATTGAGCGGACCGGACTGGCAGGCTGCCTTCGCCCATATCGGCATCACCCTGCTACAGGATGGCGTGATCCGGCGCGGGCCGCTGGTGATCGGCGGTTTGCAGGATATTTATACGCGCAAACCCGACATCGTCGACACGGCGCAGGCGATGGAAAAGGACGGCGGCGTGCCGGTCTTCCTCGCGCATGGTCCCGACATCTTCCCGCGGCTGCCCGACCGTCCGTCGCTGACCCTGGTCGGGCATACCCATTGCGGCCAGATCGCCTTTCCCTTTGCGGGCATCGTGTACGTCCCCTCCCGCTATGGCACCCGCTATGCCTGTGGTCGCTATAGCGAAGGCGCGCGGCAGATGATCGTTGCGGCGGGCGTGGGGACCAGTGGCCTGCCGTTCCGCATGCTGGCGCCGCCCGACATCTGGCTCATCACCATCCGACCGCGCTGACTGAACGCTAAATATCGGGGTGCCCGCCGACTGCCCCTTGTTGTCGGGGCGGCATTAATGGCATGGCCACTTTCGCCCGCTATGGCGGTGCCTATATTGTTTTTTCGGTTCGACGGGGCTTTCCTACATGTGCGGTATCATCGGTATCATCGGCAAGGACGAGGTTGCGGGGCGACTGGTCGATGGTTTGAAACGGCTCGAATATCGCGGCTATGACAGCGCGGGCGTCGCCACCGTCCATGCCGGCGCGATCGAGCGCCGCCGGGCGGAGGGCAAGCTCGCCAATCTCGTCACCGTCCTGCGCGATCAGCCGCTACCCGGCTTCACCGGCATCGCCCATACCCGCTGGGCCACCCATGGCGCGCCCACGACCAGCAACGCGCATCCCCACGCGACGCAGGAAGTCGCGCTGGTCCACAACGGCATTATCGAGAATTTCAAAGCCCTGCGCGATGAACTGATCGCCCGCGGCCGCAGCTTCGACAGCCAGACCGATACCGAAGTCGTCGCCCATCTGGTCAGCGAACTGGTGGAGCAGGGCGCCAGCCCCAGGGATGCGGTGGCGCAGGTCTTGCCGCGCCTGCACGGCGCCTTTGCACTCGCGATCCTGTTCAAAAGCCATCCCGACATGCTGATCGGCGCGCGCCTCGGTTCGCCGCTGGTCGTGGGCTATGGCGATGGCGAGACGTTCCTCGGCTCCGACGCGCTGGCGCTGGCGCCGCTGACGCAGCGTATCGCCTATCTGGAGGAGGGCGACTGGGTCGTCATCACCAAGGATGGCGCAGAGATTTTCGACAAGGATAACAACCCCGTCGAACGTCCCGTCACCATTTCCGGCGTGTCCGGCGCGATGATCGACAAGGGCAATCATCGCCATTTCATGCAGAAGGAAATTTACGAGCAGCCCGTCGTCGTGGCCCAGACGCTCAAGGCCTATCTGCAACGGATGGACGACCGCGTGTCGCTGCCGATCCCGGACTTCGACCTGTCGGCCATTCGCCGCGTCACCATCGTCGCCTGCGGCACCAGCTTCTATGCCGGCATGGTCGCGCGCTACTGGTTCGAACAATTCGCCCGCGTTCCCGTCGACCTCGATTTCGCGTCGGAATTCCGCTATCGCGAGCCGGTGATGGAGGAGGGCGGCCTCGCCCTCTTCATCAGCCAGTCGGGCGAAACCGCCGACACGCTGGCCGCGCTGCGCTATGCCCGCGCACAGGGGCAGAAGATCGCCGTCGTGGTCAACGTCCCCACCAGCTCCATGGCGCGGGAGGCGGACCTGCTGCTCCCCACCCATGCCGGCCCGGAAATAGGCGTCGCCTCGACCAAGGCTTTCACCTGCCAGCTTGCGGTGCTGGCGGCCTTCGCCGCCAACCTTGCCCGCGCCAAGGGGCATCTGGATGCGAAAGACGAAAAGGAAATCGTCCGTCACCTCGCCGAAGCGCCCGCCGCGATCAACGGCGCGCTCGCCTATGACGAAGCGATCGAGGCGATGGCCCATCATATCGTCCCGGCCCGCGACGTCCTCTATCTCGGCCGCGGCACCGATTATCCGCTGGCGCTGGAAGGGGCGCTGAAGCTCAAGGAAATCAGCTATATCCATGCCGAGGGCTATGCCGCTGGCGAGATGAAGCATGGCCCCATCGCCCTGATCGACGAACTGGTGCCGGTCATCTGCATCGCGCCCAGCGGGCCTTTGTTCGAAAAGACCGTCAGCAATATGCAGGAAGTGCAGGCGCGCGGCGGCAAGGTGGTGCTGATTTCCGACTATGACGGGGTGCAGGCGGCGGGCGAAGGCTGCATCGCCACCATCACCATGCCGAAAGTCCATCCGCTGATCGCGCCGATGGTCTATGCCGTTCCCGTACAGTTGCTGGCCTATCATGTCGCCGTACTGAAGGGGACGGACGTCGATCAGCCCCGCAATCTGGCCAAGTCGGTGACGGTGGAATAATCGGGGCGGGAAGGGGGCCGGGCGCTGACGCCTATGGCCCCCTCCCACTTCATTCATTCCGTATAATAAGCGCGCAGCGCAGCCAGATCGACCTTCGACACGCCCGCTTCCTGTGCCAGATAGGCGTCCACCGAACCCCATTTCTTCTCGATCTCATCGAATGCGAAGGCGAGGAATGCGGTGCCGTCCGCCGTCTTGAGCGGTTGCGGCTTCGCGGCGGCCGGATTGTCCTGATAATGGGCGAACATCAACGCCACCGGATCGCCCGCATGGGCGGCCGGATCGATTTTGGGCATTTCCCAGTCGGGTCGGCGATAGGCGGTGGAAAGATGATAGTCCTTCAGGATGACGTCGCGCGGCACGCCCAGCGCCGACAGGATCATCGCCGTCACGAAGCCGGTGCGATCCTGTCCGGCCGAACAATTATAGGCGATGGCGCCATCCTTGTTCAGCAGGTCGGTGAAAACCATCTTCAGATGCGGCGCCAGCATGGTCGGCATGGTGCGATAGACGCCCTCGCCATTGCTGGGCGCGGTCCCTTTCAACAGGCTGCTCATCGAATAGCCGATCGCCTGATAGGGGACGCCCTCGATCCGCGTCGGTGCCAGCACACGCTCTTCACTGGAGCGCAGATCGACCAGATGCGCGAGGCCCAGCGAATGAATTTGCGACAGGTCGCCGGCGTTCAGCATCGGCTGACCACCCGAACGATAAATCATGCCCCAACGGACATGCTTGCCACCCGCCGCCGGATAGCCGCCAATGTCACGGAAATTGGACCCCTGCTCCAGCGGCAACAGCCGCTCGGCGACATGCACGGTCTTGCCCGACTTGCTATCCTTCAACAGGAAATAGGGGCGCTCGCCCGGCGTCACGCTGACGCTGGCCTGTCCGTCACGATTGGCGTGTGCCACCAGCTTCATGGCGGCGGGGCGGGCATCGGGGCGGTCGGACTGAAATATATCGACCGGATCGGCGTCCTGCCATGCGATGGTCAGCCGATCGGGCGCGCTGCGCGTGACGACCGGCGCATCGATCGTCCCCGCCATGGCGGCGGATGCATGGAGAAGGGGCAGGAGAGACAGGAAGGCCGTACTTTTCATGGCATGAAATCCCGATGGAAATGGAATGTCGGCAGGAAAGCGGACGGGCGGACGACGTCGCCTGACGCCGCCCGCCCGTCCGATCATCAGAAGCGGATATTCATTTCACCGCCAAAGGTGCGCGGCTCATTGAAGAAGCCGTTCATGCCCGACGTGGGGCTGAGCGCCTTGTAGAACAGATGCTGTTCGTTGAAGAGGTTGCGCGACCACAGGGCGAAGCTGAGTTTGGCATCGCCATAGCCAAGGTCGATGTCGCCCACCGACAGGCGGCCGTTGACGATGAACGCCTTCTCACCCTTGGGCTGATAGATGTTCGCGACATTATCCGCGCCCCGATAGACCGGGTCGTTGCCATTGGCATAGAAACCGCTGTCATAATTGCCGTCGATATGGGCGCGCAGGGTAAAGCCATTGAGCGGCAGTTCATAATCCGCCGCGCCGCTGGCCGAATATTTCGGCGTGTAGGTCTGATAGATGGGTACAGCCAGCGTGCTGATCTGACCTGCCGCGTTGGGATAGGGGTTCACGGTCGCCGGAATGTTCACATATTGATAGGACCAGCTGCCCGTCAGTGTCAGGCCCATGAGCGGGTTGACGGTCAGTTCCGCTTCCACGCCATGCACGCCGCCCTTGCCCGGCGCGTTGAAGGTCGAGATGGTCGTGCGGGTCGATCGCACGCCACCCGATTCATAGGGGCGCTGGAAGTCGACCTGAATGTCCTTGTAATCGCCGGCGTAACCCGAAATGTTGAAGCGGGCATGATTGTCGAAAAACTCGGTCTTCGCACCGATTTCGAAGATCGACACGGTTTCCGGGTTGAACGCATCATAATTTTGCGACCGTGAATTGGCCCCGCCCGACTTATAGCCGGTACTCCATTTGCCATAGACATGGACGTCCTTGGACAGGTCGACGGCCAGGTTGACCATCGGGTCGACCCGCGACCAGCTTGCGTCCAGGCCGATCGGACCGGACACGCCGTCGCGATTGACCGGCAGGGCGTTGTTGACGATGGTCAGCGCGCCATGCTTGCTATCCTTCGACCAGCGCAGGCCGCCGGTCAGGTGGATGGCGTCGTCGAACATATCCGGGGTCCAGGTCGCCTGACCGAACACGCCATAGCTTTTCGTCTTCACATGGCTTTCGCGGTCGATCGCCTGCGCGCCATAGTCGATCTGGCGCAGGACATAGGCGGAACCGGCCGCATCGGTGAACTGGTTGGTGTAGAAGGCCTGCGCATTGTCATGCACCTTCTCCTGATAATAGAGCGCACCGGCGACATATTTCACCCGGCCGACTTCACCGATCGCCTGAAATTCCTGGCTCCACTGGTCCTGACCGAACAGGGCAAGGCTGTAGCGTGAGAATTGCGTGCCGGTGAAACCGCCGGCGGCATTGGCTGCCAGCGTAGCTGCCGGTGCCGACATGGTGGTCGATGCCGAACCATTGTCCCACTGGGTCTGCGTCAGCTTGCGATAGGAACTGATCGACTTGATCGTCAAGTCATCGGCAGCCTGCCATTCCATGGTCAGGCGGTGGCCATGAACCTTGCCGACGCTGGGCTGCATCGGCACGCCGACATTGGCGGTACGAACACGGTCGGGCTGCACGGTGCCAAGCGCCGCCTGCGTATTGGTGCCGGCCGCTACCAGATTAAGGTAGAGCGAGGTCGATTCATCCTTCGAAATGTCGAAGCTGTAATCGGCGCTGAAATTGGAAGAAGGGGTCCACAGCGCTTCGGCATGCAGGCCTTGCTTGTCATATTGGTTGAAACCGGCGGCGCCCGCCAGCGGGTTCTTCACCAGCGGATCGCGATGCGCGACCACGCCATCGACCTTCAGTGCGATATTGTTGAACGATGGCAAATCGAGGTGGATTTCGCCCTTATACTGGCCGAAGTTGCCGACGCCGCCGGTGGCGTTCATATGGAATTCGCCGGTCGGCTTCTTGGTGGTGATGTTCACCGCGCCGCCTTCGGTATTGCGGCCGAACAGCGTGCCCTGCGGGCCTTTCAGCACTTCGACATTCTCGATGTCGAACAATGCGGTGCCAAGGCCTTGCGCACGGCCCAGATAGACGCCGTCGACATAGACGCCGACGCCCTGATCGCGGGCGGGCTGGTTGCCGTCGGACAGAACGCCGATGCCGCGAATATTCACGATCAGCGCGCTGTTACGCGAATAAAAGGGCGCGACCTTCAGCGAAGGGATGGAGCCATCGCCCAGATCGACCAGCGAGGTGACATGGCGGTTGACCAGATCGTCATTGCGCATGACCGAAATGGAAATCGGCGTTTCCTGAAGATTTTCCTTCCGCTTTTGTGCCGTCACCACGATTTCGGTCAGGCCGCTGCCTGCGGCGTCGCCGGCGGCGTCCGCTGCCACATCGGCAGGGGCGGGGGCATCCTGTGCAGCGGCTGTGGCGGCCTGACAGGATGCCAGAAGAACGAGTGTATAGGCAGTCGTCGCCACCCAACGGTGCTGGCGCATGATGATAGTCCCCCAATATGTGGATCATCCCCGCTTGGCTGCGGGGTCGGGGGAGCGGCTAGGCCCGTTATGTTGCGGGTCTGAGAATGATTGGTTTCAGGAATGTGAATTATGTAAATATATCGTTGCTGAAATATGCTGTTTCCTGTCCATCTTACGTTTCGGCAACAAGCCGCAATCCGCCTCTTCCTTTTGGTCAATCGCAGGGAATGCCGCGCAATATGACCGCACGACATGCGGTCGGCACAGGCCATGAGGCTTCGCCAAGGGCAATGATTTTTCGCTGTCCTACAGGATTGGTGGCAGGAAATAATCTGCCCTGCCACCGCGCACCGTCCGTTGCTTCTGCTGCGCCGACTTTGCGATAATTTCAGGGTTTGGGAATGAAATGACAAAATCACCGGGAAATATGCGAAGCTAAGCCGACATTTTCCAACATCGGCCAGTCCGGCTTTCCCGATGATTCGATTCGCAATTGCGCTGGAAAACGGGTTCAGCCACCGCCGGGCGAATTATGCCCACCGGCCGGCACCGGCCCGCCGCTCGGCGCATGGGCATGATCCGGCGCATTGTCCCAATCGATATGATACAGGTCGAACCGGCGATCCCGCAGATTGCGCACCGTCCCTTCCGCCCGCGCCCAGCTGAGGTCGGCCAGGTTGACGTCAGCCATGGTCAGCGTCTCGACATTCTCGGTCGATTCCGCCGCAATCCCATCCCGCGCAAAGGGCAGGTCGCACGGCGTCAGGATCGCGCTCTGGGCATATTGAATGTCCATATTGTCGACATTGGGCAGATTGCCGACATTGCCCGACATGACGACATAGCATTGATTCTCGATCGCCCGCGCCTGCGCGCAGTAGCGCACCCGCATATAGCCGGATCGCGAATCGGTGCAGAAGGGGACGAATATGATCCGCGCCCCCTGATCCACCAGTCGGCGGGCCAGTTCGGGAAATTCGCTGTCGTAACAGATAAGGACGCCGATCGGCCCGCAGTCGGTCTGGATCACGTCCAGCGAGTCGCCGCCCTTGATGTTCCACCAGAATGCCTCGTTCGGCGTCGGGTGGATCTTCTCCTGCGTATGGATGCTCCCATCGCGCAGGGCGACATAGGCGATATTCTGAATATCGCCATCGTCGGCGCGGGTCGGATGCGATCCGCCAATGATGTTGATATTATATTCCAGCGCCATTCGCCCCAATTCCTTGGTCAGGCGCGGGGTGTAGGCGGTCAGCTTGTCGATCGCCTCGATCGGGTTGAGTTTCTTCGTTTCGAAGGACAGCAGCGGCAGGGTGAAGAGTTCGGGAAAGACGATGAAGTCTGAACGATAATCCGCTGCCACATCGACGAAATATTCGATGTTGCGCACAAATTCGTCGAAATCCTCGACCGCACGCGCCTGCAACTGACAGGTGGCTAGGCGGACGCTCTCGACCCCGCGTGGCACCCGCATTTCCGGCGCTTCGTCCGGGTTTACATAGGGATTGCGCCACACCAGATGCGCGGCATGCCCATCAGACTGCTTGTCTTCGGGCAGATAATTTTCAAGGACGCCCAGCGGTTCGAACTGGTTCTTGAGCTGGAAACTGATCACCTGATCGCGCATCCGGCCGGTCACGCATTTGTCGAGATAATCCTGCGGCCCAGTCACGCGACGCCTTGCACGGGCATAGCCGGGCATGCGACCAGCGATGACGATGCCATGCAAATCCAGTTCTTCGGCCAGTTCCTTGCGCTCGTCATACAGGCGCTGACCGATGCGCAGGCCACGCAGTTTCGGATCGACGGCCATTTCATAGCCATAGAGCCATTCGCCCGCCGCGCTGTGCCGCGTGCCGAAACCATTGGCTGTAATCTCTTCCCAATCATGCTTGGCAAAGGCCATCGTCTTGCTGACGCGCATGGTGGCGCAATAGCCCACGACCTTCGCGTCATAGAGGGCGACGAAGCAGCCAGTGGGGAAGTTATTGATCTGGCCGCGGATGGTGGCCAGCGAATAATTGGGCATGCCGGGATAGGCGCGGGCAATCAGGCGCTGAATACCGCGCACATCGCCGGGGACGGCCGCGCGAACCTCCAGACGTTTTTTGGCTGTCGTGGTCATCGCGTTGCTCCGTATCTTCCTGCCCATGGAAAAGGCGACGCCGATACACGGCGTCGCCTCATTCCGTTTCCGTATTGAAAGCCTCAGTCGGGAATCAGTTCCGAAACTTTGGCTGTTCCATCAGATCAGGCCCAGGCGGCCATTTCCTTTTCCAGGTTGACGCGGATGGCTTCGAAGAACTGCTCCGTGGTCATCCATGCCTGTTCCGGGCCGATCAGCAGCGCCAGATCCTTGGTCATCGCGCCGTCTTCGACGGTCTTGATGCAGACCTTTTCCAGCGTTTCGGCAAACTTCACGACTTCGGGCGTCTCGTCGAACTGGCCACGGAAGGTCAGGCCCTGCGTCCAGGCAAAGATCGAGGCGATCGGATTGGTCGAGGTCGCCTTGCCCTGCTGATGCTGGCGATAGTGGCGGGTGACGGTGCCGTGGGCGGCTTCCGCTTCGACGGTCTTGCCATCGGGCGACAGCAGAACGGAGGTCATCAGGCCCAGCGAGCCGAAGCCCTGCGCAACGGTGTCGGACTGGACGTCGCCGTCATAATTCTTGCACGCCCAGACGAACTTGCCGCTCCACTTCAGCGCCGATGCGACCATGTCGTCGATCAGGCGATGTTCGTACACGATGCCCTTGGCCTTGAACGCTTCGGCGAATTCGGCGTCGAACACTTCCTGGAACAGATCCTTGAAGCGGCCGTCATAGGCCTTGAGGATGGTGTTCTTGGTCGACAGGTACACGGGCCAGCCGCGGTTCAGGCCATAGTTGAAGCTGGCCTTGGCGAAATCGCGGATCGATTCGTCGAGGTTGTACATGCCCATGGCGACGCCAGCGCTCGGGAATTCAAACACTTCATATTCGAGTTCTTCGCCATTGGTGCCCGTCCACTTCATGGTCAGCGTGCCGGCGCCCGGAACCTTGAAGTCGGTCGCCTTATACTGGTCGCCAAAGGCATGACGGCCAACGACGATCGGGTCGGTCCAGCCGGGAACCAGACGGGGGACATTCTTGATGACGATGGGTTCGCGGAACACCACGCCGCCCAGGATGTTGCGGATCGTGCCGTTGGGCGACTTCCACATCTTGGAAAGGTTGAATTCCTCGACGCGCGCTTCGTCAGGGGTGATGGTGGCGCACTTCACGCCGACGCCATGTTCCTTGATCGCGTTGGCGGAATCGATCGTGACCTGATCCTTGGTCGCGTCACGATTTTCGACCGACAGATCATAATATTTCAGGTCGATGTCGAGATAGGGAAGGATCAGGCGCTCACGGATCCATTCCCAGATGATCCGGGTCATCTCGTCGCCGTCGAGTTCCACGACGGGGTTCTTCACCTTGATTTTCGCCATGCGCCTATTCGCTTTCTTCTCTTGGGTGGAATTGCGACCCGCCCTAGGCAAAGCGCGCAGAATGTTCAACCGCCGAGGGGCAGGAATCTACCATATGGGGAGCCTGTGGCGGGATCGGTCGTTGTCAGTCGATATGTCTCTGCCTAAAGACGATACTTATGGACAATGATGACATCTCGCTCGCCACTGGCGGCAATATCAAATGGCGCTTCCCCTCGGTTCATCCTGAGGGCGTCAAATTTGGCGGCATCGCGGCAGCGATCACCGCGGTGCTGTTTCTGGTCGGGTGGGAAATTCCCGGCTGGCTGATGGTGATGGTGACGATCTGGGTTCTGGCTTTCTTCCGTGATCCGGTGCGCGCCGTGCCGCAGGATGAAGGCGCGATCATCGCGCCGGCCGACGGGCTTGTTACCCTGATCCAGCGCGTGCCTCCGCCGCGCGAGATGGCCGGACCGAACGGCCTTGGCGATCAGCCGATGATCCGCGTGTCGATCTTCATGAGCGTGTTCGACGCCCATATCAACCGCACCCCGATCGGCGGAACCATCAAGTCGGTCGTCTATATTTCTGGCAAATTCCTCAACGCCGATCTCGACAAGGCGAGCGAGGATAATGAGCGCCAGCACATATTGGTCGAGCGCCATGATGGCCTGCGCGTGGGCTTTACCCAGATTGCCGGGCTGGTGGCACGCCGGATCGTGCCGTTCGTCAAGCCGGGCGACATGGTGGCTGCGGGGCAACGCATCGGCCTCATCCGCTTCGGTAGCCGCGTCGATGTCTACCTTCCCGCCGGCACCGCGCCGCGCGTGATCCTGGGACAGCGGACCGTCGCTGGCGAAACCATCCTCGGCCAGATTGGCGATCGCCGCGTCGTGCCGGGCATCCAGCAGTGAGAAGGCGGCGTGCGATCCCGCACGGCATGCGTCGCGGCATAACGCTGCGCATGCTGGCGCCCAATGCTGTAACGGCGATGGCGCTGTGCTTTGGCCTGACCGGCGTGCGCTATGGCATCTCGGGCGAATGGGAGAGGGCGGTTCTGTCCATCCTGTTCGCCGGTGTTCTGGACGGGCTGGACGGACGGATCGCGCGCCTGCTTCGTGGAGAGAGCCGCTTTGGCGCCGAATTGGATTCGCTGTCCGATTCGATTGCCTTTGGTGTTGCGCCTGCGCTGATCCTCTATCTCTGGTCGCTTTATGCGATGCCGAAGTTCGGCTGGATATTCGCATTGGCGCATGCGCTTTCCTGCGCGCTGCGTCTGGCGCGGTTCAACGCCAATATCGATGCCGATGAGCAGCCGCATAAATCGGCCGGCTTCTTGACAGGCATTCCTGCCCCTGCGGGCGCAGGCATCGCATTCGTGCCGCTCTATCTCTGGCTGGTGACGGGGCAGGAAATTTTCCGGGCCTGGTACGTCGTCGCGCCTTGGACGGCGCTGACCGCTTTCCTGATGATTTCCAATATCGCGACCTATAGCTGGTCAGCGCTGCGCCTGCGCAAGCGGATCAGGCTCGAAGCGATCGCTCTGGCTGGTCTTCTGGCAGCCTTGCTCGTGACCGATCCGTGGCTGACCCTTTTGCTGATATGCGCCATCTATCTGGCGACTATCCCGTTCGGTATCCTGTCCTATGCCAGGGTGAAGCGGCAACGGGGCGAGGCTGCTTCACCTGCGGCCTGACCATCAGGCGGCGTAAGCACCAGTCCTGGCGGGGGCGTGTCTGACCTGCGTCAACCGAACGCGCGGGCGATTGATACGGATGTGATAGACGGGCGGTTCCTGCGGGATCGGTTTGAACAGCAGGGCGGCGACCATCTTGTCGTGATATGTCAGGAACATCCAGCCGATGGTACCGGCGGCAAGCAGAAAAGACGCGGTAAAAAGGGTCGCAGCAACAAGAGTGAACATCGTCGATCACTTTCTGTCTTGCCATTTGCACGGCATGTCTCACTATGACGGTTTGAACGGTCGTTAACCGTATTTGTTCCGTCTGTTCCCTTTATGTTCTCATTGTGGAACGCGGTCAACCCTTGCATTCAAATTTTTTCGCGGCTAATGGCGCGACCATTCCACATGGGAATCGACATATCCGGTGCTGTGCATCGCCTTTCAGGTGATCTCGCAGTTCCTGATTCCCAGAGGGCCAACCGGAAGGAGAACTATTATGGCGGCACCTGTCGTCACCATGCACCAATTGATCGAGGCTGGCGCCCATTTCGGCCACCAGACCCACCGTTGGAACCCGCGCATGAAGCCGTACATCTTCGGCGAGCGCAACGGCATCCACATTCTTGACCTGTCGCAGACCGTGCCGCTCTTCGGCCGCGCTCTGGACTTCGTGTCGGCGACTGTCGCCGCCGGTGGCAAGGTGCTGTTCGTCGGCACCAAGCGTCAGGCGCAGGATCCCATCGCTGAAGCCGCTCGCAAGTCGGGCCAGCACTTCGTCAACCATCGCTGGCTGGGCGGCATGCTCACCAACTGGAAGACCATTTCGGGTTCGATCAAGCGCCTGAAGACCCTTGAGGAAAAGCTGTCGGGCGATACCCACGGCTTCACCAAGAAGGAAGTGCTTCAGATGACGCGCGAGCGTGAGAAGCTGGAACTGTCGCTGGGCGGCATCCGCGACATGAACGGCATCCCCGATGTCATGTTCGTGATCGACGCCAACAAGGAAGAACTGGCGATCAAGGAAGCCAACACGCTGGGTATCCCGGTCGTTGCCATCCTCGATTCGAACGTCTCGCCCGATGGTATCGCTTTCCCGGTTCCGGCGAACGATGACGCCAGCCGCGCGATCCGCCTCTACTGCGACGCGATCGCCGCCGCCGCCACCAAGGGCAACCGTGGTGCGCAGCAGGCCGCTGGCGTTGACCTTGGCGCGCTGGACGAGCCGGCTGCCGAAGAAGTTGCCGTCGAAGCCTAAGAGCGTCGCGCAACTGCAAAGTTGACAGGTTAGGGCGCGCTCTTCGGAGACGCGCCCTGCCGCATATTTAGAACCCCTCAGAATTTAGGAGCCGAAACATGGCCGAGATTACTGCTGCCGCCGTCAAGGAACTGCGCGACCGTTCGGGCGCGGGCATGATGGATTGCAAGAAGGCGCTCACCGAAGCCAATGGCGACATCGAAGCGGCAACCGACTGGCTGCGTGCCAAGGGTCTGGCCGCTGCGCAGAAGAAGTCGAGCCGTACCGCGGCCGAAGGTCTGGTCGGCGTTGCCGTTTCCGGCACCAAGGGCGTTGCCGTTGAAGTGAACAGCGAAACCGACTTCGTTGCCAAGAACGACCAGTTCCAGGATTTCGTCCGCACCGTTTCGGCCATCGCGCTCGAAACCGGCGTGACCGAAGTCGAAGCACTGTCGGCTGCGGCTTATCCGTCGGGTGGCACCGTTGCTGAAAAGCTGGTCGCCAACATCGCGACCATCGGTGAAAACCAGAATGTTCGCCGCATCGGTCAGGTCGAAGTGTCGCAGGGCGTCGTCGTTCCCTACGTCCACAATGCCGCCGCACCGGGCCTTGGCAAGATCGGCGTTCTCGTCGCTCTGGAAGGCGACGCATCGGCCGACGTTCTGGAGCCGCTGGGCAAGCAGCTAGCCATGCACATCGCCGCCGCTTTCCCGCTGGCGCTGTCGGCTGCCGACATCGATCCGGCCCTGCTGGAGCGTGAACGCGCCATCGCCGCTGAAAAGGCTGCCGAATCGGGCAAGCCCGCTGAAATCGTCGCCAAGATGGTCGACGGTGCGGTTGCCAAGTTCGCCAAGGAGCAGGCTCTGCTCTCGCAGCTGTTCGTGATGGACAACAAGACCCCCATCGCCGACGTCGTTGCCAAGGCTGCGAAGGACGCGGGTGCTTCGATCACGCTGAAGGCCTATGTCCGCTTCCAGCTGGGCGAAGGCATCGAAAAGGAAGTCAGCGACTTCGCGGCGGAAGTCGCGGCTGCTGCCGGCGTCTAAGCCTTTTTGCAGCATCATGCTGCATGGCGGCGGGGTTCCCAAAGGAGCCCCGCCGTTTTGCGTTTGTCAGGCTGTTTCGCGCGACACAGCCTCGCTTGCGGTGGTAAGGCGGCTGATCTGATCTTCGCTCAGGCTGGCATTGGCGCCAGCCATCAGTTCCTCGACCTGCGCCACGCTGGTCCCACTGGCGATAGGGGCGGTGATGCCCGGCTGAGCCGCCAGCCAGGCGAGCGCGATCTGCGCCATGGTAAGGCCCGATTCAGCGCTTATGCCATCCATCACGTCCAGAACATCATAGGCCGCCGGGCTTGCATAGCGCTCGACGATCCCTTTGCGCGCGCCCTCAATGTCTGCGCCGCGCCGATATTTGCCGGTCAGGAAACCTGAGGCGAGGGCAAAATAAGGGACGACGCCAAGCCCCTCATCAATGCAGAGCGCCTGAAGCCCGGTATCGAAATTTTTGCGATCGACCAGGTTAAACCCCGGCTGGAGTGCGCCGTAACGGGCAAGATCATTGTCGGCCGAAATTTTCAATGCTTCGGACAGGCGGGCGGCAGAATAGTTGGAGGCCGCGATCGCACGAACCTTTCCGGCTTTCACCAGCTTGTCGAAAGCGGTCAGCGTTTCTTCCTGCGGCGTCGCTGCATCATCCTGATGAGCATAATAAAGGTCGATATAGTCGGTCTGAAGCCTGTGAAGCGAGGTGTCGACCGAATGGGCGATCCATGCGGCGGAAAGGCCTGACCCGTCGGGCATGGTCATGCCGACCTTTGTCGCGATCTGCACATCGTCGCGACGGCCGCGCGACTTGAGCCATTCGCCGATCAGCGTCTCGGACTCCCCGCCTTTGTTGCCCGGTGCGAAAGCCGAGTATACGTCCGCCGTATCGATCATGGTGCCACCGCCGGCGACAAACGCATCAAGTACGGCGAAGCTCTTGTCCCGATCGATTGTCCATCCGAAGATGTTACCGCCCAGTACCAGCGGCGCTACAGATAATCCGGTTGTTCCAAGCGGGCGTAAGAGCGACATATTCTATCTCCTGATGGAAGGGGAGCGCTCGAAATGGGTGCCGGCAAGGGGCGGGACAACCATCGCGGAACGATTTGGTCGCTATGGCGGCAATAAACGCCCCTTGGCATTGTGGTTGCGCGCCTCTAAGGTCCGGCCGCTTTCCCTGTCACTTATAAGGATTCTTGCCCAGCATGACCCGGCCTGCCTACAAGCGCATCCTGCTGAAACTCTCCGGTGAAGTGCTGATGGGGCAGGGCCAGTTCGGCATCGAACCTGAGACGGTAGCCCGTGTCGCGGGCGAGATTGCAGCGGCCAAGGATGCCGGGTTTGAATTGTGCATCGTCGTGGGCGGCGGCAACATCTTCCGTGGCCTGGCTGGCGCGGCCAAGGGTTTTGACCGGGCGAGCGCCGATTATATGGGCATGCTGGCCACCGTCATGAATGCGCTGGCGGTTCAGAATGCGCTGGAAAAACTGGGCTATGACACGCGCGTCCAGTCGGCGATCCCGATGGCTTCGGTGTGTGAACCCTATATCCGTCGCAAGGCGGAGCGGCACATGGAAAAGGGCCGGATCGTGATTTTCGCGGCCGGCACCGGCAGCCCCTTCTTCACCACGGACACCACCGCCGCGCTGCGCGCTGCCGAAATGAACTGCGATGCGCTGTTCAAGGGCACTAGCGTCGATGGCGTCTATAATGCCGATCCCAAGAAAGTGCCGGACGCCGTGCGGTACGACACGATCGGCTTCGATCAGGTATTGAACGATCATCTCAAGGTGATGGACGCCAGCGCCATCGCCCTGTGTCGTGAAAATAATATTCCCATCGTCGTATTCAACATTCGCGAAACCGGCAATCTGGCAACCGTGCTGGCCGGGCAGGGTGTGGCGACGATCGTGCAAAATCAGGAGCGTTGAGAAGACCATGCCGCAATATGACAAAGCCGATCTGGAGCGCCGCATGGCTGGCGCCATCGAGGCGCTGAAGGGCGACCTCACCGGCCTTCGCACCGGGCGCGCCAATGTGCAGTTGCTCGATCCCGTCATGGTGACGGTCTATGGCGCCAATATGCCCCTCAATCAGGTCGCGACCGTTTCCGCGCCCGAACCGCGCATGCTGTCGGTTCAGGTGTGGGACAAGACCAATGTCGGCCCGGTCGACAAGGCGATCCGTTCGGCCGGTCTGGGCCTCAATCCCATTGTTGACGGTCAGACGTTGCGCCTGCCGATCCCGGACCTCACCGAGGAACGCCGTAAGGAACTGGCCAAGCTCGCCAGCAAATATGCAGAGGGCGCGCGCGTCGCCGTCCGCAATGTTCGCCGCGACGGCATGGACAGCCTGAAGACCGACGAAAAGAAGGGGGAAATCAGCGAAGACGAGCGTAAGCGTCTGGAAACCGAAGTGCAGAAGATGACCGACAGCACGATCGCCGACATCGATGCGGCGGCGACGTCGAAGGAAAAGGAAATTCTCGGCCAGTAAAGCCGGGACTTTCCTTTCGCGGCCGACGCACGCATTCTCCCTATATGGCAAGCCAAGCCAAGCCCGATCTGTCCAGCGCCGTGCCAGCCCATGGTGCGCGCCACGTTGCCATCATCATGGATGGCAACGGGCGTTGGGCCAAAAAGCGGCTGTTGCCGCGTATCGCCGGCCATCGTGCAGGCGTGGAGGCGGTGCGCCGGGTCGCGCGTGCGGCGCGGGAACTGCAACTGGAATGTCTGACGCTCTACGCTTTTTCCTCTGAAAACTGGAAGAGGCCGGCGAGTGAAGTGGCCGATCTGATGGGGCTGCTGCGCCATTTCATTCAGTCGGATCTGGACGAATTTCATGCCAATGGCGTGCGCCTGCGCATCATCGGTGATTATCGTGCGCTCGATCCCTCGCTGGTCAGCCTTATCGAGGATGCGATGGCGCGCACGGCGGCCAATAGCGGCCCGATCATCGCTATCGCCCTCAACTATGGCGCACAGGATGAAATGCTGCGAGCGGCGCGCATGCTGGCGGCGCGGGCTGCTGCCGGGGAAATCGCTGCGCAGGATATTGGCGTCGCCGATATCAACGCCGCGCTCGACACCGCTGACCTGCCTCCGCTCGATTTGCTTATCCGTACATCGGGTGAACAGCGGCTCAGCAATTTCATGCTGTGGCAGGCGGCCTATGCCGAACTCTATTTCACGGACATGTTGTGGCCCGATTTCGATGCAAAGGCGCTGATGAAGGCGCTGGATTGTTTTCGCTCGCGGGACCGCCGTTTCGGCGGCCGGTGATGCGATGAGCAGCGAATTACGGACCCGGACCGTCGTGGGTGTGGCGCTGATCGCCGTGGCGGTGGGCGCGCTGCTGTCGGGTGGATTGCTCTTCTGGGCATTGCTCGCGGCTGCGGGCGTGCTGATGATGGGGGAATGGGCCAATCTGGTCGGCGCATCGGCCGACCATCGCAAGGCAGCCATGTTCGCCGTTTCGGTGCCGTTGGCCTTGCTATGCCCGCTGGCTGCCGGGATCGATTGGGCGGTGCTGGTCGCCGGGGCAGGGGCTTTTTTCTTCATCGCCTTAACCAGTCGCCGTATCGCATTGGCGCTGGGTGTTGCCTATATCTGCCTGCCGATCGTTTCGTTGCAATTCCTGCGCGGGCAGGAACCCAATATCACCGGGCTTCTACTGGCTTTCTGGGCGCTGGCGCTGGTATGGGCGACGGACATCGGCGCATATTTTGCGGGGCGTTCCATCGGTGGACCGAAACTGGCGCCGCGGGTCAGCCCGTCCAAGACATGGTCTGGTCTGGCGGGCGGCGTGCTGGCGGCGTTGATCACCGGATTCCTGCTGCACCATTTTGCCGGATTGCCCATGCCGCTTGCGGCGGCCAGCGGGTTGCTGGCGGTGGCGGCGCAACTGGGCGATCTGCTCGAAAGCTGGATGAAGCGCCGCGCTGGCGTCAAGGATAGCGGCAATTTGTTGCCCGGACATGGCGGTGTGATGGACCGACTCGATGGTGTCGCAACCGCCGCGCCGCTGGCGACCCTGCTTTTTCTGGTGCTGGGGCAGGGATGATGCGGACCGTTTCGATATTCGGTGCGACCGGATCTGTGGGCCGTTCGACGATCGACCTGATCGCGCGCAATCCCGATGATTTCCGCATTCTGGCGCTTGCCGGAAACAATGATGTGGACGGCCTCGCCCAAATGGCGCGGGATGTGGGCGCGCAGGTCGCGGTAACGGCGAACCCCGCCAATTATGGCGCGCTCAAGGCGGCGCTCGTCGGATCAGGGGTCGAGGCGGCGGCAGGCGAACAGGCGCTGGTCGACGCGGCGCAGATGGGCGCGGACTGGACGATGGCGTCTATCGTGGGCTGCGCAGGGCTGAAGCCGACGATGGCAGCGCTGAAGGCCGGGCGGACCGTGGCGCTGGCCAACAAGGAATCGCTGGTATCGGCGGGTGGCCTGATGATGGATGCGGCGCGCCGGTCAGGCGCCACCTTGTTGCCCGTGGACAGTGAGCATAATGCGATCTTCCAATGCCTTGCCGGTAGCAATTTGGATGACGTCGCAAGAATTACCCTGACCGCCAGCGGCGGTCCGTTCCGCACCTGCACGCGCGCAGAGATGGCGGCGATGACGCCCGCGCAGGCCGTTGCTCATCCCAACTGGTCGATGGGCGCGAAAATCAGCGTCGACAGCGCGACGATGATGAACAAGGGGCTGGAACTGATCGAGGCGGCGCATCTCTTCCCGGTCGGCCTCGACAGGATCGAGATATTGGTTCACCCGCAATCGGTGATCCATTCGATGGTCGAATATCGCGACCGTTCGACGCTGGCACAACTGGGTTCGCCCGATATGCGTATTCCCATCGCTCACGCGCTGGCCTGGCCACAGCGTATGGCGACGCCCTGTCAGCCGCTGGACCTCGCACGCATTGGCAGGCTCGATTTCGAAGCCCCTGATGAGGAACGGTTTCCCGCGCTGCGTCTGGCGCGGGCTGCCGCCGCGCAGGGCGGGGCGACCCCTGCGGTCATGAATGCGGCCAATGAAGTGGCGGTCGCCGCTTTCCTCAATGGCGCCATTGGCTTCCTTGATATTGCCATGATTGTCGAGGATGTGTTGAACCGCTATAACGCTCCGGTGCCTACCGCCATTGACGATATTCTCGCGGCGGATGCGCAGGCGCGTGCTATGGCGGGCCATGTGATGGAAAGATTGACCGCTTGATCCACAATCCCGGTTTTCTGCTGACTGCTCTTGCCTTTGTCGCTGTCATCGGGCCGCTCGTCTTCGTCCATGAACTGGGCCATTATCTGGTCGGTCGCTGGTGCGGGGTAAAGGCGGAAGCCTTCTCCATCGGCTTTGGACCGGAACTGTTCGCGTGGGTCGATAAACGCGGCACCCGCTGGCGTGTCGCGGCGCTGCCATTGGGCGGCTATGTCCGTTTCAAAGGGGACATGAATGCGGCCAGCATGACCGATCCTGCCTGGCTGGAACTGCCGGTCAGCGAACGGATGCAGAGTTTCCCGGCCAAGCCATTGTGGCAGCGGGCGGCGATCGTGGCCGCCGGCCCGGCTATCAATTTCCTGTTCGCCATCCTTATTCTCGCAACGTTCGCCTTCATCCATGGCGAAAGCCGCACACCTGCTGTCGCCGGGCTGGTGCAACCGGGTAGCGCGGCGTCGGCCATGGGCATCCAGTCCGGCGACAGGATCGTGTCGCTTGGTGGTCGGACGATGGCGACGTTCGACGATATTCGCCTTTATGCGCAGATTCGTCCCGGCGATGCGGTCGAAGTGGTGATCGAACGCGATGGCCGGCAGTTCAGCAAGCAGGGCAAGATCGGCAGCGTCAGCGAAGATGACGGGCTGGGCAACAAGTTCAAGGTCGGGCGTCTGGGCATCGGCCCCGGCAAGCCGGTGATCGAGCCGGTCAGCCTGATCCGCGCGCCGGTCGTTGCGATCGAACGCACGGGCCAGATCATCCGCACGATGGTTGAAACGCTGGGTCAGATCGCAGGCGGCGCCCGTTCGGTGAAGGAGTTGGGCGGCCCGCTCAAGATCGCGCAGGTTTCCGGGCAGGCGGCAACGCTGGGCGTTGAGAGCTTCATCTTCTTCGCTGCGCTTATCTCGATTAACTTGGGGTTCATCAACCTCTTGCCAATCCCAATGCTGGATGGCGGGCATCTGCTCTTTTACGGGATTGAAGCGGTGCAGCGGCGACCGGTCAGTGCGCAGGTGCAGGAATGGGCCTATCGTTCGGGCATGGCGGTGCTGCTGACCATGATGTTACTGGTCACATTTAACGATTTGTCGTCTTTCGGGCTGTGGAAAAGCCTGTCTGGCTTGATCGGCTGACGCGCATCGGGCAGGGAAGCGCGGCTTGGCGGCGTCTGTTGCTGCGGAAACAGTCTTTTTCGGAATTTATTTGAGGTGGAGCGGTGACAGCGATGAACAGCAACAAGCGGCAGCGACCGGTCGTCGTGGCCCTGTTGGCAACGACGATGATCGCCGGCGTGTCGGCGGCGCCCGCAGCGGCCCAGCAGGCGGCTCCGGCCGCAGCGCCGCCTCCGGCTGCCGTCGTCGCGCCCGCTTCGCAGGGGACGATCCGCACCGTGACGGTGACGGGCACCCAGCGTCTGGAGCCGGACACGGTCCTATCCTACACCAAGCTGCGCATCGGCGGCGCCTATAGCCAGGAAATCCTGGATCAGGCGCTGCGCGACCTGTACGAAACGGAACTGTTCGCCGACGTTCAGATCCGCAACGACAATGGCGCGCTGACGGTGGAGGTGAAGGAAAACCCCGTCATCAACCGTATCGTTCTGGAAGGTAATAAGCGCCTGAAGGAAGACAAGATACGTCCTGAAATAAAACTGGCTCCGCGCCAGATCTATACCCGGTCCAAGGTGCGCGCCGACGTCGCCCGCATCGTCGAACTCTATCGCCGTCAGGGGCGCTTCGCCGCGACCATCGAGCCGAAGATGGTCCAACTCGACCAGAATCGCGTCGACATCGTGTTCGAAATTTCCGAAGGGCCAAAGTCCAAGGTTCGCCAGATCAACATTATCGGCAACGAGAAGTTCAAGGACGGCGAACTGCGCAGCCAGATGGTGACGAAGCAGTCGCGCTGGTTCCGCATCTTCTCTTCGGGCACCAGCTATGACCCGGATCGTCTGGCCTATGACCAGCAGAAGCTGCGCCAATTCTACCTGACCGAAGGCTATGCCGATTTCCGCGTGATTTCGGCCGTCGCGGAACTGACGCCCGATAAGCAGGACTTCATCATCACCTATGTGGTGGAAGAAGGCGACCGCTATAAATTCGGCGATGTGAAGGTGGAATCCGACATTCGCGACCTGTCGGGCGATAGCCTGACCAAGCGTCTGCCGATGAAGAAGGGCGACTGGTACAACGCCAAGCAGGTCGAAGATACGGTCGACACGCTGAGCGAAACCGCCGGCCTGTTCGGCTATGCCTTCGCCGACGTTCAGCCCGACTTCAATCGGTCGAAGGAAGATCTGACGATGGGGATTAATTTCCGCATCGCCAACGCCCCGCGCGTCTATGTCGAGCGCGTCGACATCAACGGCAACACGCTGACGCAGGACAAGGTCGTGCGCCGCGAATTCCGTCTGGCCGAAGGGGACGCCTTCAACAGCTTCCTGGTCAAGCGTTCGAAGGACCGCATCAACTCGCTCGGCTTCTTCCAGGAAAAGCTGGACGTCGAGCAAAAGCCCGGTTCCGCGCCCGATCGCATCGTGCTGGAAACCAATGTGCAGGAAAAGTCGACTGGCGAACTGTCGCTGTCGGCCGGTTTCTCGTCGCTGGAACGTTTCATCGTGTCGGCATCGATCACGCAGCGCAACTTCCGCGGCAAGGGGCAGGAACTGCGTACGTCGGTCAATTATTCGGCCTATTCGAAGTCGGTCGAGGTGGGCTTCACCGAACCCTATTTCATGGACAAGAATATCGCGCTGGGCGGTGACATCTATCGCCGCGACCTCAACAGCTTCCGCTATCTGACCAGCAACACCCGCGACACGACCTATGAACAGTCGACCATCGGGTTTCAGCTGCGCGCTGGCATGATGATTACCGAATATGTCTCGTTGGCGCTGCGCTATACGCTGAACTTCGACGACGTGACGCTGGACAAGGATACCTATTACACCAACGGCGTCTGCGACCCGTTGGTTGCCGGTCGCTATCTGTGCGACGCCATTGGCAAGCGGACCACATCGTCGGTCGGTTACTCGCTGATCTTCGACACGCGCGACAATCGCATCCGTCCGACCCGTGGCCGCAACATCACGCTGAGCCAGGACTTTGCCGGTCTGGGCGGTGACGTGCGCTATGTGAAGACGCGTATCGCCGCATCGCAATTTGTGCCGGTGGGCGGCGGCTTCATCTTCTCGCTGTCGGGCGAGGGTGGTTATATCCGCAGCCTGGAAGGCGAACGTCGTGACGCGACCGGCGAACTGGTCGACAAAATCCGTCTGGTCGATCGCTGGTTCCTGGGCGAACCGCAAATCCGTGGTTTCGATATTCGCGGCGTCGGTCCGCGCGTGAAGCGCTATTATCTCCAGTCGCAGACCAATGAGGATGGCACGACATCCTATGTCCGCCAGAATAACAACAACAACGTGTCCGACGACGCGCTGGGCGGCAAAATCTACTATCTGGCACGCGCCGAAATGGAAATTCCGCTGGGTTCGGGCGCGCGTGAAATGGGCCTGCGTCCGTCGGTCTTCGTTGATGCCGGTGCTGTCGCGGGTCTCAAGAATCCGGGTCTTGTGAACGGCAATGGCCAGTTTGCCGGCTATTGCGCCGCGACCGGTCTGGACACCATCCGCGCTACCGGAACTGCCCGCGCTCCAGTCTGCCCGGCCAACTACACCTCGGCGTCGGGTTACAGCCAATATGGCAATTTCGAGGAAGAATATCTCGGCGACACGCTCAAGCCGCGTGTGTCGGTGGGCTTTGGCGTCAACTGGAACTCGCCTTTCGGTCCGTTCCGCATCGACATCGCCAAGGCTCTGCTGAAAGAACCAGGGGACGACAACAAACTGATCACCTTCAACGTAGGGACTCAATTCTGATGAAGACCATTTACAAGGCCGCGGCGCTTGCCCTGGCCCCCATGACCGCCATCGCACTGACCGCCGTTCCGGCCGCCGCGCAGACCAAGTCGGGCCTCGCTGTCGTCGATCTGGAAGAGGCTGTTGCCAAAAGCACCGCCTACACCACCGCGATCAGCCAGATGCAGACCACCTATAAGCCGCAGCTTGATCAGGTGAACACCCGTCGCACCGCGATCGAAGCGGACCTGAAGGCCAAGAATGAAGCGCTTCAGGCCGCCTATAAGGCCGCCGGCAACAAGCCGACCCCGGCGATCGAAACCCAGTATCAGCAGCTTCAGCAGGCACAGCAGGCTGGGCAAGCCGAATTGCAGCGCCTGACCCAGCCGGTTGCTCTGGCCCGCGCCTATGTCGAGGAACAGATCGTCGCTAAGCTGGACGACGCGCTGAAGGCCGCGACCGCCAAGACCAAGGCCGAAATCGTGTTCAAGAAGGGCGCGACCGAAAGCTTCGCCGCTGGCGCGGACATCACCCCGCAGGTCATCACTGAACTGAACGCTCTGGTCCCCAGCGTCGGCATCACGCCGCCGGCCGGCTGGCAGCCGGGTGGTCAGCAGGGTCAGGCCGCCGCCGCTGCACCGGCCAATCCGGCGCAGGCGCCCAAGTCGCGCTGATCGCCTGATGACGGGAGAGGTTGATAACAACGGCGCCCGTGGCCCGATGGATGTCCGTCGGGTCATGGCCGCGCTGCCGCATCGTTACCCGATGCTGCTGATCGACCGCGTGGTGTCGCTGGTGCCCAACCAGTCGATCCACGCGATCAAGGCGGTATCGGTCAACGAACCCTTTTTTCAGGGGCATTTCCCCACCCGGCCGATCATGCCCGGCGTGCTGATCGTTGAGGCGATGGCGCAGGCCGCTGGCGTGCTGGCGGTGGAATCGATGGACTTGGCCGATTCGGGCAAGCTCGTCTATTTCATGAGCATCGACGGCGCGAAATTCCGTTCGCCGGTCGAACCGGGCTGCCTGCTCGACCTGCATGTGGAAGTGACCCAGAACCGGGGCGCGATCTGCAAGTTCACGGGCAAGGCCATGATCGACGGCAAGCTGGTGTCGGAAGCCAATTTCGTCGCCATGATCTCCGATCCGCCCAAGGATTGACGGGGAAACCCAAGTCCACGCTTGCTTTGGCGCGCCGAAAACGCTAACGGCGCGCCTTCGCATTTTATCGCATCCACAGCCGGTCGGAACCGGCACATTACGGAGCAAGACGCCATGAAGGCTGATACTCATCCCGATTACCACATGATCACTGTTCAGATGACCGACGGTTCGACGTTCCAGACCCGCTCGACCTGGGGCAAGGAAGGCGACACGCTGGCGCTCGACATCGATCCCAAGTCGCATCCGGCATGGACCGGCGGCAACCGCCAGCTGGACACCGGTGGCCAGGTGGCGCGCTTCAACAAGCGCTTTGGCGGCCTGACGCTGAAGAAGTAATCGGTCTTCATCGAAGCATCGAATGGAAAGGGCGCCTTGATGGCGCCCTTTTTTGTGCCCGATGCCGGGCCGACGGGCCAAAAAAAAGGCCTCCAGCTAAAAGCTGGAGGCCGAGGTTCAGGGGAGAGTCGGCAGCGCAGCGGGGGAACTGCATAGGGGGTGCCACCGACACAGAGGCTTATGGCCCCGTAATGATGCAGGCGAATGTCGGAATATGTCGCGATCGACGAAAACGTGAAATAGATCGCCCTAGGCGATAGGGCCGGGCGCGTTGTTACGCGGAAACCTGTTCCCCATCCAGAAACGCCGCCACATCGTCCAGCACCACGTCCTTCGACAGGAAAGTCTGGCCGATCCCGCGGGCGAGCAGGAAGGGCAGGGTGCCGGCCGCCATCTTCTTGTCATGCAGCATATGGCCGACCAGCGCTGGACCGTCCGCCGTCACATGGGCGGTGGCAAGATCATGGGGCAGGCCGACGGCGCGCAGATGCGCCGTCACCCGGTCCGCTTCGGCAGCGGCGCACAGGCCAAGACGGGCCGAATAACGGAACGCCAGCGCCATGCCCGCCGCCACGCCCTCGCCATGGAGCAGCGTATCGGAAAAGCCGGTGTCGGCCTCCAGCGCATGGCCGAATGTATGACCAAGGTTGAGCAGGGCGCGGCGGCCCGACGTTTCGCGCTCGTCATCGGCGACGATCGCCGCCTTCGCGCGGACGCTGCGTTCGATGGCATGGACCCGTGCGTCGGGATCACCGGCCAGCAGGCGATGCCCCTCGCTTTCGCACCAGTCGAAAAATTCGGGATCGTCGATCAGGCCATATTTCACCACCTCGGCATAGCCGGCGCGGGTTTCGCGGGGCGGCAGGCTGTCGAGCGTCGAGGGATCGATCAGGACGAGGGCAGGCTGATAAAAGCTGCCGATCAGATTCTTGCCCGCCTTTGCGTTGATGGCGGTCTTGCCGCCGACCGACGAATCGACCTGCGCCAGCAGGGTGGTGGGCACCTGTATGAAATGGCATCCGCGCTTCAGGATGGAGGCGGCAAAGCCCACCAGATCGCCGATCACGCCGCCGCCCAGCGCGATGACATGATCGCCCCGTTCGATTTCCAGCGCCAGCAGCGCGTCGAGCAATTCTTCCAGATGGCGCCAGCTCTTGGTCTGTTCGCCCGCCGGCAGGATGATGGGTTCGACGCTGATCCCCGCGCTACGGAGCGCGGCGTCGAACCGGGGAAGCTGCGCGGTGGCGACGCGGGCATCGGTGACGACGACCAGGCGATTCTTGCGCGCATAAGGGGCAAGGATGCTGCCCGCCCGGTCGAGCGCGCCTTCCTCGATGATGATGTCGTAACTGCGCGCGCCCAGCGCGACCTTCACTATTGCCATGCGGTCAGTTGCTCCATGATGCGCTCCACCGTCACGTCATGCGGCGCGGCGGCGCTCTTCACATGGACGGGGGCCAGCGCGTAGATCGGGTTGCGCAGGGCGGCAAGTTCCGTCAGCACCGCGCGGGCATCTCGCCCTTTCAGCAAGGGACGACTTTCGCGCCGCGCCACGCGATCGACCAATATGTCGATGTCTGCGTCCAGCCAGATGGCCGTCGCATGGTCCAGGATCAGGCCGCGCGTCTCATCCTGCATGAATGCGCCGCCGCCGGTCGCGATGACCTTGGGCGCGCCATCCATCAGTCGGGCGATTACGCGGCGTTCGCCATCGCGGAAATGCGGTTCGCCATAGCGGGCGAAAATCTCTGTAATGGTCATGCCCGCCGCCCGCTCAATCTCTTCATCGGCATCGACGAAGGACAGGCCAAGACGCGCGGCGAGGCGCCGCCCAACGGTGGATTTCCCCACGCCCATCATGCCCACCAGGACGATGGGACCGGGCTTGGCGACGGATGCCGGGAATTTGCTGTTTCGCTGCATGGCTTGCGGGGCTATACAGCCAGCGCTCAAAGAGGCAAATCTCAACTTTGTCCCGTCATCGGACGGGGCGGACGGACCAGCCGCAGAAGGTTTCATGAAGAATAATCGCAATTTCAGCAGTTTCGAAGGCAGCACGCGTCGCCGGGGCAGCCGTTTGCCGATCGTGCCGATCGCGGCGGTGATCCTGGTCGTGCTGCTCGTCATCTTCCTGTGGTCGCGCGGTGGTGAAAAGCCGCAGCAGCGCGTCGAAAAGGCCATTCCCGCAGAGAAGCTGGGACAATAAGCGGCATGGGGCGTTTGCGGGGGAATGCGCGCTGGGCGCTGGGCAGCTTTGCCCTGGCGCTGGCATTGCCGGTGGTTGCACAGCAGGCGCCGGAATCGCTGTTGCCGCCCGGCTTCGGCGACGCGCCTGAAACGCCCGCACCGCAACCGGCGCGCCCCGTCACGCAAAATAGTCCCGGCCAAAATCCGGCGGGGCAGAGCGGGATCAACGTGCCGGTTCTGCCCATCCTCAATCCGGCGACTCCGCCGGACCTGACTGCCATCGCCGAAGCGGCCAATGCCGCCGCAGCAGCGCAGCTGACGCCCGAAGAACTGGCCGCGCAGAAGGCGAAATATGACCTGCCCGAAGACGCGCGCCGTTCGCTCGACCGCATCGGCCCACTGACGCCGCAGACGCGGGGCATGGAACCCGACGCTTTCGGCAACCAGTCCGGCAAGTTTCTGGCCACATTGATGAAGGAAACCCACGCGCCGATCGTGTCGCGCTGGGCCTCCATTCTGCTGCGCCGCGCGCTTCTGTCGGCGACCGACACGCCGCGCGATATTGATGGCGCTGACTGGGCGGCCGAGCGCGCCTGGATGCTGCTGCGCATGGGAGAGGCGGATAGCGCGCGCCTGATGGTGCAGAGCGTCGACCCGGATCGGTACAGCCCACGCCTTTATGCCATCGCGATGCAGACCTATCTGGCGAGCGCGGACCCGGCGGGGCTTTGCCCGCTGTCCGATGGCGCGCTGCGTTTCAGCAAGGAACCCGGTTGGGACATGACGCGGGCGATCTGTCCCGCTCTGTCGGGTGATCAGGGTACGGCCAGCGGCGCGCTCAATCAGGCGCAGCGGCGTGGCGTGGTACGCGGCGTAGACTATCGACTGGCGGAAAAAGTCGTCGGGACCGGCTTCAATGCGCGTCGTTCGGTCAAGATCGACTGGGACGGGGTGGATCATCTGACCGCATGGCGCTTTGGCCTTGCTACCGCGCTCAATGTTGAAATTCCCGATGCGCTCTGGGGGACTGTCGGTCCGCATGTACGCGCATGGGAAGCCCGCGCGCCTGCGCTGAGCGCCGTGAAACGGCGTCCGGGCGCAGAGATAGCGGCGCGACTGGGCGTCTTCTCCAGCGAAGCGCTCGTGAATTTCTACAGCCAGATGCGCAGCGACGGCGATGTGCCTGCTGACATGAGCGACCGGGTAGAGGCGCTGCGCACTGCTTATGCCGGGCAGACGGTGGGCGAACGGATTTCCGCGATGCGGACGCTGTGGCGCGATCCGGCCAAGCCCGATTATGTGGGCCTGATCGCGACGGCCCGCGCGGCGGCTGCCCTGCCGGTGGCGCAGGCGGAGGCGCGCGACGCGGCCGATCTGGTCGCGGCGATGATGACGGCGGGCTATGATCGCAACGCCGCCCGATGGGCGCGGGCGATCGGTCAGTTGAGCGGCGATGGCGCGCAGGAATTCTGGGCCTTGCTGGCCGTGGGCGCTCCCAGTCCGGTGGTCGATGTGGACAGCGGTCGCGTGTCCGGCTTCGTCAGCGATGTCGGTGGGGACAAGGCTCGCATGCTGATCGCCGCGCTGGCTGGCTTGTCGCGCCTGCCGGCCAATGATGCGGCCAGCCTGGCCCAGGATAATGGTTTTACGCTGGCGGCCAACAGTCGATGGGCGCGCACCATTGGCGCAGCAGCGCAGCGGGGCGAAAAGGCGACCGTGGCGCTGCTGGCAGCGGTGGGGATGCAGGGCAATGACTGGCATCACCTGCCGCCCGCGCACCTCTACCATGTCGTTGCCGCGTTGCACCGCGTCGGGCTGGACCCCGAAGCACGCATGATCGCGGCAGAGGCGATCAGCCGGACCTGATAGCATGGGGCAGGATGACGCCGCCCTGATCGACCGCTTTCTGGAAATGATGGCGGCCGAACGGGGCGCGGCGCGCAACACATTGCTGGCCTATCGCACTGACCTTAACGGCGTGGGGGACATGCTGGGCGGGTTGGCGGCCGCATCGACCGATTCGATCGGCACGCTGGCGGCGGCATGGGCGACCCTTTCCGCATCGACGGTGGCGCGTAAGGTTTCTGCGCTGCGGGCCTTTTACGGATTTCTGGAGGAAGAGGGGCTGAGGGCCGATAACCCCTCCGCCGCATTGCCCCGGCCGGTGACGCGGCGGCCATTGCCCAAGATATTGTCGATGGCGGAGGTCGATTCGCTCTTCGCCCTGATCGACGAGCGGCTCAGCGTCGAACATCCCGTACCGCTCGACCGGCGCCTCAGCGCCCTGATCGAACTGCTCTATGGTTCGGGCCTGCGCGCCAGCGAACTGGTGTCGCTGCCGCGCCGGGCGCTGGCGGCGGATCGCCCCTTCCTGATCCTGAAGGGGAAGGGCGGGCGCGAGCGACTGGTGCCGATTTCGGACCGGGCGCGGGCGGCGGTGGCCGCCTGGCTGGTTCACGTACCCTCCGAAAGCCCCTGGCTATTCCCCTCGGGCAAGAGCCATTTGAGCCGGATTCGCCTGTATCAGATGGTAAAGACGCTGGCGGGTGCGGCGGGCATCGCGCCCGAACGGGTCAGCCCCCATGTGCTGCGTCACGCCTTTGCCACCCACCTGCTGGAGGGCGGGGCGGACCTGCGCGCGCTGCAATCCATGCTGGGCCATGCGGACATCGGCACCACGCAAATCTATACCCATGTGGACAGCCGACGGCTGGTCGAACTGGTCAATAGTCGCCACCCGCTCGCCACCCGTTCGGGCATAACCCCGCACGCCCGCGTTGACGACGACGCGCCATCGCCCTAACGCCTTCGCCCATGGTTAGCTTTCTGGAATTTGAAAAGCCGATTGCGGAGCTGGAAGCGCGCATCGTCGAACTGCGTGCCACCGCTGCTGTGGGCGACATTAACATCGATGGCGAGATCGCGACGCTGGAACAGCGCGCGTCAAAGCTGTTGGCCGACACTTATGCCAAGCTGACGCCCTGGCAGAAGACGCAGGTCGCCCGTCACCCGGACCGGCCGCATTTCAAGGATTATGTCGCGGGCCTGTTCGACAATTTCATGCCACTGGCCGGCGACCGCGCCTTTTCCGACGATCAGGCGATCATCGGTGGCTTCGCCACGCTGGGCGATCGCAAGGTCATGGTCATCGGCCATGAAAAGGGCGACGACACCGCCAGCCGCGTGCGCCACAATTTCGGCATGGCCAAGCCCGAGGGTTATCGCAAGGCGATCCGCCTGATGGAACTGGCCGACCGTTTCGGCCTGCCGGTCGTGACCCTTGTCGACACGTCGGGAGCATTTCCGGGCGTACAGGCGGAAGAACGCGGTCAGGCCGAAGCCATCGCCCGCTCGACCGAGGCATGCCTGAAGCTGGGCGTGCCGATGGTGGCGGCCGTGGTGGGTGAAGGCGGATCGGGCGGTGCGATCGCACTGGCGGCGGCCAACCGTGTGCTGATGTTCGAACATGCCGTCTATTCGGTGATCTCGCCCGAAGGCTGCGCATCGATCCTGTGGCGCACCGCTGACAAGGCCAGCGACGCCGCGACCGCGATGCAGGTGACGGCCCAGCATCTGAAGGCGCAGGGCGTGATCGATGCCATCGTGCCGGAGCCGGTGGGCGGCGCCCATCGCGATCCGGTGCAGGCCATAGCCAGCCTTGGTGCAGCGATCGAGGCGGAGCTGGACACGCTGGAACGGATGGATGCGCAGGCGCTGCGGACCGACCGGGCCGACAAATTTCTCGCTATCGGCGTCTGATCTCTCGCCTTTTTCGGAACAGCCCGTCATCCTCATCCGTTACGGATAGGTAATAGGATTTGGGACGGGTTGTTATGAAAGCACAATGGAAAGCTGGCTGCGCTGCGGCGGGCCTCGCCATGCTGGTGGCTGCGCCATCGGTGATCGGGCAGCAGCGGGCGATTCGCACGGTGACGTCGATCAGCGCGCAGGAAAAGGCGAGCGGGGCCAAGCAGCATCCCGAACTGCTGAAGGAATTTGGCGGCGCCTATGCCGGCCCACAGGCGAAATATGTTGAAACGGTCGGGCGGCGTATCGCGGTGCAGTCGGGCCTGTCCAATGCGCAGGGGGATTTCACCGTCACCCTGCTCAACTCGCCGGTCAACAACGCCTTCGCCATTCCGGGCGGCTATGTCTATGTAACGCGGCAGTTGATGGCACTGATGAACGACGAGGCCGAACTGGCCGGCGTTCTGGGCCATGAAGTGGGCCATGTCGCGGCTCAGCATGGCCAACGGCGGCAGCAGGCGGCGCAGCGCAATGCGATCGGCGGCGCGCTGCTAGGTGCGCTGGCAGGCGCCTTTCTGGGCGATTCGGGCTTCGCCGGTCTGGTGCAGAAGGGGATTGGCACCGGCAGCCAGCTTCTGACCCTCAAATTCTCACGCAGCCAGGAATATGAAGCGGATGACCTTGGCATCCGTTATCTCGCCTCGGCCGGATATGATCCCAGGGCGCTGTCCAGCATGCTCGCCTCGCTGGCGGCGCAGAGCAATCTGGATGCGCGGCTGGCGGGCAGCGCGCGTTCGGTGCCGGAATGGGCCAGCACTCACCCCGATCCCGGTGCGCGTGTAACCCGCGCGGCCAATGGTGCGGCGGCCACCCGTTCGACCAGCGCGCTGCGCAACCGCGACGTCTTCCTGAATGCGCTGGACGGCGTTCTTTATGGCGACGATCCCAAACAGGGCGTGATCGAGGGTAATCGCTTCCGCCATCCCGACCTGCGCCTCAGCTTTACCGTGCCGAACGGGTTCGGCATGGAAAATAGCGCGGAGGCGGTTTCGGTCACGGGTTCTGGCGGGCAGGCGCAGTTTGGCGGTGCGGCCTATAATGGCAACCTTGCCACCTATATCGATGGCGTATTGTCGCGCCTCAGCAGCGGGCAGGGCGGCGTCCCGGCCGGGGAGGTGCAGCGCACGACCGTCAACGGCCTGCCCGCGGCATGGCGCACGGTGCGGGCCAGCACGCAATCGAGCCAGATTGACGCCACCGTCTTCGCCTATGAATTTGGCGAAGGGAAAGCCTATCATTTCCTGTTGATCACGCCTGCGGGGCAGGGGATCGGCCCGTTCGCGTCGATGGTGCAGTCGGTTCAGCGCCTCAGCGCGCAGGAGGCCGCCGCCATCAAGCCGCATCGCGTCGAAGTGTTGACTGTCAAGGCGGGCGACACAGTCCAGTCGCTCAGTCGCCGCATGGGCTATAGTGATTATCCGCTCGAACGCTTCCTGACGCTCAATGCGCTGACCGCGAACAGCGTCCTGCGGCCGGGTCAGCGGGTGAAAATCGTCACCTGAAGACGGACGGCATGGTCGTTACCGGCGGCTTTAACGAAAAAGGGGCGGTGGACCCGAAGTCCACCGCCCCCTTTTTCGACAAATGTCAGCGCTGATTAGAGCTTGTTGCCGACATTGTTGAAGGTGCTGCTCAGCTTGGTGCCCAGGCTGCTCATCGCGCCAATGGCAGCGACGGCGATCAGGGCAGCGATCAGGCCGTATTCGATGGCCGTTGCACCCTTTTCGTTCTTCAGCATCTTGCGAATGAACTGCATATCATGTCTCCTTGACTTGAACTTCGTTGAACTACCCGGCCGCCCCGCTTGGATTTTGTGGTCAGCAAGGATCGAAATAGAAGCGGACGGTTGAAAAATGTTTAATGGGATGCCGCAACTGTCAGATATTGATGGTTAACGGGCCAGAACTTCGTTGGAGACGTTGTTCCACATCCGGGTTGTTTTGTTGGCGACGTTCGACAGGGCGGCGATCATGGCAATGACGATCATTGCAATGATCAACGCATATTCGATTGCCGTGGCCCCCCGCTCGCAGCGGGCCAATGCCGATCGGGCGATGATTTCGATAAGCCCGCGCATGATACCCCGTTTCGCTACAGACAGTCCCGGAAAGAGGTGTAAAGCAGACAGGGTTAAAAAAGCCCTTCGCCCGCAATCCCCTTTTCATGGAATCTCATGTCGCAATCCTCTTTGTTGCTGGTTGTCGCCGTCGCCCTGATCGATGCGGAGGGCCGTGTCCTGTTGCAACGGCGCCCGCCCGGTAAGGCTATGGCGGGCCTGTGGGAATTTCCCGGCGGCAAGGTGGAACCGGGTGAGACGCCGGAAGCGGCGCTGGTGCGCGAACTGGAGGAAGAACTGGGCATCGCCACCCACACAAGCTGCCTGGCGCCTGCAACCTTCGCCAGTGAAGGTCTGGATGGCCGACATCTGCTGCTGTTGCTTTATGTTTGCCGCAAATGGCAGGGCATTCCCGAAGCGCGGGAGGCGACGGCGCTCAAATGGGTGCGGCCGGTGGAGATGTACGGGCTGGATATGCCGCCTGCCGACCTGCCGCTGATCGGGCTGCTGGAGGCGCTGCTGTAAGAAGGCGCATCGCCGCAGGAGGGCGGCGGCCTGTAATCACACAATCATAAAATGGGAGGCGCGCTACCCCGCGCCTCCCGGCCGTTGTCACGGCTCTTTCTTGCGACCCGTCGGCTGGCTTCATTCTGAGCGGTCCGCGTTTTTCTGCGCACCATCGGCTGTTCGCACCGATCTCAGAATCTTCTGGCCAACGCGGTACCGCTTATTCTTCGTTGGCCTTGCTCTGGAGCTGGACATAATTCTGGATGCCCATGCGTTCGATCATTTCGAACTGGGTTTCCAGCGTGTCCACATGCTCTTCCTCGCTTTCGAGGATATATTGGAACAGGTCGCGGCTGACGAAATCCTTGATCGATTCGCAATAGGCGATCGCGTCGCGCAGGACGGGCAGCGCTTCATATTCCAGCTCGAGGTCGGCCTTGAGGATTTCCTCGACCGTTTCGCCGATCTTCAGGCGACCCAAAAGCTGGAAGTTGGGCAGGCCGTCGAGGAACAGGATGCGCTCGGCAACCTTGTCGGCATGCTTCATCTCATCGATGGATTCGCTATATTCGAACTTGGCCAGCTTCTCGATGCCCCAGTGATTGAGGATGCGATAGTGCAGGAAATACTGGTTGATCGCAGTCAACTCATTCTTGAGGACTTCGTTCAGATAGTCGATGACCTTCGGGTCGCCCTTCATGGCGCTTATACTCCGGGAAATTGGGGAACGCCGGTCAGTATAAGGAAGGGGCAGGGGGCTGTTAACCCCGGAAATCCGTGATTTTACGGTGCGCTATTGCGTTATCTTCGCGATTGGTTCGTGCGGTTGATTTGCAATCAAATCAGACAGACGCCAGTTCCGCTGCGATAATCGTGCGGGCAATGGACACGCACTGGCCGCATTTGGGGCGGCGACCGAAACGAGCATAGGCGCTGCATGGCGTATCCGCACCGTCGCGCACCGCCTCTTTCAAGTCTTTTTCACGAATGGCATTACAAACGCACACGACCATCGAGTCATTCTCCAGACCTTGGATCGGGAGATAGCGACTCTGATAATGGGTCGCAATAGTAATCATATGCTCTTGCGAATCTTTTGCGGTCGGCCGTTGATCAGGCTGCGCCACAGCCATTCGGCCGGACCCAGCGCGAATCGGTCGGCATAGGGTTTGGACCACAGCAGAATCGCTGCCCACCCGGCCAGCACGACCAGCGGCAGCGCGGCAGGGCGGACATGGCCGAACAGGCCGAATCCCCAGCCATAGAAGAGGGCGGTCATCATGATGCTGGTGCCCAGATAGTTGCTGAGCGCCATCCGTCCTGCCGCCGCGATCCGGTTGAAGATCGGGTGGCCCGGCGCGCGGGCAAACAGCCACAGGATCAACGCGGCCCAGCCCACGGCCAGCGGAATGCGGAAAGGCAGCGACCATGCCAGCGCGGTGCCGAATGCTGGCAACGGCGCAAAACCGCTATAGGCGACCCATGCGGCAAGGGCGATCATGGGTGGCAGGCCGATCAGGAAACAATGGCGCGCGGTACGGCGATATTGTTCCACCTGCCAGCGGCCGGTCAGGAATCCGCCTTTCAGCATCGCTATGCCCAGCAGCATGAAGCCCAGCGTTTCGAAGCCGGTGAACAACAGGCTCCAGAACCATTCGCCGGGGAAACCGGCGGCCTTGTGCCACAGGATCGCGCCAAATCCGCTGCGATGCAGGGTGACGTCTGCCCGCACGGCGGCGCTGGCCGGATCGGACAGGCCTCCTACGAAACTGGCATAGCTTTCCTGTAGCGACGCGGTTGCGCCCGGCGCCGCGGCGGCATGGGACCAGGCATAGACGCTGGTGACGAAGCTGGCCGACAACAGAAATTGCAGCAGGAACAGGAGGAAGGCGGTTTTCACCAGCGACAGCGGCTCCCGTCCGGCGAACATCAGCGCGACAAGGCTGACGACGGCATAGATCATCAATATGTCGCCCCACCATAACAGCATATAATGGGCCAGGCCGATCAGCAGCAGCCATCCGGCCCGCACGCGCTGGCCGCGTCGTCCATCGCGCCCGGCCATTTCCTCCCGGTCGATCAGCAACAGCATCGATGCGCCGAACAGCATGGCGAACAGACCGCGCATCTTGCCGTCCACGCCGATCAGACTGATCGCCCAAAAGGCGATGTCTCCGCCCGCCAACGGCCCGCTGGCGGCGGGATTGAAATAGGCCGCCTGCGGCTGGGCAAAGGCGGTGATGTTCATCCACAATATCCCCATCACCGCGCATCCGCGCAGCACGTCCATGGCGGGTATGCGGGGGGATGCGGTCATGGGGCGTTTTGTCCTTGCAACATTATCGGCGAAGAGTCTGGCCTTGAACCATGACCTCTGTCATGCGCCTAGCCATGAACCAGCCCCGCAAGCAACGGATAAGCGATGCGTTCGGCGCAGCGGCGGCCGGATATGACGACCATGCCGGGCCGCAACGCTTCGCCGCCGAACTGGTCGCCGACCTTGCGCAGCGGCAGGGCGGGGCGAATGTCGCCCGCATATTGGAAATCGGCTGCGGCACCGGCCTGTTGACCCGTCATGTGCAGGCGCGCTGGCCCGCTGCGCAGCAGGTCGTGACCGACATTTCGCCGGGCATGCTGGCGCAGGCCGCTTCACAGGGGCTGGTGGCTGGCACGTTCCTGACCATGGACGGCGAATATCCCGCCTTCGACGGCGCATGGTTCGACCTCATTCTCTCCAGCCTCGCCTTCCAATGGTTCGATGATCTGCCCGCGGCGCTGGCGCGGCTGGCCGGGCTGTTGCGACCGGGGGGCAGTCTCATCTTCTCCACTATGGGGCAAGGCAGCTTTGCCGGCTGGCGCGCGGCTCATGCCGCCTGTGGGGTGGAGCCGGGTGTGCCGGACTATCCCTCGCTCGACGCGCTGCGCGCCATGCTGGCCGATTATGGCGACGCCTTCGCCTTTGACGAGGATCATGCGCTCCATTGTGGCGGTGCGCGCGGGTTGATCGCGCATCTGCGCGGGATTGGTGCGGTCGTGCCGACGGAGGGGCGCCTGCCGCTGTCGCCGCGCGATCTGCGCCGGGTGATGGCTGCGTTCGATGAAGCGGGCGAGGTTGACCGATACCAATTATTGTTCGGTCGCATTACGCGCAGGACTTGAAGGGCGGCTGTTGAACCTTGGCGGCATCGCCTGCCGAAGCGTTATTGCTATCGACTATTGCTCGCTTCCATTCCAAAGAGGCTTCATGTTGCTTCGCTCCGCTGCTCTGTTTCCCTGGTGGATCGCGCAAATATTTTCCGGCGCTAAGTCATTCGCGGATAATCCCCTTATCGGGTCGCAAAGGTTGAACGCGCTGGGGCTTCATGCCGCGCGGGTTCGGGCGGTGCATGCATTGGCGGCCCATCGCAGGCGTGGCCTGGCGGACATGATTTCGGTCGAAGACCGCGAGGCGTTCGACCGCGACGGTGTCGTTCAAATCCGCAACTTCTTGCCGGAACCGCTCTTTCAGAACCTGAGGACGCAACTCCTGTCTTATAAGGGCGCTGCGCGGGAAACGGTGCAGGGCGACACCATCACCCGCCGTCTGGCGGTCGATAAAGCGGCGCTCAAAGCCATCCCAGCGCTGCGGCATTTTCAAAAGGATGCGCGCTGGCGCGGGCTGGTTCGCTATGTCTCCAGTTTCGACATCGAACCGCTTCTCTACATTCAATCGATCATGCCGCGCCGCCACAACGCGCCGCGCGATCCGCAGCATCAATTGCATGCGGATACATTTCATCCATCGATGAAGGCATGGCTGTTTCTGGAAGATGTGCCTCGCGAAACCGGCCCCTTCGCCTATGTTCATGGTTCTCACAGGCTGACGCCCGAGCGGCTGGCCTGGGAAAAAAACCGCAGCCTGACCGTGAAGCAGGGGGATTGCCGCCTGTCGGCCAGAGGATCGTTGCGGGTGCAGGCCGACGAACTCGCCTCGCTCAACCTTCCTGAACCGACCGTCTATGCGGTTCCTGCAAATACGCTCATCGTTGCCGATACCTTCGGCTTTCACGCCCGTTCCGAAGCCACCACGGCGGCGACCCGTATCGAATTATGGGCCTATGGACGACGCAACCCTTTCCGGCTGCCGGTGGGGTGGGATTTGTGGAGTTTGCCCGGCCTTCGGGAGCTGCGCATTCCGCTGCGCTGGTGGCTTATCGACCAGTTGCATCCCCATGTCCCGCGACAATGGCACCCCGTGGGCCTGAAAGGGGCAGCGGACCCGTAAGGGGCATCAGGCTGAGAGAAACGGTGGTTCGATGAATGGCTGGGAAGGGCGCAGCGCAATGGCATCGCCTGCCGCGCTGCCATCCCGGCAAGTGCAGCTTATCGTCCGATATATGTGTCGGACTTCCCAACGGTGAAAGATTTCCGTTGGTAGCGGAGGAGGGACTTGAACCCCCGACACGCGGATTATGATAAGGCCCCGAGACCTTACGGATTATGGGATTCTATAGTTCGTGTTGCATCCATGTTGCAACTGATTCACCAGCGTTGAGAAAAGTACTGGTCTCGGTCTTGGCCGAAAGTGAGCCCAAAGCCGTCGATATCAGGGAAGAGTGTGAGCAGCCTGACGTCAAACGTTCTCTCTAATATCGTCATGAACCCGGCTTTCAGCGATGCTTCGATCTGGATCGCTAATAGTCCCCTTGCGCAATCGTCGATCGCTAGAGATCCATGTAGTTGGTCGACGATGGCACTGTAAACGAATTGCGATGATTGCGCTGCCACGCGTTTAGACACAACCGGCGGCTCCCACGTTTGCGGATGGCTATGCAACCCAGCACCAGCGACGATTGTTTTGTAGTCTCCATCGAGCAGCAACCCTTCGTATCCGCCCAAATGATCCGAATGGATTCCAAACACCATCCCGTCGCTATCGCCTTCAGAGCAGCAGGCAAAATATAATGCCACCAAGAAGTTTCGCGTAGTATCTATCAGCCTTGTCGCTGCACCGTGGTGTTGAAGCCTAGCTAACAGCTCAAAATCTGATAGCTCTCGCCCGTCAACATATCGATATCCTCGGTGAGTAGCCTGCTTTAGCAAGTTGGTCTCATACGCAGATAATATATTTTCCTTCACTGGATTGCGTTCCGCGCTGAGTTTCCGTTGAGCGGAACTGTGTAGCAGCCATTCTGACTTTGCCTGTCCGCGCCACATTCTAACGGCTGAAGGCTCCGACACTGTTCCGGCCACGAATTCCATCAGGTCTTGGAAGCCCGAAGGTATCCAAACTTCGCCGAATTTTCCATGGTCAGTTGTTTTCACGAGTAAAGTCCGTCAATTCAAATCTGCGCTCGCCGCGGCGATAAGTTCAGCATCTCCGCCAGCATCGTGGATCAGGTGGCCATAAGTGTCGATCGTCAGCTGAATATTCTCATGCCCAATCCAGACTTGAAGCCGCTTCAAGTCGATGCGTTGAGCGATCCAGCCCGATGCGGCGGCGTGGCGAAGGGCATGGAAGCCATATCGGCCCGTGAGGATCGGCTTTTCGTCATCGTCCAGAGCTGCTTTTCCAGCCCTATCCAGTTTCGGTTTGGTCAGTCCAGCGCGGATCTGGAGCGGGATGTATAGCCTACGAAGCAGGTTGTTATGCCACTGAGCACCGCCCTTGGCGTTCGGAAACGCTAGATCGGCGTCGGAATTGGTTACGCGCAGCTTCCACGCTTTCAGCACGGTGACGAGGGCAGGGGAGATGGGGATCGTCCGAAAACCGGCCGCGCTCTTCGGCGGCCCGATATGCCCCCACTGATCGGCGCGCTGATTTACCGATATCTTGGCGTTTTTGAGGTTGACGTCCTGCCACCGTAACCCGCGCAGCTCGGAAGATCGCAGGCCGGTGAGTACTGCTGTCATGATCAGAGGCTTCTCATCGTCGGTGGCGGCGGCGAGCAGGGCCTTTAACTCGGCTTTCGTTGGTATCTCGATCTTCACCTTATCGCGGCTGGCGCGGATCACTTTGACGCCTTTGGCAACGTTCTGGCCGATCAGTCCGCGGCGCTGGGCTTCCGACAGCACCATCGATAGCGCACGGACCGCTTTGCCGGCCATCGCTCGCGATCGGGTCGCTACGAGATCATCTCGGTATTGCTCAACGAGCGGCGCTGTAAGGCGGGACAGCTTGATAGACCCGATGAGCGGGCTGATATGTAGGCGCTCCAACTCCTTGTAGGATTTGACTGTCGACCGCTCGCGGTCTTCGGCTTGGGCTTTCGAGATCCATAGCTTCGCAGCTTCGGTTACGGTTATAGAAGTGCTGTCAGGGGTGTGTGTGCCCTGGCTGACATCATAGGCGGCTTTGGTCAGCCAGGTCTCGGCATCTTTCTTGCGCGCAAACTGCTTTGCTCGTCGCTTGCCAGCGGTGTCGCGGTAATCGACCAGCCAGGCGGTTTTCTCGTTGCCCTCGGGGGTAGTCCAGGTGCGGCGGCGGATGGAGGTCATACCCTATCATCCGCCCATTCGAGGGAGTTTGCCCAAGTTAGGAGAGCTTGGCCGAAAATGGCGCAGGGTATTTTTGCCTCATCTCTAAGGTGTTCCCCGTCAGCGCCAATGGCACAGATTTGAGGTTGTGATTTGAGGAGGGTTGGGTCTTCGTCGCAGTGACGAAGGAACGAAGATGAAGACCCAACCCTCCTTGAAAAAATCGCTAGCAAAGGC